>JBGULQ010000012.1:0-90721 GCA_045116295.1 Alphaproteobacteria bacterium
ATAGCAATATTAATACTTACGCATTACCCCATAATGCGATTTAACAATTATTTTTGAGGAGAATGGCCATGAAAAAAATATTGTTAATCTTAGCTTTGGCATTGGTGTGTAGTTTCAATGCCAATGCACAAAATGTACCTGATAAAGAAATAGGAAAAAGATTCTATGTTAATCCTACTCCTGTTCCATCACACTCTGGTGGATCAGACAATGGAACTGTAGCAAATCTTAAATCTTCAGAACCTTGCGTCACCTACACAGCAGAACAGGCATTAGACGCTACAACAGATGGCAATAATAATACCTTTGCCGCTGTATACTCAACCAACGCAACGCGTAACTGTGGTGGTAAATTGGATGAAACTGCAAAACTGCCACCAATAGAAATGGTTATCTATAAATAATCCCCAAAAATGATTATTTCATTTAGCAAAAAGCCTCCCTATTCGGGAGGCTTTACCTTTAAACACCTTAGGAACTAGAATCCTTCAGTATCCAAACGTTTACGAAGCTGTTTACGAGATCTGCGGATAGCTTCAGCCTGACGGCGAGCTTTTTTCTCACAGTTCTTTTCGTGGCAACGTCTCAGTTTCATTTCACGAAAAATGCCTTCACGTTGCATTTTCTTCTTCAAAACCTTCAAAGACTGACCTACATCATTACCGATAACAGTAACTTGAACCACTTAAATCACCTCATTTCAACTTCTAAAAAATTAAACAATGCATGCTGAATAGCACACAAAAAAAACAAATGCAAGAATTTTATGCGATAATATTCGGCATAATTTTAGACTCGACGGTTGCAATTTTCTTCTTTACGCCGCTACGCAACGCATTCAGTTGTCTGGCTTTAGCAAAATCTATTGTATTATTGCGTGCCACCAAATGCCTTATATCTGAGCAGACTCTTCTTTCTTCCAGCTTCAATTCACAAAGTTGATGTTGAAGTTTTCCGAGATTTTCATTTTTAATCATTTTGAGCTAATCCTATTGCTTTGTTCAATAAATTTTTGTTCAAAAGTTATTACTCTCATAAAATTTTGTATTGAAATGTACCACATTTGTGATAATTAATCAACCATAATTTCGTTATAGGAGTCTGACTATGAGTAATATCAAAAGAATTGGTATTTTAACCAGTGGTGGTGACTGCGCCGGCTTAAACGCTGTTATCAGATCGGTTGTCAACGCCGCATCGCTTAAAGGCTGGGAAATTTACGGCATTAAATTCGGCACCGACGGATTAACCAATCGCCCTCTTCAATATGAAATTCTCACTCCTGAAAATTTTTCCAACACTCCGTGGCCGCGCCTTAGCGGTTCATATCTTGGCTCACTTAACAGTGGAGTAAAGCTTGAATCCGTCGAGACCTTGTCTAAACGTTTTGGAGAAGGAGCTCGCGAACTTGGACTCGATGCTCTTGTTGTCGTCGGCGGTGACGGTTCAATGAACATAGTCAGCAACTACTGCCACAAAGCCGGTATCAAAATGGTTGGCATACCAAAAACAATTGACAATGACACTCCAATCACCGATTCTTCTGTTGGATTCGCAACTGCTTGCCAAGTTTGTTGCGAGGCACTTGATAGTCTGTTGCTGACCGCCCGCTCTCACAACCGCGCACTTATTCTCGAAGTCATGGGGCGTGATGCCGGTCATCTTGCTATGCACGCCGGACTTGCCGGCATGGCTGACATTTGCCTTGTACCGGAAATCCCGTACAAAATCGATTCCATTGTCGATAAGCTCAAATCCATTAAAAAATCAGGCAGAAACCATGCTCTTATCGTAGTTTCTGAAGGTGTAAAAAGAGAAGACGGCAAACATATGTCAGTTAACACCAACAAAATTGGTGAAACCGTTTATGGTGGCATCGGTCAATACCTGAGTGCCGAAATCAACAAGCGCTGCCAAGAGTTTCAAACCCGAGTCACCACACTCGGACATACTCAGCGTTCCGGTAATCCTGCCGCAATCGACCGCATCTTAGCAACAATGTTTGGAGCGCATGCTGTTCAAATGCTTGAAGCAGGCAAAACCAACCGTATGGTAGCTCTCAAAAACAACAAAATTTGTGATTATGACCTCGACCAAGTCGTTAAAGAGGGTACAAAACTTCTTGATACAAAAAGCGATTTAGTCAAAGCGGCTCGTCTAACCGGCATGTATGTTGGTGAAGAATAAAAAAACTAAAAAAGCCTGATATAAAATCAGGCTTTTTTTAACGCATCTAAAAAACCTTGCAAAATGTACGACGCTGCTGAGGCATCAAGTATTTTCTTTCGTTTTTCTCGTGACATATCAACATCTCTGATCAAAAAACTCTCAACTGCTGACGATGACAATCTCTCATCCCAAAAAGCACACGGAAGTCCGGTTTCTTTTTCAACAAACGCCGCAAATTTTCTTGTCTCAGTAGCGACCTCCCCTTCCTGTCCGTTCATTTGCAACGGCAAACCAAAAACCATACCCCCGACTTCCTTATCGGCAATAATTTTTTTTATTTTTTCAATATCTGCCGTTTTATTTTTGCGCTCAATAATCGTATATGCACTTGCAATTGTGCACGTCAAATCAGACACGGCCACACCCAACCTTTTTGTACCAAAATCAAAGCCGATTATAGCTTTCTTGGGCGCGATTGCTTGTTTAAAATCAAACAAATTCACTAAATAAATCCTCTCTTGCTAATGAAATTTTAATAATATTATACTAACTTCTACATTAAGTAAAATCTTAAATTTTGAAAGTTATAAAAATGAAAAAATTTTCTCTGTTATCTTTGTTATTGCTTATGTTTGCAATGCCCGTACGCGCTGAGCTCATGATAGATGTCAACGGAGCCATGCGTGATCCTATGCCCATTGCTATTGCTCCGATGGTTGGTAACAACAGCAGTGCCGAAAATTACGGCGAACAGATTCGTGAAGTCGTCGTTGCCGATTTGGAACGCTCGGGACTGTTTCGCATAATTTCAGAGAAAAGCTACATCCAAAAATTCAAATCAATTGATGAGATGCCGGTTTTTGCCGATTGGCAAGCCATTAACTCTCTCGCTCTGGTACAAAGTGCCATCACAGAGACCGGTGCCAATAGCCTCAAAATTGAATTCAGATTATGGGATGTTTTTGCCGAGGAGCAACTCAAAGGTCAATCCTTTACCACCACAAAAGACAACTGGCGCCGTGTTGCACACGTGATTGCCGATGCCATTTACGAGCAACTTACCGGTGAAAAAGGATATTTTGACACTCGTATTGTTTATATTTCTGAAAGCGGTCCTGCTACTCGCCGCATCAAACGTCTTGCCATTATGGATCAAGACGGTGAAAATCACAAATTCTTGACCAACGGTGCCGCCATGGCTCTTACTCCGCGCTTTTCACCCAACCTGCAAAAAGTATCTTATCTTTCTTTTGCCGGTGACAAACCTCGCGTTTATATACTCGATATCGAAAGCGGAAACCAAAAGCTGGTCGGACAGTTCAAAGGCATGACTTTTGCTCCGGTATTTTCTCCGGATAGCTCAAAACTGTTACTCAGCTACGCCCAAAACGGCATAACCAATATTTATGAAATGGACTTAAAAAGCGGTAAAAGCAAACAATTAACCACAGGCTCTGCTATTGACACTTCTCCAAGTTACTCACCTGACGGATCAAAAATTGTCTTCAACTCAGACCGCGGAGGTAACCAACAGCTTTATGTAATGAACGCTGATGGTAGTGATGTTCATCGCATCAGTTTCGGCAAAGGGCGTTATGCCACACCGGTATGGTCACCACGTGGGGACTATATTGCCTTTACCAAGATGGCAGACGGACAATTTTATATTGGTGTAATGTACCCTGATGGTAGTGGTGAGCGTTTAATCACCAGCGGATATTTGGTAGAAGCTCCTGTATGGGCTCCGAACGGACGCGTGCTTATGTACTTCCGACAAGACCGCGGTAACGGTAGAAATGCCGCTCCGGTAAAACTATACTCTATTGACCTTACCGGATACAATGAGCGTATGATTGTAACACCTGCAGATGCTTCTGATCCTGCTTGGTCACCGTTACTACCATAACTAAACACAACAAAGCCCACCAATTGGTGGGCTTTGTTGTAAACAGAAATCAGGGGTGCTTCCTTGACCAGCGCTCCATTACATTACCCTTTTTAGCTCGTGGACCGATTACAATTCGATCAGCATTGTGAATAAGAATAACAACCATGTTAAGCCGGCGAGCCAATCTTGAAGCCTCGTTCACTGCACTCTCTATAAGCGCGCCTGGATTAGCCTCAGCTTCAATTTTGTCACCATTGTAAGTAAAAGTAATTGCGTCAAATTTCATAAAAAAATGGTTTTGATCTAATAATAATTGTATTCATAAAACGGTATTGAGTTGCTAATAATTATATTGATAATCCGCATTACAGATATGATATATAGTCAAAATCACTTAATGTCAATTTTTTTGCAACAGCCTCAGATAAGCACGAAGTATATAAAGTGATAATAAAAAAACTCTTTAGCGACACAAACATATGTAATCTATCTAAAGAGTTTTTTATGTATTAGAAGCCCATAAGGCAACTTCTGATTTCGCAATTTTGGCTCTGGATGAGCTTGTTATATGCGTTTTTATCCTTGGCAAGCTTTGAACTTGGGATTCTTTTTATTAATAACAAAAATACGACCTTTACGACGAACAATTTTGCAGTCTTTATCGCGATTTTTCTTAGATTTTAAAGAGCTAAACAGTTTCATAACACATTTCCTTTACACAAATATTTGGCTGCAACTTATGATAAAACACATCATTTGTCAACCATATTTTTGCCCAACTGCAAAGATTGTTTGCAAAGTAAAATATTTAACATATAATACCAAGCTGATTAACACGAGGACATAAATGAAAAGATTAATATTTTCAATAGGTTTTATCTTGAGTATAATCAGTCAGGCTTGGGCTCAAAACGGCTCATTAACATCATATCTTGATGAAATGCAAGCCTTAGGAACTGTTTCCGGCACTGCCATGGCTTGTGGCTCCCCAAAGTACGAAACTTTTGAAATGCTGGCTCGTGCCATCCTCATAACCAAAGCTGCCAGCGACCAAGTACAGGAAAAAGGCATGAAAGCTTTCAATTCCGCAAAAGTTGAAGCGTTCGTCTCAAAACAAAAAAACAACCTCTTTGACTGCGACGAAATCAATGCCCGTTTTGACAAGCAGAAAATTTTTAAGACTACGCTCTACCGTGATGGAACTATCAAGATGTACGATGGCAAAGTTTTTCGCCCTCGCCACCCCTATGATGCAACCTTGCTGAAAGAAGATGAAAACATAAATCGCCAAAACGCCTTGTCCATATACCAAAAAGGTTCCAACAAACAAAATAAAACTACCACCACTGCCAACAAACAGATTGTATCAAAGCCAATCGCCCAATCGCAAAGCATACCTGCACCTCAGGTTTCTCAAACATACTCTGCGCCGCAACAACTACAAATTAGACCGACGCAAAATATTGAAAAAAGTCGTGTCCGTCACATAAGTAATAAAAACCGTTAATTTTATGGAGCAAAACTTATCATGGCATCATATCAATATATTTATGTAATGCAAAATCTTACTAAAGTATTTCCTGGCGGAAAAGAGCTCTTTAAGGGCATAACTTTATCATTCTTCCCCGGTGCCAAAATCGGAGTCCTTGGTGTTAATGGTGCCGGAAAATCAACATTGCTCAAAATTATGGCCGGCGTTGACAAAGAATTTAATGGTGAGGCATGGGCTGCAGAGGGCGTAAAAGTCGGCTACCTTGAGCAAGAGCCCAAGCTTGACCCTGCCAAAAATGTCATTGAAAATATAATGGACGGACTTGGTGAAACCCGTGACTTGCTCAAAGAATTTGAGGCCGTATCCGCTCGTTTTGCCGAGCCGATGACCGACGACGAGATGAACGCTCTTATTGATAAGCAAGCCGAACTCCAAGAAAAAATTGATGCCTGCAACGGATGGAATTTGGAAAGAAATGTTCAAATTGCCATGGACGCCCTACGTTGTCCCCCCGCCGAAAGTGATGTTACTAAGCTTTCCGGTGGCGAAAAACGCCGTGTTGCTTTATGCCGCTTATTGCTGCAAAAACCTGATTTATTGCTGCTTGACGAACCTACTAACCACTTAGATGCGGAATCTGTAGCTTGGCTCGAAAAACACCTGCAAAATTATAATGGAACAGTTGTAATGGTTACTCACGATCGCTATTTCTTGGATAATGTCACCGGATGGATTTTGGAACTAGATCGCGGACAGGGCATACCTTATGAGGGTAATTATTCTTCATGGCTCGAACAGAAGAGAAAACGCCTTGAACAAGAAGAAAAAGAAGAATCAGCTCGTCAACGCACCCTTGCTAACGAACTTGAGTGGATTAAAAAAAATCCCAAAGCTCGACAAGCAAAATCAAAGGCTCGTATCAATGCTTATGAAGAACTTTTACAAGCTTCAACCAAAGATAAGATTACTACTGCAAACATCAATATTCCGATGACCGAACGCCTCGGTGATCTTGTAATCGAAGCCGAACATATTTCCAAAGGTTATGGTGATCGCATGCTTATTGATGACTTGTCATTCAAAATTCCGCGGGGAGCAATTGTCGGCATCATTGGTCCGAACGGAGCTGGAAAAACCACTCTTTTCCGCATGATTACCGGACAGGAAAAACCCGATTCAGGTACTATTCGCCTTGGTGATACCGTTGATCTCGGTTATGTCGACCAAGGGCGTGACGAGCTCGATCCCAACAAAACCATTTGGGAAGAAATTTCTGACGGGCAAGACATGATAAATTTAGGCAAAAAAGAATTTCCTTCTCGCGCCTATGTCGGACAGTTTAATTTTAAGGGAACAGATCAGCAGAAAAAAGTCGGACAACTTTCCGGCGGTGAACGCAACCGTGTCCATCTGGCCAAAATGTTACGCAAAGGAGCAAATGTAATATTACTTGATGAACCTACAAACGACCTTGACGTCGATACTTTACGTTCACTTGAAGAAGGCATTATGAACTACCCTGGTTGCGTCTTGGTTACATCTCACGACCGTTGGTTTTTAGACCGTTTAGCTACTCATATTCTGGCTTACGAAGGTGACAGCAAAGTCGTTTGGTTTGAGGGCAACTTCGAGGAGTATGAAAAAGACAAACGCGCCCGCCTCGGTGATGACGCCTGCAACCCGCATGCAATCAGATACAAACCCTTAGTAAGAAAATAACAATTATCTTGTAAATCCTCACTGTAGGGATATAATATTAATATAAACAGATTATTGGAGAACCAATATGTATAACAAAATTGTACTTTCGTTGCTTTTGAGTTTTGCATTTGTTTTTAGCGCCAATGCGCAATTGCCGATTGGCACGCCGTTTTTTTCATCAAACAATAACCCTTGGCAGGAAAAAAAGCCTGAACCACTGTCCAAAACTCCGCTAAGACGTTTTGCTGATGAAATTGACAGTTATGCAATGAAAAACATTTTTGAGGCCGAACAAGCTTTTTGTTATGAGATTTTTCCTAAAGATGAAGGTTATTTGGGCTACATTTTAGATGGTTTTCCGATTCGTGGCTTTTGTGGCACACTAACTGCTGAAGAAATCGACACAATACGCCGTAACCTTTTCTCAGCTGCTGATTCGGTTGATTTCACCTCATCAGAAAACTGCCTTGTTCAACCTAAAATAATGTTCCGTTTTGTCCGTGGCGTTGATCATACAGATGTTTTATTATCATCACCATGCCATGCCATCGCTGTATTCTACGGCGACAGGACCAACGCCTACAACTTCCGTCCCGGCGCAAAATATATTGAAGAAACCGTAAAAAATATGAATTCACGCCATCAGGAATTTGTATCTCCGGCTTTGCTCAATCAAACTGTCCCCAATGGCACCGCCAAGAGTGAAGAACAACGAAAATTAATCAAAAAAGACAGTGAACCGATACGCAAATGGCAAACCGAAACTCAGAAAAAAGTTGAACAGCAAGATGAAGAAACTGTACGACAAAACACCGGATGGAACAAACTCAAGGACAGGCTGCAATAAAAAAACGGGATTTTATCCCGTTTTTTTATTGATCTCCTATTCTTAATGCCTCGATAAACGCTGATTGCGGAATCTCTACTTTTCCGAACTGGCGCATACGCTGTTTTCCTTTTTTCTGTTTATCCAACAACTTACGCTTACGAGTAATATCGCCACCATAACATTTTGCCGTCACATCTTTACGTAAAGCCGAGATTGTCTCACGTGCAATCACTCTTCCGCCGATTGCTGCCTGAATAGGAATTTTAAACAAATGCCGCGGGATTAAATCTTTCAACCTTTCACAGATTTGTCTTCCGCGAGATTCAGCCTCCAACCTATGACACAAAAACGCCAATGCATCAACCGGTTCTTCATTAATCAAAATTTGTACCTTGACCAAATCCGATACCTGATGCCCTATTAATTCATAATCAAAACTGGCATATCCGCTAGTAATTGACTTCAGGCGATCATAAAAATCAAACACAATTTCATTCAGTGGAATACGATACACAACCATCGCACGCGACCCGACATAGGTTAGTTCTTCCTGCTCACCTCGTCGATCATTACAAAGTTTTAAGACTGCGCCCAAATATTCATCTGGCACCAAAATTGTCGCTTTTACAACAGGTTCTTCAATTGAAGCCACTGTTGTCAGATCGGGCATATCCGCCGGATTATGCAAAGTTATCTGCTGTCCTGAGGTCAAATTGATTTTATACGCCACCGACGGTGCAGTCGTAATCAGATCCAGATCAAACTCGCGCCCCAAACGTTCCTGAATAATCTCCATATGCAACAACCCCAAGAACCCGCATCTGAAACCAAGTCCCAGAGCTGCTGAATTTTCGTTTTGATAGTCAATGCTGGCATCATTCAACTTCAGCTTAGCCAATGCATCTTTAAGGTTATCATATTGACTGCTGTCTACCGGAAAAATTGAGCAGAACACCACCGGCACTGAGGGCTTAAACCCTTGCAAAGGCTCATCACACGGCAATTTATTGTCGGTAATCGTGTCCCCGATATGGCAATCGCTCACACTTTTAATGCTTGCCGTAATAAAACCTATTTCTCCCGGATACAACGCATCAACATCTTGCATTTTCGGAGTAAAAACACCGACTTTATCGATTTGATATGTTGCATTATTTGACATCATACGAATTTGTTGCTTTTTGCGAATAACTCCATCATGCACACGCACTAAAATAATCACCCCCAAATAGCTGTCGTACCAGCTGTCAATCAGCAAGGCTTTCAACGGCCGAGTTTCATCACCTTTTGGTGCCGGCAGACGGTTTACTATTGCTTCCAACAGCTCCGGCACTCCTAAACCGCTTTTGCCTGAAGTCTCGACCGCATCTGAAGCATCAAGCCCGATAACATCCTCAATTTGCTGACGCACCTTATCCGGTTCTGCCGACGGCAAATCAATTTTGTTCAAAACCGGCACAATTTCATGATTATTATTGATTGCCAAATATACATTTGCCAAGGTCTGTGCCTCAACTCCCTGTGTTGCGTCAACGACCAACACTGATCCCTCGCACGATGCCAAAGATCTGCTCACTTCATACGAAAAATCCACATGCCCCGGCGTATCCATCAAATTAAGCTGATAAATTTTACCATCTTTTGCATGATAATTCAGCCGCACAGTCTGAGCCTTAATTGTAATTCCGCGTTCGCGTTCAATATCCATTGAATCGAGCACCTGCTCCTGCATTTCGCGTGAACTTAACCCACCGCAATACTCAATCAACCTGTCGGCAAGCGTAGATTTGCCATGATCAATATGTGCAATAATTGCAAAATTTCTAATTAAACTCAAATCCTGTGTCATTCTCTATCTCACTTATTTCCTGCCTTATACATAAAATAAAAAAAAGCTTTTATCAATATATTATTGATTGTGACGATGAAATATGCTAATAATTAAATATATGCCTCAAAGTATTAAGGAGAATTATGATGAAAAAGATGATTGATATAGATTTTGGTTCCGCCCGCTATGACGAGCTGGTTGAACTGCGATATAAGGTTCTTCTTGAACCACTGGGGCTAAAGTTTTTGGACAGCTACCGCGAAAAAGAAATCGGCTACATCCATATCGGCTGTGTAGAAAGCTTGGATGATAAGCTTGTCGGCGGATTGATGATGATTCCCTTAAACGACAAAGAGATTCGCCTTATGCAAGTTGCCGTTGATACCAAGTACCAACGAGAAGGAGTCGGGCATCTCATGGTCAGTTACGCTGAAAAACGCGCCAAAAAAGCCGGCTATTCAAAACTGATTATGCACGCCATGCTCTCTGTTGTACATTTTTATGAGACACTTGGTTTTAAGGCAGAAGGCGACATATTTGAAGATAACGGCATAACTTTTGTTAAAATGACAAAAAAAATCTAGACAGGGGAACGCCAATGGCCGAGCAAGATTTCGAGTTTTACAAACAGCAAATGCGAGACTACTGGTCTTATCAAACAAGCAATTCTCCTGCTCCCGACCTTGAGCTTAGCCAGATTATTAACGGTCTGCGCTCCACTTTTCCCCAAAAACCGGATCAAACTGATCGCCTTGCGCTTTGCTATGCCTATTACTTCCGCTCACAGCTTCCGATGGAGCCTGATTATGAAAAAGATTGGCGCAAACACATAAAATCATACATCAACGCCACTACCGGCAAAAATAAAAACGACGATACAAGATTATACTTTATGTTGGTCAGTCTGAAAAGAACTGCAGATATATCTTCGGCAAAAGAAAGTTTTGATTACGCTGACAAAGCTGTAAAAAAAATGACTATAACCATGCAAAACCATCCCAACACAAAAGAAATCATCGGGCAACTTGCATACCCTTATTATGACGAATTGTTTGACAGGGCTAAACGCCTATCTCTTGATAACGAAAAATATAACGAGTGTCTTAAAACTTTTGATAAAGCCACATATGTTTTACTCAAAATTCCTCATGCTGTACGTTATCAAAAATCGCAAGAACTAAAAAACGCCATGCGAGTAGTTTATAATCAAACAGAACACGGAAGAGAAGAATTCCCGCGCAAATGTTGCTCTATTTCACGTCGCGTGTACCGAAGCATGCCTCCCGAGGTTAGATCCGCCATGCACAGTTCCGCCTCCCACCGCGATTATAACAGCCGATAGCTCGCTCCTATAACACACTGTTTTTCACAAAACTCTCTTAAAAAATCTCTTTTATTAATGACATTTTAAAAAATCAATGATAGCATCGCCCTAAAGCGTGGCGATGCTTTTTTATTGCTGTTTATTAGATATATTAGTTTTTTGCAACTGCGACTCCGCCACAATTTGTTGACAGTCTACCGGACTATAAACGGAACAGTTTTTACTAATTATTATTTACAGTTTTTATGGAACGAAATTTATTATTAATCTTTTCAAAATTCATACGCTATGAAACACTTAAGACTTTGGTCAATTCTCGTCGTATCGGCGATGTTGGCAGGCATGATGTTTTATGCATCATGCGCACACGAGGAAGATGAGCCGGAGGTTATTATCAGGAGTGAGGTCGTTGACGAAGGCATTGACACCCAAGTCACCACCAAACCGCTTCCCGGCAGTGGCGGCACCGAAAGTGCCGGTACACAGTTGTCCTACAATTCGATGATTACGGTCAAAGCTGAGACCGCCAGCGGGCGCCATTCGGCTCCCTCACGCGCTCCGGCTCGAGCTTCATCGGATGACGACTTGACGACCATTACGGTCATGTTACATGCGGTGTTCCACAACCTTGACACCACGATTGTCGTAAATTCCTTTGATATTGGTGAACCTAAATTTGCGTTCACTTACGGAACAAACGGTCGTCGTACCGAGGGCTATGTGACTGTCACCGACTCAGTGACTTACTACAACGTTAACTTTGATGGTTTTGGTTTTAGGTATATGCTTGAAAATGAGGTCGCTGTCTATAACGATGGCTACACAAATGTTGTCATGCCCTACCACAAAATCAAAAACTACAGAGATAACGGGTTCAGTGTTGAAGATTTGAGCTTTGTTCTTGAGCCCAATAGCTCCGGCGGAAAGGATGTCTATCTGCGCAAAAAGATCAAACACTCAATCACGGTTGAATACAACGGCGCAGATTATACCTTGCACGGCAATGTTATTCTGAAGAAGCGCGTTGGTACTCACCCCTGTATCGTAAGTAGTGAGCTTATCGACAAGGGTATCTCGGATATTGATAATAGCCCCATTCATACAACTTATACCAGCTGGGCAAATGTTAGGCATCAATACTCTGACAACAAAACTGAAGTAAAAAAATACACCGTAGAAATGTGGGGTGACTTAGGTTCCTCGCTACATGATGCAGTAGAACTCAGTTCCAGTGATTTAACTTTAAGTTCTATAGAAATTAAAGATACAGGTGAGGAACGAGAAGTATATTCTTCCGGCATTGTTTCCGTTCATGAGATTGCGAGGGAATTGGTTGTAACGTATAATCAGTTTTCTTCTAAATACTCATTAAGTGAGTGCCGAGCTTCGTACGATGATGGTTTTATTGCATTTGATTTCTCATGTATAGAACACAGCGGTGCTAATGTTGATTTTAGTTTACATGAGTATGATCGCGATGATTCTTGGATTTATTATTTGTTTAGGAGTAGAACCGAGATAAAATTTGGTGATGTTTACCATGTTTGTCGTGAGGAGTTCAACGCCTATCTTAAAAGGTGATTAAGTTCTAAGTTAAGCGGGGGGACAAGAAATTGTCCCCCCGCTTTGTTGATGCCCTGCAAAATCCCCGTTACGCACCAAAAGTGCGATCAAACCGCAAGGTTTAATAGCTATAACAAGTATCTGTTGTACTTTCTATAAATGGCGTATTATCACAAGAATTACTATTTGTGCGACAACTTAATACTTTAACTAAATTATTTTGCGTTATATCGTACGAATAAACGGTATCTTTATACCCCGTACTGTCAGGACAATCTGTCCGATTCATATTTGAGCAAGTCCATTTTGCTCCCTCTTCATTATTATTATCACGCGCGTGGGTATAATCGGTGAAGTAGAATACTCCATTAGGTACAATCTCCGCCACAGGATTGTTACCGCCAAGATAATTTATCCAAAATAAATCTGTAGGAACATTACTAGCACTACGGCGTTTATCCTTATTAATGATTGCACAGTATCGCTTTGCAGATGAAGATGCATAGCGAGAATTGATTGATGAATAGGTGTTTGCAAGACCATACCAATTTCCAGCCTCATTTCGGTTAGGTTGACCGATAACACTCGCAGTACAGATATAGAGCTTATCGGTATCTCTCAAGTTAAAGTCACTACGATATAAAGTCATAAAATTTCCAGCTCTAGAACAACGAGCTCCAAGGTCGGTTATGCTATTGAGGGGCTGGGAAGGACAATATCCCTGATAGTTTGACATCCCATTTTGACAAGTTGCAGTTTTTATACCTTTAGCACCTCCAATATTGGTTAGTTTACTTTCTATAACTATATCCTTAAAAGCTATAGCTCCAATTACATATAGTTCATCAGTTTTGAAATTTTTCTTTTCCCATTCATCGGATGTATAGGGAGCCCCCACACGACGAGTTGATCCTTCAATAGATATTATATTTTTTCGATTTCTTGGATTATTGAGGATTAAAAATCCTGTCAAATCGTAATTATAACCTAAAGATCTGAAGGTAGAGGTTTTTGTTGTTGAATCTAATTTAAGTTGTATTTTTCCTTTTACATAAACATTATCAGAATTCGTATTAAATACGTACCATGATCCAACACCACTCCAACCAGTTGGGTTGATATCATAGACGACACTATTATTCAAATCTTTTTCAGTGGTGCTGTAGTTTAAATAGACGTCGGTGTTATAAAAATTCAAAAATTTCAAGTCAATGGAGCAGTTGGTACACTTGAACTTTCCACCGTATACGTTAAACGAGCCGTCTGACTGACGAAGCTTGATGCCCGCAAAATGAAAATTCTGATCAGATGAGCCACTATTTGATACGTTACCTGAAAAAGTCAACTGTGGAACCTCGCATTGTTCTTTGATGTCAGATATGAGAGACTTCTCTGTATTAGGAAGGTTTGGTACATTATATACAAGTTCTCCATATAATGTACCGGAGATAACTTTCTTGTTTGCAAAATGCTCAAGATGAGTATACACAGATACATTAGCAGGGACAATTACCGTTTTTTCACTATCACTAGATGATATAGCAGCGCCTGTATATAAAACGTAGGTGCTATTTTCCGTACTTTCGTTGCCATTTTTATATTTCCAGTAATTTTCAATAGCGAGTTTACAACTTTTTTGTATGCATGTGCCGTTTGACAAGGCATATCCATTTTCACATTTTGTGGGGTAATATTTTACCGTGTCACAATCGCTATGACATTCACCCCATGTGTCAGCATGTTGGACACTGTTTTTGTTTTCGTAAACGGTTCTGTCACCGCAAGAATCCATGCGGCAGGTTTCATAGAATGTTATTTCGCCTAGAGTGCAGCGATTGCCACATAACATTCCACCTTGGCAATTACTTTGAGTTTTTGTGTAATTACACGTTGCTGTGCATCTATAGTGATGGGAACCGTCAGAAGCGGTACAAGTTTCATATGTTGTGCAATCCTCCGGTATAATATCTGAAGGATATAATTCGCTGTCACAAGTACACTTTGCATAACGTGTTACTGTTTCCCAATCTTCTTCCTCTTCATCATAATTCTTTACTGAACAACTGTCATTATATATCGTGGCATTTTCATATATGTGTGTGCCATCAGTACACTGTCCCCCATCATTGCGATAATATTTGTACTTACTTTCGCTACACTTACACGTAACATATCGTCCGCATTCAGATTTTATGGTAGATGGCGCAGGACACTCTGTCAAAACAAACTCAGGAGGGCAACAATGGGTATATTTGTTATTCGCCGGACAAGTGGAAATAGATTTCCATCCATCAATATCACATTGACGTTTGGTTACGCATTTACCTGCATCACCTAATTTCCATTCACCAAGACCTACATAATTCCAATACCTAGGATCAATCAAAGAACCGTTTGGATTACAACAAGTTTCACTACCATCGTCCTCAGGAGGAACAGGCGTTTCATTACGGCTATCACCACACTCTCCATCTGGAAGGAAACATACCTTTGCATTTGCATGATAAAACCACAGCGAACACGCAACAATCAATAATGCTGCTACAATATAAGTGTACATTTTTTTCATGGTATGGGCCCTCCAGAACGCAATAATATATTATATTGTACTTTTTTTACCCCCAAAAGTCAACCCATAAACGAACACGCATTGTCACCTCTTGCCGATTATGCACATCGTAACATACTGTTTTTACTAAATATATATCCGTTTTCGTCCTGTGTATGACAAACACCGCTTTTCATTTTTCACAAAACTGTAACAAAACTTTAGTTTTATCTCCCAAACACAAAAAAACCCGCCAAATCAGGCGGGTTTTTCTACTCATAAATCGTAAGATTTATTCAGCAGTTTTTGCTGTTTTCTTGGTTTTTGCCGGAGCTTTTGCCTTCTTTTCAGCAGGCTTCTTTTCAGCTGTTTTTTTAGCAGCCGGTTTCTCGGCTTTTGCTTCTGCTGTTTTCTTTTCAGCCTTTTTTTCAGCTTTCTTTGCTTCAGCCTCAGCAGCCTTAGCTTCAGCTTCTGCGGCAGCTTTTTCTGCAGCTACGCGAGCCAAATCTTTAGCTCCTTTAGCCTTAACATCTCTGTCAACCAACTCAACTATCGCCATCGGAGCAGCATCACCATAACGAATACCTGCTTTCAGCACGCGAGTATAACCGCCGTTACGATCTTTGTAACGCTCTGCCAAAGTAGAAAACAACTTTGCAACAACTTCCTCATCACGCAAAAAGGCCAACGCCAAACGACGGCTGTTCAAATCACCTTTTTTACCAAAAGTAATCATGTTATCGGCAAACGTTCTCAACTCTTTTGCACGTGGCAAAGTAATTTTGATTTGTTCATGTGTCAACAAAGCGCAGGTAAGATTAGAGAACAAAGCTCTTCTCTGGCTGGTCGGCATATTAAATTTTCTATGTGCATCACCATGTCTCATGGCATTTTCCTTTCATTTCATATTGTTGTGCTTTGACTGGCAAAGCGGATAATTCCGTACCGATACTACCTTCATACATACCGGTTTTGCACCGAATCACCTTCAATGCAAGCGCAATATATATAATATTTTTTATATTTGCAAGCATTTTTATAATAATATTTTAACCAATATCCGCCACTCTTAAGCATAAGGAGAAAAGCCATGAAACTACTGCTTCAACGCGTAAAAAACGCCAACGTCACGGTCGAAGGCAAAATTGTCGGAAAAATCAATCAGGGATTGCTGATTTTTATTGGTATTGCCAAAGGCGACACTCCGCAACAGGCCGAATACTTAGCCCGCAAATCAGCAAACTTGCGCATATTTGAGGACGAACAAGGCAAAATGAATCTCTCAGTCAAAGATATTGGCGGCTCGGCCCTTGTAATTTCTCAATTTACACTCGCCGGTGATTGCACCCAAGGCAACCGCCCCGGATTCGACAATGCCGCCCGCCCTGAAGAAGCCAAACCTCTTTACGAATATTTCTCGGCTCAACTGAAAAGCAACGGAGTACCGATCGAAAACGGTATCTTTCAAGCCGATATGCAGGTCAGCCTTATTAACGACGGACCGGTTACGTTTATCCTCGAACGCTAAAAAACTCGGAGAACGAAGCAAATAATAAAAAACACCTTTTGCTCTCACAAAATGCAAAGAATGGTTTAGATAAAGCCAAAATAAAAAGAGAGAAAATTTCTCTCTTTTTCCTCGATATCGAAAAAACTCGAAGAACGAGGCAAATAATAAAAAACAAATCAGCCGGCGAGGAGTGTACATAGACGTACATGACCGAACCGGCTGATGAAGTTTTTGTATTAGTTGACCGTTATACGAGTTTTCTAAAAGTGGTCATCGACCCTCTTAATCAACTCTTCAATATTCTCTGGTGGCCATCCCGGAGTATCCATACCAAGGTGGATTCCCATTTTAGCCAACACCTCTTTGATTTCATTCAAAGACTTGCGACCAAAGTTAGGTGTACGCAACATCTCTGCTTCAGTCTTTTGAACCAAATCACCGATATAAACGATATTATCATTCTTCAGGCAGTTAGCCGAACGAACAGAAAGTTCAAGTTCTTCAACCTTCTTCAACAAATTCTTGTTAAACGGCAATTCTTCTTTTTCTGCTTCAACTTCGTTTTCAGGCTCATCAAAGTTGATAAACGGCTTCAGCTGATCCTGCAAAATACGAGCAGCGAAAGCTACTGCATCTTCCGGAGTAACTACACCGTTGGTTTCAACAATCAAAGTCAATTTATCGTAGTCGGTATCTTGTCCGACACGAGCATTATCAACGCGATAAGCAACTCTCTTAACCGGAGAATAGAACGTATCAAGTGGAATAAGACCGATTGGAGCATCAGACGGCTTGTTATGACTTGCCATAACATAACCTTTGCCTGTTCCGACAGTCAGTTCCATATTAATTTTTGCACCGGCATCCAGATTGCAAATAACCAAATCTGGGTTCATAATCTCAACATCATGACCGGTTTCAATCATAGCTGCGGTAACGACACATGGTCCTTCAGCTTTTAATGTCATAGTCTTTGAGCCTTCGCTATGAACAGCTACCGCCAAACACTTAACATTCAGCACGATGTCGGTAACATCTTCACGAACACCCGGAATAACTGAAAATTCATGCAATACACCGTCAATTTTAATGGCGGTAACAGCTCCGCCTTGCAAAGAAGACAGCAAAATGCGTCTTAATGCATTACCAAGAGTGAGACCGAAACCTCTCTCTAACGGTTCTACCACTATTTTAGCCTTGTTTCCGCCATCGCTGGGAACAACTTCTAAATTAGTCGGTTTAATAAGTTCTTGCCAATTCTTTTGAATCACTGGGATACCCTCATTTTTAGTGCATATGCTATTTACGAAAATCAAAAGACGGCAGGGCTGACGTGCAGCCCCACTATCCAGATATATTATACGCGGCGACGTTTGCGCAAACGACAGCCGTTATGTGGAATCGGAGTAACATCACGAATAGTTGTGATGGTAAAACCGACAACCTGCAAGGCTCTGATAGCGGATTCGCGGCCTGAACCTGGACCCTTAACTTCAACTTCAAGGGTTTTCACACCGCACTCCATAGCTTTTTTACCTGCATCTTCAGCAGCAACCTGTGCAGCATAAGGAGTCGACTTACGAGATCCCTTAAAACCTTGTGCACCTGCGGTTGCCCAAGAAACAGTATTGCCTTGAGCGTCAGTAATTGTAATACGAGTATTGTTAAAAGTAGAATTCACATGTGCAACACCGGCAGTGATATTCTTCTTTTCTTTTTTCTTATTTGTTACTTTTGCCATTGGGAACCTACCTCTTACTATTTTTTCTTATTGGCAACAGTCTTACGTTTACCTTTACGGGTACGAGCATTTTGCTTTGTACTTTGTCCGCGTACCGGCAAACCTTTACGATGCCTTAAACCTCTGTAACATCCGAGATCCATCAATCTCTTGATGTTAACGCCAACTTCACGGCGCAACTCACCTTCTACGAGGTAGTCACGGTCAATCACTTCACGAACTTTAGCGATATCTTCTTCAGACATATCGCTAACACGTGCTTCTGGGTTGACTCCCGATTTTGCACAAATATCTTGAGCATTTTTTCTACCGATACCAAATATATAAGTCAAAGCGATTTCAATTTTTTTGGCAGTCGGAATATTTACACCAGCTATACGAGCCAAATTTCATCTCCATTGTTTAAAAATTAACATTAAAAAGTTGATCACCACTTTTCAAAATTAAGCGGATTATATGCTAATATTTATTTGTGTCAACCCTTAACTTTACGCTTTAGCTAATTTTTTTCTTATTTTTCTAAAACGTCCTCAATTCGCTCTGCAACAACATCGACTGAGCCGTTTCCATCAACATTTCTCAGCACACCCTCTTTTTTATAATACTCAATTGTCGGATACGTAATTGCACGATATTTTTCAAGTCTTTTTTCCACGGTTTCTTTTGTATCATCGAGTCGCTTAGAAAACTTTGTTCCTCCGCATACGTCACATACGCCGGCAACACGCGGTTTATGGAATTTATCGCTATAACTTTCTCCGCAAGTTGCACAAGTATATCGGCCAAGGATTCTTTCTACAATAATTGCATCGGGAACCACAATCTCCAACACAGCATTGAGTTTAATCCCCTTCTTAGCCAACATATCATCCAACACGTTGGCTTGTATTATAGTACGCGGAAAACCATCAAGAATAAATCCGTTTTTGCAGTCTTTTTCTTCGATTCGATTAGAAACCATTTCAATAATCAAATCATCTGGCGCAAAACTACCTTTTGCCAACAATGGCTCAAGCTTTTTGCCGACGGCAGTACCTTTTTTAATCTCATCGCGCAACATATCACCGGCAGACAGATGACATATGCCGTATTTTCTTTTCAGAACTCCGGCCTGCGTTCCCTTACCGGTTCCGGGAGCACCTGTAATTACCAAATGCATCCCGTTTCCATAGTCAACAAACATTATTTTCTCTTACCTTTTTTATTAACTAATGCCGCTTTTTTAAGCAAACCTTCATATTGATATGCAATCAAGTGTGTCTGAACTTGAGTCACAAAATCCATCGTCACCTGAACCACGATCAACAGAGTCGTTCCCCCCAAAACAAACGGAACCGACAGCTTGGCAATTAATACTTCCGGCAAAATGCACAAGGCTGTCAGATAAAAAGCACCCAACACCGTCAATCTCGTAATCACATAGTCAAGATAATCGGCCGTATTTTTACCTGGGCGAATACCGGCAATAAAGCCGCCGTGTTTTTTCAAATTATCCGCAGTCTCAACAGGATTGAATACAACTGCAGTATAAAAGAATGCAAAGAAGATAATCAATAATGCGTACAATGCCAAATACAAAGGTTGACCATGACCGAGCAAACGACTCAAGGTTTGCACCCAAGATGGCCCGTTATTCGCTGAAAAGTTAGCAATTGTAATCGGCAACAACAACAACGAGCTGGCAAAAATCGGCGGAATAACACCGGTAGGATTGATTTTGAGTGGCAAATGTGAACTCTCGGCAGAGGTCATTTTCATACCCATCTGACGCTTTGGATATTGAATAACGATTTTTCTTTGAGCTCTTTCAACAAACACGATTATATAAACCAAAGCCAAAACCATAACCATCAACATGATAATCAGCCAAATTGACATTGAGCCGACACGACCCAATTCAAAAGTTTGAGCCAACGCGCTCGGAATATTGGCAATAATACCGACAGTAATAATCAATGACGAACCGTTACCTACACCGCGCGATGTAATCTGATCACCCAACCATACAATAAACATGGTACCACCGACCAAAGAAACAACGGTCGTAAATCTGAATACAAAACCGGGCATAACCACAGCGGACATACTACCTTCTCCGGTCATTCCCTCAAGACCGACGGCGATTCCATAGCCTTGTATCATTGTAATAAACACCGTTAATACTTTTGTATAATGCACCATCTTGCGGTGACCTGCTTCTCCCTCTTTTTTCAACGCGGACAAAGACGGAATGATTGACTGACCGAGTTGCAGTATGATTGATGCAGAGATGTAAGGCATAATGTTCAATGCAAAAATTGTCATACGCGCCAACGCACCACCGGCGAACATATTGAACATACCCAAAATGCCATTTGAATTTTTATTGAAAATCGAAGCCAAGATATGAGGATCAATCCCCGGCAACGGAATAAAAGTCCCCAAACGAAAAACAATCAGGGCCAAAATTGTAAACCACAATCTTTTTTTAAGTTCCTCAGCTTTACTAAAGGCCGACATATCAAGATTAGCAGCCATTTTCTCTGCAAGTGATACCATTTTTATTTCCTTATAATTTTAAAATATCTGATCTTGGGCATAAACAGCCCATTTGGAGAACAATGTAATACACAAAAATTAATTTTTTGCAACAAAATTCTCTTTATCCTCAATTTTTATTGAATAAAACGCAACCAATCACCAAAAGAAAAGCCCTGCATAAGCAGGGCTTTTTTTCATCACAAGCACTTACCATGGTGACTCATACTTCAAAGCCGGATCATCAAGACGTTCAAGATAAGCTTTACTACTTTCACTATCGCTTGTCGTTCCTTTTAATCGACCTGTCAAAACACTTTCATGATCTTCCATATCTTTCAATTGATCATATGTGGTATCGACAAACTTTTTTGCATCGTACTGACCATAACTCTTTCTATCAAAATAACAATACACTGTTGCATATCCTTCTAATTCTTTATATTTAACTGGAAACAGATTCCAATATACAAACTCATCACCATCAGCGGCAGTAGAAACGGCAGCACCATTGATATTTTTATCCCATACCGTACTCGGATAGATAAAGCCCATAATTGCACTCCATCCCTTAAAACCATCACTATCTCCTGTCGCAGTATCACCATAATATTTAACTACCATAGACTTCAACCATGTGCTTTTCTGAAAATTCAATGCATTAGCCGAAGGGTCGCCCCCGCCATACAAAATATCATGAGTATCTGTATTCATTCCAACATCTGCGGCACCAGGATAAAGTTTTCCTGCCTGCGCCATTGCCCAACTTGCCGGTGTCAATGTAATCACTCTTGCATAATTCGGTGGACATTTTGGCGTTGGAACAAACCCCAAGAAAGCCGAAGCATTTGCTCCAGGATTAACTTCATGACCACTTCTTACCCAATCAATAGGTCTAAAATCATCTTTTGCCCATGGTGTACTCTCTACATAGCTTGCATCAACCAAATAAATTCCCTTATTGATAAAATCAGGTAAAATGTCACTCAAACGTGCGCCACCACGAGTGGTCAGTTTAATATCATGCATAACTGAGGTATAGGCAGGGTTAACTTCATAACCATCATACCCCTGTGAGGCGGCTTTCAAATTACCAAACCTAGACTTCCCTTTGTAATTGGCTAGCATTGCACCTGCATCATTATTATGCGCAACAAACCTATCTGCTGCAATATACCCTTGCGGAGTAACACCTGTATTATAGCCCAAATTAGACTCTTCCAGCCTAGTAACTGTTTTTCCTACTGGCTGCGCTGGGGCAAGGTTAATGCTTCCTTTTCTTATATATACCGAACCACGCTTATCATCATCCGATATAGCCGACCCATCACTACTCGAACTATCATTGTCAACAACCAGAATCCTGTCTCCTCTTTCTATTTGTCTACTAGTTACATCCTGAGTTGCTCTGACGACCACTTGCCCTTTATCTACTGTAAATGATGGGAATTGCGCTCCTGTAAATTCAGGACTATACCTATCATAATCATACACCGCAACACTACCCGTCATCTCAATTGCACGAGATTCGTCACTATTCTCTCCTCCTATTCCTCCAGCTTCTGTATTAACACCAAGTAACTTATTATCTGTCGTCATCGTCGGATCAACCTTGAACACATCAAGCTCACTATACGCTGGATCCTGATTTTCAGGACTTGCTGATACAGTCGTTATCATATCCTGAATAACATAATTGCCTATTCTATCATCTTGATTGTCATGCTCATACGACGGTCGCACATTATATTCATCGGAATTAATATCGGTTATTGACCATATATCACCGCCCGACTCACTTCTATACGCCCTATACATATCATTATTTATCGCAACAGGAGCATTATTGTACGAGTTAATATAGACACCTTTGCTACCTCCCAACTTCAACATTCCCTGTTGAGAAAAACCAGGACGATCGCTCTCTTCATATCCAACTATCTTATAGCCACTTTCTTCTTCAATCACCGGAACTGCTATACCATTAAAAGTCGTGGACATAGAATTCCACCCAGACACAATATTAATACCTCCCTCAAATTCCTTTTCTCCGGTTGCCATTAATATTCCCGGTTTATACAACATGTCAGGGTTGTTACCTTCGCTTCTAACTACCCTCAGAGTTGTATGCCTAGCTTGAGGGTCAATATCACCAATCCTAAAACTTGCTTCTCTCCCCTGAGATTCCGGCAATGTTTCAACTTTCATAAAAACTTTCTTGTCATTAATAACGCCAATATCAAATTCTTTCGGATCCACACCGGCACGTAGTGTTGCAAAATCACCATTATATGTCCTCAAATTTGCTGTCAGCAAAGTGTCTTTGACAAATGCCGAACCATTAACCGACAGTTCATACGGAGCATTTTTATCTTCAGCACCTAAAGCTTGCTCAATAGGAACACCACTCCTCCAATCATACTTCAAAGTATCTCCGCTAAAAACATCACTCGAAGTGTCCCCTCCATTGAGAACGGTTACCCACTTAAAAAATTTTTTGCCACCACCACCTTTATATGACAATCTTTTGGCTACCATCGCAATTCTACTTGCTCCTTGACCATCGGTGTCAGAACCACCGTACCCCATCATAATTATACCCTTCTTAGGAATCATATCTACTCCTAGAGCTTTACTAACAGGATCCCAAAACAATAACTCTCCCCTATCTTGAACTTCAAACATTCCTCCATTCTTACCTGTTCCATAAGTTAATTTTCTATTATTGACAGAAAATAAGGGACTGCTATCAATAACCTCATTAATCTCACCGGTTACAGGATCTGTTACACTATGATTACCATAATATTGGATTCCTTTATCATCTACTCTAAAATGCTCTTTCATCACATTCAAAACACCGCTGATGTTCGCACCACCATCATCAGCTATATATAAAGCATTCTTTATGTTTTGTTCATAATTCTCATCCAAATCAATATGCGGCACGCCCTTGGGGTCACCATCCATTTCCGATTGTCCATCTTCACCAACCATATATTTTATATCTGGACGCATAATTATCTGGTTAACCATACGAATGTTATGTCCCTTTATACCTGCTTCTGAATCTGTTCCCATAAACAAATCAGTTTCCATAGTGTTCAACCGGTCATTCACGTCAGTTTTTTTATCAACGCGGTGCAATAACTCTTCATCCAAACTCTGAGCTGAAACCGGCTGTAAAGACGAAACTACAATTGCATTTTTCGGAGCATTGTTTATATCCAAGTCATCACTCATCTTAACACTCCAGATACCTTGTGTACCGCGAGCTGTATCACTATCATCAACATAACCACCGTTACTGCCAATCATACTGGCAATACGTGCCGCCCTCATCGGCGTAACTTCAGTTGTATTGTTTTTGGGGTTTGCCACCATAAAACCGGTCAATGTACGGTTAACTTTGTTTACTCCTGCATTAACACCATTCATTGCAATTGCAAAATCATAGTCATTAAACAGCTTCGTCTCTCTGATATTGCCATCATCATCCGCAAAACCATATGGCAAATACGGACTCAGCGCCTTAACAAAATTCTCTCCTGAAAATCGTTCAACATGATTAGTTTCATTTTCATAACCAGCAAAATCTATCTCATCTCCACCTGATACAGTAACCTTTCCACCCGATGTAATTGTGGTATAATTATCCTTTAAGAACGAATCTAACGCCGATGATACTGCACGCATTTGTCCTGAAGCATTAATATCCTGCAGTTCAACGGTGCGTTCCGCAGCCTTTTTGTACAATACAGGAGTAACCATACTAATCAGCCCCAACATTGCCAATGCTTCAACCATCAATGTTCCGGCTTCACTAATGCTATTAACTATCTTTTTCATGATCTTAGTCTCCTATATTAAAACTTAGACACATACATCAGACAATACTTACTCTTATCTGTCTCACCTAAGCTGTCCATACACAGATTACGAAAGTCTGAACTGTCATCGTTCATAATTGCATCCGGTATACCATAAAAAACCTTGGTATTCTGACTTAATACTCCCCACTGAGTCTCCGTATAGAACTTACACGATAAACCTTCACATGTAGACACCGCATGATCCCGACTATCAAAATATCCCATTCCGTCCACTGTATTTCCGTTGCTGCGCATGGCATTGATTAGCTCCGGACGAGGAAGCCCGGTTTTTCTTGACTGCCATTTAGGTGGGAGCTTTCCATATGTAATCAAATACAATATTTGCCCCTGCTCCTTACAACAGCTCTCCGGCGCAGTCGTACACTGTTCCGGTATATATCCATCCTGATCTAAACAATATATTCTTGACTTAAAACGACTATCCGCCTTAAATCCATAAGCAAAATATGATTTATGTTCCTCAGGATCCCACAGTCCCGGCTGCAATTCATCACCGGTCACATGTTCTCCTTGCAAAGCATATTTTACCAGCCCGCGATGCTGAATAAAAAGCTTGCTGACAACCGCCTCTGCCTGAGGTTCAACATAAACCTCCTTAATGTCGGTACGTAGTGATGTACCCAACACCGCTAAAGATGCCAAAAAAGTTACTATAATAACCCATAAATACATGTCAAAGTCCTTAAAGCAGTCTACTCATAGCATTATCATAGCACATTTTTAGCCCAAAAAAAAGCCCTATCGTGTCAAAACCGCTAAATTTAACATATTTGTAACATTTTATTTTTACTGTATTTTCAATAAGATAGCATCAAAATAAATCAATTTGCAATCATAACAAAAAAAGAGCCTTGAAATACTCAAGGCTCTAAAAACTATAGTACAAAACTATCGCCATACTTCATAGTCATCATCTGACAATTCAGCAGGTCCACCTGCCGATGCACTGGTACCAAAATTGGTCAAATAAATCAGACAATGCTTATCACGACGACAAGACCCATCTTGATCAGGAGACGGGTCCAAATCTTCCGCCATTATCCATGTTGGCATCGACACAAAATTATTTTTTCCATGGGTAATAATCCCCATGCGAGAATATATTGGGATTTCTTTTCTCAAACGCTCAATATCATTTGGAAGATCTTTAGCTAAATCAATCATATAACCCAATCCGTCAATATATCCGCGACTCGTCTTCATTGCGTCCAACAATTCTGCTCGAGGCTTTCCGGTCACCGGATTACGCCACTTGGACGGAATATCACCATAAGTCACCAAAAACATAGTCGCATCAGGTTCATCACAACAGTTACTGACTGCATGGTACGGATCGCTACCATTCGTACACCCTACCGGCAACTTAGAATATGTCCGCGTAGCTACTCCATTTTCTTTTGATGCCAAACAATAAATTTTTGACGTAAAATTAGCCACGCCACCATCTGCATCAAAACCATACGGAGCATAAGACGTATTGCTTCCTTCCGGCTTCCACTCCCCGGGCTCTACACTCCCTGGTCCTTTACGCCAGTTTGTAGCCACATAATTCCTCATTGCCTGATGTTGCAGATACATCTTAGCAATAACTGCTTCTGCCTTTGGCTCAACTACAACCTTTTTTACATCTGGCCTGTATGACGTGCTAAACACTGCCAACGATGCCAGAAAAGTAGCAATAATCACCCATAAATACATAGCACACCCCCAAATCTCACATCCACTACTTGTTATGATATCACATTTTCATAAAAAAGAAAAGAAAAAACGCCATAACTATACTGTTTTTAGCATCAAAAAAAAGTATTGTTATAACTAAAAATATTTGTTAAATTTCCCTATGTTTGGAAAAAATTGACATGAACACATTGAACAGCTTTTTATTTTCTATACCCGACGGTAGCACCATTGCTACCGCCTTCAAACAGTCTTTACTCAAAAAATACTTTTTTGATGCCGACATATCTTTTTGCACATCATCGACATCACCTCTCGTATATGCCAAGCTGTCCGCTGTCAACAATCATGGTTGCATTGCTTTCTCTTCAACAGCCGTAAATGAACTGATATGTATGTCTTTAGGTCCATCAGATAACAGCTCACAGGACATTTTTCCATCGTCTACAGCACTGAAAATATTACACAATATTGCACAAACAATGTGTTCCGAACTGGGGGATATTTTGTGTGGCGAATTTTCTACAGAAAAGCCCGATGATTTTGACATTTATTCGGCTTTCCAGTTTTCCGTCAATAATAACGGCTCTTTCTGGTTGCAAATTCCGGGGATAAAACCGCTGGATATTGCTAACAATATTCCTTGCGAGCTGACCGCGGTTATGCAACAATCATCATTGCCTCTCAGTAAAATTTCTGAATGGAAAGTTGGTAGTTTTCTGCCATTAGGTATTGAAAAAGATGCCGAAATATCTATACTACAAGGTAAAGCTCCGAAATTTAAGGGAATTTTGGGGCAAAAATCACACCACATTGCTATCAAAATAACCCAAAAGGTGCCACAATGAGCAATTTTGAACTGATTATAAACATTATCGTAATTTGTTTGCTGCTATTGACCATAGCATACATTTGGCGGCTTAATCGCAACATAACCATACTGCGCAACAACCACGACAGTCTTTCCACTCTCGCCCAATCATTGAACGAAGCCGCTTCAAAGGCTGAAAATGCCGTCATAAACCTTAAGGCTGCTGCCCACGAAACATCACGCAATCTGCATAACTTGGTCGCCGAGAGCAACCGCTCCGAAAACCATTTTTCTGACACAGACGAAGACGACGATCCGAAATCAGAAGCCGAACTTGAACTTATAAAGGCTCTGCGAGCACTTAGGTAGGAGGACACAGGTGTTGTCGCACTATAAATCATGGCTGTTTATCTCGCTGGTTATATGCTCTATCATGTTGATAGCGATAAAAACTGCAAAAATCTACCATTCGCAAACTCAGTTGACAACATCTCAACACGCTACTGATTTAACTCCTTCCTCACCGGATATTGACAGCCTGATTATTGCTAACAAGTCAAGTTATAATGAACAAATGCGTAAAATTGAGCGCGAAAAAGCAAAATTAGAGGCTCTTGACGCATCCATTAATGACAAAATACAAGCTTTAAAGGCTGCCGAAAATGATGTCTTAGAGCTTCTGGAGAGTACCGATATAGATGAGTGATAATTTTGAAATTGTCAGCCCATTTGAACCGGCCGGTGACCAACCGCAGGCCATTTCTGAACTCTGCACCGGCATAGAACAAGGCCTGCGAGATCAAGTCTTGCTTGGTGTAACCGGATCCGGCAAAACTTTTACTATGGCAAAAATCATCGAACATTGCAGGCGTCCGACACTGATTATGGCTCCAAACAAAATTCTGGCCGCCCAGTTATACAGTGAAATGAAAGAGTTTTTCCCTCATAATCACGTCGAATATTTTGTATCATATTATGACTACTATCAACCCGAGGCTTATGTTCCGAAAACCGACACCTATATCGAAAAAGACTCTGCCATTAACGAACAAATCGACCGCATGCGCAACTCTGCCACTCGCAGCATTTTGGAAAACCGCGATGTCATCATTGTTGCTTCCGTCTCCTGCATTTATGGTTTGGGAGATGTAGCCTCATACTCTGCCATGACCTGCGAGCTCAATGTTGGTGACAATATTGAAATGCCCGATGTTTGCCGCCGCCTATCCGAACTTCAATACGAACGCAACCAGCAAAACTTTGTCCGCACCACTTTTCGTGTTCAAGGGGACACTTTGGATATTTTTCCTGCCCACCTTGAAGATCGGGCATGGCGCATATCTTTTTTTGGCGATGAAATCGAGAGCATTTATGAATTCGATGCCTTAACCGGAAAACGTATCACCGATCTACCCAAAGTCGTAGTTTATCCGGCGAGCCACTATGTAACCCCTCGTCCCACATTATCACAAGCAATTGTAAACATCAAAAAAGAATCACAACAGCAACTGCAATTATACCGTGAAAATAATCAGTTATTAGAAGCTCAACGCTTGGAACAACGTACCCGATTCGACCTTGAAATGCTTGAAACTACCGGACACTGTAAAGGCATTGAAAACTATTCGCGCTACCTAACCGGACGCGCAGCCGGAGATCCACCGCCGACATTGTTTGAATATTTACCTGATGATGCACTGCTTTTTATTGACGAGAGCCATATTTCCATTCCTCAAATCGGCGGTATGTTTCGCGGTGACCGCAACCGCAAATCGACATTGGCTCAGTATGGGTTTCGGCTTCCATCATGCCTAGACAACCGCCCCTTAAAATTTGAAGAATGGAACAAAATGCGCCCACAGACCATTTTTGTTTCGGCCACTCCCGGAGATTGGGAGCTTGAACAGAGTCAAGGTTGCTTTGCCGAACAAGTTATTCGTCCGACCGGACTGGCGGACCCGATTTGCCTGATAAGACCGGTTGAAAACCAAGTTGATGACCTCATGGAAGAATGCCGCAAAACCATACTCAAAAAAGAACGCGTTCTTGTCACCACTCTCACCAAAAAAATGGCTGAAGACCTGACTGAATATCTCAATGAAAACGGCATAAAAGTCCGCTATATGCACTCTGATATTGATACATTGGAACGCATTGAAATTATTCGTGATCTACGCCTTGGAGTTTTTGATGTTCTGGTCGGAATTAACCTTTTGCGTGAGGGGCTGGATATTCCTGAATGCTCTCTTGTAGCCATACTTGATGCTGATAAAGAGGGTTTTCTGCGTTCTACCCGTTCGCTAATTCAGACCATCGGTCGTGCCGCACGCAACGCCCAAAGTCGCGTGATTCTTTATGCCGACAAAATAACCGGTTCCATTAAAGAAGCCATGGAAGAAACATCTCGTCGCCGTGAAAAGCAGCTAAAATTCAACATTGAACATGGTATAACCCCGCAAACAATCAAAAAGAGCATATCTTCAACCCTGCGTGAAATGAGCGAAACCGATTTTGCCAAAGAAGAGCCGGTCAGTGCCGGAGACGCTAAAGACATTGAAAAACAAATCAAAGAATACACAAAGCTTATGAAAGAAGCTGCCGCTAATCTTGAATTTGAACAAGCTGTTATCTATCGTGACAAAATAAAATCTCTTGAATTATTAGCTATGCGTGTTTATGACAACACCATGTATATAAATGGTGACTAATATCTTGCCATCACTCTGGCTTTTTCACGATTCCAATCACGTGTTTTTTCTGTTTCACGTTTATCATAAAGTTTTTTACCAACGCCAAGCCCAACCTCTAATTTTGCTCGTCCTTTATCGTTAAAAAACAATCTGATAGCCACTAATGTCGTACCTTTTTTAGCAATTGAGCCGATAATATCGTTTATTTCTTTCTTTTTTAAGAGTAATTTTCGATCTCTTTTTTCGGCATGGCTTGCATATCCCTTATTAGCATATTCGGCGATAAACATATTTGAAATATAAAGTTCTCCGCCTTTTTCGACACCAAAAGCATCATTAATATTGGCATGTCCTTGCCTCAAAGACTTAACCTCTGTCCCCGTAAGTTCAAGTCCTGCTACAAAACGTTCGGTTATATAATAATCAAACGTGGCACGGCGATTCTGTGCCACGTTTCCGGTTGAAATAAAATCTGATTTTGTCTTTTTACCCGGCATATTACTCTGCTGCTCTTAATTTTTTATTCTGAATTTTTCCCTCAACAACAGTAAGAACCGGTTTATTTTTAATGCAACGTCCCTCGATATAAGCTCCCGGTTCTATAGCAATACTGTTATGATTAATATCACCGATCAAATGAGCTGTTTGCGCAATAAACAAACTATCTGCAGAAACTTCACCATTTAGTGTACCATATAAATATATACTTTGAGCCTTTACTGCACCATTAATGGTCCCCTTAAGCCCGACGATCAATTCATCACAATTAACATCACCATCAATGGTACCATCTACATGCAGTGTACCTGCCGAAACAACATCTCCTTTTACGGAGCTGTTCTCGGCAACAATTGTCGGCACCACATTGCCGTTTTTACCACGTCCCATAAGGCGAGCAATTTTCAAATAAATAATCCTTCTAAGCTTTTTCATTTTAATCTCCCTTAAGATGATTTTGCCCTAATAAACGGCATTGGATCAACATCTTTTCCCTTATATAATACTTCATAATGCAAATGCGGACCGGTTGAACGTCCTGTAGACCCCATTTCGCCTATTGCATCACCGATTTCCAAACGTTGTCCTTTTTTCACGTACGATTTGCTTAAATGTGCATATTTAGTAACAAAGCCGTTCCCATGATCGACCTCAACCAAATTGCCATATCCGGAATTATATTCTGACTTAATCACTTTTCCTTTAGCCGCAACCTTAATTTTATTTCCGGTTCTTCCGGCCAAATCAACACCTTTATGATAAGCTTTTGTCTTCTTAAATGGATCGCTGCGAGCACCATATTGAGATGAAATCAGTGTCCATGACACCGGCTTGCCCAACGGGACGTAATTCAACACCTCACGCAAATAAGCAACATCATCAACAGTCTTGTATAAATTACTAACCTTATCATTTACTTTTTTTTCCTGCAAAAAACTGTTTTCTGCGGGGATATAAGGTCCCCCGCTTCCGTGTTGTTTTTTGTTATTTGCCAAGGCATTAAAATACATACCGCGTTTTTTAAGCGAAGAGTTTATTGAATTTATAGCACTCTTAATTTTGTTCATTTCATTGCCGGCAATTTGAGAAACTTTATCCAAAACATCCATCTCGGCAGCCCTCATATCCTCAACCATTTTTTGCAATTCAACCAGCTTTTTACGCAACTCATTACGCTCTGAAACCGCAATATCTCTCTGCAATGAAACCTCATTAAGGCTGGTTTTTTCTTCCAATTTTCCGGCATCAATCAACTCCGGATGACTTGTAATCTGCTTAACCCGTTCTTCCACCATAGTCGCCTGTTGTTTATATTCTTCAACATTCATTTTTTTGCTGTCTGCTTCGTCAAGATTTTGAATCATCATCGCAATATTACTTTGCAGCGCCACAAAATCTCCCATCAAATCCATATAAGCATCGCGGGTTGCAGTAAGTTCATTATTTTTTCGGTTAAGGATACGTCCGGAACGATGGTACATATGAGAAGAATGCACTCCCCAAAAGGCAGTCAATACAATCAACACCAATGCCACTATTTGCATTTTGGATGATATATGCCAAACTCTGGCTCGCCCGCTACTTCTGAAAATAATCTCTTTACTCGAAAAGAGTGGTTTCTTTTCAGAGTATCGCATTGGTTCACGAGTTATTTTCTTGGGCAACTTCTTCATATTACACAATTCCTCATCAGGGAATCATATATAACAAGAAAAAAACAAAAAATACAGTCTTTTTTTTACGCTATCTACAATTTGCAGCCGATAAAACTACTCATCTAACAAAATCAACTCGCCGGAACCAACCATATTCAGCACCTCTCGAGCCCGTTCATCAAGCATATCGAGATCTAAACTCCCCGGCGACAGCAACCGGACTTTTTCATTTAGTTCCTCTTTTTGACGATGATATTTGTCAGCAATTTCATGTGCATATGCGACTTCTTTCTTCAAATACATGTACTTTTGGAATCCGCGGTCACCATAAAAACCGTTGAAACAAAAATAAAAAAACAGCATCATAAGAAATATCAGCAACCCTGATTTTCTTAAACGATACTTTATATCTTGCAACAGTCCCATAGCCTCATAATCTCCATAAACAGGAATTATAAGACCTTTTTTATTAATATTTGGTAACTTATCAATTATTTTTTATCGCCCTTTATATTTTCTCATATTTGCAGGAGGACGTTTAATCGGAACCCATCTTCCTTTGAGTTTTCCCTCTCTTATTGCAATAATTCTTCCGGCATCAACAATCTTAAACTGAGGAATGTATATTTCTCTACTTTCCCCATCCATTAAATCTTTCAGCTGTGGTTCAAAAATTTTTCTGTTAATATGTATATGCGTTGACTTATGTAAAATTGTCAAATTTGTAAATGCATTGACATCTGTACTCATTGAACCGGACAAAGGCACTATGTGATGAATATCCAAATCCGGAGGCAAAATACCATCTTTTGCATCTTCAACTTCTTGCTCAGTAAGTACCCCGTCAAACAACCCTACATAAGCAACATATTGAACAAATGCCCTACGTACATGATTATCAAAAAAACGACGACTTGCCCTACTGACGCTTGGCGAAACTTTAGTAAAGTTAATCTTTCTATAGTCCATATCACCCCTCAGCAAAAAACTGCTTTTATGCTAACGTATACATTTTTTTGATACTACCTTTTTATTTGTTTTTTCTACACCTTTTTGCCTTAAAAAAATCCTTCAAAATCTGTGAACATTCTTTTTCCATAATACCGCTTTCAACCTGCGGACGATGATGACACGTTGCCGCCTCAAAAAAACGAACACCGCTGATGACGGCTCCGCCTTTTTCATCTCTAGCTCCAAAACAAAGCCTTGATATTCTCATCATTGAAATTGCCGCCGCACACATAGTGCACGGTTCCAAAGTAACATAAAGCTCCATACCGTATAACCGGTTCGTTCCCAGTTTTTTGCACGCTTTTCTCATGGCCTCTATTTCTGCATGAGCAAATGCTTCTTTACCATGTTCTCCGCAGTTTCCGGCCTTTGCCACCACTTTTCCTGAAACAGGATCAACCACAACTGCACCGACCGGCACTTCATCTTTTGCAAATGCCATTTCTGCCTGCTTTAAAGCAATTTTCATATAATCATGACAATTCATCTTTATTTTTTCCTTTGCTTAATATATGATAGGCACAAATTTATTGAGGATTGCTTAAAATGAGTGAAAGAATAGCCAAATTTATTGCCCGTTCCGGCGTCTGCTCGCGCCGAGCCGCCGAAGAACTAATCTTACAACAGCGCGTTACCCTCAACGGAGAAATTATAAATTCTCCGGCCATCAACGTTGAACCATCTGATAAAATTCTCATTGATGGTGAAAAACTTCCGGCAATTGAACAAACCAGACTTTGGCTTTATTACAAACCGACTGGTCTCATTACCTCCCATAAAGACTCTTCGCGTCCAACAGTCTTTGACAATCTTCCCGCCGGTATGCCTCGCGTTATTTCTGTCGGGCGACTTGACCTTAATTCTGAGGGATTGCTACTGCTCACCAACAACGGAGAGCTTTCCCGTCTGCTCGAACTCCCACAAAATGGATGGAGTCGCCGCTATAAAGTAAAAGTCCACGGTCAAGTCACACAACAAAAACTCGATTCTGTATCTAACGGCGTTACAATCGACGGAGTAAACTACGGACCGGTAAAAATTGCTATTGATAGTACCCAAGGAACAAATACATGGCTGACCATCACCTTATCTGAAGGAAAAAATCGTGAAATCCGCCGTCTTATGCAATATATCGGGCTTGACGTTGCTCGTTTAATCCGCTTATCTTACGGCCCGTTTCAACTTGGTAGCCTCAAAAAAGGTGAAGTCAAAGAAGTTCCTCACAAAGTCCTAAAAGAACAACTTGGCGGAAAATTTGAATTATGAGAATTATCGGCGGATTATATCGTGGTAAAAACCTTTTATCACCCAAAACCGGAAACGTTCGCCCAACTTCGGATAAGGCTCGTGAATCCATATTTAATATTTTATATTCAAAGCTAACCAAACCTTGGGATCAAATCAACTTGGCAGATATTTTTGCCGGTAGCGGAGCTTTCGGACTTGAGGCCATATCTCGTGGTGCCAAAAATGTAACCTTGATTGATATAGATACCGCTTCTGCCGCAAAAAATGCAGCTCTTTTTCCTAACGAAAAAAACAAAATAACATTGATTCGTGCCGATGCCTCATCACTACCTCACTCCCAACAAGAGTTTGACATCATTTTCATGGACGCACCATACCACAAAGGTCTGAGCGAACAAGCATTGGCATCAATACTCAAAAACAACTGGCTATCCTCGGACGGCATATGCGTAGTCGAAACTGCCACCGACGAAAAACTCTCAATTCCTCAGCAGTTAGAACTGATTGACGAACGACGCTATGGTATTGCCAAATTTTGGTTTTTGACGTTCAAAAACTAGTCTTTTCCGAAATAATTAACCTTACATGCAGGATAATCACGCATTGCCTCATGATTCAGTTCATAGCATTTATCTTCAATGCACTTTTGAATCTTTTCAATACTCTCATTTTTATCACCGCTGACATCAATCGGTGGCATAAATTCAACAATAATCTTCCCCGGCAAATGCTTGAACGAACTTCGTGGCCAAAACATACCGCTGTTTAATGCTACAGGTACCACCGGCAACTTAAGATTTTGCGCCAAAAATAAAAACCCCGGTTTATATTTTATATTTGTGCCTGCCGGAACTCTGTGCCCTTCGGGAAAAATAATCAGCGAACGTCCGGTACTCATCATTTTTTTAGCTCCGATCAGCATTTTTTTCATGGCACTTGCACCTGCCGAACGATCAACTGGAATAAGCCCATACATTGCCTGTGCCCAACCGAAAAACGGAATATACGTAAGTTCTTTTTTCAACACCATCGTTGCTTTATCCACGATTGCTGCCAAAAAATACGTCTCAGCAGCAGATTCATGCTTGCATGCATAAATCACTTTTCCCCCGAGATACTGCTTACCACGTACTTCTATACTCAAACCTCCAAAAACTTTCATACCCCACATAACGGCAGGACACATCATTCTGCCCCACCAAAATATATGCCATTTACGAGGCAAAAACCACCCGAATATACTGCAAAAAACAACTCCGAAACCAATAACTCCGTATATCCAGATATTGCTTATTAATGAACGTATAAACAACATGTTAGTCTCCTTTTCTCACTACAATCCCTTTTACCAGCAACACGTACAAAAACTTATTATATTCGCTTGCCAACAAAGAGAAACTGTGCCAATTTTTCCACCACTCACGAGCAACTCTATCCGAATAGACCGGATACGGAATAATCTCCAACTCTGAGTTATAACGCTTAAACTCGGCCACACTTCTCGGCATATGATAATTTGAAGTAACCAAATAAATTTTGCTGATTTTTTGTTTTTTTATCCATTCTGCTGTTTCTTTTGCATTTTCAACCGTATTTGTAGATTTTTTATCCAGAGTTACTTGCTCAAAATCAAATATCTCCACATCCTCACGATTCTGCAATTCCTTAAGGGATGTATCCTTAAACACTCCGGACACAAACAACTTATCGGCTTTTTTGGCATTTAGCAGTTTTACTGCTTCTTTCAAACGATTACGTCCGCCTGTCAGCACCACAATTGCATCGGCCTCTGCATCACCGACATTAGCGAAGTGATTTATTTTGTAGTTAAAAGCCTCAAAGCCGGCACCCCACATCAACAACAAAACCAACAAAAATAAGATTTGTTTTCCTGTCATTTGTTACATCATTCTCTCTAGTGTACGTTTTACAGTATAATAGGCCGTTTGCATTGCAACCAATGATGAGAACAAAGGCAGGCTCAATATTGTCAGCCAAGAACCCACCGACAGTCTTGCCTCATCAATAATACCGCCCTCGATTTGTCCTGCCAGATGTGCAATCAAAAATATAACCGGCACGGCAACCGCTACGCCTATAATTCCGCCGATGACGCCTAGCCATGCAGTTCTTCCGGCGTATTGCTGAGCAATGTATGTATCCTTTGCGCCCATAAGATGCAAAATCTCTATCACATCTTTATGCAATCCTAGACTGGTCTGTGTTGTATAAAAAATTGCTCCTGACGTAACCCCTATAACCAGTAGCAAAACCGCCAATGCTAGCACTTTTAAGCCCGCCGCAAAGTTTATCAACTTATTCAGCCACAATTTATGGTTATCAAGCGATGCCTGAGGAGCAACAGAAGCTAGTTTTTCCGCCAATTGCTTAAAATTAATTTCCGCACCTGACTTCAGTTTAACATCAATCAATCTTGGCATTGGCAACTCATTTATATCAATATCATCACCCAACCATGGCCGCAACAATCTATGCAACTGATCATCTCTCAGCGGTGTCACTCTCTTGGCTTCCGGCATAGCAGACAACATGGCAACCGCTCGTTGTTCCTGCTCAATTATCTCATCACGAGCCTTCTGCCTATCGGCATTGCTGATAGGAACAATCTGAACCGTTAATGACCCCAGAATACTGGCATTCCAATTAACTAGCATTGAGTTTATTGCTAAAACACCTGCCAACGTAACCGCAAACAGAAACACCGATATTGAAATCATAATTTTCAAAAACAAATTTGAACTATCCTTTGATAGAGGCAGTTCCTGGTGACGAGAACTCTTAAATTTCCATATCATTATTTCTCTCTCCTGCTGACACCACCTTCAAATTATGATTTTTCAGGCAAATACATGGGTACTTAAACTCATTAATTAAATTTTCATTATGAGTTGCAATAACCACGGTCGTTCCTAACTTATTAAGCTCTATAAACAACTTCATCAATTTTGTTGCAATATCATTATCCACGTTACCGGTAGGTTCATCCGCTAACAAAATATCCGGCCTGTTTATCACGGCTCGTGCAATAGCTACACGCTGTTTTTCACCACCTGACAGAGTCGATGTTATTGCTGATGTACTGCGATCTATTTCAACCCATTTCAACAATTCATTAACCCGCTTACGGATCTCCTTTTCGCTCATACCGCTCACACGCAAGGGCAAAGCCACATTATCAAATGCAGACACATGTTCCAACAAACGGAAATCCTGAAAGACAACTCCGATTCTGCGTCTAAACAAAGATAAGGAATTACGATTGGCAAAATTAACATTATTACCAAAAATACTCAAACGCCCGCGACTTGGCTTTTGCCACAGATACATCATACTCAAAAGAGATGTTTTACCCGCACCACTTTTTCCGGTCAAAAAATGAAAAGAACCGCGCTGCAACGACAAATCTATATTGCTTAAAACTTCCGGTCCCCGTCCGTACCGAATACCAACCTTTTCCAGCTCGATAATCGGCCCTGTTTCCTGTGTTTCGAACATCATATCTCCTCAACAATACCAGACCATAGTAATATAATATCCGGTTTAATAAAATATTTTTCCTATGCCTTGGGCATAACTTCCGGTGCTTCAATCCCCAAAAGATATAAAAGCTTTACCAATACATCCCGTGTCAATTTTGCCAATGCCATTCGCGATCCGGCTATCAGTTCATTTTCAGCACCTTTAATCGGCGATGCGTTATAAAAACTGCTGAAAGCCTGCGCCAAATTATATACATAATCAGAAATAATACTCGGCTCCTTTTCTGCCTCGCAACGCATTATAACGTTGCTCAATTGCGCAATTTTCAATGCCAGATTTCTTTCTTCTGCATTAGTAATCATAATTTTTTGGAGTTTTATCTCACTGTTTTTACGCATAACCGAATTTATTCTGGCAATTGCATACTGAATATAAGGACCGGTTTTCCCCTCAAAGTTAGCAAAATCATCCAGCTCAAAAATATATCCCGAAGCAATATTGTTCTTCAAATCTTGGAACTTAATTGCTCCTACTGCCACCTGTGAAATCAGTTTATCAAGTTCAGCTTTACTCAAACCACTTTCAGCACCGGCCTTGGGCATAGATTCCGCCACTTTTTCTTTTGACAGCTTAATCATATCCGCCAGATTCATCACACCGCCGTCACGGGTCTTAAACGGTTTTCCATCCGCGCCGTTAACTGTGCCGAAACCGATATGCAACAATTTAACATTTGGCGCAATGCCAAGTTTTTCCACCGTTTCAAAAACTTGCTCAAAGTGTAAAGATTGACGCTTATCAACAAAATAAACTATTTCATCAGCTTTCAAATCATCAACTCTCATCTTAATTGTTGCAATATCCGTCGCCTGATATGTAAAACCTCCGTCCGACTTTTCGATAATTACCGGTGGTTTTGGCTTATTTTCCTCATCAAGACGAATAATATAAGCTCCGTCATCATACTCCAACAATCCTTTATCTTCTGCAAGTTTTTTAACCTCAAAGCACGTTTTATGCGCATCAGATTCTCCCAACCACAGGTCAAAATGCACACCAAGTTCCTTATAGTTTTCTTTGACCGCATCTACCGACACTTTTCTGATATGTTTCCACGCTTTTGTATATTCGGCATCTCCGTCCTGAAATTTTGCGGTAATTATTCTGGCTGTTTCTTTGGCTTTTTCATCTTCTTTACAGCGAATATTAGCCTTTTTATAAAATGCGGTAATCTCCGCAATATTATAACTTTCCATTTTATCAAGATTGCCGTCATGTTCGATAACCTCGGCCAAAATCATACCTATAGGTGTACCCCAGTCGCCGAAATGTACATCCGAAATCGGTTTATTCCCGACAAATTCCTCGATTCTACGCATTGCCTCACCGATAACGCCGGAGCGCAAATGTCCCACATGCATTTCTTTTGCCACATTCGGTCCGCCATAATCCATAACTACGGTTTTTGGCTCTTTAACTTTTGCACAGCCAAAACGCTCATCACCTGCCATCTCATCCATTACTTTGGCAATGGTTTCATCTTTAAGCGTCAAATTCAAAAACCCCGGCCCGTCAACCGAGACTTTGGCAAAATCATTGTCTTCGGTCAACTTAGCCGCAATCATTTCACCAATTTGGCGCGGATTCTTTTTTTCAATTTTAGCCAGTGCCAATGCCCCATTACACTGAAAATCGCTCAAATCGGGCCGATCAGAATTCTTTACCGTTGCATACTTAGTGTCAAATCCCAAATCTTCAAATATCTTTTCCAGTTTCTTATTTATTTTTTCATCTATAATACAAGTCATTATCTTTTCTCTTTATCTTACACATTGAAATTTAGCTTTTGTCGGAGTCATAATTCGGCATGAAAACACCTCTTCCCCATCAAGTTTTGCAGCCACACCGGTATCATTTTTAACACATTCATCATCAGCCATTTTTTGAATCTCATCAAAACTTGTTTTCCACCCGTTATAGCACACTACCGGTGCGTCCGGTTTTGAACTTCCGACATACAAATTATCTTTAGGTCTTCCGGCTTCTCGTCGTCGATCAACAAAAGGCTCTGTCAACGAACAAGCTCCCACAGCAAACAATAGCATACACAAAACGCCAAATTTTACCCTAGACAATTTTAAAATCTCCATTACATTAAAAACACTGCCTAACAATTTAATATGAAGAAGTAAAAAATGCAAAGCCAAAATAAATATATTGGTGATGATAAATTCACAAAACTGCTTGAACACTACCAGTGCCCAGCAAAATTGCCATTAATAAAACTTCGTTTTGCCGGAGCTATCTGTAGCCCCAATCTCGATTTACGCCCCACTGATGTTATATCGTCTCTTTGGCCGCAAAATCAACAACCGCGCTTACAAACAAAAGAAGAGGCCGAACTGTTTTTCAAATTTTTTATGGGACTATGGAACGACATATTTGAACAGGTCAAACTCAACAAAATTGAACTTCCGCTGTTCAAAATAAAAACCGATAATGACATTATCTCGACTTGCATTGAGCGTCATGAACTGGTAGAAAACGGCTGGCTTGAAGGTTTTTGGGGCGGATGTAAAAATATACAATGTCCAAATTACATCGCCCAAATTCTCGATTCTCTTTCCGACTTAGCCACTCTTTATGAACAACTTGCAACTCGACAACTCAAAAATTCTGAATTTGATAATCTGGTCAAAACAATTAACCATACAGATAAAATGGTCAATCGTTCTATTGCCTTCATCATTGAAAATTACGTCTTACCGCGCTTTGAACAAATTCAATCAAAAATAAATTAGGAGTAAAATATGGAATTATATCAAGGACTTTTAACCAGACGTTCTATTCGTAAATATAAAAACCAAAAAATTTCTAGACAAGATCTTGAGGACATAATCAAGGCTGCTCAACACGCTCCTTCTGCCCATAACAAGCAACCGTGGGAATTTTTGGTTATTGAAGATCAACCGACACTGAGTTCGCTTCGCTCTGTTCAGCGTTGGACATCCTTTGCTAAAGAAGCCCCCTGTGCAATTATTGTTTGCGGTAACATCGAACAAACATTCAGCCGTGATAAAGATGATGAAAAATGGGATTACGCAGACATTGATTGCTCTCTTGCCGCAGAAAATCTCATGCTTGCCGCTCATGCCAAAGGCATAGGCACTTGTTTCTGCGGAGCCTCACCGATGCCCCTTGTTGTAGATGGACTGCGAGAACTTTTAGGATTGCCCCAAAACATCCGTCCGGTAGCAATCATAATTATGGGATATCCTGATGAAACTCCGCCTCAACCCGAAAATCGCTATAACCCCAACAAAATTCATTGGGGAAAATGGTAATCAGATAATTCCCATTTTTTGTGCCGTTATAACCGCCTGAGTGCGGTTATTGGCACCGACAGAACGTAATAAGGCATTTATATGCAATTTTACCGTTGCCTCCGAAACACCGATTTCGTAGGCAATTTGCTTGTTTGATAATCCCTGCGCCACCAAATTCAAAACTTGATTTTGCCTGTTAGTCAACACTTTAGAAGTACGTCCTTCAAAAGCAGATGAATTTTTACTGAGCAAGACCGGCGGAATATATGTACCACCCTCAACAATTAACTTCAGCGCATTCAACAAAATTTTACTATCCGAACGCTTGCTGATATATCCACGCACTCCTTTCTCAAGAGCATTTCTTATATTTCTTGGATTCTCAACTGCTGATACAACCACCAGATTTGCATTGCCCGACAGCTTTTTCAATTCGTCGATTCCTTGTTCCCATGATGGCAAATCGTGCATTTCCAAATCCACAATAACCATATCAAAATGTGGCTCAGAAGCCAGAATCTTTAGTGTTTGAAGATAGTTTGCCGCCTGCACAACCGTAGCCGAATTATCAAGGCTCTCAATCAACTTTCCCAATGCATCGCGAAAAAGTGCATGGTCATCAGCAATTAAAACTTTCATAAAACCTCCTCAAAACTCAATTATCTGCTATAAAAACTTCAACAAATGTAATCACTTAACATACATGTTTAAAGAGGCTTAAGAAGTTTATTTTAAGATTTTATACTCCACTCCGGCTTCCTGAAACATTTGCTCAGAATAGCCGAGTTTATCGCGCCAAGTTCCGGTTGGTGTATTGCCATCAATCTTCATCTCATTGGTAACCACCATCTTAATTCCGGCCTGAATAATTGCCCGCGCACAGTCTGTACAAGGAGGATGTGTCGCATAGAGTACACATCCTTTCAAACTCGTACCCGTCAAACAAGCATTATATATTGCATTGCGCTCTGCATGCTCAAAAAAATCATACTTAGTCGGACGCTCTAACCTTTCGGGAATATTGTCATCGACCCCGCGAACCAGACCGTTATAACCGGTTGCCCTTATTTCTCTATCAGGTCCGACAACAACAGCACCGGTTTTGGTGCTTGTATCTTTTGACCAGCTGGCAATCATTTTTGCCAGTTCCATAAAACGATAATGCCATTTTTCCGAGAACATATTTTTGCTCCTTTCGGTTTGTTATAACAAAAATTCTAGATACTTCTTATAGTTAGAGCAAATATTTTTTGCAAAGTTTTAACAAAAACTAAAGCCGACTATTGACAAATGCCTTAAAATAGCCGACTACTATTCTAGTTTTATAATTTTTAAAGGAGAAAAAAATGAGTGCTATTGTCGATATTCATGCTCGTGAAATCTTGGACTCTCGCGGTAATCCTACTGTTGAGGCCGAAGTTGTTCTGCAGTCAGGAGCTTTTGGACGTGCAGCTGTTCCGAGCGGTGCATCTACCGGTGTTCACGAAGCTGTTGAACTCCGTGACGGCAACAAAAAACGTTATGGTGGTAAAGGTGTGTTAAAAGCTGTTGAAAACGTAAACGACAAAATTTATGATGCATTGGCCGGTCTTGATGCTGAAGATCAAATTGCTATTGACCAAACCATGATTGACTTAGATGGCACTGAAAACAAGGGCAAACTCGGTGCAAACGCCATTTTGGCCGTATCTTTAGCTGTTGCCAAAGCTCAAGCGGAAGAAGCTGATTTGCCACTATATCGTTATCTGGGCGGCACCATGGCACGCACTCTGCCTGTTCCGATGATGAACATCTTAAACGGTGGTCAGCACGCCGATAACCCAATCGATATCCAAGAATTTATGATTATGCCGGTTGGTGCCGATTCTATTCGTGAAGCAATCCGCTGGGGTGCAGAAATCTTCCACGCTTTGAAAAAGAACCTCAAAGCTGCAGGTCACAACACCAATGTCGGTGACGAGGGCGGTTTTGCTCCTAACCTGAAATCAGCTGAAGAAGCATTAACTTTCATCGTTCAATCAATTAAAGACGCCGGCTACAAACCTGGTGAAGACGTTGTTTTGGCAATGGACGCTGCTTCTTCTGAATTCTACAAAAACGGCAAATACGAGATGACCGGCGAAGGCAAGTCTTTCACCAGCAAACAAATGGTTGAATACTACAAAGACCTTTGCAATCGTTTCCCGATTTTCTCAATTGAAGACGGTATGGCCGAAGACGATTGGGAAGGTTGGAAAATGCTCACTGATTCTTTAGGAGCCAAAATCCAACTCGTTGGTGATGACCTTTTTGTTACCAACCCGAAGCGTTTGCAGATGGGCTTAGAAAAAGGAGTTGCTAACTCAATTTTGGTAAAGGTAAACCAAATCGGTTCATTGAGCGAGACCTTAAAGGCTGTTGACTTGGCTCAACGCAACAAATATTCAGCCGTTTTGTCTCACCGTTCAGGTGAAACAGAAGATGCCACCATCGCAGACATCGCTGTTGCCACCAACTGCGGACAAATCAAAACCGGTTCTATGTCTCGTTCTGATCGTATGGCAAAATACAACCAACTTATTCGTATTGAAGAAGAATTGGGCGACGTTGCCATTTACGCCGGAAAATCAATCTTGAAAAAATAATCTTTCAAGATTCGCATCAAAAAAAGCACCGTCCAAACCCGGTGCTTTTTTTAATGCAATTTTTGCAACATTAATAAATATTGACATTATCCAAACATCTAAATAGTATCAAATCAGACAGGGTGATGAACCTGTTCGAGGTGTGGAAACCTCCTACCTAGCGTCCTGTGTAAAGACGTAAAATTGCACGCCTTCTGGTCATTCGACTGGAAGGCGGCAAAATAAGCTGTTTTCAGCCAATATGTCGCACTATCTAGGTATAGTTTCCAACTTCCAGTCGCTTCTCATCAAAGCGACTTTTTTTATAACATTATAAGGAAGTAAAACTATGAGAAAAATTTATTTAACCAGTATCGTTTTAGCACTCGCTGCTTGTGGCACAGTTTTCAGCGGTACTACCCAAGATATCAGCTTTGATTCAAACATCAAAGAAGTATCGGTCTATATCGATGGTGCTTTCGCTTGTAAAACTCCTTGTGTTTATCCTGCAGAGCGAGCATCCGGCAGCATATCCATTGTTGGCAAAAAGGAAGGATATGAAGATGTCGGAATGTCTATTAAATCAAAACTAAATCCGGCGGCAATCGGCAATATTACCTTTATCTACAGTTGGACTACTGACCTCGTTGACGGGGCTATGTGGAAATATCGCCAAGATGGCGTTTACCTCAATATGGAAAAGAAAAATATGACCAAAGCCGAAAAAGAAGAATTTCACCGTAGCTCCCAAATTAAAAGATTCGTTCTGTTTAATTACCCAGATTTAAAAAACGAGGCTTTTTCAGATGACTTTAACGGACAATATTTACAAAGTCTATCAGAGCTAAGCAGAAAAACTCCTCAAAACTTAAGCACTCAAATAAAACTTTCACAAAACGAGATTGACTGTGCTAATATTTTAAGCTCAAAACTCGGAGAATGACCTAAATAATAAGAAACGCTTTACCTTTAAACGCGAAGAACCGTTTAGATAAAGTCAAAATAAAAAGAGGAAAAATTTTAGTGTACCCAGTAGTACATGAATTTTTCCTCTTGTCTAATGCTTAAAAAACTCGGAGAACGAGTCAAATAATAAGAAACGCTTTACCTTAAAACGCGAAGAACCGTTTAGATAAAGTCAAAATAAAAAGAGGAAAAATTTTAGTGTACCCAGTAGTACATGAATTTTTCCTCTTTGAAATTTTGGCTTTAGATGAGCGGTTATGCGCGTTTTAATACGGCAACTCCGGGCAACTCCTTCCCTTCCATCCACTCCAAAAACGCACCGCCGGCAGTAGAAATATAGGTAAATTTCTTGGCCACACCGGCATTTTCCAAAGCTGAAACCGTATCACCACCACCGGCAACTGACATCAACTTTCCGGCAGATGTCAACTCAGCAGCATGCTGTGCAACTTTGTTTGTAGCATTGTCAAACGGCTTCATTTCAAATACGCCGAGAGGTCCGTTCCATACAAGAGTTTTGCACTCATCAAGTTTAGCATTGATTGCAGCAATTGTTTTTTCACCAACATCGAGCAGGCTCCATCCCTCTGCCGGAATTTCGCCTAAATCAACGGTCTTGTGCTCAGCGTTTGGCTTAAATTCTTTAGAAACTACGACATCAGCAGGCAGGATAATTTCACAATTATTTGCCTTTGCAACTTTCATAATTTCCTTAGCCGTATCAATCATATCCATTTGCACCAGAGAATTAGCTTCATTCACGGTATCAATTCCGCTGGCTTTCATAAATGTGTGTGCCATACCGCCGGAAATTACCAATTTATCAACTTTTTTGACCAGATTATTCAGCAAGTCGAGTTTTGTTGAAACCTTAGAACCGCCTACAACGGCAATCAACGGTCTTGTCGGATTAGATAATGCACTTTCAAGAGCCTTAACTTCCTCTTCCATCAAACGACCCATTGCGGACGGACGCTCTTTGACTGCTGCAACCATAGATGCATGAGCGCGATGTGCCGTTGAAAAAGCGTCAGAGACATAGACATCGGCAGGTTTAACCAATTCCTTGGCAAAATTCTCATCACCTTTCTTTTCTTCATCATAAAAACGCAGATTTTCGAGCAACAAAACTTCATCATTACTCATTTTAGCAACTGCATTACTAACTTTTTCGCCAATACAATCATCAACAAAAACGACTTTTTTGCCCAAAGCCTTTTCCAACTCTTTAACAATATGCTGCAAAGAGTTTTTGGTATCGCCCTTGCCTTCCGGACGTCCAAAGTGAGATATAACCACAACCTTTGCACCTTTGCTCATCAATTCCTTGATTGTTGGTACAGTGCGTACAATACGTGCATTATTTGTAACCTCAAAATTTTCATTCATCGGCACATTGAGGTCGGCGCGCAACATTGCAACTTTACCCTGCAAATTGCCTAAATCTTCAATTGTTCTATAATTCATTTACATATCCTCTAAATTTTAAACATAGACCGGCAGGTTTATTCTGCCGGCCATGTTTTGCATAAAAATTAAAACTATCCGTTAACTTTAGCCATATGAGCAATAAGGTCCAAAGTTTTGTTAGAATAACCCCACTCATTATCATACCAGCTAACAACCTTAACGAAAGTCGGTGTCAACTGAATACCGGCCTTTGCATCAAAGATAGATGTGCGAGGATCACCCAAGAAATCAGAAGAAACAACAGCGTCTTCAGTATATCCCAAAATCCCTTTGAGTTCGCCCTCTGAAGCCTTTTTCATAGCAGCGCAAATTTCATCATAAGTAGCAGCTTTTTTCAAATTTACGGTCAAATCGACAACTGATACATCCAAAGTTGGAACGCGGAAAGACATACCGGTCAACTTACCGTTCAAAGACGGAATAACTTTACCGACAGCTTTTGCTGCACCGGTAGAACTCGGAATAATATTTCCGCTGGCAGCACGTCCGCCTCTCCAGTCTTTCATGGACGGACCATCAACAGTTTTTTGAGTAGCAGTTGTAGAGTGAACTGTAGTCATTAAACCATCTTCAATACCAAAAGCATCATTCAAAACTTTTGCAATCGGAGCCAAGCAGTTTGTTGTGCAAGAAGCATTAGAAACAAACTTTGTTCCCTTAACATATGCATCAGTATTAACACCGCAAACAAACATCGGGGTATCATCTTTTGACGGAGCAGACATAACTACATATTTTGCACCGGCATCAATATGAGCCTGAGCTTTTTCTTTAGTCAGGAACAAACCTGTGCATTCAACAACATAATCAGCACCTACTTCATTCCACTTCAAATCGGCAGGATTTTTCTCGGCGGTAACGCGGATAGCTTTACCATTAACAACCAATTTGCCGTCTTTAACTTCAATTGTACCGTCGAACTGACCATGCATTGTGTCATAACGCAACATATAAGCCATATAATCAACATCAATCAAATCATTAATGCCAACGATTTCAATATCTTTTCTCTCTTGAGCGGCACGGAAAACCAAACGACCGATACGGCCAAACCCGTTAATACCGACGCGAATTGTCATATTTTTCATCCTTCCTAAATATTTATGCGGAACGCCCCGCACAGGCATTTAAAAATTTTTCGCCCTCAATTTAACACGAATTGATTCATTTTCAAGCGATTTTTATACATCAAATAACAGACTTTTACACAAAAACACTTTACACCCCTTAAATTCTTGTCTATATTGCACACACAAAATCATTATTAACTTTAACTTATCAATATTATTATGAAAGCAGGAGAGACCCTCTTCTCGTTAAAGCCGAGAAATATGCATTATGTTAGCGATTAAAATTACATAGATGATATTTTTAACATAACTAATGATGAGTGATAATTTATGACACCCTATTATGTTCAAGGAGTGGGTTACTGCGTAACCTGTTCCCAGTGCGGCGAATTAGCCGAGCAAACCGGACATGACACGTTCTTTTGTAAAAATTGTGAATTAACATACCACTGTTCACGAACTACACAAAGGAAACACTGATTTCTCAAAAATCCGCCGAGGCTCCCCCCTCTGCGGATTTTTGATTATTACAACTATTACTTACCTAAAAAACATGATTTAACTTTTAAAAACCGCAAGCGGTGGAAAATAATTCCACCGCTTGCCAGTTTTAAGCATTACTTCTGCTCTTCGCTATGCTGTTCATCGTTTTTATCAAGTTCACCATCGGCAATCACCTGTGCAATGAAATAGAGTGACATCGCACAAAGCTCACAAAGCAAGACTCCCTCGAGATCTTGAACCCATTCCAATTGCTTGGCAAACGCATATGTCCACACTAATAAGCCACATATATTCACGCGCCGAGACGAACCTAGCGTATTTGTTGCCAAGTACATCGAGAAAACTCCTCCACAGAGCCAAAATGTTGCCATAAATGGCTCTCTAGCATAAGGCAACATAAGCACCGCTACCACAACTGCAACAATACTCACATACACAAGAACAGCAATCCTGTTTTTCTTTCCTTCCTTCATAGCATAATAATTTATAATTAATATTCGTTTACTTTTATATTTTACCACAAACGTTGGTTTAAATCAATCATTTTCGTGCATTCTCTCCAAGTATCAAAATCTAGCATTTTCAATCCATTATCTTGTGTGATCAGTTTTTAAGAAACTGCTTTTTTGCCCCAATCATAAACCAACGTTTATGATAAGGATCAAGATTGCAACATTGCACAAAAAAGGGTATGAAGATTTTCATACCCTTTTTTGAAAACACATTGCAAATTTTATTTTTTAGCTTTTGTATTTTTTTCGGCAGCAATCACATTAACTTTACCGCCGGCCTTCTCAATTGCAGCAATTGCAGCTTTTGAAGCAGAATCAACTGAAACATTGACCGCAGTAGTAACTGCACCGCGAGCCAACAAACGAACGCCGTCATAAGTTCTGTTAACAATTCCGGCCTTTGTCAAAGCTTCTAAATCAACTTTATCTGCTTTCAACTTACCGGCATCGATTGCGTTTTGCAAAGTATCCAGATTTACAACAACAAACTGCTTAGCAAACGGATTTTTAAAACCACGTTTTGGAAGTCTGCGGTAAATCGGCATTTGTCCGCCTTCAAAACCATTGATAGCAACACCGCTGCGAGCTTTCTGTCCTTTTTGACCATGGCTGGAAGTTTTGCCTTTGCCACTTCCGATACCACGACCAACTCTGATGCGGTTTTTGGTTGCTCCATAGTTGTCTTTTAATTCATTAAGTTTCATTTTCTTCACCTAACATTTTCAGCGGGCTTGGTGGTCCTGAACTCAAGACCACCGCCCCGACTATTAATCTACGATTTGAACCAAATGAGGAATTTTATTAACCATTCCTCTGATTGCCGCAGTATCTTCCAACTCAACAACCTTGTTCATCTTGTTCAAGCCAAGTCCGATAAGAATGGCTTTTTGCTTTGCCGGACGACCGATTGGGCTGGCGATTTGCTTAACTTTTATAGTTTTCTTTGCCATTGATTAAGCCTCCTCTTTTTCCAATTTTGCACCGGCTGCGCCTTCTCTACGGCTTACAATATCACCGACTTTTTTACCGCGTTTTGCAGCTACCATTCTCGGAGAATGAATAGACAACAAAGCATCAAAAGTAGCCTTAATCATATTGTAAGGGTTGTTAGAACCCAGCGATTTTGCAACCACGTCCTGTACACCCAAAACTTCAAAAATTGCACGCATCGGACCACCGGCAATAACACCGGTACCGGCAGGAGCAGTTCTCAAAACTACCTTACCTGCGCCATAGCGACCATGTGCATCATGGTGCAATGTTCTGCCTTCGCGCAAAGGAATGCGAACGAGGTTTTTCTTAGCTTCATTAGTAGCTTTAGTAATAGCTTCCGGAACTTCGGCAGCTTTACCAGAACCAAAACCGACGCGACCTTTCTGATCCCCTACTACTACAACAGCAGCAAAAGACATTGTACGTCCGCCTTTAACGGTCTTAGCTACACGGTTAATATGAACCAGTCTCTCGACCAATTCTTCTTTCTTTTCTGTTTTACGACGATCTACAGCTTGTGTCATACTAACCTCCTTAGAATTTCAAACCAGCTTCACGAGCAGCATCAGCCAAAGCCTTAACACGGCCATGATAAATGTAACCGCCGCGGTCAAAAACCACTTCGCTTACACCGGCTTTCAATGCTCTTTCAGCAACAGTTTTACCAATAACACCGGCTGCGGCAACAGTAGAAGTCTTCTGAACATTTGTTCTTACTTCCTTATCCAAAGTAGAAGCAGAAGCTACGGTTGCGCCTTTAATGTCGTCAATGATTTGTGCGTAGATATGCTTACCACTGCGAAAAACTGACAATCTCATCTTGCCGTTTGCAGAGTTTCTCAAAGCTGTTCTAACGCGAGCTTGTCTTTTCTTAAACAATTTTCTTGGCGTACTCATTAAATTATTCCTTACTTCTTCTTGCCTTCTTTACGACGAACATATTCGTTTGTATATCTTACACCCTTACCTTTATACGGCTCTGGTTTTCTGTACTCACGAATTTTATCGGCGACTTGACCGACAAGCTGCTTATTTGCACCGAAAACAGTCAACTGTGTCGGTGAAACGCATGTAATTTTAATACCTTCAGGAGCCTCATAAATTACATCATGAGAAAATCCCAAAGACAATACTAACTTTTTAGAGCCTTCCATTCTGGCTTTATAACCTACGCCTATCAAATCCAACTGTTTGGTAAAGCCTTCACTTACACCTTTAACAATTGAATTAATCTGAGCACGGGTTGTTCCCCACAAAGCTCTTGCTTGTTGTGATTGACTTAACGGAGTAACCACAACTTTGTTTTCTTCCAATTTGGTGCTGACGTGACTATCATCAAAAGTAAAAGACAGTTCTCCGTTTTTACCCTTGGCAATAACCTTGTTGTTTTCAATTTTGACTTCAACACCGGCAGGGATAACAACTGGATATTTTCCAACTCTAGACATACCAATTCTCCCTTAAAATACCTGACAAAGAATTTCACCGCCGACATTAGCCTTGCGAGCATCACTGTCGCTCATAACTCCTTGTGGAGTAGAGACGATTGAAATTCCCAAACCGTTATAAACTCTCGGAAGGTCTTTAACGCTTGAATATACGCGACGACCCGGAGTAGATACACGATAAATTTCTTTAATCACTGAAGCACCTTCAAAGTACTTCAACTGAATGCGAAGTTCGTCAATACCGGCCTTTACATTATATCTTTCATAACCCAAGATATAGCCTTCTTTTTTCAAAACTTCTAATACGCTTTCACGCAGGCGAGAAGCAGGAGAGGTAACTTCCTTTTTCTTCGCGCTTTGTGCGTTTCTAATGCGTGTGAGCATATCGCCCAAAGGATCAGACATAGACATATCTAACTAACCTCCTACTACCAGCTTGATTTAACCAAACCGGGGATTTCGCCAAAGCTTGCCATTCTTCTCAACTCATTGCGGCAAAGCTTAAATTTGCGATATACCCCGCGTGAACGACCGGTATTCTCACAACGGTTCTTAATGCGAACACGAGAAGAACTACGCGGCAATTCTGCTAACTTTAATACTTTCTTGAAGCGTTCTTCAGGAGAAGTATTTTTATCTTTAATCTCCGCGACCAACTTGTTGCGACGAGCAGCAAATTTCTGGGCCTTGGCGACTCTTTTTAAGTTTCTGTAAACTGAACTTGTTTTTGCCATATTTTATCTCCGCTTAGTTCTTAATCGGTAAGTTAAAACTGGTCAGAAGCTCTTTTGCTTCTTCATTAGTCTTAGCCGTTGTACAGATAACGATATCCATACCGCGAACGGCATCAACCTTTTCATAGTTGATTTCCGGAAAGATAATCTGTTCTTTAATGCCGAAAGCAAAGTTGCCACGACCATCAAAGTTCTTTCCTTGAATGCCGTGAAAGTCTCTGATTCGAGGAAGAGCCATATTAACCAATCTCTCCAAGAATTCATACATCTTATCGCGTCTCAAAGTAACTTTGCAGCCCAAAGGCATACCTTCTCTTACTTTGAAAGTTGCAATAGATTTACGAGCATGAGTAATGATAGCCTTTTGTCCGGCAATCTGGCTCATTTCATCAGCAGCATTGTTCAATTTTTTCTTGTCTGTAACTGCGTCACTAACGCCCATGTTCAAGACAATCTTGGTCAGCTTTGGAACTTCATGTGGATTCTTGTAACCGAATTTTTCCACAAGAGCTTTCTTAATGACCTCGTTATATAACTTTTCAAAATTTGTCATCTTTCAAAATCCCTTATTTGTCGATTACTTCACCGGATTTGCGAGCAAAACGAACTTTGCGCCCGCTAACTTCCTTATATCCAACTTTGGTTCCTTTGCCGCTCTTTGAATCAACCAAAGCAACATTAGAAACATGTATCGGTGCTTCTTTAGTAATGATACCGCCGGCCGAATTTTGGCTCGGTTTTGTATGACGCTTAACAAGGTTAATACCTTGAACGACAACTTTACCCTCTTTCGGCATAGCTCTTACTACTTCACCGGTCTTGCCTTTGTCATCACCTGACAAAACAATAACCTGATCACCTTTTTTAATTTTCAATTTAAGGTTCATTATAATACCTCCGGTGCTAATGAAATTATCTTCATAAATTTCTTTGCACGCAACTCTCTGGTAACAGGGCCAAAAATACGAGTACCGATTGGTTCTCCATCCTTGTTAATCAGAACGGCGGCATTAGAATCAAAGCGGATTACAGAACCATCTTTGCGTCTTATGTCGCTTGCGGTGCGAACGATAACTGCTTTATGGACGTCACCTTTCTTAACACGTCCTTTCGGCAATGCATCTTTAATCGAGACTACGATTACGTCACCGACGGTTGCATGCATTCTCTTAGAACCGCCCAGAACCTTTATGCACTGCACCTGACGTGCTCCTGAGTTATCTGCAACATCCAGGTTGGTTTGCATTTGTATCATTTTCTTATTCCTTCTCTATTCGGCGTTATCTACTAACACTGTCCAAGCCTTGGTCTTTGAATATGGTTTAGATTCAATAATCTTAACTTCATCACCAATCTTGAACTGGTTGTTTTCATCATGAGCAGCATATTTTTTGCTCTTCTTAATGAATTTACGATAAACAGGGTGCATAACCTGACGTTCAACTTTAACGACAACAGTCTTGTCCTGCTTATCACTAACTACAACACCTTGAAGAATTCTTTTAGGCATATCTTTTTCTCCTAACTATTCTTCTTACGCTCAGCTAAAAGCGTATTGATTTTTGCAATATCGCGACGGACTTTGCGCATACCAGCGGTATTTTGCAATTGTCCGGTTGAGTGCTGAACTCTCAGGTTAAATTGCTCTTTCTTAGCCTCAAGCAACTTAGCTTCCAATTCATCAACACTCAAAGAGCGAAGTTCTTTAATTTTTGCCATCTTATGCTACTCCTTGGTCAGAATTGAGGCGTTTTACAAACTTTGTCTTAATCGGGAGTTTGGCAGCGCCCAACGCAAATGCGGAACGAGCCAATTCTTCAGGAATTCCATCGATTTCAAACATAATTCTGCCTGGTTTCACTCTGGCGCACCAATACTCAATTGAGCCTTTACCTTTACCCATACGAACTTCGGCTGGCTTATCAGATACTGGTACATCTGGGAAAATTCGGATCCATACTCTTCCGGCTCTTTTCATCTCACGTGTAATCGCACGACGAGCTGCCTCAATTTGACGAGCTGTAATACGATCAGGTGTCAAAGCCTTCAATCCATACATTCCGAAACTTAATTCCGAGCCGCCCTTAGCCAAGCCGTGAATACGGCCTTTGTGCTGCTTGCGGAATTTTAATCTTTTTGGACTTAACATTTTCTTATAACCTCAAAGTTTACTTGTTGTCAGCCAACTTTTTGTCTTGAGCCATCGGATCATGAGCCATAATTTCGCCCTTATAAATCCAAACTTTAACGCCACAAGCACCATAAGTTGTATGAGCTGTTGAAGTTGCATAATCAATGTCAGCACGCAGTGTGTGCAAAGGAACACGACCTTCACGGTACTGTTCTGTTCTTGCAATTTCAGCGCCGCCTAAACGACCACTGCAGCTAACCTTAATACCTTCAGCGCCAAGACGCAAAGCAGATTGCATAACACGCTTCATTGCACGACGGAAAGCAACACGTCTTTCCAATTGTTGTGCAACACTGTCAGCAACAAGCTGAGCATCCAACTCAGGTTTTCTTACTTCCAAAATGTTCAATTGAACCTCTGAAGAAGTCAAAGCCTGAATCTCTTTTCTCAAAGCTTCAATGTCTTGACCCTTCTTACCAATAACAATACCAGGTCTTGCCGAATGAATGGTAACTCTGGCTTTCTTGGCAGGACGTTCAATCACTATCTTGCTGATACCGGCTTGAGCCAGTTTCTCTTTCAAGAATTCTTTAATTTTAACATCTTCGTGCAGATATTCGGCATAGTTATCATCCGCATACCAACGAGAGTCCCAAGTACGGTTAACCCCTAAACGAAGACTTGTAGGATTTGCTTTCTGTCCCATAAACTTACTCCCCACGCTCGGTTACAACGATAGTAATGTTGGAGAACGGTTTCAAAACACGAGCTCCTCTTCCGCGACCGCGTGCGTGCATGCGTTTCATTACCAAACCTTTTCCGCAATAAGCTTCACTAACATAAAGCTTATCAATGTTTAACTGATGATTGTTTTCAGCATTTGCAATTGCAGATTGCAAAACTTTCAAAACCGACTTTGCAATTCTCTTCTTTGAGAAAGTGAGCTCTGCAACAGCCTTTTCAACGCTTAAACCGCGAATAGTTTGAGCAACTAGGTTAAGTTTTTGCGGGCTAGTACGCAATGCGTTGCAAACGGCTTGAGCCTGATTTGCAGCGAGACTTCTAGTATTCTTAGACTTTCCCATTACTAACTCCTATTTGCTTTTTTATCAGCGGCGTGGCCATAGAAAGTACGAGTAGGAGCAAATTCACCGAATTTGTGACCAATCATATCCTCTGTAACCAATACCGGGATAAACTTATGACCATTGTGAACACCAAATGTCAAACCGACAAACTGCGGCAACATTGTGGATCTGCGAGACCAAATCTTAATAACTTCATTACGAGTCGAAGTTCTGGCCGCATCAGCTTTCTTCAGAAGATATCCATCAACAAACGGTCCTTTCCATACTGAACGTGTCATTAGCTTATCTCCTTTTATTTCTTATTATCATGACGCGAACGCATAATAAAGCGATCGGTCTTCTTGTTAGAACGAGTTCTTCCGCCCTTGGTAGGTTTACCCCACGGAGTAGTCGGGTTACGACCACCTGATGTACGGCCTTCACCACCACCCATCGGGTGATCAACCGGGTTCATAGCAACACCGCGAGAAACCGGACGCATACCCAACCAGCGAGCACGACCGGCCTTACCCAAGGACTTGTTTTGATTGTCCGGATTAGAAACAGCACCGACAGTAGCCAAGCACTCTTCACGAACAATTCTCAATTCTCCGGAGCTCAGTTTCAATTGAGCATAGCCGGCATCTTTACCAACAACTTGAGCATAGCAACCGGCAGAACGAACCAACTGTCCGCCTTTGCCAGAACGCAACTCAACGTTGTGAATAATTGTACCAACCGGCATATTCTTCAAAGGCATAGCATTACCCGGTTTAATATCAGCCTTTTGAGCTGAAATAACTTTGTCGCCGGCCTTCAATCTTTGAGGAGCCAAGATATAAGCTTTCTCGCCGTCTTCATAGCTAATCAAAGCAATGAAAGAAGAACGATTCGGATCATACTCGATTCTCTCAACTGTAGCTTCCATATCAAACTTATTACGCTTAAAGTCGATAATTCTGAGCTTGCGTTTATGTCCGCCGCCCTTTCTCCGACTTGTAACATGTCCGAAATTATCACGCCCACCGGTCTTAGTAAGACCAATTGTCAAAGACTTCTCAGGAGCGCCTTTATAAAGCTCGCTTCTGTCAACAATAACCAATTGACGAAGTCCAGGAGACGAGGGCTTAAATGTTTTCAATACCATCTTTTAAATTCCTGTTGTAACATCAATATTTTGACCTTCGGCAAGAGTAACCAAAGCTTTTTTATAATCAGAACGTTGTCCGACATAGCCTCTGAATCTTTTAACCTTGCCAAACTGACGAATAGTATTCACTTTAACGACCTTTACGCTAAAAATAGCCTCTACGGCAGCTTTAATAGCTTCTTTGCTGGCCTCTGTCGGAACTTTGAAAACAACTTTTCCGTTCTCAGATGCAAGCATAGACTTCTCAGTGATTACCGGACGAACCAATGTGTCGTACATCGACGCAACTACATTGTTGGCTTTTACACTCTTTTTCATTTCAGTCTTTCCTCCAAGCAGTTAACGGCGTCTTTGGTCAACACCAGTTTGTCTCTTCTTAAGATGTCATATACATTGGCACCCATTGTCGGCAAAACATCTACACCGGCAATATTGCGTGATGCCAAAGCAAAATTGATATCTACTTCGTTACCGGCAATAAACAAACAATTGTTCCATCCCAAATTGTTCAATTTGCTTTGCAAATCTTTTGTCTTTGGAGAAGACAATTTTGCCTCGTCGATAACTGCCAAGTTGCCTTCCTTAACTTTTGAAGAAAGAGCAATCTTCAGACCCAATTGTCTGAATTTCTTGGTCAACTCATGTGATTGATCACGAACAACTGGACCAAACACGATTCCACCCTTTCTAAACTGAGTACCCTTGCGGCTACCTTGACGAGCATTACCAGAACCTTTTTGCTTGAAAGGTTTTGAAGGTGTCAAAGCAACTTCAGAGCGCCCTTTAGTTTTGTGGGTGCCGGCTTGCATTTTGGCTAACTGCCATCTTACAACCCTTTGCAAAACATCAGCTCTTACTTCCAAACCGAAAATCGATTCATTAAGTTCAATTGAGCCAACATTTTTATTATCTAAACTTAAGATGTCCTGTTTCATAACTTTCATCCTTTATCTTATGCATTATCAGCTGTTTCAGCTTTAACTGCGACAGGTGCATCAACTTTTTTCAAACCAGCAGGCAACGGAAGCTCTACATTGGCTGTTTTTTTAACGGCATCGGTAATACGAACCCAAGCGTTTTCTCCGCCCGGAACACCACCTTTAACCATAATCAAACCTTTGTCAGCATCAACAGCCACAACTTTCAGGTTTTGAACAGTTACACGTTCACTACCCATATGTCCGGCCATTTTCTTGCCCTTGAATACTTTACCCGGGTCCTGTCTTTGACCTGTAGAACCATGTGAACGGTGAGAAATAGAAACACCGTGGCTGGCTTCCAAACCGGCAAAGTTGTGACGTTTCATAACGCCGGCAAAACCTTTACCAATTGAGGTAGCACAAACATCTACATATTGTCCGCAGACAAAATGTTCTACAGATAACTCAGAACCAACAGAAAGCAGGCAGTCTTCAGAAACTCTGAACTCACCCAATTTCTTTTTAGGCTCAACATTAGCCTTTGCAAAATGTCCTTTCAATGCTTTTGAAACATTTTTCGCTTTAACAGCACCTGTACCGAGTTGAACAGCTGTATAGCCATCTTTCTCTTGTGTTTTAACGGCAACAACCTGAAGATTGTCAACGCTCAAAACAGTAACCGGTACATGAGTTCCGTTTGCTTCAAAAATGCGGGACATTCCCAATTTTTTTGCGATCAAACCAGTACGCATTTTTTATTTTTCCTTTTCAATAGGTTGACTAACTTTATTTCACGAAAGCCAACATTGCTTTTTATTACGGGTAATTATTTATAACAAACAATTACAGTTTAATTTCGACATTAACACCGGCGGCCAAATCGAGCTTCATCAAAGCATCTACGGTTTGCGGTGTTGGGTCAACGATGTCAAGAAGTCTCTTGTGAGTTCTGATTTCGAACTGCTCACGAGATTTTTTATCTACGTGCGGAGAACGGTTAACCGTAAACTTCTCGATTCGTGTCGGCAGAGGTATCGGACCTCTTACATTTGCCCCTGTTCTTTTGGCTGTGTGTACGATCTCTGTTGTAGATAAATCGAGCAAACGATGATCAAAAGCCTTGAGGCGAATTCTTATATTTTGTGTATCCATCATTTCAAATACTTTTCCTATAACTAGACGGCACGATTCGCACGCAGCGAACTGGCCGACTAAACAATTAACCTATGCAAAATACCTTTAAAATTCAAGGATTTGCGGGATATTTTTTATTACAACCGAATAGACAGATTCATCCCATCCAATCGGTTAATGTGTCGGCTTTGTAACATATTCAATATTATATTGCAAGCAAAAAAATCACATTTTTTCTATTTTTTAACAAAACAGGAATCGCTTGCTGCGATTCCTGTTGAGTCAATTTTCCGATTCGTATTTTTTATCTTTTGGACAAAATTATGATTAACTAAGCCCTTTCTCTTGCTTGCCGCATCTTCCATAGATTAAAGCCGTTATTCAAAAGATCATTACTTTTTTCTTCTCTGTCTGCAATCATTTCAAAAACATTTTCACGGTTTGCCATATCACCATTTCTATCATGCATTCTTGCCCGCAAATCATTAATCCGCGCTTGCATTTCCTGATGCCCAGACTGAACATTTTCCACAAAACTATGTAACCTCTGCGGCATATTATTTGGCAAGTCTTCTAATTTTACAGATCTAGACTCTCTTATCTTTTCATAATCAGAATTTCTCTTTTGAGTTTTGCGTTCATCTTCATGAGATGATGGTGCATTTTGCTGTTTTTCCAACTCAGCAGACTGCCCACCATCACGTGTATGATAATCTTGTTCTTTCTGAATTTTATGCAATTCAATTTTATTTTTCTCAGCCATTTTTAGTAAATCTTTGTCATTCATATTATTTAACTGATACTCAAAACAATCTTTTGCATATTCACTAGTATGGAAAACAGCCACCGGTTTATTATAATAATAGCTACTGAACGGTGCATTTACACGCTCATTATTACCCCCCGTATAAGTAACTTTTCCTTCAGCATCAACATTTACGCGTACACAGTGCAAACCAGTTGATGTATTACTAGCTTTGCCAACTTCTATATACATAAGATCTCCATCTTTTAACTTTGGCTTACCCGATGCATCTTTTTTCACATGCCCACTGGCATCAACAAATGATGAAACTTTTATGCTTTTGTCCTTTATTCTTTGGTCATACGAAATATTTTTGCCATTGTTATTACATGTAGAATTTTCCACATACCCGCCACTGGCATAATACGCCATTGAACACTTTGTACTAACACTGGCAGAACATCCAACCGAATCAACTTTGCACATAGGGCTCTTTTTGCGATTATCTACTGTTTTAAGACACAATGGATTATCATTACCTGGAATACAATCCTTTCCTGCTTTATATAAACTTGAAAATTGAATAGCAACACAGTAATTATCACCGGTAAGTCCGGTTTCTTGACAGTGAACTCTACACGCGTATCTCTTACGTTCTATTGACGACTTTCCTTTTGTATGTTGCTGAATATCTTTAACCGCATGTGTCAGTACCGCACGTTGTCTTTCAATGCAACTTGCTGTCTCACAATTAGCAATCTCTTCTACCAAACGTTTACGTTCTTCTGCCGTCAAAGAAGATTGCCCACCTTTATCTACAACGCCCATTTTTGCCTCCATACCGACCTTATGCTATCAGTATACCATAAAAACAAATTGCCAACAAGCATCAAGACGTTAAATTTTTGTAAAATATATAAAAAAACAGCCACTTCAATATCAAAGTGGCTGTTCTATAATATTGCTAAAAACTACTCTGCATCTTTAGCTTTTGCGGATGCTGACAAATCGTCGGCAATACGAGCCGAACGACCGCGCAAAGCACGCAAGAAATATAACTTAGCACGACGTACTTTACCGATACGAGAAACCTCAATCTTCGCAATATTTGGAGAATACAACGGAAATACACGCTCTACACCCTCGCCAAAAGAGATCTTACGAACGGTAAATGAAGAATTCAAACCGTCATTTTTGCGAGCAATACAAACGCCTTCATAAACCTGAATACGTTCTCTATCACCTTCCTTAACTTTGGTGTGAACTTTCAGAGTATCGCCTGCCTTAAACTCAGGAAAATTCTTTCCTTCGCTGAGCTTTGCAATTTGCTCTTTTTCAACTTCTTTCAAAATGTTCATAACTGTTACCTTTTCTTAAAATGTTTGTTATCTTTTATGCTTAAACCCTTTTAGAGTCAAGATATTTTTTCCACAAGTCCGGTCTTCTATCCTGAGTGGTTTTTATTGCTTGTTCTCTGCGCCAGTCATCAATTTTTTTATGATGTCCTCCGAGCAGTACTTCAGGAACTTTGCGTCCTTCCCATTCGGTCGGTCTTGTATATTGCGGATACTCCAACAGGTTGTCTTCAAAACTTTCTGACAACGTTGATTCCGAATTTCCCAACACTCCGGGCAACAAACGTACAACCGCATCAAGCAAAATCTGCGCTGCCTGCTCGCCTCCGGTCAAAACGTAGTCACCGATGCTCACTTCTTCTATATTATAAGCTTCAATAACTCTCTCGTCTATTCCCTCAAAGCGACCGCAAACAATTGCGATTTCTTCTTCTTGCGCCAGCTGTTTTACCATATCTTGAGTAAGCGGTTTTCCTTTCGGGCTCATAGCCAAAATTCTCCCTTTGGAATAATTGGCTTTGATAGCCGCCCCCAAAATATCCGGTCGCATAACCATTCCGGCTCCGCCACCACAAGGAGTGTCATCAACCGAACCGTGCTTATCTGTTGCATAGTCCCTGATATTTACTGTCTCAATTGTCCAAACTCCCTCATCAAGAGCCTTTCCGGTCAACGAATACCCTAAAAAGCCCGGAAAAATCTCCGGAAAGATGGTAAAGATCTTAGCCTTCAGCACCTTCTTCTCCATCATCGGGTTCAAACTGCATTGAAACAGAATTTACAATAATATAACCATCTTTGATATTGACCGTCGGCACATATGCATGGTTAAACGGAATCATTTCGAGCTTTCCGCTCTGTTTAACTTTGATTTCCAGAATATCGCCCGCACCAAAGTTATAAATTCCGACAATCTTGCCTGCCACATTACCCGAAGCAGCTTCGCGAACGTCTAGACCGATTAAATCTGCCTGGTAAAACTCTTCGCTATTGGTAAGAGGTGGAAGCACGTCACGATCAGCAAACAATTGAGTACCGATAAACGTCTGTGCAAGATTTCTGTCATCAACTCCCTTAATTTTAACCCGCAGCAATTCTTTCGAATGGCCGACTACTTTTATTTCCAGAGATCGTCCGTTTTGGTCAGTCAGCACACCGTATTTGTCGATATTTTTATCTTGTTCGGTAAAACTCTTTACTTTTACCTCACCTCTGATTCCGTGAACACCGACAATGGCACCCAGACAAATTTTAGAACGATCCTGCATCTGAAAAACCTTTCAGTTTAATTATTCTGCACTACCTTCACTGGCTGCAGATGCGGCCTCGGCAGCAGCCTTAGCAGCTTCTTCTTTAGCTTTCATTCTCTCAACAGCTTTAGCTTTAGGAGCAGACTTTTTCGGCTGTTCACGCATAGCCGGAGCTTTGGTCAAACCGAGGTTAGAGAACAACTTAGCCAATCTTTCTGTTGGCAAAGCACCGATACCCAACCAATATTTAACTCTCTCGGCATTAACAACCAATCTTTGCTCATGATCTTGAGGCAACAACGGATTGTATGTTCCAAGTTTTTCAATAAATCTACCATCGCGAGGAGCCCTTGAATCAGCTGCCACAATACGATAGAACGGGCGTTTTTTAGAACCACCGCGAGATAATCTGATACGAACTGCCATTTTATATTCCTTTCTAAATTAAATTAAAAAAACGACTTCCGCCCTAATGGCTTAAAACGGAAACCTGTTACCCATTCCGCCGGATAATTTATCCATTGGAAATTTTTTCATCATCGACATCATGCTGCCCAAGCCGCCTTTGCCGAATTTTTTCATCATATCGGCCATCTGCTCATATTGTTTTAAGAGCTTATTGACCTCATGAACTTCCACACCTGCACCGGCTGCGATTCTCTTTTTACGTGAGGCTTTTATCATATCCGGTGATTTTCTTTCCAGCTTTGTCATTGAAAGAATAATTGCCTCTTGCTTTTTGATAAGATTATCGCCGATACCGGCACTTTCTATTTGATTCTTAAACTTAGACAACCCCGGGATCATCGACATTATTCCCCCCAAACTGCCCAGTTTTTGAATTTGCCTCAACTGGCTCAACAAATCATCAAGATCAAACTTGCCTTTCATCATTTGTTGTGCAACTTTATCGGCTTCTTCACGATCAATTTTTTCAATTGCATTTTCAACCAAACTGACTACGTCGCCCTGCCCGAGAATACGTCCGGCAATACGATCGGGATGGAACTCTTCGAACTCATCAATTTTTTCGCCTGTTCCCAAAAACTTGACCGGAACTTGTGCCACCATACGCATCGACAACGCCGCACCCGCACGGGAAGAACCGTCAATTCTGGTCAGAACGATACCCGTAACTCCGAGTTTTTCATTAAACTCCTTCGCCACATTGCAAGCATCTTGCCCCATCATGGCATCAGCTACCAGCAAAATTTCAGCCGGATTGGCAATTTTTTTAACCTCAACCAGTTCATTCATCAGCTCATCATCAATATGCAAACGCCCAGCTGAGTCCAAAATCAGCACATCATATCCGCCTTTTTTGGCAACATCTAATGCACGTTTGGTGATATCGCAAGGTTTCTGTCCTTCGACAATCGGCAAAGAACTTCCGCCGATTTGCTCTGCCAACTGAGCCAACTGTTCCTGCGCAGCCGGACGATAAACGTCTAACGACGCCAAAAGAACTTTGCGCTTTTTACCCAGCATCTTAGCTAGTTTTGCTGAAGTAGTGGTTTTTCCCGAACCTTGTAAACCGGCCATCAGAATAACTGCCGGCGGCACCACATTAAAGTTCAGCGCGCTTTCATCAGAGCCCAAAACTTTGACCAACTCATCATGAACAATTTTAACCACCATTTGTCCCGGCTGAATTGAGCGAATAACTTTTTCACCCAATGCCTGTTCTTTAACTTTGGCAATAAAATCCTTGACCACCGGAAGCGCGACATCTGCTTCCAGCAAAGCAATGCGAATTTCACGCATAGCCTCATCGATGTCCTTTTCATTCAAGACACCTCTTGAGGTTATTTTGGCAAACACGCTACCCAGTTTATCTGTCAAATTTTCGAACATACAAACCTATACAAATTATTGCACGCCAGTGTGCGAACCCTCGCTGACTGGCGGCACTCCGTAGAGTGGTTAAAAACAAAAACTCACAATGAAAAATCATTGAAACTGCGCTCAACATAACAGATTAATCACCAGAGTCAAGTAAAAAAACAAATAAAAAAGCCGCCCTAATGGACGGCTTTAACATTAAACGGCAATTTTTCCGTGACAATGCTTATACTTCTGACCACTTCCGCATGGGCACGGATCGTTGCGCGAAACCTTGCCCCAAGTAGTCGGATCATTCGGGTCAATTTCAGTCTTAACATACTTAAACGGCACTGCTTTTTCCGGCTGTGATTCCGGACGATTGCCACCCAACAGATTCTGCGGTGTTTCATGTACTTCCTGCATTCTGGTCGGAGCACTGCGCAACTGCAAATCATCAGCATTTTGCGGCTGAATTTGGACACGATATGTAATGAAAGTTACACGCTCTCTTAACATATCCAACATATCCGAGAACATATTGAAAGCTTCTTTCTTATACTCGTTCAACGGATCTTTTTGCCCGTATGCACGCAAAACAATTGTGTAGCGCATATAATCCAAACTTGCGATATGCTCTTTCCATAATTGGTCCAACACCTGTAACAAAATGTTTTTCTCAACCATGCGTACAACATCTTCCGGCAAACCGGCATTCTTTTCTTGAAGCATTTTTTCGGTTGCATCAACGATTCGTTGCTCTATAACATCACTATCAATCTCAGCTTCTTTGCTCCATTCATCAATCGGCAACATAAAACCGGTAATACGTGCAACTTCTTGTTGCAACTCTGCAACACGCCATTCGGTAGCAGCAGTCCCCGGTATAACATATGTCGATATAACGTCACCCAAATATTCAGCACGCATATCACGAACCGTATCGCTTACATCATCTGCCAACATCAGCTCGCGACGTTGTTCATAAATAACCTTACGTTGGTCGTTCATCACATTATCATACTTAAGCAAGTTTTTACGAATATCGAAGTTCCGCTCTTCTACTTTTTGTTGAGCTTTTTCAAGAGCTTTACTTATCCATGGGTGAACCAAAGGCTCTCCCTTCGGCATTCCCATTTTTGTAAGCATGGCCGACATTCTTTCCGAGCCGAAAATGCGCATCAAATCATCTTCCATCGACAAGAAGAATTTTGAAGTTCCAGGATCACCCTGACGTCCCGAACGACCGCGCAATTGGTTATCAATACGGCGGCTTTCGTGGCGCTCTGTTCCCAAAATAAACAAACCGCCTGCTGCAATAACTTTTGCCTTATCTTCTTCAATTTCTTTTTTGAGTTTTGCTTTCAGCTCATCAATCTGTTCTTTGGTTTCATCACCCTTAAGCATATTTTTCAGGCGCATATCCAAGTTACCGCCGAGCTGAATATCCGTACCGCGACCGGCCATATTGGTTGCAATTGTAATTGCTCCCGAAACGCCGGCCTGAGCGACGATTGCCGCTTCACGCTCATGGTGACGTGCATTCAAAACCTCAAACTTAACCTTGCTTTGTTTGCTCAACAAGTCAGCAACCAACTCTGATTTTTCGATTGAAGTTGTACCGACCAAAACCGGTTGTCCTTTTTCATGGCACTCTAAAATTGTTTTAATGATTGCATCATATTTTTCAGCCGCAGTCATATAAATTTCATCATGCAAGTCTTCACGCTTAACCGGACGATTCGTCGGAATTTCAATGCATGACAATCCATAAATATCAACAAACTCCGCTTCTTCGGTCATAGCCGTACCGGTCATACCCGACAACTTCGGATACAAACGGAAATAATTTTGGAATGTAATTGAGGCCAAAGTCTGGTTTTCTGACTGAATTTTAACGCCCTCTTTTGCCTCAATAGCTTGGTGTAAACCGTCAGAATAACGGCGTCCTTCCATCATACGACCGGTAAATTCGTCAATAATCACAACTTTGCCGTCTTTTACAATATAGTCGACATCACGTGTCTGCATTTTGTGTGCACGCAGTGCATTGTTAACATGTTGAACCAATGACACGTTCCCAACGTCATATAACCCGCCTTCTTTAATCAAGCCGTTTTCCTTGAGCAATTTTTCCACATGCTCCATGCCACTCTCGGTCAAAACCACGCTTTTGGCTTTTTCATCTTTTTCATAATCACTCTCGACCAAACTCGGAATAATACTGTTAACAGCCACATATTTTTCTGACGAATCCTCAGCCGCACCCGAAATAATCAAAGGAGTTCTGGCTTCATCAATCAAAATCGAATCCACCTCATCGACGATTGCAAAATTAAACGGTCTTTGTACCATTTCATTAAGACTGAATTTCATATTGTCGCGCAAATAATCGAATCCGAGTTCATTATTAGTGCCGTATATAATATCGCAAGCATAGGCAGCACGACGTTCATCATCATTTTTTTCATGTACTATATAATCGACCGTCAACCCCAAAAAGCGATAAACTTGCCCCATCCACTCAGCATCACGTTTTGCCAAATAGTCATTGACCGTAACAATATGAACACCGGTCCCCGGCAAAGCTTCCAAATAGGCAGCCAACGTTGCCACCAAGGTTTTACCCTCACCGGTTTTCATCTCTGCAATCATGCCTTTATGCAACACAAGACCGCCAATCAATTGTACATCATAGTGCCTTTGTCCCAAAGTTCTTTTAGCAGCTTCGCGCACAACAGCAAAAGCCTCTGGCAGCAAATCGTCAAGTGTTTCGCCCAACTTAAGCCTGTCGCGAAATTCTACGGTTTTGTTGCGCAATTCCTCATCGCTCAAAGCTTCCATAGATGGTTCCAATGAATTAATTTTATTTACTATCTTATATTGTTTTTTTATAAAACGGTCATTGGCACTGCCAAAAAACGCCTTTGCAATCTTACCAATCATAGACAAATTCCACCTTTGTAATATTTAAAGTCAACCTTACATTTAATGTTTATAATATATAAAGTCAATAGTTTGCCCCAAGTTATAAACCTTAGGCAAATATTTTTCTTGGATTTTTTTAATTTTGGACTATAAACTATCTTAGTTTTACTTTTTTGGAGGAATATTAATGAAAACCAAATATGTTGCAGCTATTGCTCTGTCTTTAGCCCTTTTCAACCCGCTCAACGCACGTGCAGAAGGCAACAACGGCGTTGCCGGTGTCGTCAACGGCGAAAAAATTACCGTTGCTGAAATTAGAAAAATTTACGACAATACACCCAGAATTCATAATCAGGAAAAATGGGACGATTTTTATCAAAAAGCCTTGTTAGCTTGGGTTGGAAGCAAACTGGTACAACAATCAGCCGACAAATCTGGCGTCAGAAACACCGAAGAATACAAAACACAATTACAAGCCGCCGGGAACGATATCGCCGGAAAAATTTATTTGAAACAGGAACTTGATAAAGCCATTTCTGATAATGATCTTAAAAACTTGTATAACCAATACAAAACAAATTTCGTATCTGAAAAAGAAATGAAAGCTCGCCATATTTTGGTAGAAAATGAAACTATCGCCAACGACGTAATCGAACGCATCAAAAAAGGCGAAAAATTTGATGACTTGGCTCGCAAATACTCAAAAGAAAGGAAGATTGACCTCGGATATTTCACCAAAGACATGATGGTTCCTGACTTTGGAAATGCCGCATTTGCACTCAAAAAAGGCCAATTCTCTCAAAAACCGATTAAAACTCAGTTCGGTTACCATATCATTATGGTTGATGACGTTCGCGACAGCAAACCGCTATCTTATAAAGATGCCGAACCACAGCTTAAAGGTGCTTTGGCCGGAAACGCTCTCAAGAATGTTATGGCCAACCTTTCAAAAGACGCTAAGATTGAAAAATATACTCTTGATGGCAAGAGCTTCTAATTTTCAACAAATTGCAAAAAATCCTCTTTCTGTTGAAAGAGGATTTTTTTACTTTATTTCAGATATTTTTTTTGCAACATATTCTCGACGCGCCGGAACAACTTTTTCAGCATTTATGTATTCTGTCAGCAAATCAACAATTTCCCTCTTGTAGCGTGGAGAATTATTTGCAATTTTTACCAAATTATAAACAGCCACGCTAAAAACCTGCTCATACGGACTGTTCATCTGTTGCGCCACACCGATATAGGTCGGAGTGCAATCCCCGTTCTTTTTAGCAGTGCGCGCCTCAAAAATCATTCTTTGTAGCCGTTTGGCCGAGGTTTCATTCATCGTAATTTTACGATGCCTGAAAACTCGTTTTGTTTTTGCAACAATTGATGATAATTTCTGCACTATTTTTGCCATAATCAGCCTCCGATATAAAAAGTAAGCAAAAAAAATAAAAAATTAATTAAAAATTATCAAATTTTATTTAGTTTCACAGTTGTATATGCATATATTTTAGGAGCTTTCATGAAAAAAATTGCCTACGCCTTTACTGCCTTAGTCTTTATGCTTTGCGCATGTCATAAAGAACAAAATATGGAAATCGACAATGATATTATCATTTTCACACAACAAGGTTGTCCTCATTGTGAAAAAGCAGTTGACTTCATTAACAACAGCCTTTTACAAAAGAATCCGTCATTGCGCATAAAACAAATTGACGTCAGCCACAACGACCAAAATTTTGAGATTCTGCAATCTTATCTCAAAAAATATAATTTTCATGAAACCCGCATTGGTACACCTGTAATTATTTTCAACAATCAACTTGTTATGGGCTGGGATCTTACCAATAAATTTAAGCTTAAAAAAGCTTTTGATTTATAACCAACTTTAAGGAATTTTGCCATGAAAAAACTATATTTATTTTCCTTGATTGCATTTTCGCTCGTTTCAATCAACGCTTTTGCTCAAGATGAGGATTTGCACGATGCCGCCGTTCTATCCGAACATTTCAAAAGTCCTCAACAATTCACCACATGGTACAAAGGACTCAACCAAGAAAATAAAGATCTCGTTTTAGCAGGTACAATATACACCTGTAAGCCTGACTTGACCAAAACCGCCTTGGCAGAGGGGGGCAATATCAACACAAAAATATCGGTCATAAATATTACCTCCGGCCACGATGATCATTCCTCAGCATACATTTACGCATACAGTTCTGGTGATATTGATGATTTCATGATGGAAGTAATAGCCGCCGGTATGGAAAAATCGGCGCAAGCCGTAAAAGAAGAAAGTTGCGGACACACATTTTCTCACATGTCAAGCGAAACTCCCGGATTGATGTCATTAATCTCTGCTAGCATAAAATTTTGCCCAACTACAGATACAAAAGCGAAAATGTTGCAACTTTTAAAATCAAATGGCTCAGATATAAACGAAACCAACTATTTACATGTTTCTCCCTTATCAGAAGCGATTGAGCAAAAAAATATCAAAATGATAGAACTTTTATTGCAAAATGGCGCGGATTTCAGCAAGACCTTTGCCCTTTCACGCATGATAGATAAATACGATACATTTCACCCCAATGCCGAAACTGAAGCAATATGGGATTATGTTATAGCGTATCTGCAAAATCACAAACTCACACCTGAAGCCGAAACCGACGCCTATATAAAAGGTCGCTTAAGAATTAAGTATCTACATACACCTGAAGCCGATATTGACCTTTATACTGACGATTTTGATGCCGCTTGGATAAAAGATCGCCTAGAAGAAGACAATCGACTTAACACCAAATTAGAACAACTAAATTTACACCCGGACTATAGTACAATAGCCGCAAAAGAAGGAATATTGGCCGCTGCTGAACAACATAAATATACTTTACTGCAAGAACTGGTAGATAATGGAGTTGACGTAAATTATCAAAACGAAGATGGACGCACTGCACTATTTCATGTAACAAACATTTATATTCATAATCTAAACGATGAAGATATTGAAGCAATAAAATATTTATTAAATCATGGTGCAGACATAAATCATCAAGACAAATATGGACGCACCGCATTATTTCATGTAACAAACACTCCTAAACCGAGCAATAAAGACATTGAAGCAATAAAATATTTATTAAATCACGGTGCAGACACAAGTATTAAAGATAAAGATGGTAAAACTGCCTTTGATGATTGTGCTTATAAAATTTGTAAACTTAGTCCATATGGTATGCGAAAATTCTCACCTGACGACAAAACTACTATACCAACGTTAAGCCAAGCTATTGATGAAAATGATTGTGCTACCATCGTTGAGCTTATTAACAAAGGAATAGATCCTTACATAAATATCTACGGAGAAGCCTTATTTTTCCGTATGTATCACACAGATAATAGAAAATGTCTAAAAAATATTTTAGACCTTGGTATTGACCTAAATAAAGTTGTTATAATTAGAGATGATAACGGGGATATTGAGGACATTGATACCGCTCTAACTTACGCCGAACAATATTTTTGGTCACAAGATATAATTCCGCTATTAAAACAATACGGAGCCACTGAAACTGATGACGTACAACGAATACGAACATATAAGAAAATAATAAATGGCAGTCATGTAATATTCGGATACAACGCGCAAAAAGAGGCAAGTATACGGCAAAAACTAAAAGAAAAAGATCTTAAAGATTGGGAAATTGAGGTATATCAACAACTACTCAAAAAACAAGAATACATGAAAATACATGAAAATGATCCAGATCCAGTAGATTCTTTTCATAGATAACATTACCAACAAATTTAAACTCAAAAAAGCTTTTGATCTATAACTAAATTTAGGAGGCTCTACATGAAAAAACTATATTTATTTTTCTTGATCGCATTTTCAATCGTTTCAACCAACGTTTTTGCTCAAGATGAGGATTTGCACGATGCCGCCGTTCTATCCGAACATTTCAAAAATCCTCAACAATTCACCACATGGTACAAAGAACTGCCGACAAAAGATAAAAATCTCGTTCTTGCCGGCACAGTACATGCTTGCCGTTCCGAGCTTACACAAATTGCTCTTAATAACGGCGGAGATGTTAACACCAAACTTCTCGTTCTTACAGTAACTTCCGGTCACGACGAAGATGGCACAGATTACCTCTATACATATAATCGAAGCGACGGCGACCAAAACCTTGTTTCTGTACGAGCTATACAAGACGGCGTAAAAAGAAGCCAAAACGCCACCAAAAAAGAAGATTGCGGACACGATTTTTCGACCATGGGTGCAACCACACAAGGTTTTATCACCCTGAATGATGTTGCCACTCAATTCTGCAAACAACAAACTGATGCCGCAAAAATGAATGAGATACTCAAACACTAACACACCTAAGGATCTGTTAACCATGCACTTGTTCGAAAACTATCGTAAAACTCCAGCTTATAAACTCTGCTGGAAAATCACAGTATTATACATTCTTGTAACAGTGTGTTTAAGCGTCTTTCTCCAAACTGCAATTGTTTTTTTCTTCCTTATATCATGTGGTTCATTTTTCATCACTTTCACTTCCTTATCAATATTCAGTATATTTCAAAGCAAACAGTGCAAAAAAACGGAAATAAACAATAGCATCGCATCCGACATAATTATATATATTACCATATTTACCATCACTTGGTTTTGTTATAGCTTAGCAGTTGGAAGTATAATGTGCACTATTATTTTTGCCATCATATCAATAATTGGCTTATTTTGCAAAAAACAAAACAAAAAAACAGACTATAAAACCAGCATTATCGCTGATATTGGATACATTATAGGCTTATTGATCTGTTGTAATTGCATAGTATTTCTGCAACAAATTTTTACAAATTAATACATCAAACGGCAATTTGGCACTCTGCACAATAAAAAATCCGCCTTTCAGGCGGACTTTTTAATGGCGGGAGTGACGGTCGCTAAGTAAAAACAAGCCACTAAAGCTTGTTTTTGTCTGCAAGACCAACGGAACATCTTGTTGAGCAAGGCTCTGACAAGAGCCACAGCGAAATTAGATGCCGTTGTATAGCCTCGTTACAAATTGCCGCAAAAAACGGCAATTTGGCACTCCGAGCAACAAAAAATCCGCCTCTTCGGCGGATTTTTAATGGCGGGAGTGACGGTCGCTAAGTAAAAAACAAGCTACTAAAGCTTGTTTTTGTCTGCAAGACCAACGGAACATCTTGTTGAGCAAGGCTCTGAGAAGAGCCACCGCGAAACTAGATGCCATTGTATAGCCTCGTTACAAATTGCCGCTAAAAACGGCAATTTGGCACTCCGAACAATTAAAAAATCCGCCTTTCAGGCGGACTTTTTAATGGCGGGAGTGACGAGGCTCGAACTCGCGACCTCCTGCGTGACAGGCAGGCGCTCTAACCAACTGAGCTACACCCCCAGCGAATTCGTTATACCTTATAACTAACATTTTTTTCATTTGCAAGCATTTTTTTCATAAAATATTAAAAAAATAAAAGTATAGGATATCATGAATTTTTATTTGGCATTTTTTTACTGTCATGCTAGAGTAGTGCTGAAATAATTTGTAAGTAGCAAAGGTATTGTTTTGTTTAAAGATTTTATACAACAAATTTATCCCTCGATTAAAACCAAGCAATGTTGGGTAACATTTTGCTCTACATTTGCTGTGGCTTTAGCTCTTATATTTGTAATTTCAAAAAACGGCTCAGTCAAAGCCTCTGTTCCGCACGATACCTCAATCACCGCGCTTCAAACCAGTGTTGAAGAAGATGGCTTTGAAGAAGAAACTATCATCGCTGAAGAAGAAGAAAGAACTCCTGTTCCTCATGATGGCAAATACACCATTGACGTTAAATCCGGCGATACATTATTAAGCATTTTGACTGAAATGGGGGTTGAATATAAACACGCAAACGACGTATTTGTATCCATTCGTAAAGTATTTAACCCGCGTGACCTGCGTGTCGGGCAGAAAATTGAGATTGAAACCGCCACCATTGACGGATCTTATCTTATAAAATCCCTTACTTCAACATTGCGTACCGGACAACACCTGAATGTTGCCCGCAACGACAACGGTTCTTATTCAGCTCAGATTGATAAAGATGAACTGATTGAAGAAATCAAAACCGTCCACGGAACAATTAACGGCATTTTATCAACATCGATGAATAAAGACGGTGTACCAAGCCGCATAATTGCCAATTTTATCCACATTTTCTCGCCTGGCGTTGATTTTCGTCGTGATATCAAAAAAGGTGACAGCTACGAGATTATGTATAAAAACTATCTCACACCTGATGGCATCATTGTCAAGAACGGCAACATCGTTTACGCCTCACTGACTACCGGCAAAAACAAAAGGGAACTTTATCGTTTTAAAGATGCGAGTGGTATGGTAGATTACTACAACTCCAAAGGTGCAACAATTAAGAAAAATCTGCTTAGTCGCCGCCCAATGGCCCATCAATCGAGCCGAATTTCATCATATTTCGGTCGTCGCCGTCACCCGATATACAAGGATATTCGCACTCACTGGGGAGTTGACTACCCTGCACCCAAAGGCTCATTGGTCTACGCTGCCGGCAACGGCATCGTTGAGGTTGCACAATATCGCAATGGCTACGGTAACTACATCCGCATCAAACATAATGGTGAATATTCTACCGCATACGGCCACCTAAATGGCTATGCTCGAGGCATTCGCAATGGAGTTCGTGTCAAACAGGGACAAATTATAGGTTATGTCGGCTCAACCGGACGCTCTACCGGTCCTCACTTGCACTATGAAGTAATTCGTAAAGGACAACGTGTCAATCCGCTAACCATCAAGGCTACTGCCAATAACAACCTCTCAGGCAAAAATCTGGCTAACTTTAAGCATCAAGTCAACAAAATTAATGGTACACTCAAAAACATGATGGCTAATGCTAAAAAGTCTGAAAAATTGGCTCAAGAACAGACCAATCAGTCTGAACAAGTAAACTGATTTTTATCAACCCCGTTTATCGTTTTTATTGCCGGATTTCTCATAATTGCCGGTAATTCGACGCTACGAAAAACGCTCCGCGGATCGGCGTGCTTAACAAATGCCGATATATTTCCGCTCGCTTGAGCAATAAAACGCTTTGAAGCCACAGCCCAAATTTCTGCAACTTTCAACTTATCCTGCTCATCAAATCCGTCACCATCGCCGAACAACTCATTCAACGCACTTCCACACGGAGTTTGGTCAATCATCATTGCTGACGGATTATTTTTTATATATTCAAATGCCGCATCTTTATTTTCTTTAGTCGGCAAAAAGCTGATTGAATACAACACGACACAATCAGCATTTGAACTGACATCAAACGTCTCGGCAATTTTCATTGCCTTGTCATACAAATCTTTATCAATCAACTTTTTCTATCTCCAGAGCATTATTTTTAACCACAATTTCAGCTGTATCATTATCGCCGATTTCATTGTTCAAAATCTTTAACGCCAATTTATTTTCGACTTGCGTCTTCAACAAACGCTTCAACGGACGAGCGCCGAAGTTCTCATCATAACCATTATTGCTGATCCACGTAATGGCTTCATTGCTGAAATGCAGTTTAATATTTTTCTCTTCCAATCGCTTCTCAATATTGTGCAACTGAATTTTGGCAATTTGCTCAATATCATCTTTACTCAGCTTATCAAACATACTTATTTCATCAATACGGTTAATAAACTCCGGTCTGAAAGATGCCTTTACCACTTCCATAACTTCATCTTTGGAGCCGCCACGCATTAAAATATCCGAACCCAAATTAGAAGTCATGATGATGATTGTATTCTTAAAATCTACCGTTCTACCCTTGCTGTCAGTCAAACGCCCGTCATCAAGGACTTGCAATAAAATATTGAACACATCGGGGTGTGCCTTTTCCACCTCATCAAACAAAATAACCTGATATGGTCTGCGCCTTACAGATTCGGTCAACGCACCGCCTTCCTCATATCCGACATATCCCGGAGGAGAACCGATTAAACGAGCAACCGCATGCTTTTCCATATATTCTGACATATCAACACGAAACATTGCGTTTTCATCATTAAACAAAAACTCTGCCAAAGCTTTGCTCAACTCTGTCTTGCCCACACCCGTCGGCCCCAAAAACAAAAATGAACCAATCGGTTGCTTATGATCGCTGATACCTGCACGTGAACGGCGGACTGCATTAGCTACTGCACTAATGGCTTCTTTTTGCCCGACCACTCTTTGAGCCAAAAATTCTTCCATCTTCAGCAGTTTATCTTTTTCGCCTTCCAGCATTTTATCAACCGGAATTCCCGTCCACTTTGAAACCACCTCGGCAATTGCCGCATCGGTAACCACGTGTTCACTATCTCCCTTTTGCTGTTTGGCCACTTCTTCCAATTCATGGAGTTTTTTCTCCAGCTGTGGAATTTCGCCATATTGCAACTGTCCTGCCTTTTCAAATTGTCCGTTGCGTTGCGCAATAATTACTTCATTTCTGGCTCTATCCAGTTTCTCTTTAACCTCGGTCAAATCTGCCAACGCCTGCTTACCGGCATTCCATTTTGCCGAAAGCACATTTGCCTTTTCTTCTTCATCGGCAATCTCTTTTTCAATCTCAGTCAAACGTTTTTGAGAATTATCGTCTTTTTCTTTTTTCAACGCTTCACGCTCGATTTTGAGTTGCAAAATCTTACGATCAAGACCATCAAGTTCTTCCGGTTTTGAATCAATTGCCATACGTAGCGAGCTTGCCGCTTCATCCATCAAATCAATCGCTTTATCCGGCAAAAATCGATCGCTTATATATCTGTTTGAAAGCGTAACCGCCGCAATCAATGCACTATCAGAAATTCTCACCCCATGGTGTAGCTCAAACTTTTCCTTAATTCCACGTAAAATAGAGATACTCTCCTCAATCCCCGGCTCAGCCACAAATACCGGTTGAAAACGTCTTGCCAAAGCGGCATCTTTTTCAACATATTTCTTATACTCTGCCAACGTCGTCGCACCCAGACAATGCAGCTCACCGCGTGCCAATGCCGGCTTTAATAAATTAGAGGCATCCATTGAGCCTTCATTAGCACCTGCTCCGACAATAGTGTGCATTTCATCAATGAATAATATTATATTTCCTTCGGCTGCTTCTACATCTTTCAACACCGCCTTCAAACGCTCTTCAAATTCGCCTCTGAATTTTGCTCCGGCAATCAGAGCTCCCATGTCCAAAGCCAACAGTCTTTTGCCTTTCAGACTTTCCGGCACATCGTTATTAACAATACGCATTGCCAATCCTTCAACAATAGCTGTTTTGCCGACGCCGGGCTCACCGATTAAAACCGGATTATTCTTGGTACGTCGTGACAACACTTGAATTGTTCTTCTGATCTCTGCATCACGTCCGATAACCGGATCAAGCTTTCCTTCTTTAGCCTTTGCCGTAATATCTATTGCATATTTTTTCAATGCTTCAAAATTGTCTTCTGCACTCTCGCTGTCAGCCAATCGCCCTTGGCGATAGTTAGCAATTGCCGTATTTAATTTTTGCGCACTGACACCGCTCGATTTCAAAACTTCACAAGCCTTATTGCCGGCTGTCATTACCAGCGCCTGCAACAATCTTTCAACTGTAACAAATTTATCGTTAGCCTTTGCGGCAATTTGCTCTGCCGCCACCATAACTTCATTAAAATCTTGCGACACAACCGTTTGCACATTGCCCGACACCTGTGCAATTTTAGCTATCTCACTTTCAACACCTTTACGCAAATTTTCAAGGTTGCCTCCGGCATCAACAATCAACTTATCAATTACACCATCATGCGTTGCCAAAATTGCCTGCAACACTTCCAACGCCGTAACATACTGACGTTTGCCGGCTACTGCTGTATCATAAGCTGATTTTATAATTTCTTGCGAACGAGTAGTAAATTTTTCTAAATTCATGGTTATCATCTCCTATTATCTATATAGGAAGTCACAAACCGCAAAGTCAAGTTTCCATCGCAATAAAAAACGGAGACTTTTAAGTCTCCGCTTTTCATTACACATTGAACAAGAAATTCATCAAATCTCCGTCCTGCACCACATAATCCTTGCCCTCGGAACGCATTTTTCCGGCCTCTTTACAAGCCTGTTCTCCGCCCAAGTTGACATAATCATCATAAGCAATGGTCTCGGCTCGAATAAAACCTCTTTCAAAATCCGAGTGTATAATTCCGGCACATTGCGGAGCCTTAGACCCTTTCACAAAAGTCCATGCTCTAACCTCTTTCGGACCAGCGGTAAAATACGTTTGTAAACCGAGCAACTCATAACCGGCTTTGATAATTCTTGCCAATCCGGTTTCTTTCAGCCCCAGAGTTTCCAAAAATTCTTGTTGTTCTTCCTTGTTATCCAACTGTGCAACTTCAGATTCGATTGCGGCAGAAATAATCACTGCTTTAGCTCCTTCGCTTGCAGCTTTTTTCTCTACAGCTTCTGAAAATTTATTACCGGTTGCTGCCGAATTTTCATCAACATTGCAAACATACAAAACCGGTTTAGATGTCAAAAGTTGCAACATTTTATACTCTTTGACTGCATCTTTATTGCTGTCATCGGGAGCAGCCGTTCTTGCCGGCTTACCTGATTTCAACGCCTTGATAATCGGCTCCATAACTGCCTGACGAACAATTGATTCTTTATCTCCGCCGCGAGCTTTTTTAACCGTTTGGTCATAGCGTTTTTCCAACGATTCCAAATCAGCAATCATCAACTCGGTTTCTACAATTTCGGCATCACGTATCGGATCAACACTGCCCTCAACATGAGTAATATTGTCATCTTCAAAACAGCGTAACACATGAATTATTGCATCAACCTCACGGATATTGGCCAAAAACTGATTGCCCAGCCCTTCGCCTCTTGAAGCCCCCTTTACCAAACCGGCAATATCAACAAATTCCAATTGTGTCGGCACAACGTTCTTGGGTTTTACCAACTCTACCAACTTGTCCAAGCGTTCATCTGGCACAGCAACACGACCGGTATTCGGCTCAATTGTGCAAAAAGGAAAATTCGCCGCCTGCGCTGCTATTGTTTGTGTCAACGCATTAAACAGAGTTGATTTTCCTACATTCGGCAACCCGACAATACCGCAATTAAATCCCATAATTTTCTCCTCTTAAGCCTTCAGCATACCTATTTTATTACTAAACGCATTGATCCCGTCTTTAAGCAAAATACCGATATTATTCGTTACAATTTCAATATTTTGTTCCAGAGCAGTTGCTTCTGTTTTTGAAAACCTCGACAACACGTGGTTAACCACGTCTCCATTGTTACCTTGAGGGTGTCCGACACCGATTCGCACACGATTATACCCGTTTGTAATATGCGCATCTATGCTCTTAATCCCGTTATGTCCGCCTGAACCGCCACCGATCTTGGCCTTAATTTTATTGATATCGAGATCCATATCGTCATGCACGACCACAATGTGATCAGGCAATATTTTATAGAACATTGCCGCTTTAACCACCGAATTTCCGGACAAATTCATAAATGTCTGAGGTTTTAGCAAATAAACTTTTTCATCATCTATACGACCTTCGGCAATCAGTCCGTCAAACTTGTCGCGCCACGGTCCGAAACCATATTTATCCGCGATAGCATCGACCGTCATAAAACCAACGTTATGACGAGTACCTGCATATTCAACTCCGGGATTACCTAAACCGACAATCAAAAACATTTCACCGCCCCGAATTTAAAAATTTTTCGGAGCGTGATGTCGAGACAACTGCTCAGAACCTCAACGCCCCGAAACATTTTCTACAGACTATTTTCTAAGAAAGTCAACGTGAATTGGCATGTCAGAAACCGGATGGAATTGTACATCTTGGCAAGTAACTTTAACTTTTTTGCCATCGACAACAACTTCAATATCGGCATCATAAAAACCAACCATATCCAAAGCCTTTTCGAGCTCAACCGGATGTAAGCTGATCATGACCGGATCCTGCTTGTTACCATAAATAACGGCAGGAACACGTCCCTCACGACGACATGCTCTAGCTGCCCCCTTACCTGCTTTTTCGCGCTTTTCAGCATTAAATGTAATATCTACCATTTGAATATTCCTTAAAAAATTAATTTAAAAACTCCGGCAAACCTCCAGGGGTGTTCGCCGAACAAGACCCTTCTATACCCATATTTATTTTTTTTCAAGTACTTTTTGGTCTAAACTTCCATCGTCTCCAATAAATCACGACAATATGCCCGCAAATCCGGATTTTTCATCAGTGACAATTTCAAATTAGCCTTTGCCAATTCTGCATTAGTACCACAATCCAAGCGCATGGCATCACACAAAACACCGGTAAGTTTCATACCTCTTTGTGCGGCTAGTCCCATTGCATCAGCCAAATTAATTTCACCATTTGTACCTTTTTTAACTTCCGGCAAAATATCCATGATCTCATTTGGCAAAATATATGGCCCCATGCTTGCGTAATTTGATGGCACATCTTCAAGTGCCGGCTTCTCAATTTTTCCTTTTGCACGCACAATGCGACCTTCTCTCACTGCGCCCACCAAAGCACCATAACGAACCATTTGTTCTCTCGGAAATTCCATAATATTTTCTACCATTCCACCCTCTTGTTCGTATACATCAAGAAGTTGGCGCAGAATACCGGCCTCATTACGTGTTTTAATATAGACATCATCTGGCCACATAACCACAAAGTCACGATCTCCGACAATATCTTTTGCCATCAAAACTGCATGACCATTGCCCTTGGGCTCACTCTGCTCGGCAAAACTAAATTTCATTCCTTCCGGAATAATTTCCTCAACAGTTTTCAATAAATCGTACTTTTTCTTCTCACGCAAGTGATTTTCAAGCCAAGGGTATGGCTTATAATACGCCTCAAACAAGTGTTTGCATGACTGATCACTATAAATAAAAACAATTTCCTTTATTCCAATCTCCGCGCAGGCATTAACTGCATATTGTATAATCGGAACACTGTTTAAGGTCAAAAAACCTTTATGCAATACTTTTGTTGCCGGCAGATTACGAGTTGACAACCCTGCCACAGGAAGAATACAAACTTCTGGTTTTCTATACATAACATCACCCTCATAAAAAATTCAATATTTTATGAGAAACAGCATAGCAAATAAAAAACTTTTTAACAGCTTATTTTTTTATTATCCCATATATTTACTTATCATCGCTAAAGTCTAGGACTCTGCGACCTTCTTTCTTAATCAGTTCTTCCATACGTTCAATATCCTCAAGATCGGGCTCAAATGTAACCGTTTTACCGCCTGCTGTCGCTATCTTTCCCGTATTTGCACTGATTTTTTGTTTTATTGCCTCTTCTTTTTGCTTTTTATAATATTTTGCTTCCTCAGATCTTATTTCGGCATCAATATGCGACTTATATTCATCAATCAAGTCTTTCATCTCATCCATATCTTTATCAATCAACTCATATGCGCTTTTGAAATTAGAAGCATAATTTTCAAGTAAAGCCGCATCCTGTATGCCTTGTGCTGTTATACTGTCACGTCTGACTTGAGTATAGTTCTTCTCCACCTCGAACATAAGTCTTTCTAATTTTTGCCTTATATTTTTGGCTTTCACATCTTTGTCGATAGCATACTGAGTAGTAATTTTCGACAACCTTTCCTCAAAGCCTAATTTAGCATCAGAATAATCTGATGACAAAACAGATTGTTGTTTAACGCGATCAACAACTTTGCCGTAATAATCACTTACTCTCAAATTTACATCTTTTAAATGCAACTCCCGAAGATCGGCGGCAATAACTTTGAGCTTGTCCGCAATACCCTCATTTTGCTTTTGCAATTTTGCAATCAAATCATCAGTAACGACCGGTGTATTTTTCTGCGAAACAATATCCCTTATCTCTGAATTAACTCCCTTGATTTTTTCATTCAATTTTTCATATTCTTCCTTAATATCCTTATTTTCTGCCTTTTCACTGTTATCCCTATACTCAGGCATTATTTTTTCATACAGACTGATACGTGATTTTTCTACAAATTCTTGTTGCAGTCCCATCAACGCACGATATTTTTCGACTTTCGCATTTTCGACAGCTTTTGCCTCCTCGGCAATTTTCTTTTCTCTTTGTACATATACCTCATTTAACTTGCTTACATCGACATCGAGCGACGGAGCATTAATTGTACCATCAAGGCTGAACCGCAACCCTTCAAGCGATGGATCATTCTTAAACGACACTAAAAATGACGCATTTCCCATCCATTCTCCTAAATTTCCCTTTGCCGTTGCCTCAACATCAACATTATCTGAGCTAAACAAGGCATTATTAACCACAAAATTTCCGCCGTTAAGCTCAAAATCACCACTCAGGCTGTCAAAAGCTGTTTCTCCTCGGCTCAGATTCTCCTGAAGCATCACCTTCATTCCATCACCTGAAGTTCTACCTTCAAGATCGAGGTCAATGACATTCATATCCCAGCCTTTAACCAACGGTTTAACAATATTAAAAGTACCTTTACCGCTCAACTGCGTCAAGGCACTGTCAAATGATGACATATTTGTACTAAACTCAAAGTCCGAGTTCAAAACACCTCGTAACAATCCATAGCTCAGACCACTCCACCGATCTTTGTTCATTGCCACATCATGCAAACTCAGTTTGCCGCTCAATCTACTATTCTCCGGAACATTAAACAAAAACTCGCCTGTCACCCTTCCGTCACCATCATCAGCAGAAAATTGCGTAACATTAAGCACACTGTCAGCGAGTTTCATTACCCATGACGCATTTTTCAAAGTCATATCGCCAATCAATAAGCTATCAGATTTGACTGTTGCATCAATATACCAATCTTTCAACCATTCATAATCTATTTTTGCCTTGCTCAAAATCGGCTTACCTAAGAACGGCACTTTATCTGATCTTGGGCGAAACGCATCTTCCTCGGCATTTGTATTATAGAAAAACTTATCAAATTCTATGCTATTTGCATTAGCAACTGCCTTAACTGACTTCAGCTTTCCGATTTTTGAATATGTCATCTCACCTTTAAAATTATTGCTACCGACATTTGTATCAACATTTTTGCAAGACACATTATCAAAATTACCTTTGACATCAGCAACAAACCTAAATAACCCAAGTGGATAATTCGGATGATAATCAATTGAAAAATTATTCAGCATCCGCACAAAATCACTACTGTACAGTTCAACTCGCCCGTCCCATACATAAGAATTTTCTCCGCGTGAAACTTCTCCGTTAAACTTATTATCAATATCGCCTAGCTTTGTTGCAAATTTTAGTCTTGCCCGATCAAAATCTCCGCTCACAATACCCTTCGAGGTCAAAGGCGACAAATTTTTCAAATTAATCGACGGAAAATCCATCTTCAGTTTTTTAGCAAATTTTTCATTATCTTTAATCTCAATACCATACTTCATCTGCTTTACGGCAGGCTTTGCACCAAACCCGCTTATCTCACCTTTGAGGGCCACCTGTGCCGTTGCAATTTCATCAATTTCAAAATCATTTAATTTCATAATGCCGTTTTTCAAAACACCTTCGGCATAGGCTTTTTCAAACGGAACTTGCCCCCAAACTCCGGAATTAAGCGTCAGACGAAATTCAACATCTTTATCTTTCAACCCTCCGAGCTGTGAAAAACGATATTTTATTTTTTCTTCCCAATTTTTATCTGCAACATCTTCCGGCATATTCTCAACATAATTATCAAAATTAATCCTGTCGCTTTCCGCAATTACAAAATACTTATTTTTTTCACCACGCACCAAACCGAGTTTTCCTGTCACGCCGGTTTTATCAACATTAAACACAAACGGAGCAACTTTTATAGTCTGCTGATTACCTGAAATTGTAAATTTTGCTGATGCTTGCTTATATAACGCATTAGACAACGGTTTAACATCATACCCCAGCCACTGTGCCGTTTTTGCAAATTCCGTCACTGCCGTATCAACATCAAAGTTAAATGTCATAACTTTTTCTGTACTGAATACTTCTCCCTTTGCCTTGACTATACCATCATATGGCAACTGCATGGTCATATTTTGCAAAGTCCAGACATTATCCACAAAATCCACACTAATATCAAGATCACGAATATCCTGATCCCTATAGTGTGTCTTCACTGCTTTAACATCTGCAATCACATCAAACTCGCTATTCGGCACATAGTCTTTTCCATCATATTTATTCCAAAAACGCTTGATAGCATCCAAAACCAAATCAGCATTAAGTTCTGTCATATTAAAAGCAACATCTACACGACGCCTCTCCGCTTCACCATCAATTTTTTTCTTAACTCTCGGAATCAAAACATTACCGGCACCGACGCTGCCGTTATACTTAATCACTACATTAGACAACTCAACTTGGTTTTTATCACTCTTCACTGCCAAAGACATTGCCAACGGATGTTCATATTCCTCTGACAAACGCACATCATTAAACGTAGAATTTGCAAAATTAATTGGATTTTTAGCCTCAATCGTAACATTTCCGTTTATCGCATCATTTCTCAGCAACAACGTTCCGTCAAAACGAGCATAACTCTCCGACTGCGGGTGGCTGATAACGACAGTAACCGGAGTAGCAAAACTCTCTGAGAACTTTCCTAAATCCAGTGCAAAACCGCCGGGAACATTTCTTTTTACGTAACTTCCCTCGATTCTATAAGGTCCGAAAATACTATCCGCGACAATATCCGCCTTTACATTATCAAGAACGGAGTGAAAATCATATTTCTTGCTGATAAAATGCACTTTTGCCCCTTCAAGACGGACACTGCCGAAAGACATATCAATATTAGTAATTTCAAAATCCTGCTCCGGCTTATTAGATTCCCAGTTCAGTTGCCCGCTTTCCATCATCTCAACAAAAATCTCGGGTTTGATAATTTTCATTTTATCAACATTAAAGCGTCCTCTAAATAACGAATTTAGTGACAGATTAGCAACCAATTTAGATATTTTTGCTAATACAACCTTATTACCATCGGCATCAATATTGTACATATTGACATCATCTGCCTCCAAATACGGAGATGGCAACAGACTGAAACTGACCGCTCCGTCAAACGAAACTTCCTTTCCTGTTGCCTCTGAAAACTGCCGGGATATTATGGTTTTATGCTTGTTCCAATCTATCATATTCAAATAAATTGTCAGCCCGACAACTGCAATTATAATTAATGACAACAATCCGAGAACAATTTTCTTAAACATACCCATTACCCATTTTTGTTAGTTGTAAAATCAAAAAATATCTTTACTAAATATACAATTCAAGCATATTATAACAACATATTGATTAATAAAATACTTAAGGTCAAGTAATAACATGAAAAATATTCAACAACTTTTAAATCTTGCCCAAAAAGCCATGGAAAATGCCTATGCTCCGTACTCAAAACTCAGAGTTGGCGCAGCAATCATTGCTGACAACGGCAAGATATATTGTGGATGCAACACCGAGAACATTTCTTATCCGTGTGGAACTTGTGCCGAAACCGGTGCCATTGCCGCCATGGTCGCAGACGGAGGAAGATTAATTCAACAAATTGTTATCGTTTCCGACGGTGAAACAATGATTACGCCCTGCGGAGCGTGCTTGCAAAGGATTAAAGAGTTTGCCGACACAAACACCGAGATTGTTTTGTTTGATACTGACCAAAACATACACTGCCACCACATTGATGACCTGCTCCCCCACGCTTTTGAGGAATTTTAACCATGATTAACACCGACCAACTCAAACAACTTTTGCAAAACAGACATCCTGATACTGCCATCATCCTTGGTTCGGGCCTAGGAGCAATTGCTGACAGCATACAAGATCAGCTTATAATAAAATATTCCGACATTGAAGGTTTTCCGACAAGCACAGTAACCGGACACAAAGGCCAAATGATTATCGGCAAAATCAACAAACAAGAAGTTTTGTGTATGCAAGGACGCTTTCACCTCTACGAAGGATATCAACCTTCAGTTATAAAAGATGTAATCGGTGCCCTTAAGGCCGCAGGCATCACAAAACTCATAATCACTAACGCTGCAGGCTCGCTAAACTTTGATATTGCCCCCGGCAAAATAATGCTCATAACTGATCACATCAACCTTTCGGGACGCAACCCCTTAATCGGTCCAAATGATGAAAATATTGGTCCTCGTTTTGTTGACATGACTGAAGCCTATGACCACAAACTTACACAGCGTTTCAAAGAGCTTGCACGGCAACTAAAAATCTCTCTCCATACCGGTACATACCTTATGGTCACCGGTCCCAATTTTGAAACGCCTGCCGAAATCAAAGCATTTCGCACTCTCGGAGCCGATGCCGTTGGCATGTCCACCGTACCTGAAGTTATTTCTGCCGCATATTATGGTATAAAAACAGTTGCCCTTTCTGTCATAACCAACTTTGGAGCCGGTATGCAAAACGAAAAGCTCAGCCACGAACAAACTTTAACCACCGCAGCACAAGGTCTTGAAGATCTGACCTGCCTGATAAAAGCATATTTTACGGAGCAATAAAATGCGTGACTTTGAATTGGCAAAACAACTAATCTCAAATCTCGACTTAACATCTTTGGGCAAAAATGACACTGACGATATTGTATCTGCCCTATGCTTGAAAGCACTCAATTCAACACCATCACCTGCCGCGGTATGCATATGGTCAAAATTTGTACCTCTTGCCACCAAAATCTTAAAAGACAGCAACATTTCCGTTGCAACCGTCGTCAATTTTCCGCGTGGCGGTACAGACATCAAAATGACCATCGCCGAGATAGTCAAAGCTTTATCCTTAGGGGCAGATGAAATTGATGCCGTATTTCCATATGAAGCTTTTCTGTCCGGCAACATTGACTTATGCCGCCAGTACCTTGAGGCTGTCACGCACGAAACAACCGGCTCAACTCTCAAAATTATTCTCGAGAGCGGTGCTTTTCCACATATTCGTCACTTGAAAGATGCTTGCCGACTTTGCCTTGAATACAACATTAGTTTTCTTAAGACTTCAACCGGAAAGACGGACATTTCTGCCACTCCCGAAGCAGCCAATGCCATACTTGAAACAATAAAAGAGAGCAAACACGAAGTCGGTTTCAAAGCCAGTGGAGGCATTAAAACTTTTGAACAGGCTCGCCAATATTTTTCACTTGCACAAAGCATTATGGGAACCAAATGGCCACTTGACACCGGACATTTTCGCATCGGTGCCAGCTCACTTCTTGATGACTTGAATGACACTATCAACAAAGGATTTTAAAATATGTTGCCCCAAGAATTGATACGCAAAAAACGTGATCATCACTCCTTAAGCCCTGAAGAAATTAGTTTTTTTATTCAAGGCATTACTGCTGGCACAATCGCCGACAGCCAAATCGGAGCCATGACCATGGCAATGTTTCTGAATGGTATGAGCAAAAATGAAATTACCGCACTCACCCTCAATATGCGCGATTCCGGAGACACTCTTAAGTGGCACGGTCTCAATGGCCCGATAGTTGACAAACATTCTACCGGAGGTGTCGGTGATAAAATCAGCCTTATGTTAGCTCCAATGCTTGCTTCATGCGGTGCCTATGTTCCTATGATATCCGGACGTGGTCTTGGTCACACCGGTGGCACTCTTGATAAATTTGATTCCATTCCGGGTTACCAGACCTGTCCCGACAATTCTTTATTTGCAAAAACCGTCAAAAACGTCGGTTGCGCAATTATCGGTCAAACAGGCAACCTTGCACCTGCCGATAAAAAAATCTACGCCATTCGTGACGTCTGCGGCACTGTTGAATCAATTCCTTTGATTACTGCCTCGATTCTCTCCAAAAAGCTTGCTGCCGGACTTGATTACCTTATTATGGACCTAAAATGTGGCAACGGCGCATTTATGAATAATCGCAAAGATGCCCGCTCGTTAGCGCATTCCATAGTAGATGTTGCTAACAACGCCGGCACCGGCACCAAAGCAATTTTGACTGACATGAACCAAGTCTTAGGCTCTGCTGTTGGCAATGCTGTTGAAATGCAAGAAGCCGTTGACTATCTCAAAAATATAAACGTTGATTCGCGCCTGCACAAAATTACTATGACGTTGTGTTCTGAACTTCTGGTTCAATCCAAATTGTTCAAATCTACCGATACAGCTGCAAAACAGTTACAAAAAAACATAGATTCCGGCTTAGCTCTCGAAATTTTTGCTCGTATGATTGCTTCTCTCGGAGGACCGAAAGATTTTGTTGAAAAAACTGAAAAATATTTACCTCAAAGCCATCTGAAGCTTCCGGTTTTTGCTGCACATTCCGGTTATATTTCCGCAATGGACACACGTAATATTGGTCTTGCTGTTATTGAGCTCAAAGGCGGGCGCACTCGCCCGGATCAAAAAATTGATCACGCCACCGGATTTACCGGTTTTTGCCAGATCGGAGACTTTGTTGACACACAAACACCTCTTGCTTATATCCATGCCGCCAATGACGCTGATTATCAAAAAGCTGCCGATATTTTGCGTTCCAACATTATCATTTCCGAACAAAAGCCACGTAAAGGTAAAACCATTTTTGAGGTAATCGAATAATGCCGCATATTTACAACGCTCCCAACCTTCCTGCAGTAAAACACGCTTTTTTCGGACGCACCGGCGGTTTTTCTAAAGGCATTCACCATAGCCTTAATTTTAACTATCGTGGTTCGGACACCCCTGAAAACCTCAAGCGCAATCTCGATGTTGTCGGCACTTATTATGGGCTTTCCGGCAACAGAATTGTTCGCTTAAAACAATCTCATAGTTCAGTTGCCGTTTATCTCGATCATCCATCGCAATATCAAATTGAAGCTGATGGTGTTGTTACCGACAAAAAAAATATAGTTTTAGGCATTACTACTGCCGACTGCATACCTGTTTTATTGGCCGACTACAAACATGGCATAATTGGGGCGGCCCATGCCGGTTGGCGCGGTGCCTTGGGCGGAGTTGTTGAAAACACTGTTGCAATAATGCTCGAACATGGAGCTGAACTCAAAAACATTGCCGTCGCAACCGGCCCTTGTTTGCAAAAACAAAATTTTGAAACTCGTGACGATATGCGGGATTTGTTTATCGCTCAGTCACCTGAAAACGCACAATTTTTTACCCCAATTGATAACGGCAGGTATCTCTGTGATCTGGAACAATACGTCAGACATCGCCTTGAACAACTCGGAATAACCGATATTTCTCTTTCCGGCATTGATACATACTCTGACGACAAGCACTATTTCAGCTATCGCCGCTTTTGCCACCTCAACCTCATTAAACAACCCGGAGATTTTGGAATTGAACTATCCACCATTTGTTTGTAATGCTGCTCCGTTAAAACACTTTAACGAGCGCAAACACCCAATTGAAATGCTTGTTATTCACTCCATGGCGCACAATGCTGTTGAAGGTATAGCCCGCCTTAATGAGCTTGAACTGAGCTCACACTATGTCATTGATTTTGACGGCACGGTTTGGCAATGCGTTTCTGAAGACAAACGCGCATGGCATGCCGGCATAAGTTCATGGCGCGGACTTGACGACCTCAATTCACGCTCAATAGGTATAGAGTTATGCCATCGAACACTTGGACAAAGTGCTTTTAACAAACGTCAAATACACTCCCTTATTCTGCTATGTCGTGAAATTATCGACCGCTGGCATATTGCCCCCAACATGGTTGTCGGACATTCTGATATTGCACCAACCCGCAAGCCTGACCCCGGCAAAGCTTTTCCGTGGCAAGAACTTGCTGCCCACAATATTGGTATTTGGTATGGCAGCCGCTTTGCTGAAGAAAATGATGTCTCAAAAATGTTATCTTTCATCGGCTATGATATAACAAACCTTGAAGCCGCCGCTTATGCCTTTTGCCGTCGTTTTTTGCCCAACAAAGTTTCGACCATGCCGGTACGCGCACTTCTTGACCATCCATATCCTGAAAAATGCACTCAGATACTGCAAAACGGTTCATTCATCAGCGCATTACAAAACATATATTCGCAATACAAACTTTTACGGCAGTTTGATTAATCATTTCTTAAATAAGTTGTGCTACTCTGCCCGCAAAATAAGAAAATGCGGAGATATAACCTATGAAATCATTGTCAATTGCAACAATTCTCATGTCTGGTACGCTGTTAGCAGCATCTACTCATGCACTTGAGATCACCACAGACTATTTAGACAATTTGACTTCCCCAAACATCAGTTGGTCAGATTCTACCGGAACAGCAGTACAAATTGGAGATCAAACACTTTATTACACTTATACCAAACCGGCTGATTATACCGAAACTTCAGAAATATACTCTGAAAATACAGCTACTACAGACTATTATCACAAAGTTTTCACCGGTATTGAAGCCACAGACAGTAATGGCGTTGCAGTTCAATTTTACACCACTGCCGGTGATTTTTCACAAACGGATATCATCTCTGACTTTGTAAACAATACAACCACAAGCCCGTATACAGCTTATGGTCCCGCAATCGTAATAAGACGTGAACCGAGTAGCAACGAAAATCTTACTCTCGGTTCTATTGTTGGTGATTTTATCAACAATAGTGTCACTGCCAACACAGCTGTTGGCGGAGCTATCTTCATTGCTCATGGAAACGGCGCAGCCGCAATCGTTAATGAAATTAACGGCAATTTTATTAATAACTATACAAATTCGACCAGTTCAACACACGGTGGTGCAATAGACAACCATGGCACTATCAATAGCATAACCGGAAACTTTATATCTAACCGCGCCGAATCCCAGAACGGTTATGCAATCGGCGGTGCCTTAAGTAGTGAGAGCTTATCCGGTGACTATGAGAGCGGAATCGGCACCTTATCCGCCAACTTTATCGGCAATGTTGTAAAATCCGGCAACAGTTACGCTCGCGGTGGCGGTTTATACACTACTGGGAACCTTGGCGAAATTATCAATTCAAGCTTTTTATATAACAGTGCAATCGGTAATTCTGATTCAAGAGGTGGCGGTATTTACTCCTCCACAGATTTGCCGGTAACCGCAGACAATGGAACATCACTGTTTGAAGGCAACACCGTCAATGGTCAATCAAATGCTATTTATATGGACGGCGGAAACACTGCAATCAATCTCAACCTCAAAGCTCTCAATAACGGTGTAATTACCTTCAATGATGACATTGACGGCAACAACTACAACATTAATATTCTAGGTTCGAATAATGGTGAAGTTGTATTCAACCAAAAAGTTGAGCACTTTAACAACTTAAACATTAGCGAAGAGGCAATTATGCATATAGGTCTGAACGCTAACGTTAGTGGTCAAAGCATGGTATTTACAAACACTTCTGGAAGCACTGAGGGGACAAAACCTATAATTATGGTAGATCTTGAGGTTGATAAAGACAACCAAACCACTACAACTGGTATGATTAATCTGAACGGTGAATTAAGCGGCAACTACAATGTAATTGTAAATTCGCTCAATGCTGACGGCTACACCGGTGCATATGCAGCATTTTTAACTGCTTTGAACGATACTGATAGTAGCAACGAGAGTTTTACAATAAGCCGTGTAATCGGTAATCCGTATATGTGGGAAGCTCTGTTAAATAAACAAGGAGAAACTCAGGGATCTACATGGTATCTGGCCTTAAATGGAGATGTAAATCCTGACCCAGATCCTGATCCAGATCCTGACCCAGATCCTGACCCGGATCCAGACCCAGATCCTGACCCAGACCCAGACCCAGATCCAGACCCAGACCCAGACCCAGATCCAGATCCAGACCCAGACCCAGATCCAGATCCAGACCCAGATCCAGATCCAGACCCTGATCCCGATCCAGACCCTGATCCGGATCCTGATCCCGATCCGACCCCGCATTTTGACGTCACTCCTGAAGTTATTGCCGGTATCGGTTTGCACGAGGCTGCTATTGAACAAACACGCAGTGTAGCTCGCAATGTAAAAGGCAAAGTTGCTGCAAGTCGTGAATATTGCCCGAGATGCGGTTCTTACGACTACAGTTGGGACAATAGACAACTGCGCAACCTGTGGGTATTGGCGCAAGGCGAGAATGCCAATATTGACAAGCCAGTAGATATGGAAGCCAAGATTTGGGGTGTAGAAGCCGGCTTTGATTTCCAGAGCGATATTCACAATACGTTGGGCGTATTTGTATCGTATCGAGATGGTGAATATGACCTCTCCGGCAAAGGCTCAAAATTGCGCTCACCGATTGGCTCAAGCATTGACATCGACAGCTATTTGGCCGGCTTATACTATCGCTATGACAAGAACATGAACTGGTTGTTTGCAACTGTTTACGGCGGTATTCAAAAAGCTGATGTCAAGACCGATGATGGTGTAGCCAAATTTGATACTGACGGTGTTGAATTTGGAGCCGGAATTGAGATTGGACG
>JBGULQ010000013.1:0-132245 GCA_045116295.1 Alphaproteobacteria bacterium
TTAGAATATCCGGCAATACCGGCGACCGACAAAACACCGATGATTGCTAATACGCCAAGCATTTCAACCATTGAACGACCGGATTGTTCCGTACCAAACTTAAACATATCGTAACTTTCATAATTATATCATCAATGTTAAAATTTTAGCATAAATGATGGTTTAAATCAATATGTTTTATGTTCAGTTTATAAAAACTGAATGTTATATTTTTCAATATGTTAGCATAATGAAGATATTCAAAAATTTGTGGCTTATTATGCTCACCATAAACGATCGTTTATGGTGATAGCTATTTCTTTTAAAAATATTGAAGATGCCTTGACCTCGGACAGCTGTCCTCGGAGGCATGACAAGTTATTTAAAACCAGTCATCCCTCGATTTTGCTTGCAAAATCGTCAAGGGATCTACAACTTTTTAAAAAATATTGAAGCAGTGCAAAGCACTGAAGCCGAGATTTCTTGGCGCACGGACGCGTAATGTCATGCGAGGAATGACATTTCTAAATAAAAGATGATATATTGCCAATACGTTAAGGAATTGCAGACAAAGATGATTTTGTTTGTAAATTGAGTTGCATTTTAAAACAACTAACCCCCTTCCTGTCAGGTGGATAGGGGGTTAGTGGAAAAGTTAGGGAATTGAGTGAACGTAGTTCGCGTGACGGGGGTGGAGCGCGCATACGTTCGGTGCCATCAAAGGGCGTCGTACAATGGGAACGTTAAAACGTCTGCCAAAGTATCGGGGACGCGCAGGACGGGATGGCTGTAGGGCTTCCCTTTTCACGGCGATTTTTCCGCTACTAAAAACTTTTCCTAGGTGCGAGGGTGCTGGAGCTCGGTGGTGATGTAGTATTCAGCACTGCTCGCTTTATTGCGTTGAATAATTTTTCAATAGTTGTTTTGTGCGGGCAAGTTAGCAAAATTAAAATCAATTGTCAAGACAAAAAGTGACGAATATCTAACTTTTTATCAAACATTATGATAACAGATTGAAAAATATAGTTATTTTTTTAAGAATACAATGTTTCTATAAAAGATTATAGCGCATAACAAAATCCCCAAGGGGGGAGCCATTGGGGATTTTGTTAAAAAGTTAGTGAATGGAGTGCGTGTTAGCGGGCAATGCTCCTATCCGCACGAGCTCTGCAATAGCTTCCGATGCATTTTCATTGTTGATAAGATCGGAAATTGAAACTCCGCACTCTTTCATTCTCTCTTGTACGTACTTGATAGCTTGTTCTTTGTCGTTCATAGTTAGTCAGTTAATTTATTAATAATAAAACGATGAGATTCAACTTAGCATTATTTTTTTATAAATGCAAGCATTATTTTTGTCTATGTCTGTATATCGACTATAGATGGAATATTTCTCGGAGTTTTGTATGGAGATTTCTGAAAAACTGCCGATGCCAAGGAAGATAGCCTATAGGCTTAAGTTTAGACGTGATTTCATTGAGTTTTTCAATGGTTCTGTACCTGTCGTCGGACTTGGTAATTTGAGCAATTGCATTAGAAAGTATAGCCTCTTTTAGAATGTCAATGTTTGCGGGGGCGGGGTTCCAATCAATATATTTTATGTCTTTATAGCTGTATATAGGGACAATTCCCTGCAGAACGTCATATCGGGCATTGAACAAATTTTTAGCTATGAATATAACGGGGATTCCCATGGCTATGCAAGGCATTGCTACGTGGATTCGGGAGGTGATGACCAAAGAAGCTTGTTCTTTGTATGTGTTTAATATTTCGCGTGCTTTTTGCTCAAATTGCATCGCACTTTCAAAATCGATTTTTTGATCTTTTTTCCACTGATAGATGTGTGTTATTGAATAGTCGGCAATATCTTTGATGTGTTTTGGAAGGTCTTGTAATGCTTCTGAATATAAATCAACGATGAATACTTTGCCGTTTTGCGGAGTGGTTGGCCTTTTATCCAGCGTAAGAGACATACACCCTGAAAAATATGCGTTTATGCCATGTGATTTTAAAAAATTTCTGGTGTTGCGGTCGCGACAGCCTATTGGTTCAAAGGGTTTCATCAGCTTGAGTATTCCTCGTTTTATAAGTAGCTGACGGAAATTGTGTATAGGGCTTAAGTGCATACCCAGAAAAATCGGGGTTATATCTTTTGACCAAGGAAACGGAAATGTGTTATAAAGGTTGGCAAAATATGACTGCATGACCAGTTCAACGTTGTCACCATGATAGTTAGCCATATCATCACGATTTATAAGGATCAAATCCTGAGGTTGGATACCAATCTTTTTGTATATATTTTCGACGGCAATGTTTTGGATGCCGTCTCCGAGGTTGCCTTCTTTTTTCCAACCGGCGGTTTCTTGATACAAATATTGTATATAAAATCTGCCAAACATAAGTATATACCTTTCAATATATGTAACATATTATGTACGTATATATTAATAGTTCGCAATATACAAGTCATATAATTATGTTGTCTGATAACTATCTTGGAGCAAAATTTTTATTGGCATAAATATATATTATTCCACATAATGCAGTGTAAAACAGCAGTTCTGACATTTCCTCAAAAATCGTATTGTGCATGATCTTTTCAGCAAAAATTCCAAGTATAAGGCCAGATAATAACATTAGTGTGTTCCAAAACGGAATTTTTGATGTATGAATAATCTGTAAGATGTTGCGATGAAGTTTGTTAAGGATAAAGTAGGCTGCTGTGCTGAGGAGAAAAAGTCCGTATATCGGATGTGCTAACCAGCCATATTTTATCTCGGTCCATTTGTAGAATTTGTTTTCGGTGTTGGGAACAGCAAAAAACAAGGTGCGGCCACAGCTGGTTTCTCGCAGTAAAAGTGCAATAATTATTAATCCTACAAAAATAAACAATTTTTTGTTGTTTCGAGCGCAAAAGGCAATAATTGCCGTTGCAAGTAAAACAAATATTTGCAAGTTTTCGATTGGTCCGTTTTCAAAACCATATCTTGCGGGGAACAAAATAGTGCAGGGGGCAATAATCAGAGCGATTAGTACTGCCGGAATGGTTGATTTATAAAAATGTAAGTTAAAATATTCAGATAGTCGGGTAGTCATGGTTAAATTACTTTTCGTAAAATTCCGTTTGCTTGTTGTAAAAGTTTTTCAGCTTCTTTGATATCGCATTTTTTGATGGCAATTACGCAGGCGAGTTTAACATTGTTATCGGTTTGTTTAAGATATTCGGCGGCTTCTTTTTCAGTGATGCCGGCAATTTCCGTAACAAAGCGGATGGCCCGTTGTTGGAGTTTTTCGTTCAAAACTCGCAAATCTATCATATAATTTTGGTAAGTTTTACCAATGCGAATCATTGCGCCGGTGGAAAGCATGTTTAAGACCATTTTTTGCGCTGTGCCTGATTTCATGCGGGAAGAGCCGGTGATTGCTTCTTCTCCGACAATCGGATTGATGAAAATGTCGGAAAAATTTTTGATGAGTGCGTTGGGGTTGGAAGTTACAGCAATAGTTTTGCAACCGATTTTTTGAGCTTGTTCCATTACGGTTGCAACGTAACGAGGAGAGCCGTTGGCCGATATGCCGACAACAACATCTTTAGTTGTAGGGGCAAAGTCTTTGAGGTCAGCAAGAGCCATTTCGGCACTGTCTTCAGCGTTTTCTACCGACAGGCGCAAAGCCTGATCGCCGCCGGCAATGTATCCGCTAACCATTCCATGATCAACACCGAAAGTCGGCCAACATTCGGAAGCATCAAGCACCCCGATACGCCCTGATGTGCCGGCACCAAAATAGGCTAGTCTTCCGCCGTTGAGAAAGGCTTGAGCAATTGTTTCAACCGCATTGGCAATTTGAGGTAAAACTTTTTGGATTGCCGGTGCAACTTTTTGGTCTTCGCGGTTGATGGCGGTAACAATCTGGAGAGATGACATAAGGTCAATGTCTTTGGTGTCGGGGTTGCTTTTTTCGGTTAAACTAATGCTTGACATGATAAATCCTTTAAATGTTATATTGAGCATAATGCGAAAAAATTAATAAAATGTTGCAAGGGAAATATTTATTTGAGGCAAAAATGACAATTGAGGATAAAGTTTTTAGGAAATGCAAACTTGAGGTCAGCAAACTTAAAAAAGCCGGATTTGTAAAAGATGCCGAGAACTGGATATTGAAGAAAAATTTTATGAACGATGATTTTTGCGCCGTTATTAAAATTGATAAAACCGGAAAAGTCAGCGGAGACGTGATTGATGTAGCAAGCGAGGAGGTTTATTTGCCGCTGAGGTTGGAAAATAATACCGAGGGGTATTCGGTAAAAGTTCGGAATGAATATGAAAAGATTTTGCAGGAAATAAAAGAATTATGTTTTAGAGAAAACAGCTTTGTCAGTGCGCAAACCAACCGCATGGTGGCTTTTGCAGTCGAAAAATATGGTGATAAACCTGAGTTTCCATGGGAAAAATACAGCAATTTTGGCGTGTTTAAAAATAATGACAGTGGTAAATGGTATGCCTTGGTGATGAATATTGCAAAAAACAAACTTGATAAAAAATCAGATGGCAATGTCGAGATTGTAAATATGAAAATTGATGAACAAAAAATTCAACAATTACTTAAACAAGAAGGCTTTTATCCGGCGTATCATATGAATAAAAAGTATTGGATTACGCTAGTTTTGGATGACAGCATAAAAGATGATGTTTTATTTGAACTGTTAGATGAGAGCCACAGTTATACGGTTAGAAAAAAGAAAAATGTAAAATCGCTTAATTAAAAACTAGTAATATCAAGCAACTAAATCTATTGATATATAAAAATTGACAAAGCATTTAAATATTGACAAAACCACAGAAATAGAGTATCATACACCTGTTTAAATCGTATTTATTAATTATTATAGTCTTATTAAAAATTTGTAACTATGCTTAGAGATGGTGAAGAGAGCAATAATGCTCAAGAAACAAATGGTGCAGAAAATGCACAAGTGCCAGCCACTAAAAAATGGTACAAGAATCCTGTGCCTTGGCTTTTGCTGGGTATTGTACTCTTCTTTGTTGGGTACAATGCTTATTTCCCAGTGCCTGCAGGACATGTCGGTGTAAGGGATAGGCAAGGTCATGTTCCTGCCGCTGTTATGCTGAGCGGTCCTCATTTAAAGATCCCGTTTTGGGAGAAGGTTATTACTTTTGATACCCGTCTTCAGGTTTATAAATACCATTATAGCGGTGCGACACTGAAGACCAAAACAGGAGTCCGTATTACAAAGTTTGAAGCAAATGTCAGTTTCCATTTAGTGGGAGAAAATGCTGCTTTTTTGTATAGAAACGTTGGTCCGGGTACTGCTTTTGTAACAAAGGTGCTCGAACCCGTTCTAAACGGAGCAATTTTCCAGACTCTTGGTAAATATGATCCGAGTTATCTGATTATGAACCAAGAAACAGTACGTAATGGTATAAAACAGATTATCAAAGACGAGATTGATTCGACTTGGGTTGCAGAGATCGATGGTATGCAGTTGACCGGCTTTATGTTCGATAGCAAAATTGAGCAAGCAAATGTAGACCTTGCTGCGGCTAAGATAGAGGCAGAAAGGATTCTGACAGATGCAAGAGCAAGAGCCGCAGATTTGCATATGCAGTGTGATTCTATCGATAATCCACTCTATATCGAATATCTGATTGCAAAGGCTCGTGGTCTGTGGAATGGCGATGTTCCGTCGACGTTGATGATGGGAAATGAGGCGTTGGCCGTGGTTCCCGGAGGCAAGAAGTAAGTGTAACCTTAAGACATGAAGTATTATGTTTAACGTTGAACTTCCGTCTCCATGGATCTGTTGGTCGATGGTGGCAATTTTGCTGATAGCAATAGTTTATCAGTATCGAGGCAAGCTGATGACAGTTAACAATACTGAGCATGGGACTAGGTCAAGAAGGAGAAAACGCGAGCCTTCTGACGACAATCCTATGTCGGTAATATGGACTGTTTCAGTATGTGTCGGGATGATTCTTTGGGGAGCTTATCTCGTATTTAAGATTCCTAATCCTCCGTACTGGCCTGCGCTGATAACTTTTGTTTGTGCTGTCATTTTCTGGGTATGTTCCATTTTTGATGATGATTGTAATGACAATAGTCTCAGAGTTACCGTCATGACGGTTGTTGCCACCGCTATTATAGTGATTATGGTAACATTGCTTTGGGCTGATGCATGGCACGATTTCGTCCTTTGGACGGCGGTACTTTCGTTGTTGGCAGGTGCCATTCCTTTGTGGAAGATGAACCGAGGATGGTCATATGTGCTGTTTGCACTGTTGGTCGTTGTCCTTATGGCGGGTAGCTGGTATGCAATGACTGTTCAGGTCATACACTCTAGTGCAACCTTCTGTTTTGAGCTGATAGCTATAATTGTACTAGCTATCAGTTTGGCTATATTTATTGGTGTTGGGAAGGAAACTGAAGAGAAATTGCAAGCTTTTTCAGAGGCTATGTTTTTCATGCCACTGGCTACAACAGGAATTATCTTGTTGTTCAACTCCACTGCAATCGGTCTGATATGGCTGTGTGTTGCAAGTGTGTTAATAGCCGGCCGTGCCAAAATCGTTAAATAAAATTGCTTAACTTCACTTATCCCCGTCGACATTCGTGCCGACGGGGATAAGGATTTTAAAGAGTGATTAATGATAAAAGTTGTTTTTGGCGGTCGCTGATGTTTAGTTTGGCAACATAATCTTCGGTAATTTTTATGCCGTCGGCAAATTGAAATGTTCCGTCATCAAGCATTTTACCGGTAGTAAGGTTTTTAAACAGGCGTTCAAATTCACTTTTTGGTTTATGTTGTTTCCAATAATGCTCAATGGCGTAGTAACATTTTGGCATCTTGTTTTTGGCGTAACCGGTACATCCCCCCAAACAGGCTAGAGAAAATGGGCATTTTTTGCAATATCCAACAAGCTTTTTGAATTTTTCAATTCGATGGTTCCAAAAACAGAATTTATTATTGTGACGGATTTCTTTCAGGCTGTTTTGTCGTAAATCACCTTCTATATAACGCTCATCATAAAGAGAGAGACAACCCAAAACTTTGCCATCAGAACGAATGCCAATATTACCTTTGCCGGCGTAGCAACCGATCCAAAAACGGTTGGCGGTGTGAGGAGGGATAACTTTGGAGTAGTATCCCATGTTATGCATTCCTAAAATGTGCATTTTTTCTCCACAAATAATACGTGTTTGAGCAGCAAAAATACCGGCAATGTAGTACTCAAAAATATCTAGAGATAAATCTTGATTCATGCGTCCAAACATAGTGGCATGTTGCAACTGCCAAGAAGAAAAAGATTTATCACGCAAGAGCTTTCTTAATACTTTTAATTCAGTAATGTTTATTTTGTTGATGGTGGTAATGGCACCAAAACGAATGTCTTTTTGTAAGGCTATCTCAGCTACTTTGAAGACATTTTCAAAACAATTGGGAACTTGACGAATACTGTTATGAGTCTGTGGAGTTCCGCCATCAATGCTAAAACCCAAAGCCTTTATGCCGACGGATTTTAAGAAATCAAGTTTTTCATTATTGAGCAATAATCCGTTGGTTATGATGGTAGTTGGTATTTCGTTTTTTTGGATTTCGGTCAGAAGTTCACGCCAATGAGGGTATAGAAAATATTCTCCGCCAATGAGAGATAAAAGCTGGCACTTAGCAGCAGCTAATTGTTTAACTACGGATAAAACTTCTTGCCAACTGAGGTTATTGGTTCTGTCAATGCCGGCACTAGAACCGCAGTGGATGCAATTGGCATTGCATTTCAGTGTGAGTTCCCAGACAGCAGTTACAATATTTTTTTTACAAAAGCTCATGGAATTTAGTATAAAGTAAAACCATAATCAGTCATACGTTCAGCAACTGGTGGATGATTATAATTATATATTACTCTCAGGACTCCGACGACAAAAAAAACTAGGATAAATACTAAAATCGTTATAAATAGGCTTTTTTTGAACACTCTTTTCATATGAAAGCTCTCCTTGAAGTTTTGTCGCGTTGCTATTGTATTTAGTTGTATGGTGTATGTCAATATTTTTTTAAGGTTAAAATGTTGGACATTTTTTTATTTTTTGATAAAGTTTTTATCTTGTTCGGGAATGCCAGATGTGTCTTCAACGTAGCGTTCAACTTTCATATGTAAGTCATATTTGTTGCGGAGTTCGGCAATCTTTGACATCATCGGGGAGGCGTGGTGCTTATCAATAGCTTTTTGGTTTTGCCAACTATCAATCAAGAGCACGGTTTCGTTATCATCTTTGGGATAAAAATATTCATATCTTAAATTGCCTTCTTCAGCACGAATTGCGGCAACGGTTCCGCTTTGCTCCATTTCTTCGGCAAATTTGCGAGCATTGCCGTTTTCTCCGGTATAATAAATGTTTACGGTAATAGTCATATTCGGGTTATCCTCTCCAAAGGCTGAACTTGTTGGTAGCAAAAATAAAAATCCGGCAAAGATTAGTTTTGATAATTTCATATTTGACCTCATCAGGCAGCATTAAATAATACAGAGTGTTTTCCTGTTAAAAGTTAGTTATTCATGGTGGCTAAGCGTTTGCCCATCTCGTAAGCTTTGCGCATATCAATCGGAAATTGTTTGTCACGGACTAAAGCTTTGTGTACGGGGTCAAACAAGTCGCAATCATATTTTGCATAGTCTGTGTATTGGAATGTATCAAATGCATAGAGAGTTTCCGAGTACCCAAATACGGCATGGAGGCTCTTTTCATTATCACTCAGGATGACATCATAATTATACATTTTGAATTGCTCGGCATTTGCGTTCATTGTGAAGATAAGTCCGGTTGGCAGGGTGCGGGGTAAAACACGTTTTAAACCACCGTTTACTTTGTCCAGCATATATGTGTGTGCGGGAAACATGAAGCGTTCCAAAAATGCACGGAACATGCCGGACGGGTAAGAGTGATAAACCGGAGAACCGACAATTACAGCATCGGCATTCAGACATTTTTCTAACAAAGGGGTCAGTCCGTCTTTGAAAAAGCACAGGCCACTCTGAGCAACACCTTTGCGCTTGCACATCAAACAACTGATACAGCCCTTATAGTTGAGGTCGTATAGGTTGAAAAATTCAACTTCGGCTCCGCTTTCTTCGGCACCGCGGGCGGCTTCTTTTAAGAGCTTTGCGGTATTAAAGTTTTTGCGCGGGCTTCCGTTGACGATGATTACTTTTTTCATGGCAATTCCTTTCTAAAATTCAGAAACAAAATGCACGACGCCTTTTTCTTTGCGGCGGCGTTTTTTGATTGTGGGAAAATTGTTGCAAATGTAATGATAGCGAGGGCAGTCATCTCCGTGGTCGTTGATAATGCCGCAGGCCTGTAAATGTGAATATACGGTAACCGTACCGAGAAATTTGAAGCCTCTTTTTTTCAAGTCTTTGCTGATGATGTCGGACAGCTCATTGCTGGCAGGAATATAGCCTTCACCGTGGCGGTCATAAAGAATGGTTTTGCCATCAGAAAAAGCCCAGAGATAATTGCAAAAACTGCCGAATTCTCGGCGGATTTTTTGAAAACAACGGGCGTTGTTGATGATGGCGTTTATTTTGCGAGGACTTTTAATCATGCCGGCAGTGTTCATAATCCGGTTTAAGTCATGGTCGGTATAGGCGGCAATTCGGTCATAATCAAAATTATCAAAACAGCGGCGAAAAATTTCGCGCTTATTAATCATCATATTCCAGTTGAGGCCGCATTGCATGACTTCCATCATCAAAAATTCAAACTGTTTTTGGTCGTCATGGAGAGGAACACCCCATTCACGGTCGTGATACATGGTGTTGAGTTCTGATGTTCCGCTCCAGTTGCAATAAGCCATTTGAGATATCTCTTTTTATAGCAATCCTTCAGCCCATGATTTCAGCTCTTCTGCAGATACGCCGGAGGAAAAACGTTTGCCTTCCAAAACTTTGGCAGAAGGGGCTAAGGCTTGTATGTTTTTGCCGGAATCACCAATACTGCTCATGCCTGATGTGGCAAACGGAATAACGGTTTTGCCGGCAAAGTCATAGCTTGTCATAAAAGTATCAATGATTGAGGGTTCACGATACCACCAAATCGGAAAGCCGACAAATACAACATTGTATTGACTCATGTCGGCGACTTGGCCAGCAATAGCCGGGCGGCTTGATTTGTCAGCCATTTCAACCGAACTGCGGCTTTTTTTGTCGGTCCAGTCAAGGTCAGCGTTGCTGTAGGGTTGAGCCGGTTTGATCTCAAACAAATCGGCATTAATTGCCTGTGATAAACGTTCAGCAACTTTGGCAGTTGTGCCGGTGGCACTGAAATATGCTACCAATATTTTTTTATCTGTCATATTATTCTCCTGTGCTTGTACATTAATATTGCTCAAAAAAGTGAGAACAGCAGTAATTAAATATAAAAATTTTTTCATGCTTTTACCTCTCAAATGTTTTGTAAAATATCATCAACAATTTGTTTAACAGTCAAGTGATAACGATTGTAAAGGTCGGTTAAATCGGCACGGTCGGTAAACTCTTTGAATGAACCGTAGTTCAAAACCTTCATTTCGGACGGACCGTAAAATCTGCTGACCTTTTCACCAAAACCACCATCGAGTTCGCCATCTTCAAGCGTAATAACAAGTTTGTGTTCGGCTTTGAGTTTTTCAAGACATGATTTGTCAACACCGGTCAGATAACGCGGGTTAATCAGGGTAGGTGTCAGATTGTGTTTTTTGAGTTCTTCTGCCACTTGCTGTCCAAGACCAAAGAAACTTCCGGCGGCAATAATGGCTACATCTTTGCCTTGTGCGGCTGTTTGATAGGTGTTGAGGTTGTCGTAGTTCTTGTCTACATTTGCTGTGGTATGGACAATCTCTTTAGGCATACGGATAACAACCGGATGTTTGTTTTGTTCCAATCCCCAGTCAAGCATTGCCAAATATTCTTCAACCGTGGTCGGTGCGAGATATACCAAATTAGGAATGTTTGAAATCATAGAGATATCAAACGAGCAAAGGTGTGTCATATCAGCACCGGAAATGCCGCCCCAGGCAACCAATATAACTGCGGGGTTGTTGTTTAAGGCCAAATCTTGCGAGAGTTGGTCGTATGTGCGTTGAATGAACGAGCTCATAACCATAAAGATAGGTTTGCAGCCACCTTTGGCCAGAGCAGAAGTGAAAGCAACACCATGTTCTTCGGCAATGCCGACATCAACAAAATGTTCACCTAAAACTTTACGTCTTTCGGCATTAAGCCCGAAAACTCCGGGAGTTCCGGCGTTGACAGCTACGATGATCGGATCGTTTTTGATTTTTTTAAGCAGGTAGTCATAGGTAATGTCATTATAGTTTTCGCCTGACATATTCCATTTGGGGCTACCGTCTTTGAGGTTGAAAGGAACACTCCAGTGCCACGGCTCTTTATCTTGTTCAGCCAACGCATAGCCTTTGCCTTTGAGGGTGTGAATATGGATTACAGTCGGTCGGTTGGTGTCTTTGGTTTTGTTCAAAACATCGATCATTGCTTCCAAAGAATTGCCATCTGCTACATAATGATAGTCAAAACCAAGGGCTTTAAACATATTGCATTCGGCTTTGCCATTAGTTTCACGCAAAAGACGCAGGTTGGTGTATAGACCGCCGTGATTTTCGGCAATGGACATCTCGTTGTCGTTTAAGATAATTATGATGTTGCTGTTTAATACGGCAGCATTGCTAAAACCTTCTAGAGCTTCGCCACCGGAAAGCGAACCATCACCGATAACGGCGATTACGTTGTGCTTTTCTCCACGGAGGTTGCGAGCTTTGGCAAGACCACAGGCAAGACTTACGGAAGTAGAAGTATGTCCGACTTTGAAAAAGTCGTGTTCGCTTTCATCCTGATTGGTGTAACCGGATATTTTTTGCATGCCTTCAGCAGTCAAAAAGCCTTCTTTACGTCCGGTCAACAATTTGTGCGGATAGCATTGGTGCGAAACGTCCCAGACAATTTTGTCATGCGGAGAGTTGAAAACATAATGCAGAGCAATTGCGGTTTCGACAATTCCGAGGTTGGGGCCGACGTGGCCGCCGACAGTGCTGTCACGGTTTAAGATAGCGTCGCGGATCTCGGAAGCCAATGTCTGCATTTGCGAAATATTCAGCTTTTTGAGGTCGGAAGGCGAATTAATTTGTTCAAGATAAGACATTATTTTTTCCTTATTTTAAATTTTTACCAAAATTGTAAGCTTTTTGAAGCAGATCATTGTGTTTGCTAGCTTCTTTGGGATCATTTACACCGCCGCCGGCTAAAAGTCCGGCAAAGCGTGATTGTTCAAAACAAGCGACCCATCCTTTGAGGCCGTTGGCAGCATTATCAGATGCCTCGTCCGAAGCATCATAAGAGGTGGTCAACAGATAGACGTTGCGGAATTTGTTTTCTTGTGAGAACAGCGGGTTGCAACGGTCCAAAAAGGTTTTGAGTTGACCGCTCATTTCATAGTAATAAATCGGGGTGGCAAAGACCAAAGTGTCTGCATTTTGAACCTTTTGAATCAGCTCAGCCATGTCATCTTTGATGACGCATTTGAGAGTTTTTTGGCAGGCAAGACAGCCTTTGCAAAAGTTGATTGCTTTGTCTTTGAGGCTGATAAATTCGGTCTCAAATCCGGCATCAACGGCACCGCGTTCTACTTCATGAGCAACTATCTCGGAGTTGCTTCCGCCACGCAAGCTTGATGAGATGATTAATACTTTTTTGGTCATTTTTATATCCTTATTTTAATTTGTTATATTCTTCATCGGCAACAGGTTCAAGCCACTCAGTCGAGCCGCCTTCACTTGGAATTTCAACAGCAATGTGGGTAAACCAGCTGTCTTTGGCAGCACCATGCCAGTGTTTGGTTTCGGGCGGAATGTTTACGACATCGCCGGGGTTAAGCTCACGAGCTTCTTCTCCCCAAGCCTGATACCAACCGCGTCCCGATACGGCAATCAAAATTTGACCGCCTTTGTGGTGAATATGCCAGTTGTTGCGGCATTTGGGCTCAAAGGTTACATTAAACATCGGCACACCTTCTTTATTGATAGGTTGCAGGTAGCTTTGTCCGATAAAATATTTTCCGTAAGGGTTTTTCTCGCCCATGCCGAACAGAATATTTTCGGCTCGAGCTTTTGAGGCAATCAATAAAACTTCTTTTATTTGCTCATCAGTCAGCCCGTTATGTTTGGCAATTTGAATATGAGCATTGAGTTGACTTTCTACACCTTCACGAGTGGCAAGCATAGCAATGGTTGCCAGTTCTCTGGTTTGCCAGTCGATATCGGAACGAGAGAAAATATCGCCGAATAAGTGAGATTTTAAATATTCATCAATTGCCGGTGCAAAATCAAATAATTTGCCTTTAACTTCTGAGCCGACCAATTTGGTTTGGTTTTCAGCACCGGTGGCAAGTGCATTATCAAGCGGGGTTGATTTTGGGGCAGAAGTATCAAGAGATTTTTCTTCTGCCAGTTGCATTAGAGTTGCCAAGGCATTCAAACTGCGAGGAAAACCGCAGTAAGCATAGGACTGAACCAGAACTTCACGCAGTTCGTTGACGGAAGCACCTTGGTTTATGCCCTCAGCTAAGGCTTTTTTTAAGCCCTGTTGGTCACCAAGTGCGGCATAAGCAGCACTTGCGGCAATTGATTGTTGTTTGGCAGATAAAGTATTCTGTGCCATAGTATTTTCTCCCCCAAAAATTGATACTGCTATCAGCAATATTGGTAATATTTTTTTGATTGCCATGTTTGTTCCTTATTTAAGATTGGTTTTGAAAAATTCTTCAATTTTATCAAACGGGATTTTTTCTAGGTTGTCATACAAATCTACATGATTTGCATCAGGAACAATGTATAACTCTTTGTTTTCTCCGGTGAGTTTTTTGAACGCGTCTTCCGAGAAATAACGGCTGTGAGCTTTTTCACCATGAATCATTAAAACAGCACTTTTGATGGTGTCGCTATAGGCCAAAATAGGTTGGGTTATCAGTGAAAGAGCAGAAGTGGTGTTCCAGTGTCCGTTAGAGTTAATCGAACGTTTGTGGAAACCGCGCGGTGTTTTGTAATATTCGAAATATTCTTTTACAAACAGCGGTTCGTTGCCGGTCAATTTATCAGGAAGACCAGGAGCTTCGGCATAAGTGCCTTTCATGGCATCTTCGGTGCGTTGTGCGTTCAAGCTTTGGCGTAGTTTGTAGAGGTCATCTGCAGACATTGAGTCATTATAGCCTTTGGCACTTACTCTGGTCATGTCATACATGGTGGAAGTAACAGTTGCTTTAATACGGGTATCTTGAGCGGCAGCATTAAGCCCAAAACCACCAAAACCGCAAATTCCGATAATTCCGATTTTGTCTTTGTCAACGTAAGACAGAGTGCTTAGGAAATCGACAGCGGCGCTAAAGTCTTCAGTATTGATATCTGGAGAAGCGACGTTACGAACATTACCTTCTGATTCTCCGGTAAATGATGGATCAAAGGCCAAAGTTACAAAGCCGCGTTCGGCCAGTGTTTGAGCATACAGACCTGAAGCCTGTTCTTTAACAGCACCGAACGGACCGGAGACGGCAATGGCCGGAAATTGTTTGTTATCACGGTCTTTAGGAAGATAGATGTTGCCGACCAAAACGATACCGAAACGGTTTTGGAAGGATACGCGGTGAGTTTCAACTTTATCACTTTGAGGGAACACTTTGTCCCATTGAGGAGTGTTTTCGGCGGTGTCGGTTGATTTGTTTTCTACTGCTGGGGTGTCTTTTTTCATAAAATAATAACCTCCTGCTAATACGGTTATTGCAATCAGTGATAAAATTATTTTTTTCATGTATTTCTCCTATCGGATAAAGTTGGTAAACACAATTTGTTCTTCTGCGGGCATAGGTACGCCGGCTTTTTTACCGGCTTCCTGACATTTTAGGTGCCAAGCCATATTGCGGGCTAATATGCGCATATTTTGCAGGCCCTCAAGGTCTTGTCGGACTTCATCGGGTGTATGTCCGTGTACCATATTCCAATATCTGCCGGATATTACGGGCATTTCGGATATGGTAAAATATTTGTTGAGTTGATCAAGAGTTGCGGTAGTTCCCGAGCGACGAGCGCTGGCAACGGCGGCTCCCGGTTTGTGGCGGAAAATTGCGCCGTTACCGGACATAAATGCTGAAAAGAAAGCTCGGTCTAAAAAAGAGGTTATTGCACCGCCGGCAGAGGCATAATGTACGGGAGAGCCGAAAATAAAGGCATCAGCGTTTTTAGCAAGCTCAAGAAACTCGTTGACTTTGTCATCAATTACACAATGACCGAGTTTGCTACAACTTCCACAGCCGAGACAGCCGGATATAGGTTTGGTGCCGATGTGATAAATTTCAGAATCGATACCTTCAGTTTTAAGAGTTTGAGCGATTTCATTCAAAGCGGTAAAGGTACATCCGTTTTTGTGCGGAGAACCATTAACAAGCAAGACTTTCATTATAATTTTCTCCTAATCTGCAGGTTTCCATTGAGTAAAACGTTGTTGTTCGGCAAGGGAGGCGGTGTAATAACGCTGTCCGTTGTCGAGTTTGGCGATTTCGCGCATTTCGTCGGCAGTCAGTTCAAAATCAAAAATATCAAAATTGTCGCGCATATGTTCAAGATTGGTAGTTTTGGGGAAGACAGAATTTCCCTCTTGAATATGCCAACGCAGAATGATTTGAACATTAGTTTTGCCATATTTTTGAGCAAGTTTTGTAAAGACAGGCTCATTAATCAGTTTGGGGTCGCCGTGACCGATCGGATACCAGCTTTCAATGATTGTGCCGTATTCGGCCATACGTTTTTTTAGTTCATGCTGAGGAAAATAAGGGTGGCATTCAACCTGAATTGCGGCGGGTTTGATGGTGGCGTGATTGAGCAAGTCGTCAAGATTTTCCTTAAAATTAGAAATTCCGATAGATTTGACTTTGCCGAGTTTGACGGCTTTTTCCATATCTTTCCATGCGCCGATATAGTCGCCGACCTGTTGGTGAAGTAGCAGAAGGTCAATATAGTCGGTCTGCAGGCGGTCAAGCATTTTATCGATGGCTTCAAGGGTTTGACCTTCGCCGTATTCGGTCGGCCAAAGTTTGGTGGTAATCCAGACTTCACTACGTTTTAGGCCACTTTGTTTCAAAGCTGTGCCGACGCCACGCTCATTTTGGTAGGCGTGGGCGGTATCTATATGACGGTAGCCGAGTTTTATGGCGTTGAGGCAGGCGTTAACGGTTTCTTCTCCATCGGGAACCAAATATACACCCAAGCCGAATTGTGGCATTTTTTCGCCGTTATTTAAGGTTAAATAAGTTTGTGTCATGATAATTTTCCTTTATTAAAAACCTAATTCTTTGAGCCAAGCAGAAACCTTGGTTTGTGCCTTATCGGGAGAGTTTTGTGCCTCGTGTCCGTAAATTGCCAATCCGCTCAGGGTTTTAGCACCGGTGGCTTTTTTGAGGTTGGCGGGAATCTCGGATAAGCCGCTGCCTTCGTGAGTTACGAACGGAACGACGGTTTTGCCCGACCAGTCATGTTTTTCAATAAAAGTATAGAGTGCCATAGGCATATCTGCCCACCAAACAGGGGAGCCGACGAAAACGACGTCATAGTCGTCAAAGTTTTCGACATCGCCAATGATGGCGGGGCGGGTGTTTTGAGATTTTTCCTGTTTTGCGACCTGTGTGAGTTCTGTATAACCGGCGGGGTAGGTGTCAGATTGGAGTTTGACTTCAAACAAATCGCCGTTGGTTTCACGAGCAATCATTTCAGCAACGATTGCGGTGTTGCCTTTAGTGATGTTGCCGACGCTGTATTGTTCGCCGGTGCGTGAAAAATATACAATCAATGTTTTCATGTTTTTTTCCTCTGCTTTGACTGCCCAAGAGAGCAAGATTATGGTTAAGATGGTCAGGGCTAATATAATCTTTTTCATGATTTTATCCTTTGATAGTTAAAAAGCTCCGATTTTGATGTGCGGAACGAGGTTGCGCATATATGATACGCTATTATGGGAGTAGTTTAAACTTTAGAGTAGGGTCTAAGTCAAGAATTTTTTTTGAGCATATGGGGAAAAATATAGTGGGAGGGAATTCGTTTACCTCTCGGGGGAGATTTTTTGCTTGTCAAAATGATTTTTTTGATGATATTTTTGCCGGTAAAGGGAGAAAATTATGAAAATGAGTATTATAATTTTAGCTGTTTTAACGGCGGTGTTTGTCGGGTATATCAATCTGCCAAAGTTTGGGCATTTGCCGGACAAAATCAGCATGCAAAAGATTGTTAAATCGCCAAACTATAAAAACGGGCGTTTTCAAAATCTGCATAATACGCCGGTGATGACAGGCGAGGGCAATTTTGTGGCGACAATGAGCGATTTTTATTTTGGTAATCATCCGGATACAAAACCAAACAAGCCTATTCCGACAATTAAGACAAACCTGAAATCTTTGGCTGAAAATCAAGATGTTTTGGTGTGGTTCGGGCATTCGTCGTATTATATCCAACTGGGCGGCAAAAAGTATTTGATTGATCCGGTGTTTAGCAACAATGCCTCGCCGATACCGTATAATGTTGTGCCTTTTAAGGGGACAAATGTATATAGTGCCGATGATATGCCGGAAGTCGATTATATGGTTATTACTCACGACCATTATGACCATTTGGACTATGAAACAATTAAGAAAATTGCGCCGAAAGTCGGGCATTTTATTACCGGACTGGGCGTGGGGTCGCATTTGCGCTACTGGGGAGTGGAAAACGAAAAAATCTCCGAACTCGATTGGGGCGAAAATCTTGCCCTCGATGGTGCAGAAATTATGTGTTTGCCGGCAAGACATTTTTCGGGCCGGAGCTTGTGGAGAAGCCGCAGTCTGTGGGCGTCGTTTATGCTGAGTACACCGAACTATAAAGTTTATATCGGCGGTGATTCCGGGTATGATGTTCATTATGCGCAAATCGGAGAAAAATTCGGCGGTGTCGATTTGGCAATTTTGGAGGCCGGTCAATATGATAAAAATTGGAAATATATCCACGAACAGCCGGACGAAATTGTACAGGCCGCAAGAGATTTGAAGGCAGAAAGAGTGTTGCCGGTGCATAACTCAAAATTTTCAATCTGTAATCATGCGTGGTATGATCCGCTCGACAGAGTGGCAAAACTGAGCGAAGGCGAGGATTATCATTTGTTGACGCCGCAAATAGGCGAGGTGGTCAATTTGCACGAAAAACAAGAGTTTTCTCATTGGTGGCAAAAAGTAAAATAAAAGAGGTTTATCGTTTGGTTGCATAATATTTGGCGCCTTGTGGATACAGGGGCATAATTTGTTGCGATATCGCGAATTATGTTATAAAATCCGTGGAGGCTAAGTAGGGTGACCAATATGGATGTAATTGCCGGAAAAAATGGCAGCTTTTTTGTAGTTATGGGAAATATAGAGGCGAATGTTGCCAAGACACTCGCAAGTATTTCTTTTGATCAATTCAGTCGCTATAATGCGTGGTCAACTATGAAAAAAGTTTCAAAACTTACCGATTGGGAATATGCAGCACAAAATTCGTTGGATTTGAATGTATTGAATGATTTTAGCCATTATGCAAAATGTGTAGACTGGAAAGCTACACAAGATTTGGCCTTTTTTATTGAAATGGAAATCGGACGCGAACAGCTTGATGATGATGTGGAATTGAGGATTATTAATCCTAATAATTTTCAGAATGGTTTTAGATATACTGCTCCGAGAGAAGTGGCAGGGCTGCTTACTGATCCGGTGGTTTTGCATGATGATGATATACCGCAATTGCTGAAAAAAACCGGAATTTCAATCAAAAGAATGGTACTTTCAAATTTTGTAAAGTGGAATAGCGTTACTTATCGTGTTGATGTGGTACCGGCAAATACAGAAATTAAAAAAGTTATGGCAAAAGGTTCAGAAATTGCTATCGGAGAGTTTTGCTATGTTTTTAACTCTGATGATTGGACGTATATAAAAAATATTGATAACGCAATGAAACGTTGTGCCGGCAGTAAACATAAAATGTGGTTTTTGAAAAATAAGACCGATGAAGATGTTTTTAATGATGTAGTCAAAAAAATTTGTAAAGATAAAAATAAACAAATTATGTATTCCGCGTTGTATAAAAAATATGTGGAATTGCAGGGAAGAAAAGCCGATTATCGCAGTGTGTTTGCGCATGAGTATCATCATGTCAAAAATAGAATTTTGATTGAAAATCGCTGTCTGAAACCGGATACAAAAGCATTGTTGGCAGCAGATATCTATTATATTTTGGTTGAAGATGAGCGTTCCGCACATTTGGCGGTGACATTGGATCGGTTGGATAGGTATTGGCATGACCATGATTGGGATAGTTTTGCTCGTAAAGAGCAATGTTTTGCCTTTTTGGCATCTCATACCGAGGCAGAACGAAACAGGTTGTTACGAAATCTGGATTTTGTGATGAATACAAAGTTGAAGCATTGGACATATTATAGTCTTGATGCTCATTATCAAAAGCTTTCACTGCGATTGCCATGGCTGTTGAAATATAGTTCTGTTGCCAAGGGGATTGATGCGAGGCGCAAGGAGTATATATTGATGCGTTCGATGCTGTATAGTTTCAGGGTGTATGATCCGGATGCTGATAAGTATAAGTTTGTGCAGCTTGATAAGTATATCAAAATAAATATTCCCGTATCCGGTAAAGTGATGTCTAATGTGATTGAAAAAGCTCAGATGTTTATTGATCGTAAAAATAATGCCAAGGAGATGCTGAAAATAAAATATGGTATGACTGACAGAATGATAAAAGTTGCGGCAAATATTTATGACGATAATTTACGAATTAAAAGAGTAGGAAATTAAGCTTTTATTTATATTTTTTGATGTAAAATATACTAAACTTGGAACAATATGGAGATTATAATATGAGATTATTGCTTAGTTTGGCCGGATTGATTGCGCTGATTTGTGCAGTTGCATGGTGGGGATATGATGTTACGCCGGAAGCGTTATTTTATAAAACAGTAAATGCTGTTAAATCAATGGTTTCTACTACGGAAAAAGGTGCTTCTGATATGGGGGATGCTACATCTCGTTTTTCGGAAGTTATTAAAAATACATACAACAGTCAAGATATGACTGAGCCGGCAAAGTACTAAAGTGCTTATAGTTTATTTTAGAGCCCCAGAAATTGGGGCTTTAAATTTGACATTTGTCTGCAAATGAGATAGAAGTGACGGCATGGAGGAGAAAATGCCGGATTTTGAATTTGAAAATAAATATAGCGGGATGGTGGCCGGAATTGATGAGGCAGGAAGAGGACCTTGGGCAGGTCCGGTCGTGGCCGGAGCTGTTGTTATATTGGATAAGAATCTCTCTAAGACATTACTAGATGGGCTTGATGACTCAAAAAAACTATCTGCTAAAAAAAGAGAATTATTATATGATGAACTGTTTGCTGAACAGGCAAAAGGAAAGTTGTGCATCGGAATCGGCGAAGCCAGTTGTCAGGAAATTGATGAACTGAATATTTTGCAGGCGACTTTTTTAGCGATGAAGCGGGCCGCTGATGAGTTGAGCGTGATTCCTGATGTGGCTTTGATTGATGGCAACAGAACTCCAAGTAATTTTAAGTGTAAGATTCAAACGATTATAAAAGGTGATGCAAAATCAATGTCTGTTGCCGCTGCTTCAATTGCTGCAAAAGTATATCGTGATCGAATAATGAAAGAAATGGCAAAAAAATATCCTTATTATGGTTTTGAAAAGAATGCCGGTTATGGGACTGCAGCACATATTGAGGGGTTGAAAAAATACGGAATTACACCAGAGCACCGAAAAAGTTATAAGCCTATTCGTGAATTTATAAAATAAATCAATAGACTATTGACGGTAAGTTAATGTTGGCATTTTGCAAGGCTGTGGATTTTTAAATTCTTTATGGCGTTTTGTTAAGATTTTGGTAACTTATTTTTGCCATACTTTTGAACATGAGAAATGTAATTTAACCGAGATGACTAGATATGAGCAAACCTCTTAAAACAATACTAAATACAATTATTAATGACGATTGTGTAAAAGCAATGAACGAGATGGAAGAAAACTCAGTGGATGTGATTTTTGCGGATCCTCCGTATAATCTCCAGCTCGGAGAGGCTTTGACACGTCCGGATAACTCTGCAGTCAGCGGTGTGTATGAGGATTGGGACAGTTTTAATAGTCTTAAGGAGTATGATAATTATACGCGTAAATGGATGCAGGCTGCCAGAAGAGTTTTGAAGGAAGACGGTACTATTTGGGTGATTGGTTCATATCATAATATTTTTCGTGTCGGTTATATTTTACAGGACTTGGGATTTTGGATTTTGAACGATATTATCTGGAACAAAACCAATCCAATGCCGAATTTTAAAGGAACACGGTTTACTAATGCTCATGAAACGTTGATTTGGGCAGCAAAATCTCCGAAGTCGAAATATACTTTTAATTATGAAGCTATGAAGGCAATGAATGATGATGTGCAAATGCGCAGTGATTGGCAGTTGCCTTTGTGCACCGGTAAAGAACGTTTGAAAGATGGTAATGGTGAAAAATTGCATCCTACACAAAAGCCTGAGGCATTGTTGTATAGGGTGTTGATGGCTTCTTCCAACGTTGGAGACGTTGTATTGGATCCATTTTTTGGAACAGGAACTACAGGTGCGGTAGCTAAAAAAATCGGGCGTAATTTTATCGGAATTGAACGTGATCGCGCTTATGTAGAAGGTGCACAAAAAAGAATTGATGAGGTTGTTAAAGTCCGCAATGGTGCTTGTTTGGGTTATACAACCAAAAAACGTCAACCAAGAGTGCCTTTCGGAAGTGTTATTGAGTGCGGTTTGCTCAAAGCCGGTGACAAGTTATATAACGCCAAGGGAGATATTACTGCATTAATCCGCTCGGATGGAACGTTGGTTTCAACATTCGGTAATGGTTCGATTCATCAAATGGGAGCAACCGCTCAAAATGCGCCTGCTTGTAACGGGTGGGTGTATTGGCATTATAAAAATGAAAATGATGAATTGGTACAGATTGATGAGTTGCGGAAAATTGTAAGAGATGAACTCTTTCCAGAGTAGTTTTTGCAAATAGTAAAAGCGTGCTCTTGCAGTGTAAATCGTTCAGAATGCTGAAGTATTTTTGAATGCAGGATGAATGATGATAAAAAAGATGCAGAAGTATAATAAAATAAAAAATATTGATAATAATCTCAGAACCTATGCAGCAATAGATTTGGGGACGAACTCTTGTCGTCTGGTGATTGCAACGCCGACACCGACTTCTTTTCGTATTATTGAAACTTTTTCCAGAATAACCAGATTGGGTGAAGGAATTATAAACGGAAACTGTTTAAGCAAAGATGCAATCAGAAGAACAGTACGTGCGTTGAAAATATGTTCAGAAGTGATAAATGAGTATGCGCCGATATACAGGTCGCGCTTTGTGGCGACTGCAGCTTGTCGAAGAGCCGATAATTGCAAGGAATTTATGGCAGAGGTGAAAAAACAGACTGGGCTTAATCTTGAAATTATTTCTTCGCAAGAAGAGGCAAGATTGGCCGTGGTCGGTTGTGTTCCCTTGTTGAATCGAAATTTGAAAAGGGTGTTGGTTTTTGATATTGGCGGCGGATCAACGGAAATATCATTAGCTAGAGTGACCAATACCGGAAAAACATTTATTGAGGGATATGTATCTTTGCCGTATGGTGTGGTTACGGTATCGGAAGCGTTTCCAAACAAAGAAATGACAAACTTGGCTTATAATACAATTGTTGAACGTACGCACAAGTTACTGGAAGATTTTGAAGAAAAACACCATATTTTTGAAGCCATACGCGATCAGGAAATTCAGATTATAGGAACATCAGGAACGGTTACGGTGCTGGGGGCAATACAGTTAAATTTAACCCGCTATAATCGTTCGGCTGTTGATGGAATTTCAATTACAAAACAAGATTTGGATCAATCAATTTCAAAAATCAGGCGTATGGGAACAGAGGGGCGCAAAAAACATCCGTGTATAGGCCCGTTAAAAGCTGATTTGACAATAGCTGGTTGCGCTATTATTGAGGGAATTTGTTCGTTTTGGCCGGTATCAGAAATTACGGTTGCCGATAGGGGAATTCGAGAAGGTATGTTGTTAGATATGATGCATAATCGGGATCAAAAAACTCGCCGCCATAACTTATATAACAGACGTAATAAGAGGAACTATGAACATGCAAAAAACAAGTCTGGCAGCCATTGATTTGGGAACAAATTCTTGTCGTCTGCTGATTGCTGACGAACATGGGCATGAGATGTTCAAGAATGCAGTGCCGATACGTTTGGGAGAGGGAATGACCAAAAACAATCGTTTTACCGATGATGCTATGGCACGCGGTATAGAGTGTTTTTGTATGTTTAAGATGTTTATGGATGAGTATAATGTAAGAAAATACCGTGCAGTTGCTACAGCTGCCTGCAGAATGGCTGAAAACGGAGTTGAATTTGCGCATAAGGTAAAACAACAGGCAAATATCAATTTGGAAGTGATAGACGGCTATGAAGAAGCGCGGCTGAATTTACTCGGTGCAATGGCAAATGTAAAAGATGAAAATGTAAAATATGTTGTGGTATATGATTTAGGCGGGGGATCAACCGAAATTACATTGGCAACAAAAGAAAAAAATCCAAAAATTTTACATACAATATCTATTCCTTGGGGGGCAAGAAACAGTGCAGAAAAGTTTGAGATTGGTGATTATGACTGTAAAAAGGCAGAAAAATTGGCTTCTGTTATAAGTAGTTACAGTAGAAAATTTGTTGATGATGCCAATCTTTTACGTTATAAGAATGAAATTTGTTTTGTAGCAACGTCAAGTGTTCCGTTGAGGTTGGCACATATTGCTTATGATTGGTCGGTGTATGAACGTGAACGCGCTGACGGTGTGGTTGTTAGCACTTCAGAATTTGATAGAGCAATTGATAAGGTCTATCTTATGGATGAAAAACAAAGATTGGCTCATCCTTGTATAGGTCAATCAAGAGCGGATATTTTTACTGCAGCTTGTGTGATTTTTTCGCAGATATACTGTGATCTCGGTGCAAATAAGATTGTGGCCTCGCTTAAAAGTGCAGTAGATGGGATGATTATGGAGTTGAAAGATGGCACAAACTAAATCAGCAAATTCTATTATGGCAAAGCGAGGATTGGCGGTTAAGGTCAAGACTTCGAAATATCGTAAAAAATCGTCAAATCAGTGGTTGTTACGCCAATTAAATGATCCGTATGTTGCAGAGGCAAAGAGCAAAGGTTATCGTTCCCGTGCGGCATTCAAGTTGATACAGCTGGATGAAAAGTTCAAATTTTTAGGCAAAGGAAAAACAATTGTAGATTTAGGATGTGCTCCGGGAGGGTGGACGCAAATTGCAGTACAGCGCAATAAGGGAACCGGACAGGTAGTGGGACTTGATATTTTGCCAACAGAACCAATTGAGGGGGCAACATTAATACAACAGGATTTTACTGCTGATGATGCAGCGGATAAGCTGAAAGCACTTTTGAACGGCAAAGCTGATATTGTAATGAGCGACATGGCGGCTAATACTACAGGGCACCAACAGACAGATCATTTGCGAACGATTGCTTTGGTCGAGCTGGCATATGATTTTGCAAAAGATGTTTTAGCAGAAGGCGGGATTTTTATAGCCAAAGTATTTAAGGGGGGAGCAGAAGGAGAATTTTTGAAAGAGGTGAAGAAAAATTTTGCCAAAGTTGCACATTTTAAGCCTGACGCTAGTCGCAAAACTTCACCGGAGGAATATTTAGTCGCAATCGGTTTTAGGGGGAAATAATGCAGACTTCGGCTCGATATCAGGCAGTTGCAGAGTTGATAGATGAAATTTTCGCAGATAAACAACCGGCGGATAATATTCTGAACTCTTATTTTAGAGAGCGGCGTTTTATAGGCTCAAAAGATCGTAAATTTATTTCGTCGGAAGTGTGGAACATAATCAGGCATCGCAGAAGGTTGGAGTTTGAAGCGCAAAGCAATGATGTACGGAGAATTTTGGCGGTATATCTGAAAGATAGTAATCTTGATGAAATTTTTGCAGGTGGGCAATATGGAATGTCACCGCTGACAGAAGAAGAAAAACAGTGGCTGCAAAATTTACAAGAAGTTCCTTATCCTGAAGATGTAGAAGCCGAATGTCCGCAGTGGTTATACGAAAAAATAAACGATATGGCTTTGCTAAAAAGTCTTAATGTGCCGGCAAGTGCAGATTTTAGAATTAATGGCGGAAGCCGTGAAAATATTATTCAAAAGATGATAGAAGAAGGGTATGATGTTGTTAAAACCCCGTTTTCTCCCTTTGGAATACGTTGCCGAGAAAGAATTAACCTTAATAATTGCATGGTTTTTCAAGATGGACTGATTGAACCGCAAGATGAGGCCTCACAGCTGGTGTCAATTTTGTGTGATGTTAAACCGGAGCATAAAATAATAGACTATTGCTGCGGAGCAGGTGGCAAAAGTTTGGCTTTGGCGTATTTGCTGCATAATAAAGGAAAAATTGAGGCGCATGATGTTGATATAAAACGAATGGATGCGCTTGATATCAGGATGAAACGTTTACAGGTGTCAAATATTGAAAAGGTTTTGACAGAGCAGGTAGCATATGATTATGACCGTTTTATCATAGATGCACCTTGTTCAGGGAGCGGTACATGGAGGCGCAGTCCTGATGCAAAATTCAGGTTAACAAAAAGTAATCTTGAAAATATAGTTGAGGTACAGGCAAATCTGTTGGATATCGCAGCAGAACGTGTTAAAAAAGGTGGAGTGATTATATATATTACCTGTTCGATTTTGGAAGAGGAAAATAAACATCAAGTCGATGCTTTTTTGAAAAGAAACGACAGTTTTGAGTTGACAGATATGGCTGAAATATGGAATCGTAGAATTGAAAGCGAATTTCCATTTAGGAATAATAATTGCCTTAATTTCAATCCGTTGCTTACAGGGACCGATGGCTTTTTTGTGGCAATGTTGCGTAAAATATAGGAAAGTTGATATGAAAAAGGTGTTTTTGTTATTTGTTGTTGTCTTCTTGAGTGGCTGTGCAACTCAGGAAAAATATGCGCAAATGCTTAGTAATTATGTGGGGCTGAGTGAAGAAGATTTAATCAGCCGGATGGGACCGCCGGATAGTTTTTATGAGTTGAATCAACAAACTAAATATTTGACCTATAAACGTGAGCGCAACTATTATAATCCACCAAGTGCAACGACACATTTTTGGGGCAACAGCGCATACACCGATTTTTATGGCGGATATGAAGAAAAATTGTGGTGTAATACTACATTTACGCTGAAAAACAGAATTATTACAGATTATCGCTTTGAAGGTAATAACTGTCTGGCAAAATAATTTAAATGTGGAAAAAATATACCTTGCATTGAGAAAGAAAATGCATTGTGCTAAACTATGACCATGAATAATCGTTAGATGAGGCGTGGTATGTCAGGTGATTTTTTGCACAATTTCTGCATGTATCAAAATGCAATGTTGAATGTTGGAACAAAAGAGGGTTGCAACAAAACACAAGTTGTTTCTGATGCAAGTATAGATCTTGATATTAATGATATGATGACAGCTGCATCAAGGGCGGAAGGAAAACTCTCCGAAGTATTGGATGTTACTGATTCATATAATGAAATTCTAAAAATGATAATGTAACTCAAAAAATACTTGATTATTTTTTTAAACTGGTTTAAATCACTTCTATCTTTTTAGTAAAAGTTTTGCGGCTGTGGCGAAATTGGTAAACGCGTAACGTTGAGGTCGTTATGAGCTAAGCTCTTGGAAGTTCAAGTCTTCTCAGCCGCACCAATCAAATTTTATAAGGATTGTTCCGGAATATAATTTTAGCCAAGGGAGGGATCTGATGACAAAGAAAACCAACAAAAAATCTCCCGTAACGAGGCGCAAGGCAATCCGTTTTTCAAAAAAACAAAAGAAAAAGGAGCAACAGACCTATTTAGGGCTGGGGCCGAAGTTTGTCAATTCGATTATTATCGGATTGAATGAAGATGATGATATCCATGTAAAAAAGATTGTCGCAGGCTTGGATGAATATGATTTGGCTAAGTTGATTGAGGTGTTGGATATCAATCACCGTCGCAAACTTGTCAATATTTTGGGTGACAAAATTGACCCTGCGGTCTTTCCTGAGCTGAATGAAGTTGTTCAAGAGCAAGTTTTAGAGAGCTTGGATGAAAAACAAATCGTCAAGATTGTTAATGAATTGGATTCTGACGATGCGGTTGAGGTGTTGGAAAACCTCGATGATGAAGAACAAGAGCAGATTATTCAGCATTTGGATCCGGAACTGCAATATCAGGTTCAATCATCACTCAATTATCCGGAAGATTCTGCCGGTCGTATTATGTCACGCGACTTTGTCAGCATGCCTGACAGTTGGAGTGTGAAAGAGGCAAAGCAATATTTGTTAAACAATGAAGAGTTGCCGGACGAATTTTATACGGTTTTTTTGGTAGATGAAAAAACTCTGCGACCGACCGGAGAAATTACGCTGGATAAACTGTTGCGAGCAAAAGCAACGGAAAAACTGAATGCGATTATGGACGGTGAAATAGTTCCGCTTGATGTGCATACCGACCAAGAAGAAGTGGCTCATATGTTCCGTGAATACGGCTGGATGTCGGCTATGGTGGTCGATGCCAAAGGGCGGCTTATCGGCGTAATCAATGTTGATGACGTAATCGAAATTATCCATGAGGAAGCCAATGAAGATATTATGGGTATTGCCGGTGCGGAAAGCGGTGACGTTTATCGTTCGGTATTTGATATCTTTAAATCACGTTCAATATGGTTGGTAACTAATTTATTTGCGACAATCATTGCGGCTTCGGTGGTCGGAGGTTTTCAGGATATTATTGCCGAAATGTCGGTTTTGGCGGTGTTGATGCCGATCGTGGCTTCAATGGGAGGTACAACCGGACAACAGACTCTGGCTGTGGTAGTGCGTTCACTGGCAACAAAAGAGTTGAACTCACGCAATGCGTTGCGAATGATTGGTAAAGAGTTTATGGTCGGTTTGTGTAACGGGCTTTTATTTGCGATTATGATTGGTATTGCGGTTTATATCTGGGTGCCGGACAAGATTATGATAAGTTATATTATAGCCTTGGCAATGCTGTGTAATTTGGTGGTGGCAAGTCTTGCCGGTATCTTAATTCCGCTGACATTAAACCATCTGAAAGTTGATCCGGCAATAAGCTCAGGCGTATTTTTGATTGCCTGCACGGATTCAGGCGGATATTTCATCTTTTTAGGTTTGGCAAAGCTCTTAATGTTCTAAATTTTCATTGCATAGATTGTATTTTGTGCTTTGTGTAGCGATATTTTGCCGTATAATGACTGCAAAACAAAGGAGCTTATGATGTTTTCCGGTCTTATTGTTGCCGCAGTTGTGGTTGTGTTGGATCAGCTTTCCAAATATTGGGTGCTGAATTGTGTTTTAGCGACAAATTCACTCATGAAAATTACGTCATTTTTTAATGTAGTTAATGCGTGGAATACCGGTGTCAGTTTTTCGATGTTCAGTAGCAACGGTTCGTGGGGAACTATTGTGTTGTGTGTACTGGCTCTTGCAATTGTAGCTATGTTGTTGTGGTGGCTCAAAAAAGAAAAATCATTATTTATGCAAATTGCTTTAGGAATGGTTATCGGCGGAGCATTGGGAAATGTTATTGATCGTATCAGGATCGGGGCGGTGTTTGACTTTTTAGATTTTCATATAAGCGGTTATCATTGGCCGGCGTTTAATGTGGCCGACAGCGCAATATGTGTCGGCGCAGTGTTGATTTTTATCTATAGTTTATTGCAAGGCAAAAAAGGAGAAAAAAAATGATGAAGAAACTTGTCATGGCATTTGTGCTACTTTCAATGCTTGGTGCATGCGGGCTTACAAAAAAAGACTTGGGACTGGAGAAAACAACTCCTGATGCATCAAATGCCAAGGCTAAAGAGGCTTTGATTTTGCCTCCTAATTATAACCAGCGTCCGGTTGTTGATATGGAAAAAGCCGAGAAATAGGAGAGATTGATTTGATAAGTAGACGTTTTTGGTTGGTGTTAGCGACTTTAGTGTTGATTGCTCTGCCGGCTCGGGCGGAGCTTTTCGGCTTAAAGGGGTATATGTTGAAAAACGGAATGCGTTTGGTGGTGGTTCCTAACCACAAAGCTCCTATTGCCAAACATATGGTGTGGTATAAGGTGGGGGCAGCTAATGAAGAACTTGGAAAAGGTGGTTCGGCGCATTTGTTAGAACATTTGATGTTTCGTGGTACAAGAAAAGTAAGGGGGCAGTCTTTTAACCGTATTTTGGAGGAAAACGGAGCAGACAGCAATGCCTTTACTACTCAAGATGTTACATCGTATCATCAATTTGTAGATATCAGTCGTTTGGAGTTGGCAATGGCGTTAGAGGCTGACAGAATGCAAAATTTGAAAATTGATGAGGAAAGTTTTGAGACCGAACGCAAAATTGTGTATCAAGAGCGCAAACAGGTAGTGGAAAATAATCCCTTGTATAAGTTTAATGAGGAATTGCAACGTATTTTTTGGCAAAATCATCCTTATAGCCGACCAATTACGGGAAGCGAGGAGGAAATTTTGAATCTAAAACGGCAGGATGTATCAGATATATATCATCGTTATTATGCTCCAAACAATGCGGTTTTAGTGATAGCCGGTGATATAGAGCCGGATATGGCGTATCGTCTGGCTGAAAAATATTATGGAAATATTAAACCTGCAAAAGTGTCGGCAAAACAAAATTTGTTTGATGCAAAAGGTAAAAGCAAAACAACATTACAGATGAAATTACCGAATATTGAATTGCCAAGACTGATTAAAAAATATCATGTTCCGGGATATAATGAAGCAAAAGACGGAATATATGCTTATATGGTATTATCTAAATATTTGGGAGACAATGAAGTTTCAAAACTACATGTCGAGCTTGTAGATAACCGCAAAGTTGCTACCGGTGTGTCAACAGATTATAGTTTTACATCGTTTGGTGGCGGAAGTTTCAGTATAAGCGTAATACCGGTTGAAGGTGTGAGTATAGAGGATTTGAAGTCAGCACTTGAAGATGCACTTAAGCAGGCAATGAGTGAGCTTACGGAAAGTGTGTTGCAAAAATATAAAAAGCAAATGTTATCAGGTTTGATTTATGCCAAGGATGATCCAAATGAGGCTGCACAAGTTGTCGGAATGTTGGCAATTGCCGGAATGAGTGACGATGAGATTGAAAATTATGCAGATAATATTGAAAAAGTTACTTTGGATGACGTTAAAAACGCATTCAATGAAATGATGAATTCAACTCAAGTTGAAGCTGTAGTTGAGCCGGAAGGAGTAAAAAAATGACTCACAAACCTTTGTATGCCAAAAAACATCACAGATATTGGCTTTTAATACTGATTATTATTGTTGCATTGAGTGTATTAGGAAAGAAGTTTTTTGTTTTTGATGCGGATAGCATTATAGAAAAATCAGAACTGAAAAACAGATCGTTTGCTAACGAAGTGGTGGAAATAACAGCTCCCAAGAGTGGAATAAAGGCTTATTGGATGGCTGAAAAAAGTAATCCGATTGTGAGTATGAGTTTTATTTTTGCCGGTAGCGGTTCCATTCAGGACGACAAAAAAGGAACAGCCAATTTTACTGCTGCGATGATGACAGAGGGAAACGATGAGCTGAGCAGTAATGATTTTAAGGAAAAGCTGGAGGAATATGCAATATCAATTGCTTTTAGTGCAAATAAAGACGACTTCGTCGGTAGTATGGTAACGTTGAAAGAAAATTTGCCTTTGGCGGCAGATTTGTTACATAAAGCACTAGTAGCCCCGCGAATGGATGAAAATGATTTTGTAAGAACAAAAGGTCAATTGCTGCAAAGTCTTGATTATATGATGGAAAAACCTCAATACAGATTGAATAAAAGGGTCAATCAGGAAGTGTTTGGCAGTCATGCTTATGCGTATGATGTAATCGGAGTGACAAGTGATGTTAAGAGCATTTCTGTAGCGGATATGCGTTCTTTTATGGCTAACAAACTGACAAAAGACAGAGTTTATGTAGGAATTGCCGGAGATATTACTCAGACAGAGGCTGAAGAACTGATAGACAATGTATTTGCTGATTTGCCGGAAAAGGGAAATGATAAGAAGTTGAAGGTTCCGAATATTGATTTTTCGGCACGAGTTGTTAATGTTGAAGATAATGAGTTAGCACAGGTTTTGACAACAATAATTGCGCCATCTGTTGCCAGATTGGATAGGGATTTTTATCCGTTATATGTTGCAAATTATGTGTTTGGCGGAGCGGGGTTGAGTTCTCGTGTTAATAAGGCAGCGCGTGAAAAAGAAGGTCTGACTTATGGTGCTTATACATCAATGTCTTTATTGCACAAAGCACCGCTTCTGGTCGGAGGTTTTTCAACAACGCCGCAAAATTTTGAACAAATGAGCAAGATTTTTGCAGATGAATGGCAAAAAATGGGAAATGAAGGTATAAGCAAAGATGAGTTGACGGCGGCTAAAAATTATTTGATTAATTCATACAATCTCAGGTTTGCAGATATAGGAACTCTCTCAAGTATTTTGGTAAGTATGCAAAGGGAAAATTTAGGAATAGATTTCTTGCAAAAACGCAATTTATATGTTGAGCAAGTTACGTTAGAACGTGTAAATCAAGTGGCAAAACAATATTTTGTTTCGGAAAATTTGGTTATGGTAAATATGGGTAACATTCAGCAGAAAGGGTCTAAAGATGAACAAAGCAGTAAATAAAACTTTGGCGTGGAAGAAATTATCGCTCCATTATCGTCTGCATAAAAAAGATGAAATGAGAGATTTATTTGCTAAAGATAAAAATCGTGCTGAGAAGTATACGGTTAGTTTAGGCAACCTTTATCTTGATTATTCAAAAAACAGAATCAACAGCAAAACAATGCGTTATCTCATTGACTTAACAAAAGAGGTTAAGTTAAAAAGCAAAATTGAGGCAATGTTTAGCGGTGAAAAAATTAATATTACCGAAAATCGTGCGGTTTTGCACGTGGCGTTGCGTAACCGTCAAAACACACCGATTTATGTTGATGGTAAAGATGTTATGCCAGAGATTAATGAGGTGCTGGCCAAAATGAAAAAATTTACTGATGCGGTACGTTTCGGCAAGTTTAAGGGGGCTACCGGCAAAAAACTAACCAATATTGTTAATATCGGAATAGGCGGTTCAGATTTGGGGCCGTTTATGGCGACCACCACACTGAAAGAATATTGGGCTAAAGATATGAAATGCTATTTTATATCTAATATTGATGGTTCAGCGTGCGAAGATGTTTTGTCAGAAGTTGATCCCGAAACAACGCTTTTTGTTATTGTATCAAAAACGTTTACAACCATAGAAACTCTTACAAATGCAAAAACTTGTCGTAAATGGCTGGTAGATGCATTGGGAGAACCGGCAGTTGCCAAGCATTTTGTTGCTGTATCAACCAATGCGCAAGAAGTGGCAAAATTTGGAATTAATACTGACAATATGTTTGGTTTTTGGAGCTTTGTCGGCGGAAGATATTCTATGTGGTCGGCGGTCGGGTTGTCAATTGCTCTGATGGTCGGTATGGAAAATTTTGAAAAAATGCTTGATGGGGCGAATGCAATGGATTTGCATTTTAAGAATACCGAATTTGAGCATAATATTCCGGTAATATTGGGATTGTTGGGAGTATGGTATAATAATTTCTTTGGCTTTAGAGAGCATGGAGTTATTCCGTATGATCAGGATTTGCGTTTTTTCCCGAAATATCTGCAACAACTTGATATGGAAAGTAACGGAAAATTTGTTGATGTTAATAAACAGTTTATTAAATATGAAACCGGACCGATTGTTTTTGGTGGAGCAGGAACAGATGTGCAGCATTCATTTTTCCAGTTGCTTCATCAAGGAACGAAAATTGTGCCGTTGGATTTGATTGTGCCGGCAATTTCTCATAATGAAATAGGTGAGCATCATGAGATTTTGGTTGCAAATGCATTGGCTCAAGGAGAAGCTATGATGCGTGGCAAAACTGTTCAAGAGGCCGCGGCAGAGCTTACAAAAGCCGGAAAAACAAAAGAAGAAGTGGCAAGACTTAAACGCTATAAGAGTTTTAGAGGAAATCGTCCGACCAATACGATTGTGATTAAAAAACTGGATCCATATACGTTGGGTATGTTGGTGGCTATGTATGAGCACAAAGTTTTTGTGCAAGGGGTTATTTGGAACATTGATTCGTTTGATCAGATGGGAGTGGAACTCGGAAAACAGTTGGCGTTAGCAATATTGCCTGAGTTGCAGGGAAATACTCGCGGACAGCATGACAGTTCCACCAATAAGTTGATTGAGTTAATCAGAAAAATCAGGAAATAGGCTTTAACAATGGGTATTCGTATTCTTCCAAACAATCTGGTCAATCAAATAGCTGCGGGTGAGGTGATAGAACGTCCGTCATCTGTGGTTAAGGAATTGGTGGAAAATGCCATTGATGCAGGTGCGACCTCAATTGAAGTAACACTAGTTGATGGCGGAAAAAGTCTGATTGTGGTGAAAGATAACGGAAAAGGCATGAATGCCGATGAATTGGCTTTGGCGGTCAAAAGGCATGCAACATCAAAACTACCCGATGATGATTTGTTTCATGTCAGTTATCTGGGGTTTAGGGGCGAAGCATTGCCGTCAATTGCCTCGGTTGCCAAGATGTCAATTGTGTCGCGCACAAAAGATGCCGATAACGCATGGAAGATTGAAGTAGTCGGCGGGGATGAAAAGCCGGTTGTTCCGGTGGCGGCTTCAAAAGGCACAACGATTGAGGTCAGAGATTTGTTTTTTGCAACGCCGGCAAGATTAAAATTTTTGAAAACAGGAGCCAGCGAAACAGCTCAATGCGTTGATGTGCTTAATCGCATTGCTTTGGCTAATCCGACAGTTTCTTTTTATCTATTTGATGACAAGAAAAAGCGAATTGCACTGAATGCGTGCCAAGGTGAGCTGTTTGATGCAAGGTTAAAGCGAATAAGTGATGTTATGGGTGGAGAGTTTGGTGAAAACTCATTGTTGATTGATGCGCATAAAGATGATGTGTCAATCAGCGGTTTTGTCAGCCTTCCGACTTATAACAAGGCTAATTCTTTGTCACAATATTTGTTTGTAAACAATCGTCCGGTTAGAGATAAAACTTTGCTCGGAGCTTTGAAAGCGGCATATCAAGGTGTGTTGGAGCTGGGACGATATCCGTTGTGCGCCTTGTTTTTCGAGGTTAAACCTGAATTGGTCGATGTAAATGTGCATCCGACAAAGGCAGAGGTTAGGTTTTTTGACGCCAATGCAGTCCGCGGGTTGTTGATTAGCACAGTCAGAAATGCACTTGCTCGTGGCAGTATGCAAACAGCTCAAACAGCTGATTTTTCAAAGATTTTACACGATACTTTGCCAACAGAAGATGGTGCCGGCACAATGTTTTTACAAGAGAACTCTGCTCGAGAGTGGAAAACATCGGGCATGAATTTTGCTCCTTATCGTCATAATCCTGTGCGCCGAATGATAGAAGAAGATGTTATTCCACAACTGCATAGTACATTTTCGGTCAAAACCGAAGATGTGTCAGAAAATGTCGAGGAATGCGGAGTGTTGGGAATGGCAAAAGCGCAATTTCATAACACCTATATTATCTCACAGACTGAGGACAGTGTGATTATTGTTGATCAACACGCAGCTCATGAGCGGATTGTAATGGAGAAGTTTAAGGCTGCTCAAGCTAAAAAAGAAAAAGTACCGGCGCAAATGTTACTTATTCCGGAAGTGGTGGATTTAGGGTTGGCAGAAAAAACGGCTCTTTTGGAAAATGCTGAGGAACTTGGAAAACTCGGTTTGGCGCTCGAGGAGTTTGGTCAAACGGCAGTGATTGTACGTGAAGTACCGGCTTTGATTGCGGAGTGTAATGTAAAAGAACTGATACATAATCTGGCGGAGCAAATCAGGGAATGGGGAAAAGATTTTGCTTTGGAAGAAAAAATCAATCATTTTTGCGCAACAATGGCTTGTCATGGTTCGGTGCGGGCAGGGCGAAGTCTGAATTTGGCTGAAATGAACAGATTGTTGCGAGATATGGAAAAAACACCGAACTCAGGGCAATGCAATCATGGACGTCCGACTTATATTGAATTAAAGTTAAAGGATATTGATAAATTGTTTCATCGATAATGTTTTTTGGCTTGACAGTTGGAATTATATTTTGTAAAACCTCTTAAGTCGATGGCGAAAGTAGCTCAGTTGGTTAGAGTGTCGGTTTGTGGTACCGAATGTCGTGAGTTCGAGTCTCATCTTTCGCCCCAATAAAAAAGCCGCCCCACAAGGGCGGCTTTATACGTGGTCAGGTTATCGATGTCTTTGGAAACGTTGTTTTAAGATAGCCATAGATACTTCAAATACTTTTTGTTTTTTACCTTTTTTAAGTAAGGTCTTATTTTTTTTATTTCCTTTTTCTACATGTTTTCGAGCGACTGCTTTGAGGGCTCTATAAAACTCCATGCCTTTGGGGTGGTGTGTCATATTGCCGTTTTCATCAAACATCCAGACATTGTGTCCGTCTGAGAAATCCTTGCTTTTGAGAGTTCCGTCTTCGTACCATTCATGTACAATATTGTTAGGAAGAAATTCTACTTTCATATTTCCGTTTTCGTACCACAAACGCCATGTGTTGTCAGGGAGTAGTTCTTCTCGCATTTGTCCGTTTTTATACCATGAATGAAAAGTGCCGTTAGGAAGCTCTTCTGTTTTAATGTTTCCGTTGTCATAATAGGTTCGACATACATCTTCTGTTCTTTGAAGTTGATTTTGTTGGGATCCTGTCATGTTTTTATTCCTACCTATTATTAATGTTTATATGCTATCATAGAATTATGTTTGGCGCAAGTGTTTTTTGTCTATTATTGCGAGCCAAAATAAAAGGTTATCAAGGGGATGATAATGATTGACTTGTAAAAACTTTGTGTTAGTATGCGGTCAGCAAATCATTATTATTCACTTATTTAAAAAACAATTATTTTATGACAAATTTTAAGACACCTGCTCCAGCACCATCACAGGAACCGACATTATTTCCGACTTATGATCAGCTGGTGCAAGAAAATGCAGACTTGAAGCAACAAATTGCGGATTTGGAGCAACAAATTGAAGATTTGAAGCAACAAAATGCAAAATTGGAGAAAGATGCTGCACTTTGGGAGAGCCGCTATGATGAGGAGAGTGCTGAAAACTGTAAACTAAGGCGCGAGCTTGCTGTTTTGGAGGAGTGATTTCATTTTCGCACAAGTTTGCTGAAATGAGAATTTGTTGCCTGAGTAACACGAGATGAGAAAACGGGAAAAACGCAAGTTTTTTCCGTTTTCTTATGTAATAAAGATAATTTTTGTTGCTTTTAGTAAAAATAAGACTATAAAATTTATACTCGATAATGCGAGTATAATTCAATGGTAGAATGAGAGCTTCCCAAGCTTTAAATGCGGGTTCGATTCCCGTTACTCGCTCCATTTTTTTACTTTGACTGGGAGGACTATAAATGAAAAAGTTATTTGCATTATTGTTGGCGGCCGGTTGCTTGACAGCGTTTCAGGCTAAGGCTGATTTGGTCAGTGCGGCTACCAAAGCTCAAAATAAAATTGACAGTGCAACCGCAACTGTTGAAAATACAAAGGCTTCTGTAGCTGATGCTCAGACTGAGGCAACTCAAAAAGCCGAAGCCAAAAAACAAGCAGTAAGAGATAAGGTGGCTGCTAAAAAGGCTGAGGTGCAGGCAAAGAAGAAAGAAATAAGAAATAAAATTGAGGCCAAAAAAGCTGAAAATGAAGCTAAAAAAGCTGAAAATGAAGCTAAAAAAGCTGAGCAAAAAAAAGCCGTTGAAGATACTAAAAACAGCATAAATAATTTGAAAAACGCTTTTACAAAATAAATTTAGATGTACTAGGACACGACAGCCCCTCCGCAAGGAGAGGCTGTTTTGATGTGTGAGGATTTTTTTTGTTGACGTTTTGTCAAAATTGTGCTAGTATTAGACTCGATATTTTGAATTATTAACCTTATAATTATATGAAGCTTTATGGAGATGTTAAAGAATGTTTTATGGGCAATTGGTGATGATATCCGCATCATTGCTAAAGTTCTCAAGCCACTGGCACGATGGAAGTTTGAGGTTCTGGGTATTATTGGATTATTACCGTTGTTTGGGCGAATCTTTGATATGAATCAAATACCGGAACCAATGTGGTATGCTGTTGTAATCGGCATACTTTTAGCGGTATGGTTTGTAGTCTGCTACTTCGAGGCTTGGGGAGAACTGGGTTGGGACCTTACTTTTTTAGGGTTTAAGATTGTTCCCATATTCGTCTGGGCTTATTGGCTCGGCGCGGCGGCAAAGTACTGGCTGCATGCACCGAACTGGTTGCACTATGCAATCCTAGCACTTCCGGTGTATGTTTTGGTATGGCATATGGGGAAAGCATACTGCAACCACATCAATAAAAAAATGGATGAGCTCAGAAAAAGTTAGTAATTTTCTTAATACCGAAACCGCCTCTCCGTAAAGAAGGGGCGGTTTTGGTTATGGAAGATTTTTTTGTTGACGTTTTGTCAACAAGGTGTTAGCATGACGGTAAAATTTAATTATTCTTAAAATTATGGAAAGATTCTTACATTATTTATCTCGGAATAAGAACGGAATTGTGTACGTTCTTTTGGTTGTTGCACTAGTAGGCATGGCAGTAATGTCGTACAGACAACGTGCCGGATTGGAGTGGTACGCAGTGGCTATAATCGTGATGTATCTGGTGGCAGGCATCATGATGGAGTTCCATAAGAAATTGGCAAATGTTCTTATGGTAATTGCGTTGAGCAGTGTTTATGCGTATTGGCTGACAATTGCCTGCAGTAGCGTGAATGTTGCGGCTGTTACCTATGTTATATCAGCTCTGCCGTTTGTTGTGGCGGCTGTGTACTGGTATCTGAGTGAGCGTAAAGTTTGCACATAAAGAGACTTGAACCGAAACCGCCTCTCCGTAAAGGAGGGGCGGTTTTGGTTATGATAAAAAAATGTTGACATTTTGTCAATATTGCGATAGTATAAGAACAAATAACATTATTAACTAATTATTGTAATATGGAAACGAAAAAAGTTTTAAAAATCGTTTGGAAGGACATTTGCAATGTTGCAAAATTTGTAGGTAATCTTCTCGTCGCTGTATTTGTTTATGGCGGGATATTAATTGCAATAATGTCATTGATACTGTGCATGGCCAAAGGTTTACCATCACCGGAATGGTATGGTGCGATTAGCTCATTCCTAGTTGTCGTATGTTTGCTACTAGAATTGACAGAGGTAATATCGGATAAAAACTATTGGTCAGGTATAGAAATGGTTTTGCTATCGGCCATATGGTCGTATTGGATTGCTATGATCAGTGAATGGTATGTCATTCTGGCAATTCCAATTCTCGTTGCTTTGTATTATGTGGGAAATGCATATATAAAGCACGTGAAGAAGGAGCTAGAAAAATAACTATTAATACCGAAACCGCCTCTCCGTAAAGGAGGGGCGGTTTTGGTTATGGTAAATATCGAGTCTTGACATAAAAGGATTTTTGATGATAGATTCTGCGTATCAGTTTGATTATTATCAATATTATTTTATGAAAACAAAGAAAATTTTACCCAAAGATGTTCGTGCTGCTCTTAGTATTGAGCGTGCAACAATGCAAAGAATGGGAATATCTCCACGGATGAACGAGACATTTATTTACATCTTTGAAGATACTTATTGGAAGCCGACTGTTAAAGGGCTTTATAGGGATTATCTGTTAAACTGGTGTAAAGATATCCTCACGAAACAAGTAGTGAAGGCAATGCCTCAAGACAAGCAACAAAAACTGCAAACACTTTGGCATGACAATGTTAATGAAAGTTTTGTTGCCTCCTCGGATATGGTATATGCCGGATTGTGGGCGCAAGTGGTTTATGCTTGCGATAGTGAGCCAGAGTTGCTGTTTGTAATACCTGAGTTTGTGTCCGGATATGTTTCAATGGCGGAGATTAAGTGATTATGCTAAGTATAAAAGCGGCTGTCCTTTCGGGCAACCGCTTTTATGGTTAGTTATTTGAAGATATCTAGTCTTCAAGCCCGAGTTGACGATATTTTACTCGGACGTCGTATTTGTTGCCATAACTGTTGATTAAGTTAGAAGCAGCCTCTTGTCTAAGGTCAAGGCTCAGACGACGGTTGATAATATCCATATCTTGTTCGGATAACTCACGCGGAGAAGCGTCGCTGTCAACAACAGCGATAATCGTCTTGTCTGATACAGAAAACTGCTTTCCGGTATTGCTTTTGTCATTAAACAACTCAATCATTTGAGATTGTTTGAGGTCTGCAAAATTTTGGCTTCTGGTCAGAGCAGGAGTGGTGTTAACTCTGAGATGATAACGGCGGGCGATCTCATCTAATTTATCACCGTTTTCAAGATCTGTCATAACGTCATTGATGATTTCCTGCGCGATGGCCGATTTTTCGTTTTCTTCCCACAATTTTTTGATTTTCGGAGTTGATGCAGCCAGATCGAGCTGGTGAGAATCAACAACATTATCAATACGGATAAAGACAAAACCATGATCACTTTCTGTGGCTTGTGATATTTCTCCCAAATTGTAGGAATATGCGGTTTCTGTATATGGGGATTCGGTATCTTCTCCAGAGAGACCTTTTATGGTCTTTAGTGGAACGCCAAGCTCTTTAGAAATATCTTCAAGTGAAGAGCCAGAGCCGATTTTGTCATCGATTTCTTTGGTGATTTCATAAGCATCATCATAAGCTTTTTCAATGCTCAAGGCTTCGATGATTTGGCGACGTGCAACCTGTGAGTCAACTTTTGAGCCTGATTTAATGTTTTGTACTTTCATAATATGCCAACCGAGATCAGATTGTGTCGGTCCGACAATTGAGCCAATTTTGGCATCAAAAATATCATCAGCCATTTCTTCAACCAAATTGTCTTTTGATACAAAGCCTAGGTCGGTATCTTCCTTGGTTTGTTCGGCAAATTTTTGAGCAGTAGCATAAAAATCTGCACCGTTGCTCAGTTCTTTTGAGGCTTTGCGGGCGGTTTCTTCGTCAGCAAAAATCATTTGTAAAATTTGACGTGTTTCAGGAGTTTCAAAGCGATCAATATTGTTTTTGTAATATTCATCAATGTCGTCATCGCTGATTTTAACATGTTTTGCAATGTCTTCAAATGAAAGTTCTAAAACGGTGATATCACGGGTTTCGGGAGCGATGAATTCAGCTCCGAAATCGTTATAGTACTGTTCTACCTCTTCAGGTGTGATGGTGCGATCGATTTTGGTTGTTGCCGGATCTATTTCAATGTATTTGAAAATTTTACGCTGACTTTCAGCCTTAGCGGTAAGTTGAGCCAGTGTTTTAGAAACATTGATATCACTTACCGGGTTGGTAATTAAGAAACTTCTGATTAAATCGTTGCGTAGTGTTTCAACATATTTTTGTTCGGTGAGATTGGTGGCGGACAAAAAGTTTTTGAAAAGGTACATATCAAATTGCTGTTTGTCGTTATAAAATTGCGGTTGGGATCTTATAATGTTACCTATAAGATTATTGCCAACGAAAATGTGCTGTTTTGATGCAATTTCTTTTGTAATTAGCTCGCTGAGGTCTTTTTGAACCAGTTCAGATGCCATGGCTGTGCGCATTTCATCAGTGATTTCGATGTTGTCACCAAATAATTTGCGGGCGGTGCGAATCTGTTCCTCAATTTGCATATTAAATTCAGCCAGACTTATTTTATTGTTATTGACCCTGATGACGGCAGGGTTGGAAGCAGCACGATTTAGGTAGCCGGAGATTCCGAATAATGACATAAAGCTCAGCGCGGTAAGTGCAAATATGAGCTTTGCAATCCATGAATCCTGGGCTTGGCGTAATCTAGTAATCATTTTTTATTGTCCTTAAAATTGTATAACTGGGTGTCAATATAATAGATTTGTCGTTTTATGCAATTACAAAATATTGGTGTTGAAAAGTTTTTTAAACTGGAAAATATATTTTTAGTATGTTAAAAGGGTGACAATGTTAAATGATTGAGGATTTTATAATGACCAGAAAAATCATGATTGCCGGTAACTGGAAAATGAACGGCTTGTTGGAAGATGGTGTAAAATTAGCAAAAGATGTTGCCGCTGAGGTGAAGAAAATCGGACGTCCACAGTGTGAATTTTTGGTTTGTCCGCCTTTTACACTTCTGTATTCAGTAAAAAAAGCTTTGCGTGGTGCTAAGGTAGCACTCGGGGCTCAGGATGCACATTTTACAGCCAAAGGAGCTCACACCGGTGATATCAGTCCGGAGATGCTTAAGGATTTGGGATGCGGATATGTAATTCTCGGGCATTCGGAAAGACGTGCCGATCATGGTGAAAGCAATGAATTGGTGGCTAAAAAAGCTGCTGCGGCTTATGAGAACGGATTGAAAACAATTATCTGTATCGGGGAAACCGAAAAACAACGTGATGAGGGCAAAACTATCGATGTTTGCACAAAGCAAATTATGGGTTCTGTGCCTGAAAATGCAAGTGCTGCAAATACAGTTATTGCGTATGAGCCGGTATGGGCGATCGGTACCGGTAAAACTCCGACAGCTAAAGATGTTGAAGAAGTGCATGCAGCGGTGCGTAATGTGTTAGCTAAAAAACTCGGAAAAGCAACCGCTAATAAAATGCGTATTTTATATGGCGGTTCTGTAAAGCCGGCAAATGCTAAGGAATTTTTATCTTTGCCAGATGTCGATGGTGCGTTGATTGGCGGAGCCAGTCTGAAAGCTCAGGATTTTATGGCAATTGCAAAAACAGTTTGTTAATTGAAAGAGGATAGAAAATGAACACAGTTTTGTTAGTATTACATTTGATGATTGCAATCTTTTTAGTTGCTTTTATTTTGTTGCAACGTTCTTCAGGCGGTGCTTTGGACGGATTGGGCGGCGGTAACGGCGCGTCTAGCTTTTTGACAGCAAGAGGAACAGGTAATTTCCTGACCAGAGCAACAGCAATTTTGGCAACACTATTTTTTATTACAAGTATGTCGTTGTCCTTGTATTATAAAGGACATTCCGGTCGTACAGTAGCAAAATCAGTTGTTGAACAGGTGCCTGTACAACAGAACATTCCGGTTGCACCAGTTGCCGAGAAATAAAATATGGGTTGTTTGGTTGACATAGGACACCTTAATTCATAAGGTGTCCTGTCGCTTTTAAAAGAACAGTGGTATTAAAAAATGTCTGAGAAAACAAATAGTAAAACAAAATTTATCTTTATCACAGGGGGCGTGGTTTCGTCTTTGGGTAAAGGGTTGGCATCAGCTTCGTTAGCAGCATTATTGCAGGCTAGAGGTTTTAAGGTTCGGCTACGCAAACTTGATCCGTATCTTAATGTCGATCCGGGAACAATGAATCCCTGTCAGCATGGTGAAGTTTATGTGACAGATGACGGAACGGAAGCTGATTTGGATTTGGGACATTATGAGCGTTTTTCAGGCATTCCGGCAACCAAACATGATAGTGTTACCAGTGGAAAAATATATCAAAGGGTACTGGATAAAGAGCGTCATGGTGACTATTTGGGAGCAACAATTCAGGTTATTCCTCACGTTACTAATGAAATTAAGAGTTTTATTCTTAATGATATTACTGATGAGGATTTTGTTTTGTGTGAAATCGGCGGTACGGTCGGAGATATTGAGGGACAGCCATATTTGGAGTCGATTCGTCAGTTGGCATATGAGTTGGGGCGCGAACGTACAATGTTTGTACATTTGACCTTGTTGCCATATATTCCGACGGCCGGAGAGCTAAAAACAAAGCCGACACAACATTCAGTAAAGCAGTTGCAGGAATATGGAATTCAGCCAGATATCTTGTTGTGTCGTTCGCAAATAGAAATTCCGCAAAATGAAAGAAGAAAAATAGCACAATTTTGTAATGTAAAAGAAGAATGTGTTATTGCAGCTTTAGATGCAAAATCTATTTATCATGTGCCTTTGGCGTATTCTAAAGAAGGGTTGGATTATCAGGTTTGTAAATATTTTAATCTGAATACCGATAAAAAGCCGGATCTTGCAAAATGGCAACATATTGAAGATGTTATGCAAAATACGGAAGGTGAAGTCAAAATTGCCATTGTCGGAAAATATCAACTGCAAGAGGCGTATAAATCTTTGGCAGAAGCTCTCACTCACGGAGGATTAGCAAACAGGTTCAAGGTGAAAATCAAGTGGCTTGATGCCGAAGATGTTGAAAAACAGGGCGCAGATGAGCTTCTTAATGATGTCAGCGGAATTTTGGTTCCCGGTGGATTTGGTAATAGAGGAACTGAGGGAAAAATTGCTGCTGCAAAATATGCGCGTGAACATAATATTCCGTATTTGGGGATTTGTTTTGGTATGCAGATGGCGGTTATTGAAACAATGCGTAATGTCGCAGGGATTAAAAATGCTAACAGTAGCGAGCTTTCTGATAATTGTGAAGCCGTCGTCGGTTTGATGACAGAGTGGGATAAAGACGGAGCAAAAGAAATTCGTCACAAAGGCGGTGATTTGGGCGGAACAATGAGACTTGGTGCTTATCCGACGGTCTTGGATGAAAAATCAAAAGTCTATCAGATTTATGGCGAAAAAAATATTAGTGAACGCCATCGCCATCGCTATGAAGTTAATATTAAATATGAGCCGGTACTGAAAAAGGCAGGAATGATTATTGTAGGCAAATCTCCAGATGGCAAGTTGCCGGAAATTGTTGAAAGACCAGATCATCCGTGGTTTATAGGCGTACAATTTCATCCGGAGCTGAAATCAAAACCATTTGCTCCTCATCCGTTATTTGTGGCTTTTGTTAAGGCCGCTATTGATAACAGTCGTTTGATCTAAAATAATAAAGGAAGGCTATGAAGTTTAAGTATATTTTTATATTTGCATTATTAACCGTATTTCCGCTGAAATCACAGGCTTTTGAATGGAGTAAGTGGTACAACAATCTAAAGGATAATGTAGCTGATACATGGAGTTGCGGTAGATTGGAGGCTTATGCTCCGTTTTATGCATGGCATAACCGGCTGGCATATGACAAACGACATGTTAGAAAATATAATGAGGAAGCCTGGGGTTTCGGACTTGGCAAAGGTTTGTGGGACGGAAATGAATGGCATGGACTGTATGCTATAGCATTTAAGGATTCAAATTTTTATCTGGAAACAATTTTCGGTTATGCTTATCAGTATCATTGGAGCCTTTCAGATGATGGTTTATGGAAAGTGGGAGCAGGGTATACTTTGAGCCTGACGCAGCGACATGAATACAGTTATGTTCCGGTGCCACTGCCGTTGCCGATTGCCAGTATAAGTTATGATCGTTTTTCGTTGCAGGCGGCTTATGTGCCGGGCGTCAAAAATGATGGCAATGTGTTGTTTATGTGGATGAAATTTTCATTCTAACAAGGAGTTAAAAGATGGAACAGAAAAAAATAAAAATAGGTAATTTTGAAATTGGTAATGAGTTGCCGATAGCAATTATTGCCGGACCATGTCAGATTGAGAGTAGGCAGCATGCTATTGATATTGCCGGACACATGGTAGAAATTACTAAAGAACTCGGAATTAACTATATTTTTAAGGCATCGTTTGACAAGGCTAACCGCACTTCGCTCAATTCTCCAAGAGGAGTTGGAATAGAGGAGGGAATGCGCACTTTTGAGGAAATTAAAAGACTCTATGGGTGTCCGATTTTGACAGATATTCACGAACGAGAGCAATGTCCGATTGTTGCGCAATATGTTGATATATTGCAAATTCCGGCGTTTTTGTGCCGACAGACCGATTTGGTAGTGGCTGCGGCTAAGACAGGAAAAGTCGTCAATATAAAGAAAGGGCAGTTTTTGGCTCCGTGGGATATGAAACACTTGGTTATGAAGGCAGTGGATTCCGGTAATGACAAAGTTTGTTTGACGGAACGAGGTACATCTTTCGGGTACAATACACTGGTGACGGATATGAGGGCTTTTCCGCAGATGGCAAATGATACAGGATGCCCGATAATATTTGATGCTACTCACTCGGTGCAACAACCGGGTGGTTTGGGCGGAAAGTCGGGTGGAAACCGTGAGATGGCTCCGGTGTTGGCCAGAGCTGCGGTAGCAGTCGGAGTCGCAGCCGTGTTTATGGAAACTCATGACAATCCGGATAAAGCGTTGTCAGATGGTCCGAACAGTATTTATCTGAGTGATATGAAACGGGTTATCTCGGAACTTATGGCTTTTGATAAGGTCAGAAAGTCGATTATTAAGTAATTGACAGAAGTTTTTTTGATAATAAAAGGGCTTTTTTAGCCCTTTTTTATTTTTTTATAAAAAATATGTTGACAAAATTACCAAAAAATGGTAGTTTGATATCTGAGAAGAAATTTTTAATTAATTATTTATTTAAAAGACATACTATGTATTTTTTGTTAGAAAATCAACAACCATGTGTGCTTGCAAGACATATCGGAGTTGCAGGTAAGTTGCCAGACCTTAATAACTGGAATCACCCCTATATTGAAGCGGCAATTCCTGCTATTAGGGTTAAGCGCGGGGATGGTAAGTCCTTTTGGTATATGGATGCCCGAACCCTTGAAACACTTCAGGTAGAAAAGGTGATAGAGGGAGAGGGTGAACATAAACGAGAGTGCTACTACCGGCGCTTTAGTGGTGAGGAAGTTCCCTATGTTGAATTTTCCTGGCCTGCAGGTGAAGCTTGGAAATATTCAGAAGGAGATATTCTGATGCCCTCCAAGTTCATTGCTGGAGCGCACAAAGGGAAGATGGCCATCCTCATCAGTGGGGAGCGTAAGAAGGACGAAGACGGAAATCCCGGAGAGCCCTTCTGGACGTATGATCCTCAGAGAGAAGGAAGCAGTGTGACTCTGCGTACGGTCTTTGACCATCACTTTAGTGATGAAGAGCGCAATGCAGCGAAGTATGGGCAGCCTGTCCATGCCTTCCGTGAGCAAGACTAACTTCAGTCGGACCCTATCTCCTCGTGAGATAGGGTTTGACGTTTGTAAAACATCTAATTATTATGTTAAGAATTTCAAAACAACAAAAGTTTGTGCTTGTTGTCACATTGGCTGCTGGATACAAAAGCAGTGATGTCAAACGGTATGATGACAAAAGAATCGTCCTCTATGTTCGCGTCGGAATCAAAGATGAGAAGACAAAACTGGTTACTGATCTGAAATCAGGCGTGTTCATACAGATGACTGGTCGCGATTTTATCTTTCCGGTGTATGTCGGCGATGTATTTGCGTATCCTGATGGTCATAAGTATATGATTACACAGGAAGTCGTCTATGGTGGGGCAGAGGTTGTGGCTCTGTCAGATGAAGATCGCAACTTCAGGTTTCTGCCCTCAACCTTGGGAGAAATCAGAGTTCAATAAGCAAAAGTCCGGTTTCTGTTGTGGAGCCGGACTTTGCAATTTTAAACTTGCTAAACAGTGTATTTGTATTATCAATAAGATATGCAGTTTAAAGATGAAGGATATATTGTAGCTTTACGCAAACATGGAGAAAACTCACTGATTGTGACGTTGGTTACTAAGCAGCATGGTTTGTTGTGCGGTTTTGTACGCGGAGCATTGAGCAAAAAAAAATTGGGAGTATACCAGATAGGTAATTTACTCAGCATTGATTGTTATGCTCGAGTTGAAGAAAATATGCTATCCATGAGATGTGAATTGATGATGCCAACCGCTATAAATTTTATGAATGACGGTGCAAAACTGGCGGCTCTGTCGGGGTTATGTTCTTTGGTGGTAGCATGTTTGCCGGAAAATGAAAATCTGGAAAGGTTTTATTATTATATCGACAGTTTTTTTCAGCTTGTAAATGAGCCTAATTGGCGTGTTCATTATGCTTTTTTTGAATTTTATCTGTTAGAATATCTGGGAATCGGATTGGATTTAACAGAATGTGCAGATACCGGAACCACCGAAAATTTGGCTTATGTATCACCAAAAAGCGGAAAGGCAGTATGTGCTGAATCGGGAGAACCATTTAAGAATAAGTTGTTTAGGTATCCGCATTTTATTGTGGATAAAAACTATAATCCGGTGCCATCAGAAGTGGCGGATTTGTTGAAGATGACGGAATTTTTCCTCAATAAAAACTTTTTTCAAATCCATAACTTGAAATTTCCGATAAACCGTGCTAGCTTGCTAGAAAATCTAGCATTATAAGAGAAATTATGTCGGAAACTGAATTAAAAATAAAAGATGTGCAATTAGCTGAAGAACTCAGCAAACGCTACTTGTCGTATGCAATGTCAACCATTGTATCGCGCTCTTTGCCAGATGTAAGAGATGGTTTGAAACCGGTACACAGGCGTCTGATGTATGCAATGCGTCAACTACACCTTGATCCTAGATCCGGTTTTAAGAAATGCGCACGTGTGGTCGGTGATGTTATCGGTAAATATCACCCGCACGGAGATAGTGCTGTTTATGGAGCAATGGCGCGTTTGGCACAGGACTTTTCAGTTCGCTATCCGCTGGTGGACGGGCAGGGCAATTTTGGTAATATTGATGGCGACGGTCCGGCCGCTATGCGTTATACAGAAGCCAGACTGACTGATTTTGCTATGGCCTTGATGGAAGGGCTGAATGATAATGCTGTCGATTTTATGGATACGTATGACGGAGAGGAAAGTGAGCCTCTGGTCATGCCGGCGGCTGTTCCGAATTTGTTGTGCAACGGAACATCAGGTATTGCCGTTGGCATGGCGACCAATATTCCGCCACATAATTTGAGCGAAATCAGCGATGCCTTATTGTATATGATTGATAATCCGCAATGTGAGATAGAACCGCTGGTCAAAAAATTAAAAGGACCTGATTTTCCGACCGGCGGAGTGATTGTTGATAAGTTTCAGACCATTTTGGATAATTATACAAGCGGGAAGGGCGTTTTTAGAATCAGAGCCAAGTGGGAGAAAGAAGATCTCGGTCATGGGCAATATCAAATTGTGGTCACCGAAATTCCATATATGGTGCAAAAAGCTAAGCTTGTCGAAAAAATTGCCGAGTTGCTGATTAATAAGAAAGTTCCGTTGCTTAATGATATCCGCGATGAATCTGCGCAAGATGTTCGGATTGTATTGGAGCCTAAGAGCCGGACCGTTGATGCTAATTTGTTGATGGAACATTTATTTAAGCAGACTGATTTGGAAAGCCGTTTCAACATGAATATGAATGTGCTTGATTCTGACGGTGTTCCAAGAGTGATGAGCATAAAAGAAGTTTTGCGCGAATATTTAAATCATCGTCATAATGTGCTGTTAAGGCGTACAAATTATCGTTTGGATAAGATAAATTATCGATTGGAAATTTTGACCGGATATTTGACGGCATATCTTAATCTTGACCGAATTATTGAAATAATTCGCAGTGAAGATGACGCAAAAGCTGTTATGATGAAGGAATTTAAGCTGACCGATAATCAGGCTGAAGCGATTTTGAATATGAAATTGCGTTCTCTGCGCAAATTGGAAGAAAGTCAAATTCGTGATGAATATGATGAACTGAGCGGAGAAAAAGCCGGACTTGAAGAACTGCTTGGTAGCGAGAGTAAACAATGGCAAGCAATTGCCGAAGAAATCAAACAAACTAAAGAACGTTTTGGTAAAAAAACAGCTTTAGGACGGCGCAGAACCGAGTTTTCTGAGGTTACTGATGTTGTAGAAGTTCCGATAGAGGCATTGATTGAAAAAGAACCAATAACTGTAATTTTGTCGCAAAAAGGCTGGATTAGAGGACTTAAGGGACATGTTGATTTAAGTACTGACTTTAAGTTTAAGGACGATGATGAGCTGGCGTTTGTGATACATGCACAAACTACTGATAAATTAGTGGTTTTGGATAGTTCGGGTAAGTTCTTTAATATATCAGCAAATGATGTGCCGACCGGACGCGGCTTTGGTCAGCCGTTGCGTTTGATGATTGATATTGCTAATAATGACAGTATTACTGCAATGTTTGTATTTGAACCTAAAGCTTCCTATTTGTTGGCAACCAATAGTGGCAGAGGTTTTATTGTTGATGAAAATCATATTTTGGCGCAAACTCGCAGTGGACGTAAGATTATGAATGTTGCAGCCGGAGAAAAATCGGTATTCTGCGTAAAGGTAACCGGTAATATGGTAGCAACGGTTGGTGAAAATCGCAAATTGTTGATATTTAAGACGGAAGAAATACCAACAATGGCTCGTGGGCATGGCGTTTTGTTGCAAAAATATAAAGATGGCGGTTTATCAGATATTCAATTCTTTAATGAAACAGACGGATTTAGTTTTAGTCGTTCAGGTGGTGTCGGGGTGGAAACAGAGCTTATGACATGGCTGGGACATCGCGGGCAGGTCGGTAAGCTTGTGCCGTTTGGTTTTCCTAAAAACAACAAATTTTTTAGTTAAGTTGAGCAAAAATGGCAAAATTTAAATATAAATGTTACGGCAATACGGTAAATCCCCAAAAAATTGTCGTTTTTATTCACGGGTATAAAAGTTCTATTGACGATTTGGCCGCGGATATGGGGCTGTTATCTTCGCTGTTACCTGAATATTTAGTTGTAACCCCTCAGTCAGATAAACATCACAAAAACAGTGAGATGCTCGAGTGGTATGATGTATCAGTTTATGATACTGAACGTAAAAGACGTAATCCTGAAACTCCTGTTGAAGAAATAATTGAAATATACAATTGTGCCGGAGAGCAACTGTCTATTAATGCTCGCGATATGAATGAGTTTATTGATGAAATGCGTGATCTTTATGGAATTGAAGACAATTGTATATATATATCAGGTTTTTCACAAGGTGCAATGATGGCGCTATATACTGCATTGAGCAGAAAAAAACGGGTAGGCGGGTGTTTTATGTTGTCAGGAGTTGTTGCCGGTAAAGACTATTTAGAAAAAGAAATTAATTCAAAGCCTGAGGTATATATGTTGCACGGAAAGTCGGATGTGACTGTACAATATAAAACTTTAAAATTCTCAGTTGGTTGGCTGAAAAATCATGGCATTGATGTCAATGTTCAAGAATATGAAAATCTGGCTCATAAAATTATCGGTAATGAGTTAGAATATATTGCTGAGATTGTAAAAAAGTAAAAAAAATAATCATTTTTAAGAATGTTGTGGCATATATTATAATGTAATAACAACTAGATATGTGTCTTGGTTAAACTATACATAATATAAATTATGCGACAAATATATACAGTTTTTTTCAGATTCCCCTAAGGTCTTACGAACATTTGAACCTATCATTTTCTAGCAAGCGGCCCTTATAAGGTTTTTAGTGTATTCTTTTTGCGGATTGTTAAAGATTTGATCCGTTGATCCATGTTCAATGATTTTTCCATCTTTCATGACAATTATATTGTCGGACATAGCACGGACAGCTTTCATGTCGTGAGATATAAAAATGTAACTTATGTCGCGTTTTTTTTGAATTTGCTGTAATAATTTAATAATCTGAGCCTGTATGGTAACATCAAGCGCAGATGTCGGCTCGTCAAGTACGACCAGTTCGGGATTTAGGATTAAAGCTCGTGCAATAGCAATGCGTTGTCTTTGTCCACCGGAAAACTGATGAGGATATTTTTTGAGGTCAGCGGCTGTTAAACCAACCTCCTCTATTGCTTTAATAACATGGTTTTTAAGTTCATCTTTTGACAGTTCCGGGTAATTAACAATAAGTCCTTCACTGACAATTTGTTCAACATTCATTCGTGGATTCAGCGAGTTATAAGGATCTTGAAACACCATTTGAATTTGGTTACAGAAATTGTGTCGGTTAGATGCGGTTATACGTTGATTTTTATAAATAAAATCCCCGTTGTATTTATTAATTCCAACCAAAGAAAGTCCGAGAGTGCTTTTCCCAGAGCCTGATTCTCCAACGATTCCAAGTGTTTGTCCGCTTGTGAGCGTAAAGGATATGTCATTTACGGCATTTATCGATGATGTCACCCTGCCCCAAAAATTTTTTTTGAGTGGAAAAGTGACTTTGATATGTTGTGCATCGAGAATTATGTTATTTTTAATATTTGCGATATTTTTCCGAATATTAGTTGAACTAATTAATGTTTTAGTATAACTATTTTGCGGGTGGTTAAATATGTCTTCAGTAAATCCTTGTTCAACTATCTTTCCATCTTTCATAACCAGCACCCTGTCGGCAATTTTATGAATGACCGAAAGATCATGACTGATAAAGATTATAGCCATATTCATTTTTTTGCGTAATTTCAATAATAAATCAAGTATTTGCTCTTGAACAGTAACGTCAAGTGCTGTTGTCGGTTCATCAGCAATCAAAATCTCAGGTTGATTAGCGATTGCTATTGCAATCATTACTCTTTGCCGTTGTCCGCCGGAAAGCTCAAACGGATATGCTTTTAGTCGTTGTTCGGCGTTTGGAATACCAACTGTCTCCAAGAGTTCTAATGCTTTTTGGCGGGCTGATGCGCTAGAAATGTGATGATGAACGAGAATAGCTTCGGCTATTTGATTGCCTATTGTGTGTAGCGGATTTAGTGATGACATCGGTTCTTGAAAAATAAAACCGATTTTTTGCCCACGAATAGATTGCCATTTTTCATTATTTATACCGGAAAGCTCTTGATTGTTAAGCATAATCGAACTTCCCTTGCAACATGGAAACAAGCCTAATATTGATTGTGCGGTTAATGATTTGCCGGAGCCGGATTCCCCGACGATACCCAGAATTTCTCCGGCATTGAGTTCAAAACTTACGTTGTCTACAACTTTTCGACCGTTATCGACTGTGATGTTTAGTTTATTTACTGTAAGTAAGCTCATTTTTGTACCTTTCTGGTATCAAGAGCATCACGTACTCCTTCGCCGATAAAAATTAGCAAGGTGAGAAGCGTGGATAGAACTATAAAAATTGAAATTCCTATCCAGGGGGCTTGTAAATTATCTTTGCCCTGTCTGACTAAATCTCCCAATGACGGATAATTTTGAGATAAACCAAGTCCAAGAAAATCAAGAGCAGTTAATGCTACAATAGCTTCAGAAATTAAAAAAGGAATAAAAGTTATGGTGGCAACCAATGCGTTAGGCAAAATATGGCGATAGATTATACGCCAGTTGCTTACCCCTAAAACACGAGCGGCTTTAACAAATTCAAAGTTACGAGTGCGCATAAACTCAGCACGAACCATGCCGGTGAGCGATGTCCACGAAAACAACAGCATAATAATCAGCAGTGTCCAGAATGTCGGAATAAAAAGGCTGGCAACAATTATGAGAATGAATAACTGTGGTAAGGAATCCCATATCTCAATAAAACGCTGCATTATGATGTCGGTTTTCCCTCCAAGATAGCCTTGGATCGCTCCGGCCAAAATGCCAATTATAGATGAAATTAATGTGAGCGCAAAAGCAAATGCAACAGAAAGCCTTATGCCATAAAGAATTCGTGCCAGAATATCCCTGCCCTCATCATCTGTGCCAAGCCAGTGCTTGGAACTTGGAGCTGATGGAGTGGGAGTCTTTAATTTAAAATCAACAGTATTAAATGAAAACGGAATGATTGGCATAACCATCCAACCATTTTGGTTTATGTTATTAACAATAAATTCGTCTTTATAATCAGCAGGTGTAGGAAAATCTCCGCCAAATTCTAAATCAGTATAGGTTTTGAAAATCGGAAAATAAAGCCGGTCGTTGTATGACATAATCAGCGGTTTGTCATTTGCTATAAACTCAGAAACTAGGCTGATAAACAGCAACAACAGAAAAATTATCGCGGACCAATAGGCGCGTTTATTGCGTTTAAAAAGCTGTATGGCGTTATAAATTTTCACCACCGACCTCTTCTATGGGTTCACGACTCATTTCAGATAATGATTCTACTTTTGCTTCCGGAGTATCTTTAATTTGTCCGCTCATAACTTTGTTTTTGCTAATGGTCTTTTCTTCAAGAGGCATCATTTTGGGCTGTTTGTGAACAATAGGTTCATTCTCATTCAGGGTAATCGGACGAGAAGCCTCAATACTGTCAGGAGCTACGTTTTCAGGATTATTTTTCTTCCATGTTTTGAACCATTCAGTATATATTTGGTATGATGCTTGTGCAACATCGTTGTCGTAAACTACAGCATCAAGCTTGTCTTTTATGGTACGCTTGGTGGTCTTTGATGAGGTATCGCCATCAAAATCAATGCATTTTTGCTGAGTAATCGTCTGTTTTACTATGTCAGGAGCTGCACATATAGATTTGTTGATTGTAAAAGTATGATTGTCCGGTGTACTGATGGCCACGTTTGTAGTTTGGCCATTCAAAAATGAAGTATAGAGAGCTATGTCTTTTGTTCCAATCATATCATCCATACTGCTTATACCTTGAATGATAACAGTGGAATGATTTAATATGCCGGATTCTTGTAGCTTGTGCATGAATTGACTGAGCTTTCCATATAAACACATGGTTTGACGGAAATAGGCACTGCGTTTTTCTGTTAATCTGTTGTTTTTTACCCATGGTTGATGATATTTTACATTCCATTCATCAGGAGATTTAAGTTTGCACATATCATCGTAGACATAAGTATCTGCTGGCAAATCAAGAATTATAAAATATGCTTGATTGCCTTTGTCATTTTTGATGTCATTTAATGCAATGTCAAGTGTGTTAAGTGAGTTTATGACGTATAATCCCTTGTATGATGTGCCAATCACCGGAATTTTATCTGCATTAAAGAACTTGCTTAGACGATTGTATATAAATTCAGCTGAATAATTAAACCAATTGGCACTCTCAATCCATTGAGATATAATAATAATGGCTTTGTCAAATGGGGTATAGTCAACATTTGCAATATTCATAGGGTTAACAATTCTGGTTACACAGCGTGATACATTATTGCTTTGTCCTTTGTCACAAAGTTTTAAGCCTTGTGATTGATAAGCATTTATGTTGTATCCCTTGGATTTTAGGGTATCAAAGAGTTGGCTATTTTTTAATGTGGCAATAAATGAATTACGTTTTTTGAATTGCCAATGCTTGCTTTGGGCGGGTTGAGATGTAATGTTGGAATATCGGTCATCAGGTACATTCAAATTGAGGCTGTTTGAAGCGTTGACCGTCGGAGACGGATCGGCGACATATGCGTTGGGAAATAATTTGAAACCATATTGTGCGTGAAAACCGAGCATGATTGAGCGAAGCTGATCGCGATAGATTTTGTTGGCTTCCATATCAGTTAATCTAGATATGTAGCCGTATGATGGTAAGCTAGGAATCATTATGTTTATGTATTTGCTTTGTCCGGTGTTATCAGACGAGTTTGACACAAGGTTTTCGACTTCAAACTCTTCTAATGGCTTGCCTTGGTGCATAAATACGAATATAAAAGCCCCAACAGACATGGTGGCAAGAAGAAAATATGTTTTTTTGCCGAAGAAAAACAGTACAATGAATACGGTAACGGCTATCAGACCGGATATGTAAGTTGATGAGTGACTACCAATCACATTACCAAGCTCAAAATCTGAAAAATGAGTGAACATAGCTGTGGAGAATAAGTATACTATCCAAGCTGTAAATAGGCATATAATCGGTTTGAAACCGGATAAAAGAAAATAAAATATGCCGGTAACCAAAGCTATGATTATCATGGCAAGCAGAATATCAGGACGAAGTACGGGGAATGCACTGAATATGCTGCCGGCACCTGACGAGGCATAAAGCATAAATTCTGTTTCAAGTAAAGAGATGCCTATTAAAGTCAAGAATATGAAAGTAAGCCAGTAGTTTATTATAGGGTGCTTGTCGGCTCTAAAAAAGATCCTTTTTTTAGACTTAACTTGGTAGTTTGTTTTTGGAAATGGATTGGTTTCTCCTGAAGATGAGCCAAATGTAGGTTCTTTTTTTTCAAATGTTTTCATCTTTATACCTCTTTATAATACTTGCCAGGCAGTATAGCAAATATGAGAATCTTTTAAAGCAAAAACCCTCAAGATTGCACATAATCTTGAGGGTTCTATTTTGTGAGCAAAAATGCTGATTATCTTGAGTAAAACTCGATAACCATGTTCGGTTCCATAACAGAAGCATAAGGTACATCTTCAAATTTAGGAACAAAGGTATATTTTGCTTCCATCTTTTTAGTGTCTACTTCCAAATAGGCAGGAGCTTCGTGGAGGTTAGATTCCAAAGCGGCAACTACCATAGCCATTTGCTTAGCACTTTCTTTAACAGAGATAACATCTCCAACCTTAACCATGTAAGAAGGAATGTTTACTCTTTTGCCGTTAACCAAGATATGTCCGTGGTTAACAAATTGACGAGAAGCAAAAATGGTGGGAACAAATTTTGCTTTATATACCAAGTTATCCAAGCGAGATTCTAAAATGCCGATCAAGTTCTCAGCGGCATCACCGCGACGACGGATAGCTTCGGCATAATATTTGGCAAATTGTTTCTCGGAAACGTTACCATAATATGTTTTCAATCTTTGTTTTGCTTGCAATTGTGCACCATAGTCGGTCAATTTTTTCTTTCTGGCACCGTGTTGTCCGGGACCGTATGCACGTTTGAGCAATGGGCTTTTGGGATCACCCCACAAATTTGCATTAAGACTGCGATTAGTCTTTTTCTTTGCTGTAACAATACTTTTCATTGATTTTCCTTTATTTTATTTACGTTATTGTCCCGGTAGTTTTCATTTCAGAAACGGGGTGTTTGCCACCCTCTTTCCCGGAAGTGGGTGTAATGTATTATAAATAAAAACAAAATGCAAGTGTTTTTTGAGGTTATTTTTTTTGTATTTCTTCCGGAGCAACAATTCCGCCTGAAATTATGAATTTTAGAGCCTCTTCAACACTCATATCAAGATAAACCAAATCACTCTTGGGCATAAAGATAAGGAAGCCAGAAGTCGGGTTTGGGGTCGTAGGCACAAAAACATTGACCATCTCTTGTCGCAAGACGTCTTTTACTTCTCCCTCAGTATCAGTGCTTACAAGTCCTAAAATCCATATTCCTTTGCGAGGATATTCAAGTAAAACGACTTTTGAAAATGCTGCGGTTTTATCAGATAAAAATGTTTCAAATACCTTTTTTAGTAATGAATATACTGTTGAAATAAGAGGTATTCTTTTTACTATCCAATCGCCAAGACGAATGAAAAATTTGCCAACAAAGCCGGCAGCAAACATACCTACTAAAGTCATGACCACAATCAAAACTATGATGCCCAGTCCGGGAATCGTAAAAGGTAGTGTATCGTAATAGGTGCGTAGTTGTGGCGGAAGAAGTTTGCTGACACCGGTATCAATCCACAAAATGATTTTGTAGGCTACATAAAAAGTCATAGCAACCGGTGCAGTTACTAAGACGCCGGTAAAAAAGTAGGCGCGGAGTTTAGAACCGAGTTTCATAAATGCGCGGTTTTCTTTCTGACGTTTGATTTCAGCAGTACGAATATCTTGAATTCTCCCTGCTCTTTTATGTACGTTTTTAGAATGCTTTTTTACCATTTTATATCCTCATTGCATCGTCAATTATGAATTGTGTTTGATTGCGCCCTTGCCAGTTATCACGTCTAAGGTTACCTACCAGATTGAAACTTTGTCCCGCACCATTAAGCAGCGCTTTTCCCATTTCGTTATCAGCGCAGCGAAACGCCATGGCTTTCAAGCTTCCTCCATTGAGTGAGGTTAGGTAACAACGGATATGACCTGCTCCCACTATCTCAGATTTAGTAACAAGAGCATTAGAAAGCATTAACAATGGTTCGGGGTTGCCTGATCCATATGGAGCCAAGGTTTCGAGCTTGTCAATAAAATCTATACTGACTGCCGATACGTCAATACTGCCGTCAATATCTAAAACCGGAGTTAAAGTTTGGTTTTGCATTATGTTTTGAATATATTCACCGGCAAATTTTCGAAAATCTTCTATTCGATCTTGTTCTAATGAGAAACCGGCCGCCATAATATGTCCTCCGCCTTTGGTCAGAATGCCCTGCTCTTTGGCTTTCATAATCAGAGCTCCTATATCCAATCCCGGAACAGAACGAGCTGACCCCTTGACTTCATCAGGTTCTACCGACATTACAAATGAGGGGAGATTGTAGCGTTCACGAAGCTTGCCGGCAACAATACCGATAACTCCCTGATGCCAGTCATTGCCATAGACAAAGGCCATAGGAAAATTTTGAGGTGTGCCTTCCAGAATTTCTATGGCTTGCAGTAATACATAGGCTTCTATCTCTTTGCGTTGCGTATTGAAGTTATCTAACTTTTCTGCAATTGAAGCAGCTTCAAATTCATTTTTGCTGCACAAAAGCTTGTTGCCTAATGAAGAATCACCTACTCGACCGCCGGCATTAATGCGCGGACCTAGAATATAGCCAAGATGGTAGCTGGTTGGTGCTTCATTGATAGATGATTTGTCAATTAATGCTTTTATTCCTACATTTTGGCGGTGTGACATAACGGTTAGTCCTTGTCGTACAAAAGCACGGTTGAGACCCAGCAGCGGGACAACATCACAGACGGTTCCTAATGCAACCAAATCAAGCCATTGTTTTAAATCAGGTTCCTTGTGGTTGTTATAAAAACCCTGGTTGCGCAAATGACGATTGATTGCTACAATCGTCATAAACGCGACTCCGACAGCGGCCATGTATTTAAGGTAGGGATAGGTGTTTTCTTCATCTAGGCGTTTGGGGTTGACGACAGCGTATACATTTGGAAGTTTTTCTTCTGCCTGATGGTGGTCGAGAACAATGGTAGTAAGGTTATGCTGAGTAGCATATTCTAGTACGTCAAATGCCGTGGTGCCACAATCTACCGTAATTAGCAGTTCAGTACCACAAGCTATAAAGTCATCAACAGCTTTGATACTCGGACCGTATCCTTCATCGCGTTCCGGTATGTGTATTAATGGAGAAATTCCAACGCTTTCTAAAAACAAGCGCAATACCGATGATGATGTAGCACCATCGACATCATAATCCCCGATAATGGCAATTTTTTGAGAGTTAATAATGGCGTTACTGATACATATCGTCGCTTTTTCCATATCTTTTAAGACGTATGGATCAGGCATCAGTTTTTGAAGTTTAGGGTTCAAAAAATCAGGGATATTGTCATCAGTAATATCACGTCCGGCGAGTATTTTGGCAATAAGAAACGGAATATTGTATTTTTGCGCCGCCATTTCGACATAGTGATCATCCGGAGATAAAAATCTCCATATATTGCCGTTTAGCGATTTTTGAGATGCAAAATCAATATTCAATTTAAACTCTTTTAGTATGTAATATAAACTTCAGCACGACGATTTAAGCGCTCTCCCTCAGGCATGGCTTCACTATAAAGAGGTCTGCTGTCGGATAAAGCCTCTATGGTTATATTTTGTTTGTTAACCCCAGCTCTGCGCAATGCCGTCGCAACACTCTGGGCGCGGCGGAGCGAGGTTTTGAAATTAATCATCTTATGAGTTTGCGGGTCGGTGTTACGTGTGCGACTTGAAGAAAAGCCATAAACACGTATCTGGGCATTGTGCTGTTTAGCCAATTTGGCAATTTTTGCAATTTGCCCTCTATAAGATGAATCGACAGTAGAACTGCCGTTAGCAAACAAAATATTGGCAATTTGATAATTGATGCTTGGAGCCGTATTTTGAGGCTGTACGCGTACAATTGGAATAGTCTTTTTGACAACCAAAGGTGTTTTTTCTTTTGGGGTGACAGTCGCTGTTTGTGTCGGTGCATCGCTGTAGTTAGTGTGTTTGGTATCTGATGCGATACTTTTATTAGCAGAAATATGTATGGGTTGATAGTGAGCCTCTTCTTCATATGAAGGTTTTTCACTGTCTTGTGAAGTTGCACAAGCCCCAATAAGTGCAAGTACCGATAATAAAGAAATGAATTTTAATGAATGCGACATATAATAACCCCTTATCCGATTATGTTTATTTATTGATATCCTAAATCTCAAATCTTGACAAGAATAAAATAATAAAGTTGAAAAAATATTAAAAAAAGTTGAATTTCAATAATAATTATAATACGATTTCGGTAGTTGTGATAAAAGGAGGTAAAAATGCGGAAAATTGTGAAACTTTTGTTGATGTTGTTAGTACTTACTTCTTGCTCTAAAGAAAAAAAACAAGTCAAGCTCGAGGATTTGTCAATTGTTGATGCAGACAATGTAAAGGCTGAATATAAAATTGAGGTAGCTCAAACTCGTGATGAGATGAGAACAGGTCTGATGAACCGCGAGAGTCTTGCGGCAAATTCGGGTATGTTGTTTGCTCTTGGAACAGTTGATGAGCTGACTGCAATGTGGATGAAGGATACAAAAATTCCGCTTGATATGATCTTTATTGATAAAGATGGTGATGTATTTTGGATTTATGAAAATGCAGAGCCATTCTCTGAAAAATTGATTGTTCCACCCTATCAGGCATTTGCTGTTCTGGAAGTTAATGCAGGAGATGTTAAAAAATATGGTATTACGATAGGAAACCATATTAACCATTCTTGGTTTAAGACCAAAAATCCTTTTCAGGTGGTTAAAGATGCTTCTCTTGACTAAAAATTGAAAAAGGGTGGATATTCCACCTTTTTTTATAAGTTATTGAGTTTGACTATAAAGTTTCGTATGTTTTCCAAACGCTGGGAATAACTGTCCAAATCACGAGCTATAAAGATTTTTTGGTCAGGTCTTACTTTTATGCTTCCGCCGGAACGGGTAATCAGATCTACAAGTTTATCCGGTGATTTGAAGTTGTTATTGTGAAAACCGATTACAAAGCCTTTGGCTCCGGCATCAATACGCTCAATATTGGTCTGACGGCATAGTTGTTTTATTTCAACTGTTTTGAGTAGATTTTCAACTTCCTGAGGGATAGGACCAAAACGATCAACCAATTCTTCACGCATGTCAAGAAGTTCTTCCGGAGTTTCAAGAGAACCGATACGTTTGTATAATCCCAGTCTTACACCTAGATCACGGACATAAGTTTCGGAGATCATAATCGGAACTCCGGTTACAATTTGCGGGCTCCATTCAGCAGAGGCTTTTTCTTCAAGCTTTTCACCATTTTTGATGCGCATGATTTCTTCCTCAAGCATATGATGATAAAGAGCTATACCTACATCTTTGATATGTCCGGACTGTTCTTCTCCAAGGACATTGCCGGAACCGCGAATATCCATATCATGGCTGGCCAGCGAGAAACCTGCTCCCAGGCTGTCCAGTGCCTGTAAAATACTGAGCCGACGTTCGGCAATGGGTTTTAAGTTTTTATGCTGAGGAACCGTAAAATAGCAATAACCACGGACTTTAGAACGCCCGATACGTCCACGGAGTTGATATAACTGAGCAAGACCGAACATATCGGCACGATAAACAATCATAGTGTTAACCGATGGCATATCAATACCTGATTCAATAATGGTGGTAGAAAGAAGAATATCGCCTTTTTTATCAACAAACGAGTTCATAACGTCTTCCAGCTGTTTGACCGGCATTTGTCCGTGAGCAACCAGAATTTCGACATCAGGAGCGATTTCTTTTAGAATTTTTTGGATCTCGGGAATGTCAGAAACCCGTGGGCAAACAACAAATGTCTGGCCGCCGCGGAATTTTTCACGGTAAATTGCCTCTTTGATCATTACACGGTCAAAAGGCATTACAAATGTACGAGCGGCAAGTCTGTCAACCGGAGGTGTGGCAATTATGCTCAGTTGTTTTACACCGGTAAGTGACAGTTGCAATGTACGAGGTATAGGGGTTGCCGTTAAGGTCAAAACATGAACATCGTCTTTTAAGGCTTTGAGCTTTTCTTTGTGGGCAACACCAAAGTGTTGTTCTTCATCAATAATCAGAAGTCCGAGGTTGTTGAACTCAATGTTGTCAGACAACAGAGCATGAGTACCGATAACTATATCAACCGAGCCGTCTTTCATACCGGCTTTTATTTTACGTGCCTCTGTTATGGTGGTTAGGCGAGATAACATAGCAACATTCAAAGGAAAACCGTTCATTCGTTGCTTAAAATTCATATAGTGTTGGCGAGCCAGCAAGGTGGTAGGCACAATGAGTGCAACTTGTCCTCCGGACATAGCGACGGTAAAAGCTGCACGCAGTGCAACTTCGGTCTTGCCAAACCCGACATCACCGCAAATCAGTCTGTCCATCGGAATTCCTGCAGAAAGATCACCCATCACATCGCTGATAGCATTTAGTTGATCATCGGTTTCATTATACGGGAAGCCGGAACAAAACTCGTCATACATGCCGTCAGAGGCAATATAGGTTTCGGCTTTTTTAAGTTGACGACGGGCAGCAATGGCAATAAGTTTTTCGGCCAATTCATGTATGCGTTTTTTGACTTTGGCTTTTTTAGCCTCCCAAGCCATACCGCCCAGGGTATCAAGCTGAATGTTTTCATCATCGGCACCATAGCGTGATACCATCTCAATGTTTTCGACCGGAACAAAAAGTTTGTCGTCGTTGGCATAAATTATCTTTAGGCAATCATGGTCAGCACCGCCGGCAGAAATATTTTCAAGTCCCATAAAACGACCAATACCGTGTTCAAGGTGTACGACAAGTTCTCCGATATTGAGTGATGAGACGTCGGCAATAAAATCCTTTGATGAAACTTTGCGAGGAGAACGATGATTTTGTTTGGGACCTAAAATATCTTGTTCAGAAACAAAATAGAACTCATCATTACGAAAGCCATGTTGCATGCCGACGACAATTAAAACAATGCTGTCTCTGGCTTTAAGACAAGCATCTTTCCAGTTGTCGGCAAGTGTAAGGTTGACTTTGAAATTGTTGTTTGAAATAGCTTCGTTGAGTAATGTAAACAAGCGTTCTCTTGAACCGGCAGTATAACAACAAATAAATCGCAACAACTTGCCGTATTCAACAAAAGAATTGAGCAACTCAACATAGACCTGTGACGGGGTAATGTTTTTGGCTGATGAAAAATCACGAGAAGGTATGGTTGCCACGTCGATATTATCATTTCCGTCAGGCATATTGAGTGAGGTCATATGCAAATTGATCTTTGATAATATCTCTTGTGGGGACAAAAACATTTGTTCGGGCGGTACAGGACGGTAGGTATCAACCTCGGTTTGTTGAGATTTTAAGGACAAATTTTCAAGACGTGCCTGATAGTGATCAATAATACTGTCATTTTTGGCCTCAGTTGCGGCTTCGGCATTGCGTCCGAAAATAACGGTTGCCTGAGGAAGATAGTCAAATAATGTCGGCAAGTTTTCTTCATAGAAAAAAGGCAACCAGTTTTCCATGCCCATATATTTTTTGGAGTTGGAAATTGCCTCATAAATCTCATCATCTTTACAGGCGACACCAAAAGTTTCACGGTAACGGGAGCGAAAGTTCTTAACCGTGTTTTCGTCTAGTATGACCTCTCCGGCAGCTTGAAAAGTGTAGTGATTTTGCTCGCCGGTAGTACGTTGGGTCAGTACATCAAAGGTGCGGATTTTTTCGACTTCATCGCCGAATAAGTCTATGCGCAAGGGATGTTCGCTGCCTGCCGGAAAAATGTCCAGTATATCACCACGAACAGCATATTCACCGGGTTCCATGACCTGCTCTACTCGTGTATAGCCATTCAAGGATACATAGTGCAAAAAGTCAGTAAGGCTGAGTTGAGAGCCGATTTGAATTGATTTTACCGAATTTAGAAAAACCTTTTTAGGCGGAAGTTTTTGCATGACTGCGCCGACACTGGTAATGATAATTCGAGGTTTGGCTGCGGTCGGGTTTAGTGATAGATGAGCTAAAACATCTACTCTTTCAGCGATAATGCCGGTGTTTGGCGATATGCGATCATAAGGCACTGTATCCCATGCAGGAAAAGTCAGAACTTCTGTCGTCGGGGCAATGTAGCGTAACAATGATGCGGTTTGAGCTAAAGATGTACCATCGGAGGCTATGAAAAGTATGTCATTTTTTGAAACTTGCGACAGTTTATGCAAGATAAAAGCTTCGGAGCCGTCGGCAACCGAAGATATGTTTTGAGTTTCAGGTTTTATATTTTTCAACTGTTCAAACATGGTTTTTATCTTGTTGTTTACATCTTTTTCAAAAATATATACAATTGTGCAAGAATAGCAATCAATTTTTGAGGTTTTGAGCAATGCGTCCGGCGATTTTGTATCCTCTGTTTAGTGATATTACCACACTTTCGGGAATTGGCGAAAAATATGCCAAGCTGTTGGGAAATCTGGATATTAAAAAAATCTGTGATGTATTGTGGCATTTGCCCTACTCTTTGGTTAATCGTAATATTATTAAATCATTAAGAAGTGCAAAAGTCGGAGATATCAACACAATCGAAATTACGGTTATTGAACATGAGGCACCACACCGAAAAAGCCAGCCATACCGAGTTATGTGTGAAGATAATGCCGGAGAGCAGTTGTTATTGTGTTTTTTTAAGGCCTATCCGAGTTCTATTGAAAAAAATCTGCCGGTCGGGGAAAAGCGTTTTGTGAGCGGAAAAATTGAGAGCTTTAATAATATGTTGCAGATGAGCCACCCTGATTACATTGTTAAAGATGTGGCAGATATTCCGCAATTTGAACCGGTGTACGGTTTGACCGCAGGAATTACCAATAAGTTTATGAATAAATTGGTGGAACAAGCCTTGCAAAGGTTGCCTCGGTTTGCGGAGTGGCAGGAAGAAAATTTTTTGAAACAACACGGTTTTGCTAGTTTTAATCAGGCGATTGTTACGGCTCATCATCCGCACAGTCTTGATGATTTGTTGCCGACAAATCCGATCAGGACACGGTTGGCATATGACGAGCTGTTGGCTAACCAATTGGCATTGGCTATTGTAAGACAAAAGGTAAAAAAACAAAAAGGTCGCAAGATTGCCGGCAATGGTCTGCTCCGTAGAAAAGTGTTGGATATGTTGCCGTTTAAGCTGACAAATGCACAAGATAAAGTTTTACAGGAAATTTTTGAGGATCAGGCAAGTGATAATCGGATGTTGCGATTGTTGCAAGGCGATGTCGGAAGCGGTAAAACAATTGTTGCATTGCTGACGATGCTTAATGCCGTGGAATGCGGAACGCAAGCTGCTATAATGGCTCCGACAGAGATTTTGGCAAAACAACATATGGAAACTATTGCACCGCTTTGTGAGGCGATAGGTTTGCGAGCGGAGTTGTTGATTGGTAAAGTAAAGGGAAAGGCTCGCAGTAAAATTATTGAGGATTTAGCCGAGGGAAAAATTGATATTTTAATCGGAACGCACGCTTTGTTTGTTGAAGATGTTGAGTTTAAGGATTTGGCGTGTGTCATTATTGATGAACAACACCGTTTCGGAGTACATCAGCGGCTTAATCTGTCAAACAAAGGAAACAAGGCCGATATATTAGTTATGACGGCTACCCCAATACCACGGAGTTTGATACTGACAGCGTTCGGAGATATGGAATATTCAAAAATTGATCAATTGCCGGAGGGACGAAAACCGGTTGATACCAGAGTTATGCCATTGACCAAGGCTGATGATATTGTCGAGGCACTTAAAAACAAATTAAAACAAGGGGCGCGGGCTTATTGGGTATGTCCGTTGGTTGAAGAGTCTGAAAAACTCGATTTGGCGGCGGCAGAACAAAGATTTGAGTTGTTGCAGAAAGTGTTTGGCAATAAGGTCGGACTTATTCATGGCAAGATGAAAGAAAAACAAAAAGATGAAATTATGGAGCAATTTAAAACCGGTAAAATCAGTCTTTTGGTAGCAACAACAGTTATTGAAGTCGGGGTCAATGTGCCGGAAGCAACAATTATGATTATTGAACACGCTGAACGTTTTGGGTTGGCTCAGCTTCATCAATTGCGCGGTAGGGTTAAGAGAGGAAATAATGCAGCAACTTGTTTGTTGCTTTATGGATATCCAATCAGCTCAACAGCTCGTTCTCGTCTACAAGTTATGAAAGAAACAGAGGACGGTTTTTTGATTGCGGAAGAAGATTTGAAATTGCGTGGCGGCGGAGAAATTTTGGGCACAAGGCAATCCGGTTTTACTAATTTCAGGTTGGCAGACATGAGTGTCAATCAAGGGTTGTTAATGACAGCCTCCCAAGACGCAAAGATGATTGTTAACAGTGATCCGGATTTGAAAAGTCCGAGAGGAGAAGCATTGCGTACCCTACTCTATTTGTTTGAGCGAGATGATGCAGTTAAAACTTATTTGGCTGGATAATTATTATCTGTCGGCAAAACTGACATATTTGTGCATCAGATATGTAAATATGGTAATAGAAATGGTGTATATAGCTTGAGCAATAAGTTCATTTATTTTGCAGATATCTACCATGATATACATCGTAATGTAGTTTATAAGCAGTATTGATAAGTATACTCCCAGTGCTTTGGAATATTCATGCAATAACCTCTTAGATGAACGAAAGACATAGTGGCGCATTGTAAAAATTGAGATATTGATTGTAATTATATAGCATATTATCAAGGCTGCTTTATATGACAGAGCAATTATTGTAACCATAAATACAAACAATAAATATGAAAATGCAGTATTGAAGCCACCTACCAGCAGAAAACGGAGCTTTTGGGGAAGTCTAAACCAAATATCCTCAACTTTTTTGTATAAATGCAACATGAACCTATTCCAAGTAATATAATGTATAAACTCTGTTTTCGTAGGAAATTACGGCATTAGAGACCGGATTATAATCAGGATGATGAAGTTTATTAACCAATATATAATCTCCTCTTATGGGATCCTGGTCGCTAACTCGTACAGGGATAATATGATTATAGTACCATATATTCATTACGTCAGGCTTTAGTTTGAAATAAATATTGATATCCGGATAACTATAAAGTAAAGCGTTTGCCCAAGCTTTTGACTTCCACCATCTAGTGTCGATATTTGGTGCATTTACATCGATATGAATGGTCATGAGCATGAATTTTGCATGAGAAATTATGTGCTCAGCCATGTCACGGCGTTCTTTTCCCTGTTGAGCTGATGAGATGGTTATGTTGGTATAACAAGCGACTCCGATGATTAAAGCTAGTATTGCATACAATATCTTATTGGAAGCAATATTTGTGAAAATATATGCAGTGCAGAACACGGCCGGTAGATATAAGTAATATGGAATACTGTAGTCGGCTGATGGAATAATTTTTAAATATAATGCAATTATAAAGGTGATGAGTGTACAACCGATTACACTCCCCTCTTCAAAAAGATGTAATTTTTTCCCTCGCAAGACAATGAGTTTGATGGTCATAATTAAAAGGGCAACAAAATTTATAAGTAGTTCTGTTTGATATATTTGAACTGTTTTTGCGATATCTGTTTCGTGTGTCATTAAATAACGATTGTTTATGCCATAGTCGGTAAGAATCATCCAGCCGGTAGCATACATAAATAGACTCCAGAACATTAAATATTCTACCGGAAATACTGTTATACATTTTATCGGGTGTAAAAAAGAGTTTATACCGATTTTTTCGTTAACAACGGCGGATAGCAACAAATACAGCCCCAGACCAGCATAAAACAGTGTTGTTGTTTCTTTGCTATATAGTGCGCAATTCATAAAAATCATAAAATACAGTAAGTATCGTGATTTATTGCTTTGTTGAAAACTACGCAGGAAAATCAAGCTTAAAATGACAAATATGATAGTATTTTGTTCCGGATATATAGCGCTGTTAATCCATAATACAGAGGGAAGAATATTGATTATGGCAATCATGGTCAGGCGTTTGACAATAGGCATGAAAACAAATAATTTGTACAAAAGCCAAAGGATAAAAAACTGTTTTATAAAAATATAAACATAAATAAAATATGGGTTGTTTGAGATACCGAAGATAAGATTCAGGTCTATTGCTTGTAGCGGTGTATATCTAAAATGTCCATCGAGTGCAGGAATAATACCTTGGGTAAAAGATAGGGTATAATACCATGACATGCTGTCAAAGTTGTTATAGATGGATGTTTCTTGCCATAGAGTGTTGCCGCAATAGATTAAAAAAGATACTATTACAAGGAAAAGGCAAAACAAGTTACTTTTGCATTTTTTGGAAAAGCTGAAATTTTCAGTAGAGGTGAATGCAACATAGTTACCTTGAAAATAAAATTTTGTAACCACCCAATTCAGCAGCAAAAAGGCTATTACGGTAATCATCCAGATATAGAGATTGCCATTTATGAAGTACTTAAAGTAGAATGCAAAATTATTATAAATATTGCTTAAAATATTATCTCTTAAAAGTGGTTCGGTTATCATATTTTTATCCATTTCAAAAGCCATTTGAGGCGAAGTTTACGGGCAATTATCAGCCAGTACGGATAACGGTGATAATTGGTTATGTTTAGATATTTACAAATATCGGCCTTAACTCGGGCATCATTGATTTTCATCAACTGTTTTTTCTTTACCGAAAAATTGCCACCATACAGGTGATATTTAAATAAAACTTCTTGCAAATTGCAGATTTTAAGGCCTGAAGTTAAAACTTGGCGGATTAGGTCATAATCTTCTGCAGGAGTATATTCTGCATTGTAGCGAATATTGTGTTTTACAATGTCGGCACGGCGGATCATCATCGATGAATGCATTGAGGTGCAACCGCGCAAGGTTTCTTGTAAAGTTACTTCCGCTGGCTGACGCCATACCCACCCCATGTTTGTAATGAGTTTTTTTATTTGTTCGTATAGACCGTGAGCCGGCATATTGTTAAACAACTCTCCCCAAGTGCCAACGATGGTAATGTCCTTATGTGCGTCTAAAAAAGCTACTTGTTTTTCAAATCGATCAGGCAATGATATATCATCATTATCCATGATTGCCAAATATTCACCTTGTGCCAAATCCATCAATTTGTTTCGACTGCCGGAAATACCGAGATTTTGATCATTTTTAAAATATTTAATACGGGAATCTGTATAGGTTTTAATGATTTTTTCTGAGTTGTCCTTTGAACAGTCGTTTAAGAGCAAAAGCTCAAAATCGCGATAAGTTTGGTTCAATATACTATTAATGCTGTTTTCTAAAAATGCCTCAGCGTTATAGACAGGAATAAGTACAGAAATTTTAACCATAGCGCGCCTTGTATAGTAAATTTTAACACTTTTTTCTTATCATTTGTTTGATTAAATGTCTATTTTAAAGCTTTTACCTGTTAATAAGGAGATGCCGATGAAAAAACTCTTAATTGTTGTGCCGTGCTATAATGAGGAAGAAGTATTACCTTCTACACTCAAGACGATGTCAGAGTTATTAAGTAAAATGATTTCTGATAAAATGGTGTCACCGGATAGCAGAGTTCATTTTGTTGATGATGGCAGTGCTGATAAAACTTGGGAAATACTGACAAAAGCTTGCAAAAAGGACAAGTTGTTTGAGGCTAGTAAATTATCACGCAATTTCGGACAATTAGGAGCAATGTTATCAGGTATTTATGATAATGAGGCTGATTTATATTGTACTATTGATTCTGATCTACAGGATGATCCAAATTGTATAATAGAAATGGTTGCCAAGATTAAAAATGGCTGTGAAATTGTCTATGGAGTTAGAAAAAAGAGAGATTCTGATGTCTTTCTAAAACGAATAACAGCAAAATTATTTTATAAAACAATGGCGTTATTAGGGGTGAAGATGATTCCAAATCATTCTACCTTTCGCATGATGACAAAGCGTGCAGTTGAAGAATTAAAAAAATTTCCTGAACGCAATTTGTTTCTTCCTGCTATGGTACCATTAGTCGGATTTAAGTCTGATATGGTGTACTATGATCGCTCACCTCGGATGGCAGGACAGACAAAATATTCTATGCGAAAGTTATTGGCATTGGCATGGAATGGAATATCGAGTTTTTCAATTGTTCCTTTGAGATTGGTTACGCTTATGGGATTTTTAATCTCATTTCTCGGAGCATGTTTTGTATTGAGAATCTTTATTAATTATAATACACATGGTTCTGTATCCGGATGGGCCTCAACAGTAACACTTATTACATTGTTCAGCGGTGTACAGATGGTGTCTTTAGGCATTATCGGTGAATATATTGCAAAAATATTCGTTGAGGTAAAAAGAAGACCTCTGTATATAGTTGATGAAAAGGTTAAAAATGATTTGTGAGGGAAATATGAAATACACGGGAGAAAGATTTATTCCGCAAAACAAAGCGCAATCAATAATGTCTTTAGAACATTATCATAGGTATATATATGCATCACAATATTGTACTAACAAACGTGTTTTGGATATTGCTTGTGGATCAGGATATGGTTCATCATTATTAAGTGAGGTTGCTAAAAGTGTTGTCGGCGTAGATATTGATGAGAATGCTATTCAATGGTGTAAGCAATCTTATAATAAAAAAAATCTTATGTTTGAAGTGAACTCCATTGATGCTATAAATTATCCTGAAAAATCATTTGATATAATTACATGTTTCGAAACAATTGAACACGTCAGTTCGGATCAACAGAAAAAAGCTATAGAATTATTTGGAAAAATTCTTGAAGATGATGGGCTGTTTTTTTGCTCTACGCCTTCCACAACTTCTCCACTACATATAGAAGATAACAAGTACCATGTACATGAACTATCTGAAGATGAATTTTATACTCTTCTATCATCGCATTTTAAATATGTGAGAATCATTGGTCAGTCTGTTTGTTTATGCAGTACAATTGGCGATTTTAAGGATAGTAATGGGAGTGTGCATACTACTAATAAATGTAGAACTGGGGATTGTAAATATCTCATAGGTATTTGTTCAAATTCTGATATAACATACATAAAAACATCATCTGTATATATTGAGACATCATCTAACATACTAAGAAAACTTACTAAAATCCGAAATAAATTAGGTTGGGCAATTCCTATATATAATATTGGAATACAGATGTTGTCTAAAATCTGTCCATTTAAGAAATTCAAACAACGTATAGAGAATTTAAAATGGTGAAGTAAAAGCCCCGAAAAGCGGGGCTTTATTTTTATTGATCCAAAAATGAGCGTAATTTTCGTGAGCGGCTCGGATGTTTGAGCTTGCGCAAAGCTTTGGCCTCAATCTGGCGAATGCGCTCACGAGTAACGTTAAACTGTTGTCCAACTTCTTCCAAAGTGTGATCGGTATTCATACCAATGCCAAAACGCATACGTAAAACACGCTCTTCACGCGGTGTCAATGATGACAGAATGCGAGTGCAAGTTTCCTTCAAGTTGGAGTGAATTGCTGAATCAAGCGGTTGTAATGCACTTTCATCAGGAATAAAATCTCCGAGTGATGAGTCTTCCTCATCGCCAACAGGAGATTCCAAACTTACCGGCTCTTTAGCAATTTTCATAACTTTACGCACTTTTTCCAAAGGCATGGACAGACGGGCTGCCAATTCTTCAGGTACGGGCTCTCGTCCCATTTCAGACAGCATTTGACGTGAAGTGCGAACGAGTTTGTTGATTGTTTCGATCATATGCACAGGAATACGAATTGTGCGAGCCTGATCGGCAATCGAACGAGTAATTGCTTGGCGTATCCACCATGTGGCATAAGTTGAAAACTTATAACCGCGGCGATATTCAAATTTATCAACGGCTTTCATCAAACCGATGTTGCCTTCTTGAATGAGGTCTAAGAATTGTAAACCGCGATTGGTATATTTTTTAGCAATTGAAATGACTAAGCGCAAGTTGGCTTCAATCATTTCCTTTTTGGCACGTTCTGCTTCGCGTTCACCTTTTTTAATGGTATCAACCATACGGCGGTATTCACTGATCGGTAAACCACATTCTTGTGCCATTTGAGCAACACTGTCACGCAGTTCAGTTATTTCGGTTCCGTATTTGGTGACAAATTCTTGCCAGTGCTTATCTTTTTTGAGAGATACTTTTTTAAGCCAATCGGGATCGAGTTCTGAAAGTTGATATTCGTTCAGAAAATCATCACGTTTTACCTTGCATGACAATGCGTAGCGTAACAGTTTTCCCTCAAGTCCCATTAAACGTTTGTTTAAGTCATTGAGTTGCTCGACTAATTGCTCGATTCGGTTAGCATTCAAATGAATTGAACTCATAAGTTCGACCAACTCATGTTTTACTTGAATATATTTCTTTTCGAGTGCAGGTTTAACAGACTTTCCGGAGATAATTGCAGAAACACGCTGACTTTGGATCTTTTTCAAATCATCATAGTAGCTTGAAATTTTGTTAAGTATCTCAAGAACAGGTTCCCATAATGCTTCTTCCATTGCAGAAACAGAAGCGGAAGAATGACCACTGACATCGTCTTCATCTATTTCTTCAGCTGTAGCACTAATGCCATCTTCTTCGGTTTCTTCTTTATCGTTCACATCATCAACGTCGTCGCCTTCATCGTCATCAACAGCACCTTCGAGATCCATATCTTCTTCAAGATCTTCATCAAGCTCATCGAGATTGTTTTCTTTATCGGCAATTTCAGCTGTAACTTTATCCAAGTCCATAACATTTGCGGCACTGTCTTCATCATCGTAAACAATAGCCTCAGGGTCGTCGCCATACATCATTTCAAGATCGACTACGTCTCTGAGTTGCATTTGTCCGCTTAATAAATCATCTCGCCAAGAGGCAATCGCTTTAATTGTCATCGGGCTCTCGCACAAGCCGTCTATCATAACGGTTTTTCCGGCCTCGATTCTTTTGGCGATGGCAATTTCGCCATCTCTTGACAGTAGTTCGACGCTTCCCATTTCTTTGAGGTACATACGGACAGGATCGTCATAACGACCGATATCTTTTTCATCAAGATTGCCGCTTTCATCGTATTCTTCGGTATTTTCTTCGTTTTCTTCAGGTTCGAAGTTATCTGCGTCCGATTCGGATATAATACTGATGCCCATATCCGAAATTTCAGCCATAATATCTTCAATTTGCTCAGATGATTCTTTTTCGGAAGGTAGGGCTTTATTCAGTTCCTCAACTGTAATATAGCCACGTGTTTTTCCTTTTTCGATAATCCGCTTTACAGCACTGCCCAAGCTGTCTATAAGCGGGGCATCTGAAGCGTTCGAATCATAAAATTCTTGATTTTCTGTATCTGACATTTGTTTTCCTAAAATCGATCTTAGTCCTCTTTAAAGAGGATAAAAATTTGCTAGCGGCTATTCTTTTAATTATTTTTTGATTATTTGTCAATAAAACGTTTGTGTTTTGAGCGATATTTTAATACTTCTGTAACATAAATATGCCTGTAGCGGTGTTTTTAAAGTACCTTTTGCGTTAAATGTTTTTTTCATTGAGCAAGGCCTGACGATCTTTTTTTAGCATTTCATAGCGTTCATAAATATCGTCAGAAAACGACTCGGAGGTTTCCATAACCCGCAAACAATCTTTTATCTCTCTTTCAATCTGTCCGAGTTGCATTTCAAGGATTTTGTTGCGTATTTCTTCACGGACCTTGGTTACAAACAGATTTTGCTGCTTTAGCATTTTGAATTCCCACAATGATGATATAATTTTACCAAAATCAGATGATGAAAGCTCTGCTATTAGGTTTTCAGACGTCAGATTATCGTTATTGTGGCTGATATCAGTCATTTTTTCCCATAGCGTATTGAGTTCGGCACTGGGAATTTCAAACATTCCGAGTTGTTCCTCAAATTCGCCGATTAATTCCGGACAATAAATCAAAGCAGATAGCACAAAACGAGCAACATTCTCGTCCAGTGAGCGTCTTACCTTGAGATTCTCACGAACAACTCTGCGTTGGGGTATTTTGTTTTTTGCAGGTACAGAAGCTGTAGATTGAGGACGGCGAATTTCGTTGTATATACGTGAACGGATATCCTGCAGGTAATACCCCCTAACCTTTTCATCGGTTATTTTGCTGATTTCTTCATAAATGTTTTTTTCAAACATAGCTTTTTGTTCAGGGGTATCAGTGGGTTGTGTCTGTAAATTTTTGCGCCAGAGTAAATCAGCCAACGGTGTTGTGTTGGTGATTGCTTTTTCATATTCTTCGGCTCCTTTTGCTTTTAGAAATTCGTCCGGATCCATCTTGTCGGGCAAAAAGACATATTTGAGAGAATATCCGGGTTTGAGTATCGGCAAAACTCTATCAACAGAGCGAACGGCGGCACGGATTCCGGCACTGTCACCATCAAAGCAAAGTGTCGGTTCGGGGCAGATTTTCCATGCTTCTTGAATTTGGTCTTCAGTCAAAGCGGTACCTAGCGGGGCAACTGCATAATCAAAGCCGTATTTAGACTGCGCAATTACATCCATATAGCCCTCACAAACAATGATACGCTTGTTTTCATAGGCTTTGTCACGCGCATAGTTTAAATTATACAGCACTTTGCGTTTATTAAAAATCGGGGTTTCTGGCGAGTTGAGGTATTTGGGTTGCTCGTTGCCCATAACTCGACCACCAAAGCCGATAATCCGGCTGCGTTTATCCATAATCGGGATAATTACACGGTTGCGGAAAAAGTCGTAAACTTTGGAATTTTTCTCGGATAACACCGCAAGACCTAATTCTATCATATCGCTTTCAGAAACATTTTTGGAAAGCAAATACGCGTGTAAGCCATTGTTATCAGGTGCATAGCCGAGGCGAAATTTTTTGATGATAGCGTCATCAAAACCGCGGCGATCCAGATATTCAAAAGCCTCATGCCCGCTCGGCAACAATAGATTTTTTTCAAAAAAGCCGGCGGCTAACTCCATGATTTCGTACCAAGAACTGCGATGTTTGGCTTCTTCTTCATTTTCACGGCTAAACTGGGGAACTTTTAATCCGGCTTTGTTGGCTAGTTTGGTAACAGCGTCCATAAACGGAAGTCCACCGGCTTCCATCTCAAATTTGATGACATCACCATGGGCACCGCAACCAAAGCAATGGTAAAAACCTTTGGCTTCATTGACGGTAAAAGATGGCGTTTTTTCGTTATGGAAAGGGCACAGACCGGTATATTCCCGACCTTTACGCACGAGTTTTACTCTGGCTCCGACCACATCGGCAATCGGAACTTTGGCGCGAATTTCATCAAGGAATCTATGAAAGTCTGTGTTTTCCATCGGTTTATTTGCTCAAGGCGGCCTTGATTTTTCCGCTGGCAGAACCAAAATCCATCTGTCCGGCGTATTTTTCACGGAGTTTGCCCATAACTGCTCCCATGTCTTTCATTGATGAGGCATTGAGCTCGGCAATGATTGAAGCTATGGCGGCCTCAACTTCGGCATCACTCATTTGTTTGGGCAGAAAAGATTGAATGATTGAAATTTCTTTTTCTTCTTTTTCAGCCAGTTCCGGACGGTTGCCGTCACGATACATTTTGGCTGATTCCTGACGTTGTTTAATCATAGTTTGCATCATAGACATCAAATCTGCTTCGGCGGCGCATTCTTTGCCTTTGCCACGGGCATCGACATCTTTTTCTTTTATACCGGCCAAAATCATGCGGGCGGTGCTAAGTCTGTCAGCATCATGGTTTTTCATAGAATCTTTGATTGCGTTTTGAATATCATCTCTTAACATCAGAATTTCTCCTTATTTTTCACCTGATATTGAAAATATACCTGCATATTACAAAATGCAATAAAAAAGAAGAAAGCGCGTTCTCCTTATTAGGAAAAGGCGCTTTCTTCAGCTTAGTTGTGTCATTAGCCGAAAATCAAACAGCCGCCGAGCGTCGCGATCAGTACAACGAGGGCTCCAATTGCGGTTGGTACAATTTCTTTTTTAAAGATTTCATCAGTCATGATACTAAGGTTTTAATAGTTTATAATATGCGAATAATTGTCAATCGTGTTTTTGTATAATACTTTTGAGAATCAAAATTAAGTTTTTTTTAGAAATAAAATCGAACAGAAGTCATAAATTCTTCAGAATCAATACCTTTGCTGTTGTCTTCAAATTTATATTCGCCAGAAAGTCCCCAGTTGGTTGAAAGCGGAATGTTGGCCTCCAGTTTATAAGTCTTGGTGTTGGCAAACCAGGTTGTGCCAAACATTTGTTTAGCTTCAGCCAATAGTTTAAAATCACGAAAATGTAAAAAAGCTCCGCCGGCAAAGGAAATACCGGCATAGGCGTTGTGAGGCAGAAAACCGCCGTATGCACCCTCTACTCCGCCATTTATATATCCCCATAAATGCGGCAGAATTTCTATGGTAGCACCGCCGTCAACATGGAGTCTGGTAGCATAGCCTTCTTTTTGATCAGTCGGGTTAAAAGCGCGCCATATATCCCAGTTGATACCGAAAGATGTCGGAGTAAACATATAGTTTATCGGTGAAAGTGAGCGTATGCCTAAAATATTAAACTCGCTCAATACGGTTTTATGCGATTTGTCATAATGGCGCCAACGACTGTTTAAAAAGTTGATTTCAGCTCCGGTCAGCAAGCCATAGTCATTATCGGTCAAGGAGTGATAAGCCGGACGATAAGATATTTCTTGAAAAGCCTCGCCTCGTAATTTGCCAAAGCCCAAAGTGGCACGCATGGCCTCGTGAGATTTAAGCGGAGAGCGACCTTTTGGGGTTTCGGTCATTTTAGCTTTTTGATTTTGCAATTTGTTGCGAGCCATAAGCCCCATAAAACTGCGACGACGATATTCTTTGAGATCAAATTTTTTTTTTACAAATTGGTACTGCACATATTGATAAGCGGTTTCCAAAACATCGGATTTTTCGTCATCAGGAAGATTGTTTAAGCTGTAATCTTGATTGTGAATCGCTTTGATAAAAGCACGTTTTTGTTGCCGGTTCATCTGCTTAGCACGATGAATAATTTTTGCCTGTCGTGACGGGCGGTAGTTGACTGATTTTATTATATTTTGACTGCGAAAGACGGCTTTGATGGTATCTACCGGAATGGTCTGAGCCGGAAATTTATCAGCCAAATGTAATGACGGGCGAACGGCGTCAAGGGCTTCCATAATCATATAAGAGCAGTTTTTGGAAAAGAAATAGTAACGAGTTTGAGTTTGCCCCATCTCCCAGAGGTGAGCAACAAACATCTCAATTTCTTGCGGAGTTAAGTCGAGGTTGAGCTCCCAAATATCACGGTTTTCGATATTGTTATAGGTATTGATGATGTCATAATAAGGTTTGACCGTCCAGCCACCGTAATATCCACCTGTAAGACCGTAAACCGCAAACAATACGCTGTTTTCACCGTCGGTATACGCGCCATAGTTAGCACCATGAGCCAATAATTGAGTACCCTTGCGTGCGGTGTCAATGCGTAACAGGGTATGACCGAAAAGTGAGGATGGATTGTTCATATAAGCATCAGTAAACAGCAAGGTTATGCCGGAGGGATTGAGGTCTGATTTGAACTGATTATAGTCTTTACAATCTACTTTAATTTGTTCTATTAATTTATTGTTTAATAAAAATATATATCGAGCCGGAAACAGGCATATTTTGTCCTTGTCGGTGCCGTCCTGAAACAATTTTAGGGTAGCATCAAGCTCTGATTTTGGGTTGGTACGCCCGTCTTGCGCCAAAAAGAAATTGTCACTGTCTATGCTTGATTTGTAGCCACCGAACCAACGCGGGCGATAATGGACGAGCGAGAGCCATTCGGAAGAATAAGCAAGCTCGTTTGGGGCTGCCGAACTTAATGACGGCAAAAGCAGGCATAAAACTATTGTAAGCAGGCGCAACATAGAAACAAAAAAGGCTCTTGTTGTTGGCAAGAGCCTTTATTTTACTTGAAAGATTAAGCCTTCAACATAGCAAAGATTTGCTGTGTTACATAAATGGCGTCAACGTTGCTGTCAGGGAAAATAGCAGCAAAGTTCTGCTGAGATTTTTTAGCAAATTCAGCCTTGTCAACATTCAAAATACCGGCCAGAGTATCAAGGGTTTCGCCCTCGCCTCTTGAAGCGTCAAGAGCATATTGTTCCATGTTGTTTTCAAGGAAGCTGAATACCATTCTCTGAGTACCGCCACTTACACGACCGTTAGGATCGCAACCAGATGTACCAAAGGTGATACCAAATGTTTGGTTGCCGAAAGTGCCGTTAGTGGTAACAGCCAAAACTTGCGGAGCAATACCACTTTGTCCACGCCAAGCCATAGAACCTAAACCGCAACCGGTGCTGTCATGAGCTTCAACCGGATTAACTGCCAACAAAGCAGCGCATGCAGCTGACAAGATGTATAATTTTTTCATTCTAAAAGTCTCCAATTAGTGTTTATAAACATTTTGACTATATCATGATGGCTACATATTAAAAGCAAAAAAACAACTCACACACAAAATATTTAGCTTGCAAAAAGAATTATTTTGTTTTATAAAGGACTCAAATTTGATGAACATGACTGTGGAAAGTTTTGCTTTTCCAGTCAAATTTTTTTCGCTTAATTTAATGAGGTGATAAAATGGATAAGTTTCCGTTGACCAAAGAAGGTTTTGCCTCTTTGGAACAAGAATTGAAGAATCTAAAAGGTGTTGAACGCCCAAATATTATTGCGGCAATTGCTGAAGCTCGTTCTCATGGCGATTTGTCAGAAAATGCCGAATATCATGCGGCCAAAGAAAAACAAAGTTTTATTGAAGGTCGTATTCAGGAGCTTGAGGCAGTTGTAAGCCGCGCTCAGGTTATTGATACTTCGCTTAATAAAAGCGATGTTATTCGTTTTGGGGCAAAAGTTTTGCTGGTCGATGAAGATACCGACAAAGAAAGCAAATATCAAATTGTCGGCGATTATGAAGCCGATATTGAAAAGAATAAAATTTCGGTTTCTTCCCCGTTGGCAAAAGCCCTCATCGGCAAAGAAGTCGGCGATGTTGCCGAATATCTTGCGCCGGGAGGCAAAAAATCTTTCGAGATTTTAGAAATTTCGTATTAAATTCCTTTAAGAACCGCTCTCGATGAGAGCGGTTTTTTATATGTGTTTTAAGGGTGCATAATATATTGTTTTTATTTGAAATATAGAGTATACTATAATACAGTGCTTTTATGGTTTGTGTATTGGTATGGCGATATGGCATTTAAAAAGTATTTCTATATTGTAATTGCATCATATTTTATGCTATTCATGGTGTTTCCTGCTTTTGCCGGCTGGGAAACAGTGGATATTCTTGATTTTGGTGTTATTGAAGTTCGCCAAACTACAAATGTAAATATGAATTACTCAGGAAGTATATCGGGTTCTAATTCAATAATAAGTCATAGCGGTTAGCATAATGGGACAAGTAGATATACCAATAACGGGAATTCTAAAGTAAAGATATCACATAGTAACACGCAAAGTGACGCCCCTTTAACTTGTGTGACAAACTGTAGTGTAGGCACTTCGTGTGATGTATATGTAACGAGATTTAGATTCAGTCGTAGCGTAGCAAATATTCAGGCAGGAGCGTCATTTGACTGGAATATAGGTGCTCAAATTGCCATACCTGGACCTCCTTGCCAAGGTGTATTTGAAGGCACTGCTTATTTAGAAGCTACAGTTGATAATGAATCACAGACATACCCATTAGCAGTAAAAATCGTTATAGGTGATCTTCCTGCTATAAGTGTAATTCCGCAAGATGAGTTGGATTTTGGAGATATATTGTCAACAGCAGCTTCAACAGTCACCGTCGGTACAAGTGGTGTAAGGACATGCTCGCCGGCTTCGGTATGTGTCGGAAACCAGAGTAGTCGCGGTAGTTTTAGAGTTGAGAGTTCATCGAATACCGCTCAAACAATAAGTGTTGATTGTCCGAGTGGTGCTGTCCAAATGGGAAATGGAAGTAATTTTTATATTGATTCTTTTATATGTTCAACAAGCAGCAACAGTGTAAGTTCTTCTGCTCCGGCAACGGTAAATGTCGGGGCAACATTGCATGTGCCACAAGGTCAAGCCAGCGGTGAATATAATACAACTTATACGATTACGGTTAATAACTAAATTAATAAATAATATCAAAGATTGGTGTGATATGACTGGTTGGAAATGTCATTCCTCGCATAGCGCGGTGCGTCCGTGCGTCAAGTAATCTCGGCTTTAGTGCTTTGCACTGTTTTAATATTTTTTAAAAAAGTTGTAGATCCCTGGACGATTTTGCAAGCAAAATCGAGGGATGACTGTTGTTTTTTAGGATGACAATAAACAGACTAGTCATGCCTCCGAGGACGACTGTCCGAGGTCAAGGCATCTTCAATATTTTTCTTAAAAAGTTGTAGATCCCTGGACGATTTTGCAGGCAAAATCGAGGGATGACGTTTTTATGTTATGATTTTTCTATTTTATACATTAAAAAAGGGAGCAAAATTTGCTCCCTTTATAATAAGTATTGATGTTATCTTAATTCATACACACACTCCGGATTACCAACACCACATCCGGCACCACCTTGAGAAACCGGAACATTGTCCGGACGCTTGCACTTACGTGTTGCATTGGTTGAGTATACAGCAGCAAAAGTATTATTATTGCCCTCTACCGTTGCGTCTAACGCCTGTTTAGCTGTGTAGGTAACACAAGGTTCTACAGATTTAACCTCATCTACAACCGGTGGGTTAACTGGTGTAATTACTCTAGGTTTCTTTCTAGCATCAGCATTAGAACTCCATACCAGAACCAACGCTAAAATTAACAATATTTTTTTCATGGCCATTCTCCTCAAAAATAATTGTTAAATCGCATTATACGGCAATGCGCACGTATTAATATTGCTATTAATACTTATGTTTATATTTTACCATAAACGATGGTTTGTGGTGAGCAGGATAAATCACAATTTTGATGACCACATTAATACACTAACATATTGAAAATATTATGTTTTACCTTTGCGGTAAGAGGGTAAAAAATTGTTGATTTAAACCATCGTTTATGGTGAAGCACGATAACTGCCGTCGTTATGCAATTAACAAGGAAAAACAAGGAAGATCCCTGGAATTTTTCGACAAGTCGAAAAATAGGGATGACTGTTTAATTAAAAATGTCATCGCTCCAAAAGCGCAAGTCTTTTGGTCAAGCGATCTTCAATATTTTTTAAAATGACGTTTATCTTTATTCGAAACGGCTCATCCGCATAAAAAAACGCCCTAAAAGGCGAATAATCAAAATTGGCGGATGAGGAGGGATTTGAACCCCCGTTACGGAGTTACCGTAAACACGATTTCGAATCGCGCGCATTCAGCCGCTCTGCCACTCATCCTTACAATGAGTTCTTATTAAAATCAAATCACAAATTTTGCAAGCCCTTTTTTAATAAGCACAAACAAATGCCTTAAATTATATATTATTAATAAGGCTCTGGTAGTACATAGATACTGCTTTCACTCGCGGCAAATTTTTAGTATTATTATTGGCAATCAGGCACAAATTGAGCTTACAATTAAAATTAAATTTATCAAACCATACCAAACTATCACAATTTGTTTTTCTTGGCATAACACCGACGACCAGTCCTTTTCTCACTGCTTCACTTACCGCATAAATAGAATTTGATGCAAAAGCATAGTACCGCGCTTTGCCCAACATTTCCTTCCACTCACGATTAACGCCTAATTTTCCAAATTGACAGGCAATTCTATGATTTTCCAACAAATCATTCATATCTTTAGGCGTACCGTATTTTTGCAAATATTTTTTTGACGCCGCCAATCCAAACTCAATAGTTTTATGTGACACCAACGAATAATATTTTGATCTTTCATCAAAATCCAAAACTATCGCTAAATCAGCTCCCGATTCTTCATATTTAGGAGACTCTACACTTGTTAACGAGGTTATTTTAACATCAGGATATTCTTCAAAAAATGCACCCAATTTATCACTAAAAAAGTCGATTCCACCAATCAACGGAATGCATATTGATACCTCGCCTCTGCACTTATTATTTTCAGGCCGCTGATTATATATCTGATCCAATATATCCGTAACACTTTGTAGTTTTTCTACCATATTTTTTGCGCAAACCGTCAATTTGCAACCGTTTGTACTGTTGACCACCAACTGCACACCCAAATTCTGCTCCAGATTGTGCAAATATTTATTAATTGTATCAATAGATGTGTTGATGTTTTCGGCAACTTTACGCTTGCTTCTATACTTATCAACGGCTAACAACATCATCAAGGCATTCAAATTTTGCAAAGATCTTTTTGTTATCATCGCATACCTACATGAACAACTTTTTTAAGACAATAAAAAATATATTTAATTTTTACAAATTGCTACACCTATTTTTAGTTGTATACACCCTAATTTTTCGTACACCTAAAGTTGTATATTTTGTTTCACAAAAAAATTGACAAAATTTCTATTTTTTGTTATCTTACCCTTCATAAACAATTATTTTGAACATTATGAAGAAATATTTTCTATTATTTGTACTCACGCTCTGCACATTGTTGCAGGCCTTCCCGCAAAACTATACTCTGAGAAGCGTAGTCACCTACATAGAAGACGATGAACCTCCTCCCGAGGTAACACCGCAAGATGAAGAAATCTATCTCAATCTTGAGGATGAACTTCTCATCTGCATTGCTTATGTAGAAGATTACAGCTCTACCGCATATTTTTGCGGAGCACGTTGGACAATCGGCTATGGTTTGACCTATTATCCTAACAACTCTTCGGTCAAACGTCATGACACAATTAACAAGTTAACTGCCCAAAAATACACAAAGTACCACCTGCGAAAACGTGTCTTTCCATATGTAAACAAATACATAAAAAGAAAACTTACCCGTCAAGAATTGATTGGAACATGTATGTTTGTTTACAACATCGGATCGGGCAACTTTAAAAAGAGTGCTTTTTTAAAAGCCGTAAACAACGGGCTGTCGCCTTTGCAGTGTGCAAGACGTATGACAGAGTTTACAAAATCAGCCGGAAGATTTGCCCCCGGCCTCGTTAAAAGGAGCTGGATTCAAGCCGCCATTTATTGTGGTTATCTCTCTCCTTACGACTTGCTGGATCTCAAACCTGCTGGTTTTTATAATGAAAGTGTCAGTTATTTTACCCTTGGACGCGCACAAGACGGTTATTACAATTATAACTTTTCAAAGCTACAAGGGTTTCTCAAAAAGAACAAATGCTTATCTCACAGTGTTTTTGACATTCTTTAAAACAAAGAACCGTTGCTCTCCGGAGCAACGGTTCTTTGTTATGCATTTTAATAATTAGAAGCCCATGCCTCCCGGTCCCATGGCCGCATGGTCATCACCGCAGTGACATTCTTTTTTCGGAGCTTCGGTAACCATCGATTCTGTTGTAATCAACAAACCGCCGACCGATGCCGCATCTTGCAAAGCAGTACGAACCACTTTGGTCGGGTCGATAATACCTGATTTTACCATATCGACATATTCACCGCTTTGAGCATTATAACCATAATTGGTATCTTTGCTTTCCAAAACTTTTCCGGCAACAACCGCACCATCAACACCGGCATTCTCGGCAATTTGGCGAATTGGAGCCTGAATAGCCTTACGGATAATGTCAACACCTACCTTTTGATCTTGATTTTCAGGATTTATCTTATCAAGAGCGCGAGTTGCATACAACAAAGCTACACCGCCGCCGGCAACAACACCTTCTTTAACCGCGGCACGCGTTGCATGCAAAGCATCATCAATGCGGTCTTTCTTTTCCTTAACTTCAACTTCTGAAGATCCGCCAACCTTAATCACAGCAACACCGCCGGACAATTTTGCCAGACGCTCCTGCAGTTTTTCACGGTCATAATCAGACGATGTATCTTCAATTTGTTTTTTAATCTGCTCAACACGAGCCTTGATCAAATCTTTTACACCATCACCGTCAATAATAGTTGTATCGTCCTTTGTGATTTCAACTTTCTTAGCGGTACCCAACATATCCAAGGTAACATTTTCAAGTTTCATCCCCAAATCTTCCGAAACAACCTGACCACCGGTCAAAATAGCAATATCTTCGAGCATTGCTTTTCTTCTGTCACCAAATCCCGGAGCTTTAACCGCACAAACTTTCAATCCGCCGCGAATACGGTTGACAACCAAAGTTGCCAAAGCCTCACCCTCAATATCTTCTGCCACAATCAACAACGGGCGTGAAGACTGAACAATGGCTTCCAAAACCGGAACCAACGGCTGCAAGTTGCTCAACTTTTTATCATAGAGCAAAATATATGGGTTGTCATATTCGCAATTCATCTTTTCCGGATTGGTTACAAAATATGGCGACAAATAACCGCGATCAAACTGCATACCTTCAACAACTTCCAACTCTGTTTCCAGACCTTTGGCATCTTCAACGGTAATAACACCTTCATTACCGACTTTTTCCATTGCCTGAGCCAAATATTCGCCGATTGTACGGTCGCCGTTGGCTGAAATTGTTCCTACTTGGGCGATTTCTTCTGAAGTTTTAATCGGTTTAGAGCGAGATTTTACGTCCTCGACCACCGCTTCAACGGCCAAATCAATACCGCGCTTCAAATCCATCGGGTTCATGCCGGCAGCAACCGCTTTGCAACCTTCTTTAATAATTGCTTCTGCCAAAACTGTTGCGGTAGTAGTACCGTCACCGGCTTTATCAGCGGTTTTTTGAGCAACCTCTTTAACCAGTTGCGCCCCCATATTTTCAAACTTATCAGCCAGCTCGATTTCTTTTGCAACTGAAACACCGTCTTTAGTAATTTTTGGAGCACCATACGACTTATCCAAAATAACATTGCGTCCTTTAGGTCCCAAAGTAACTTTTACGGTCTTTGCCAGAGTAGTAACGCCGTTCAGCATTTTGCTACGAGCATCATTTCCAAATTTAATATCTTTAACAGCCATTGTTTTTTCCTCTTAACTTATTCAACAATACCCAACAAATCAGACTCTTTTACAATCAGTCTTTCTTCTCCATTAATCTTAACTTCTGTACCGCCCCACTTAGCAAACAGTACATGATCACCGACTTTAACCGTCATCGGAATAATTTTCCCATCTTCGGTTCTGGCGCCGGTTCCAACAGCTTCAACAATCCCTTCAGACGGTTTTTCTTTAGCTGTATCCGGAATAATAATTCCTCCGGCAGTTTTTGTAAGTTCATCAACTCTCTTAATTAGAACTCTGTCATATAATGGTCTGATATTCATAGCCTTTAAACTCCTATAAAATTTTGCTATACTTTAGTTAGTGATTGTTTTTTTCAAAGTCAAGTTTTTGCACAAAAAAAATACCGGAACAATCCGGTACTTTTTTATTATCATTTCTACAATCTGGATTTTATCTTAAAATCTCTGCGTACTAACATTGTTAATACACTCAAAACAAAACTGATAACAAGCCAGAATGAGAGTATTGCAAACGTTGTAAAGAAAATCCATGCATAAGGATAGATTCTCATAACCGGTCTTGCTATTGTTGATGCCCAGCCGTCAAAACTAAACGCTTGTATCATGCTGAACATTGCTGACCCCAAATCTGAGAATGCCGCAACATCTTCACCGAACAAAACCACTCCCATTACCCCAAAAACATAAATCACAACAGCAAGGATTGCACACATAGCCATCAAATTCGGCATAATCATCAGCATTACATTGACTAAGTTCTTGAGTTTTCTAAACTTACTTATATATTTCAACAATCTAAACAATCTAAATGTTCTCAAAATAACCAAATAATCCGCCCCCGGCAAGGATGATATTGCAATAACCGAAAAATCAAAAACATTCCACCCTGATTTAAAGAAACGCGGCCCATATGCGTACATTTTTATCAGCATTTCAACAACAAAAATGGCCATACATATACGATCCAGCAAAAACATTGTCTTGATAAAATCAATATCTTCTACACCTATTGTCAGCATACCTAAAGCTAACGCATCAAGACAGATAACAAACATAATCAGGTAGTCAAAATTATTGCTTTCAACTACATGTTTGGCCTTTTCTCTTTCCTCAACAATATCAATCATTTTCAGTTCCTCAAAAAGCTACAAAATTTGCCACGGAATATACCATATATACCACCGCTGCCATTGTTAACGCCGGTCCAAAAGCTCCCGATTTCTGCCCTCTGACCAGCATATACACTCCAAATAATACGCAAGACGATAATATTGTAAAAAACAGTCCCCTTATACCCATCCAAGCACCTATTGCCGCCAACAACTTGATATCGCCGCCTCCAAAAGCATCTTTACTTTTTTTCAGCATAAACATCGACGCCAATACCGGAATAAAATATCCGAGCAACGCACCGATTGAGCTTTGCACTGTCCCTACAGCCGGAAAATCGCCATAAATATTTGTACCAACGCTTTCTACGCATGCAGAAAACACAAACCCAAAAATCAACAGCGGAACCGTCAAAATATCCGGCAACAGAAAAATTCTGTAATCTATCTCGGCCAATAACGCTGCTATCCATGCAAACAGCATTCCTCCAATACAGATCGCCAAATTAAGACCGAATTTTATCAGAAACAGAGAGAATACTCCGCCTAATCCCCCCAGCACGAGCGCATACATCAAACTTCTTAATCTATATTCTTTTACCAAACGCCTATACTCAACGCTTGTTTTTTTGGCATACTTGCGAGGTTTAATCAACATATAGAAAGCATAGGCCGGAGTGGCCGGCATAAACTTGGCAAAACGTCTGGCCATGCAGGGAATCAACCACCCCCACATCACACTTGTCACAATCAAAAAAAATCCCCAGAACATTATTGCCCCCTCAATGCCAAGCTATCGCACAAAAGATAAAAAATAATTAAAATTATTCAAACATTCGGCAAAAATCTTGGCAATTTTCAATGCACAAATACGGGTTACACATTTTTTCCTCACCTAAAGAAACCGGAGCTGCAGAATATCCTTTCGCTAATCTTTCCTTGGTTTTTTGAGCATATTTTTCCCCGTTTTTACCTTGTAATGCGCTCAACCCATAAGCTGTATACTCATGTCCGGGGTAAAACAACACATCATCGGGCAATTTTTTTATTTTTTGCAAGGTTTTCCACATCTGTTCCGGCGATCCCTCAAACAGCCCGCCTATGCTTAGATTGAAAAGCGTATCGCCGGTAAAAAGAGCCTTTTCTTTTGGAAAATACCACAAAATATGACCTAACGTATGCCCATCGGCACTCATTATGTTCGCTTCGCAATCCCCTATCATAAAAACATCACCATCAACCAAACCGATGTCAAGCCCGTCTATTCTGTCGCTATCAGCCGCTGCTCCGACAATTTTTGCACCAAATAACGACTTAAGCTCCAAATTACCTTCTACATGATCAAAATGGTGATGTGTATTCAGCAAAAATTGCGGTTTAACATTTTGTCTTTCACACTCTCTTATAACCGGATCTGCCTCTGATGCATCCAAAACCGCCGCCGTTTTTGTGTTTTCATCAATCAAAAGATACGCATAATTATCCATTTTTCCGGGACGGCATAAAATTGAAACAACCTTAAGCACTTAATTTTCCCCTTCAAAAGTTATACTCTTTAACTTAGACATATCGATATTTATTAAATCATAAAAAGTCAAAATATAGTTCAGCAATCCGGCATAATTTTCGAGTGGTGACCCCAGAACCATCCCGTTCACGGTAGTCCGTCCCTTCAATATCTGATTGTGATTACGCAATTGTTTGCGAGCTACCCACATATGCTGAAAATTAATATCACTATTAAGTTTCAATACATAATCTCTTATTGATGATAATAAATCCGGATATGTTCTGATTCGGTAGCTGTCATCATCTTCACCTTTAGGTTTTATCCCTTTGTCCGTAAACCAATCTTTCAGTTTATAAAGTGCATTACCTTGCTTTACCTCATCAGCCGTTCCCCAGTTGCTTTCCGCCGCCGCCACGGCAATTATGAGAGCTGGAGCCACCTGATCAACTCTGATCTCTAAATCGCTAAGCAAAATCTCATAGCGGTCTTTTCCCTTCATTCTCGTAAAAATATCATATTTTGTCGCTAATTTCTCAAGTTCTTTTACCTGTTTAGAAGATAATTTTCCATTCTTCTCAAAATCATTTCCCAGTTCCAAAATATGCCCTCGTTCCAACATAACTTCTTCATTAATTTTCAATGCCAATGGAGCCATAATCGCGATAAAAAGCCGATTACGAACATTTTGATCTTCAATTTCATTAAAATCAACCGGCATACTTTCTAAAAAAATCGCCGGAATTTTTTTATCCTCAGTGACAAAATCGTGATACCCAAAATCTTCATATATTTTTTGCAAAACAGCTGCATTAACATTATTTATATACAGGCCATCAGGACGCAAATCCATTTTTAATTGTTCTGCCGCCGACACCGTATTAACCAGAACGAAAAAACACCAAAATACATACTTTATCAAACTAACCATCATATTTTTCCACCGCTTTGACTTCTGAAATATAAGTTTTTAACAATTTTTCGACACCATCTTTCAGCGTTCTTTGTGCATATGGACATCCGACACATTTTCCCTGCAACTCCACATAAACCACACCATTCTCAAAATGTTTAAGTTTTATATCTCCCCCGTCTTTTTGAATTGCCGGTCTTATTCTGACGTTTATCAATCCCTCTATTTTACGCAACAGATTTTCCTCATCCGTATCATCACTTTCAATCACAATTTCGGCACCTGATGTCAAAAAATCCATAATTTCCGCCAAAATTTGCGGTTTTAAAACTTCCCACGATATTGTAGATTCTTTGGTTACAGAAATACAATCCGGCGTTATCATAACCGAAGAAATGTTTCCCAGATCGAACAAATTCTCCGCCAACGGAGATTTTCTGACAGATTTTGCATCACTATATTCGCTGCTGCTTTTTATATTTAATCCTCCTTCAGGATAAAAATGCATTATATTTTCATCAATCGAATTTTGTGTTTCAATTCGCATTTTCAATTTCTCCATTCAACCGAGCATTTATTTTCATCAAAACCTTTTCAGCCTTAACCACATAATAAGCCATACTCACCAAATGATTTGGCATTAGCGCACTGCTTAAATTACCGTTTAACACGACCTCGGGGCTAATTTCGACTGCATCTTGCAACGCACGTAACATCACAGTCCAATCCTGATACAAATCATCAGCCGTCAGCACTTGCTTATAGTCTCTACCCAACTTGGTCAAAATCATCAATTGTGCATAGATTCGCCCCTGATTAAGATAAAAAACATTATCCGCAGAAGTATCAAACCAAGTTTTATTGCCTTCTCTTATTTCGTTTTTCAATTGTCTTTCTGCGGTTTTTAGCCCTCGTATTGCCGCATTATTTATATTGTATAGGCTTTTTTCATCTTTCAACCAAAAACATCTTTCTTCTTCTAACGAATTATTAAACTTTTTCAGATTCTTTCGTGCTTTTCTATACTGACTTGAAGACGATGGAGCTATTTTTAACTTGTTTGTCGGCGACACTAACCACACATTTTCCGGATAAGCCAAAAAATTCATCGCATTTTTCAGATAATTCAAATCATCATCATTATCACCACAACGCACTGACTTGCTTAAACTGCGCATAAAACCCCTTACTCCTCTGACAATACCCTTCTGAAAATTAGGCATATTATCCAAGCAATACGCCGGAAAAAATAACGGAAGATTTGGCGTCCAAATATTTTGATTTACTTCCTTATCAATCAAAACTTCTATAATTTCGATGGTTTGAGATTGTTTCTCTGACATAGAACTAAAATCATACTCTGTACGTTTATCAATATTTTCGCTCAACCTTCCGCCCAACGGATAATAAGCCAAAATCATCAAAGCCACTACAGAAATAAAAGCCTTCGGCCAATTGCTGAACAATTGCCCTACACAAGTTCCTGCTCCTCGAACAATTTGCTTAAATTTGGTCAATAACTTGCGCACATATTTTTTCATTTTTGTTTTCTCCTGCGCTTGATCATATTTTTTGCAAAAGTAAACACATCAACGATTCCGCACAGTTTTATTGCTATCAAAAATACTAAAACCGCAATTGCGCCAATAACACCCAACAAAAACAATTTTATAAACACTGACAGTCCAAGCCAATCAGGAATACAATAACTCAAAAACACCCTTTCTGTATGCAAAACTCCCCCCATCAAGAGTGAGCAAAAGGCAATTTTTACCATCCTTATTTTCAGCTCTGCCGAAAAACTCCAAAAACCGCGTTTTTTTAATCCATGTACATATTGATATAATGAAACAAACGCCGCCAATGTTGTCGCAGAAGCAATCCCCACATGCCCGAACGGCTTCATCAATATCACCGAAAATATCAAATTAGCAAACAATACTACTGCGCTATATTTTACCGGTGTTTTGGTATCGCCTCTGGCAAAGAAATTCGGCGTCATAGCCTTAACCATAACATACATTGGCAATCCGACTGCATATGCAATAACCGCTTTTGAAGTCATCAGCGTTTGTAATGCACCGAATTTTCCATGCTGAAACAAAATATTAACTGTCGGCAACGCTAAAACAATTAAGGCCACTGCCGCTGGCATTGACATCAGTGCACCATATTCTATAGCTTTATCTTGAGTACGTTTAGCTGCAATTGTATCTTCTGATTTTACCTGTTTTGATAGTATCGGCAACAAAGCCACACCAATCGCCGCACCGACAACCCCCAGAGGCAACTGTTGCAACCTGTTGGCATAATACAGCCACGAAATCGCACCGGTTCCCACCAATGACACCAAAATTGTATCCACCATCATATTAATTTGGTATATACCGGCACCAAACACTCCCGGAGCGATTCGCTTAAACAAAGTCTTTATTTCCGGCGTTTTAAGCAAATTCAGAACATCTTTTTGCGGACAAATTTCCACACCTTGCCGCTTCAAAAAATACCTCAACCACAAAACCTCAAGCACACCCGCAACCGGAATGCCGATTGCAATTCTATATGCCGGTGTTGAAAATATCGGCATTAAAACAAAAACCGATGAAATCATTGTTAAATTGAGGATTACCGGTGTTGATGCCGGAGCTGCAAATTTTCCGAGAGAGTTCAAAATTCCTGATTGAAAAGAAACAATTGAAACCAATAACAAAAATGGAAACGTTATCCGCGATAAAAAGGTCGCCAACTCAATTTTTCCGGCATCATCGGCAAACCCAGGAGCCAAAACCATCACTACCGCAGGCATAACAACTTCCATAACCAGCACAAACAACCCCACCAAAAGAGCTAAAACAGAAATCGCCTGTGCCGCAAATTTTACCGCCTGCTGTTTTCCCTCTCCAACCAGTTTCTGTGAAAAAATCGGCACAAAAGCGGCACTAAACGCCCCCTCTGCAAACAAACTTCTGAACAAATTAGGCAGCTTAAACGACACAAAAAAGGCATCAGAAACCATTCCTGCTCCCAAATAGTTCGCCAACACCACATCACGCAAAAAACCGGTTACTCTGCTGACAAGCGTCCATCCGCCAAAAGTTGTTATTGATTTTAATAAAGACATATTTATCTCTGGACAATTTATAAAAACAGTTACATTATAATTTAGAATATAAAATAAATCCAACCGATTTTTAGATTAAATGCATTTTTTTGTTGACAAAACTTTTAAACCTTGAGATAATAGACAAAAAGATACATGAATTTAGGAGAAAATAAATGGACGATATTCGAATTAAAATTATAGACGGACGCATAAGAAAAAATAATAAGCTTTCTAAAGCAAAGAAAGCTATGGAAAAAAGTCCGACCCTTATAGCTCACGGTTCCTGGAGTCAAGTTAAGGGAGAAATGAAAGAATTTTTACACGGCAGTAGTAAAGATTATGCCGACTTTAAAAAACTGGGACCAATCAAAAATTTGTCCCCTGAAGACCCAAGCTTGCGTTTGAACTATTCTCCAAAACAAGCTGAACAAACCCGTCAACGCGCTTAGTTTAATTTTCTCCTAATAAAAGCATCACTTCCAAGTGGTGCTTTTACTTTTTATAACAATTAGTTATCTCCATCATCATCGGAACCGTTATCTTACTAACCACATCCGGATTCTTATAAAAATCACGCAAATATCTCTTCAGTTCCATCTGAATTACATTCGGTTTGCCCACACACTCTTGAAATTCTTTGGTAAAACCGCCTTTACCTGTATATTGAGGATAATTCACAATCACTCTTAAACCATATTTTTCTATAACCTCTACAATATCACTTAAATACGGGCACTGCTCAGCATTGCACTTATAAATTCCCAAACAAACATCATACCCTATATCTTTATCAAAACCGTGCACATCAACAAAATAATGATCACACAATTTATGCTCTTTTACATAGTCAAAAATCGAAACCCTATAATCAACATACTTTGTCCTTATTATTGACGACACATCACAAACTTCACCCACATATTGCACGATTGCTCCCGTATATAAGTCAGCCAATTTTTCTTTATTATTAACAAAAGTGCGTGTCGCATGCGGAGCAGAAAAAATCAACTTTGATTTTCTATCCTTAAACTCAAAAACATTTGCGCAATCTTCCGTTCCGCGAGAAAAATCACTGGCATATGCTATATCATATTTTTTTAATATATCTATCATTTCGTAAATTCCAAACAAAAGCTCCCCCTTTCGGAGGAGCTTTATGCTTTATCTTATGCGGTTACTTTCTGTTCTTAACCGGCATAGCTTCAGGAGCTTTTGCCTCCGGATTATCAATAAAGGCAGACACCGGCTCACGCCATACTTTTGGCTGAGGCTTAGCTTCTGGAAATGCTTTGCCGCAGATTTCAACACCCAAACTGCGCATAGCTGTTTCCATCGGCAGGAACAAGTGAGCTCCGTCAGGCGCACGGTGTGCAATACCTGTTACACGCCCTTTGTTATCCACCAAAGTTCCACCGACAACAGTTCCCTGATTGAAACTGTCAATCATAATTTCGGCAGCTCCGTCTTGAGTATAGCGATAGCTGTTAACTTTTTCGCTTTCTGCCATGCAGTCTGTACCATTGCCAACCTGTTTCAAACCGACAAATTGATAATAGTCTTTTCCGACAGCCGGCAACTCAAGATTCAGACCCAGAGGAGTATATTCAGCATTTTCGCTCAATACTAACAACGCGGTATTGCGACGCGGATTAGCTCTGAATGCCTTTGCTGAAAGTGTTTTGCCATTTGCTGTCTCAACAGTATAATGATTATTTGTGCGATCAATCAAATCTGCTGAAGTCATAACAAACTGCTCTGAAATCAACAAACCAGCTCCTTCTGTTCCATTTGCATTTTTGATTTTAACAACCGAATTTCTCATTTTGCAAACATCAGAAGTGCCCATGTTGTCTACATCAGCTCTTTCAACAATACAAAGCTTGTCGGCCTCAAAAATTGCGCTTGATGCAACCGGCTCAGGTGTTTCAACTTTAACTTCATCTACAATATCAGATGCAACTGAAACAATGCCGGAATCTTCCACAATACGTGGCTCACAAATTCCGCTGGCCTTTTGAGCTTCCATTATAATTCTTCTCTGTTGCTCAATTTCATCTTTGCTGAGTCTTACCAACAATTTTTCCTCAAACCCCGGTTGGTTTTGCAATTTACTTGCAGCATCAGCAAAAGCGCGTTGAACCAGAACGGTTTCACCGTCATATTCACCGCCTGTCAGCTTGCCGTAACCTTTGGTTTCACCCTTCCACAACACATTGGTCTTGCTGATATCCATCAATCTCCAAACAACCGTCATTTCTGAAGTACCGTTACGACTGTTTTCCATTCTGACGTCGCCCCAATTATACTCATCACAAACGTCCAAATAAACATCTGTAATCTCGGCAGTCAAAACATATTCTGGCAGCACGCTGTTCTCATCAATACACTCTTGCATATTAACGATCTTGTAGCAATCAGATACCATATCGGTAAAGATCTCATTGAAATTCATATCTTTTTCAAGAAGGCGACCCTCGTTCAAAACCGTATTCTTGGCATTTCTACGGCAACCGAAGATTCTAAAACGATAATTTCCCAAGTTGCGTGAATATGTTTTGCGATCACCATTACGATTAATTCTAAAATCAACCCAATCCAAACTTATTGGCGCAAATGCCGAGCAATCACGAACTTCCGGTTTAACCTCTTTTTTAACACAAGCCGGTTTCGTCATTTCTTTGCATTTAGAACATGGAGCCGCTCTTTTTTCGCAAGGAGTAGCCATTTTTGAGCAAGCACTGCATCTCTTAGAGCAATGTCCTTTTTTAGCGCAGCATCTTCCCTTCACAACAGCACCTTTTGACTCACAACCGCCTGATTCCAAAATTGCACCGCTGCTTTCCTGTACCTCAGTAACGCATGGTTGAGGAACATACGGCATCGGTTCCGGCATAACGTTCATCACATAATTATTAGCGCACGGACAGCCGACCGGAACAGGAGCCGGAGCAACTTCTTGCGCCATAACCGAAACATTCATTGGCTCCGGAGCCGGAACAAATTCTGCACAAGGGCATACACTGCCATAAACAGGTAAAGGTGCCGGCATCGGTGTATACATAGGTGCAACAACCGGAGCAGGCGCCGTCTTTACAGCGTGCATTTGTTTGCATTTTTTGCAAGCGGCACCGCCACCATGCTTTGCACAACTTTTGCATGATGTTCCGCCTAAAATACCGCCATCTTTATCGCGCTTACAACCACTGCCTCCGAATATACTACCCTGTCTGCTGCAAGGATCGTCTTCCAGTATTGCCCCTGAGTGAGATGACATAACAAACTCAGGACGAGGCTGCGGATTTCTAACATAATTGCGACTTTCTGTATATGTAGAAACCTGATTGCGACGAGCAACTTCCACATCATCAAGCGGTTTAAGATATCCTTTTTTATAAGTGCTTACATTCGGTATAAACGGCACTCTTTGCGGAGCCGGACGATAATGCACTGTCGGTTGCACCGGCATCTCTGGTGCCGGTTCAAAAACGGGCATCGGCATTGAGCAGTCATAATTTTTGACCACCGGCTGAATAACTTCTGGTTGATAACCGGTATATTTCACATATTTTGTAGCCGGACGCACTGTTTTTGCTCCACAAGTAGAACATGCAGATGCATTCTCCATTACCGGCAAACTAAAAATGCCGGCCAAAATCACTAAAAACAAAATTTTCGATATCTTTTTAATCATTGGTTGTCATCTCCTAAACCTTATATTCTGGCACTTTCCAACGCATGGACAGAGCCTCAGCTATATGTATCTTACGCAATTTAATTTCATTTTGCAAGTCCGCAATTGTCCTTGCTAACTTTAAAGTTCGATTATATCCTCTCGCGGATAATTTTACGCTATGTGCATAATTTAACAATAACTCTTTTGCCTCATCATCTAAAACTGCCGCCTCCTCGAGCATATCACCGCTGAGTTGCGAGTTCGTGTGCAAATCACTTCTGCCAAAGCTGTCAAATCTCTTTTGCTGAATTTCTCTGGCCGCAACCACTCGTTTTCTAATTTCGGCACTGCTTTCACCATCCGGCATTTTTGACATATCCCACGGGCTCACTGGCGGAACTTCAATTTGTATATCTATCCTGTCCAATAGTGGTCCGGATATTTTTGCCTGATATTCCTGTGCACACTTTGGAGCTCTTGTACACTCTCTTGAAGAAACTCCCAAATATCCGCACCGACAAGGATTCATTGCCGCAATCAATTGAATTTTTGCAGGAAACTCGACATGAGAATTCACTCTTGAAACGCTCACCACACCATTTTCGAGAGGCTGTCGTAAAGCTTCTAATGTTGAACGAGCAAATTCCGGCAGTTCGTCCAAAAACAAAACTCCATTATTAGCCAGTGAGATTTCCCCCGGTTTTGCCAACCTTCCGCCTCCGACCAAAGCAGGTGTCGAGGCGCTATGATGAGGAGCTCGAAACGGACGCACAAAATCCAGCCGATCACCTTTCAGCTCACCGGCAATAGACGCAATCATACTTGTTTCAATCGCCTCATTTCTTGTCATCAGGGGCAATATAGTCGGCAACCTAGCCGCCAACATTGATTTTCCTGATCCCGGAGGCCCTACCATTATCAGATTATGACCACCGGCAGCAGCAATCTCCAAAGCTCTCTTAGCACTCTCCTGACCTTTAACCTCACGCATATCAAGGCTTGATGTTTTTTCTACCTCTACTTCCGGTTTTGGACAATGTATTTCAAGCTTACCGTTCAAATAATCAACCGCCTCGCTCAAAGTTTTAACCGGCGCAATATTTTTTACTTCCGCCCATGCAGCTTCGCCTTTCTGAACATCGGGACAAATAAAACCACACCCGATTTTTTCGGCTCTTATTGCCGCCGGCAAAACTCCCGCAACTTTAATGATTGCACCGTCAAGCCCGACCTCTCCGACTGCGACATATTCCGATAATTTTTCTTGTTTAATCAGCCCCATGCCACACAACAAACCAAGAGCTAGCGGCAAATCATAGTGTGTTCCTTCTTTTAAAATGTCAGCCGGAGCAAGATTAATTGTAATTCTCTTTGCCGGCAACTTAAGTCCCATCGAAAAAAGTGCCGCCCGAATTCGCTCTCTGCTTTCTGCAACAGCTTTATCCGGCAATCCCACTATCGTGAAAGCAGGCATTCCTGACAAAATCTGAACCTGCACCTCAATATCAACAATTTCCAGTCCTTTGAAGGCTACTGTTTTCACCCTTGAAAGCATATTTACCACCTGGGTGCAGTTTCACCGTCACGCCACCGTCTTGTAGGATAAGTACCGGTTTTAAGGTTGTCATAGCTGGCAATACCGCGCGGTAAATCTTCAACTCGCTTAAAACATTTCTGTTCCAACGCCCATGCGCACTCCTCAGCGCTAACCCCCGGAGTATCTTGACAACAAGCCAATTCACCGGTTTCCTGATTTACCAAGAAAATTACCGACTGATGATTTTGCGGTTTTGTCCCCAACACCACAACTTCAGCTTCTTTTTCACATTCTTCTTCCGACCACATAACCGTTCCGCAATGCGTACATCCGACAACAAAAAAAAGCAAAAACAACACAATAGCACGGCTACTATATTTCATCACTCAAATCCTTTAATTTCTAGTTTTTTCAAAGAATAAACGCTTTTATTTTCCTTTGCAATAAATTAAATCATGTTATTACCAAAAAAAGCTTGCCAAATTAAAGTTTTAATGTATATTAAGCGACGTCCCTTGCCGGAGTCTGTACTTCGGCTATACATTAACCTCCCTTAGCAATAAGGGGTTTTGTTGAGAATCCATAAGGAGTTTATATATGCAAAAATATGAAAGCGTGCTGATTGCACGTCAGGATCTCGGCGCATCGCAAGTAAATAACATTGTATCAGAACTTTCTGATGTTATCAAAAAAGAGGGCGGCGAGGTTGTAAGAGTTGATAACTGGGGTCTTAAGACTTTGGCTTATCGCATCAAGAAAAACCGCAAAGGACATTACGTATTGATGAATATTTCAGCTCCGGCTTCTGCCATTGCTGAATATGAGCGTGTAATGCGCTTTAACGAAGACATCATTCGTTATATGACTTTGAAAGTTGATGAGTTCTGTGAAGGACTTGCATCTTCTGAAGACAAAGAAACTGTAGAAGAAGCGGAGTAATGGACCATGGCAAATAAACAAACTTTCTTTAAGAAGAAAAAAGGCTGCCCGTTTTCAGGTGAAGATGGAATGGTTATCGACTACAAAGATGTCAAACTTTTGAGCCGTTACATTTCTGAAAAAGGCAAAATCATTCCAAGTCGTATTACTAACGTTTCTGCCAAAAAGCAGAGAGAATTGGCTCGCGCCATCAAACGCGCTCGCTACATTGCTCTTCTTCCTTTTGTCGCTGATTAAGGAGAAAAGAGATGGAAGTAATTCTTTTGGAACATGTAAACAAATTGGGTAAGATGGGTGACAAAGTTACCGTAAAGAACGGTTATGCCCGCAACTACCTTTTGCCTACCAAAAAGGCTCTCCGTGCAACAGAAGCCAACTTGGCTGTTTATGAAAAACAAAAAGCCGAGCTTGAAGCTCATAACAAGGCTTTGTTAGAAAACGCCACCAAGCAGGCCGCTGATTTGCAAGGTTTCAAAGTTGTTTTGATCCGTCAAGCTGCCGAAACCGGCCAACTTTATGGATCTGTCAGCATTCGTGACATTGCCGCCGCAATGAAAGAAGCTGGCAAAAACATTGAACGTCGTTTTATTTCTTTAGAGCATCCGATTAAAGACCTTGGTGTTTATCGTGTAAACATCAATCTTCACCCGGAAGTCAGCCAAGAAATTTTGGTTAACGTTGCTCGTACTGAAGACGAAGCTAAAAAACAGGAAAATAATTTTAACAAATAATCTCTGTTTTTTATTAAAAAGCCCCGCTCCGGCGGGGTTTTTTGCTATTGTTTTTTCTGTTATTTTTATGTTGACAATATCATTTTTTCCCCTTATAAGAAACCCACAATAACCGAGAACTCTGCGCAAAGCAGGGCTTTAAATAACTAATAATAAACCGGAGAATATAACAATGAAACGTACATATCAACCTTCAAAAATCGTTAGAGCCCGTCGTCACGGCTTCCGCACACGTATGGCTACTCAAGGCGGACGCAAAGTTTTGGCAGCCCGCAGAGCCAGAGGACGCGCTAAGCTTTCCGCTTAATTAAAGGCTCTTGGTCAATGCCTTCTTTTTCGGTATTAAAAAAACGCCGTGATTTTGTCAGACTTACAAAGCATGGTGAGAGTATATCGACCTCAAGCTTAGTTTTACAGGCAGCTCCAAGTGGTCTTGACACTCCGAGTACAAATTCACGGATTGGATATACAACCACCAAAAAGATAGGCAAAGCCCATATACGCAATCGTTGTCGTCGCAGGCTTAGGGCTGCGGCGGCATTATTTTTTGAGCAACTGGCGTTACCTAATTTTGATTATGTTCTGATTGCACGTTACACAACAGCAAATACTGATTTTTCTATCATATGCCGCGACCTGCAATATGCCATCAAAAAAATCAATCGCCGATTCTCACCGGAGAACTCCAATGAAACTGCAACAGATAATTCGTCGATCGATAATTTGGCCGATTAAATTTTATCAAAAATGCATTTCACCTCTGTTCCCCGGAGTTTGCCGTTACCAGCCGTCATGTTCTCAATACATGATTGAGGCCATTGAAATTCACGGCATTTTTAAGGGTATATATCTCGGAACCAAACGCATTCTGCGCTGTCATCCATGGGGTGGAAGCGGCTTTGATCCGGTACCCCCCAAACATGAACATAAACATTGATAAAAACTTGCAATACTGCCAAATACTGCTATATTCTAGACAATCTAACAACCTATAGGGATATTTTCTGATGAAAGATGAGTTAAAAAGTTTCTACACTGCCATTTTATTATCGCTAGCAGTAATTTTTTTATGTAACTATTTTTTTGTTGATAGCAAACCTCAGTCGCAAACTGCGACACAACAACCAACACCTCAACCGGTTGAAAAAATCACCAAAAAAGAATTGCCCGACTTATCCAAAACCAAACACGAAACTGTTGAGCACGTTTTACAATCATCTTCCCGAATTCAAATATCCAATGACTTTTTAAAAGGTTCGATTCGAGTTGCCGGCGGACGCATTGATAATCTTTGGCTGAAAAAATATAAGCAATCTCTTGATAAAAACAGTCCCGAAGTCGAGCTTTTTGCACCGGCAAAAACCACCAATCCATATTATGCGGAATTTGGGTGGCTATCTTCCGACAAACAGCTCAAACTCCCGACAGCCGACACTTTGTGGACGGTAAAAGGCTCCCAACTCACACCGCAAACCCCCTTAACACTCGAATGGAACAATGACGAGGGGCTGCGTTTTATTACTCAAATTTCCCTTGATGAGCATTATATGTTCAATATCAATCAATCTGTTGAAAACAATTCTTCATCTCCGATAACTATTTATCCATATGGACTGATTGCCCGCAACTACGAGCAAACACCGCGAGCAAGCGTCGTCCACGAAGGAATGATCGGCGTATTTAATGACGAACTTGAAGAAATCAAATATTCTGACTTAAAAAAAGGCGCAAAAAAATTTGAAACCTCCAAAGGCTGGCTTGGTTTTTCCGACCGTTATTGGTTTTCGGCCTTTATACTCAACTCCCAACAACCATCAAACATAACTTTCAGCCAAAACGACAATCTTTACCAAACAGATTTTGTTGGAGCTCCTTTAACTATTGAAGCCGGTGGCATTGCAACATCACAACAAATGCTTTATGCCGGTGCCAAAGAAATAAAACTTTTGGATAAATACACAAAGAACCTTAACATCAACAAGTTTGATTTAGCAGTAGATTTCGGCTGGTACTACTTTTTAACCAAACCGTTTTTCTACATTTTAGATTATCTTTATAAAATTATCGGCAATATGGGCTGGGCAATTTTGCTTTTTGCCGCTTTGCTGCGTTTGGCAATGTTTCCAATCGCCAACAAGTCATATGAAAGCATGGCAAAAATGAAAAAACTGCAACCTAAATTAAAAGAACTTCAGGAAAAATATGCTGATGACAAACGCAAAATTCAACAAGAAACCCTGTTTCTCTACCAAAAAGAAAAGATAAATCCGGCATCCGGCTGCCTACCGATGTTTATACAAATTCCGGTATTCTTTTCACTTTACAAAGTGTTGAATATTGCAATAGAAATCCGTCAAGCCCCGTTCATCGGCTGGATAAAAGACCTTTCTGCTCCAGACCCGCTAACCATCTCGACTTGGTCACACTTGCCGATTCCCGGATTTTTAGATATAGGCATTTGGCCAATCATCATGGGTATCACCATGTTCATTCAGCAAAAGATGAATCCGGCACCTACCAACAAAGATCAGGCTCGCGCTTTTGCCATGATGCCCCTCATCTTTACTTTTATGATGGGACATTTTGCCGCCGGTCTTGTGATTTATTGGTCGTTCAGCAACTTGCTTTCTATTTTGCAACAACGAGCCATTCTTTATAAAAACAAGGCATAAGCTATGGAAACTCCAACCCCGCGCTACACAGAAGAAGCTTTGCAACGAGGCAAAAATCTTTTTGCCTCGGATTGCTCCTTCATGCTCGGGGTTGCAGCTTTATCCCAATTACCCCCTGACAATGAGCTTGATGAAATTGCTTTTGCCGGACGTTCAAACGTTGGAAAATCCAGCCTGATTAACGCCCTCACCGGCAGGAAAACTCTTGCCAAAACCTCCAACACTCCCGGGCGCACTCAACAATTAAATTACTTCAACTTAGGCAACAAACTTTATATTGTCGATATGCCCGGTTATGGTTTTGCACAAGCACCAGATTCGCTCGTTAAAAAATGGCAAAAGATGATTTTTGCCTATCTTCAGGGAAGAGTAAATCTAAAAAGGGTATTTTTACTTATTGATTCACGACACGGTATCAAAAAAGTTGATTCCGAAATAATGGAAATGCTTGATAAAGCCGCCGTTAACTATCAAATAATTTTAACCAAAACCGACAAGATTTCTGCAGTTGAGTTAGCAAAAGTTATCAACGAAACTAACAAAATAATCAAAGAGCATGCCGCCGCACACATTAACCTCATTGCCACCAGCTCTGAAAAAAATCGCGGTATAGACGAACTCCGCGCCGAAATTGCCGGTTTGATCTGACTATTTAATTGTCCTCAAATAACTTTAAATTCTAAACGAAAAATGTTGACGCCTATGCCTTGTTCCGTGTAATCTTAAAATATCGTGATTGTATTAGCAAATTTAACAGATTTATGTACATCAACAGATATTTATGGAAAATACTGAATGAACAAAACAGTTGAACAGCACATAAGCAATATCGAAAATGCTAATTTTATAATTTTAAACTTAATCCAAAAGCTCTCAATTTTATCCCAAAATTGTGATGAAACTACAGTCCAAACTTACAAACAGCAGATTCGCCAGTTGCAAAAAGACCTCAAACATCTTGACAATCCTCAAATCTTTGCCAAAGTACAAAACACATACATACCGTACTTAAAACTATTATTGGAGGCCGACAAATGATCGAATATGCCCCGCTTCTCTCACCTGAAGAACACGAAAAATGGGTTAACGATTTAATTATTCCGACCTTTACCCAAGGTCGTACCCCTTCAAAAAATCCGACATTTATTCTAATCACCGGCCAACCCGGAGCCGGAAAAAGCTACTCTTCACATCGCTATGCACAAGACCATCTTGAACAAACTCCGGTACTTTTTGGCGCTGACGACATCAGAGCCTTACACCCTCAAGCCGAGGAAATCATGCGTACGGATCGTACAAACTACCCTTTTATCACAAAAAAAGATTCCGGCTTAGCCCGAGCCAAACTTCTCGACTACTGTTTTCAACACGGTTACAATATTGTTGTTGAAAGCATTCTCTCCAGCAGAGAAGACTACAAAATGCCGACACTTCTCCAAGCCCGTGAACAGGGATATCGGGTTGAGTGCGCCGCGCTTGCTGTACACCACAGTGTCAGCGAAGTTTCAATTTTCTGGCGACAGGAAAAACAACTCGCGATTACTAAAGAAATAGGCTTTCCCCCAACTCTTGAGATTCATGATCAGGTTTATTCATGGTTACCACACATTCTGGCCAACATGAACGACTATCAAACTGTCGATAAACTCAGCATTTACACTCGTTCATACCAATGCTACTATGACAGCGACGTAGACCCAAAAGATCCCATTTATATCAAACAACGTATGAAAGAGGGACGCAACAGCTACCTCAATCTTGAAGACATGAGCGATATTGCCATCAAATGGCAGGAAGTTCTGCGCATGATGGAAACTCGCGGCGCACCACAAAAAGAAATCGACAACGTTCGCGAACTAAGTGCCAAATTTATGAAAAACTCCGGACTTACCATGTCTTCAGAATTCAGAAATTATTCGGCTTTGCTTAATCAAATTAAACGAGGCAGCAGAGACTGATGAAAAAGACATTTTATATTTTTCGCCACGGACAAAGTAGCTACAACCTTGCCGGACGCACACAGGGGCAAACCAACGATTCGGTTTTGACCGAACTCGGACAACAGCAGGCTGTCCAAGTCGGACAAAGACTGCAAGACAAACATATAGAGCTCATTTTATGCTCGCCTTTGGTTCGTGCACGCCAAACCGCAGAGTTAGCCAATCGCAGTCTTAATGTTCCTATTATCTATGACGACCGCTTTATTGAGGTCAACGTTGGAGAAATAGAAGGCTTGCACTATACTGAAATAATGGAAAAATATGGCGAAAAATACCAGCAATGGCGCAGCTCTGATCAGCAATTTGAAAACCTGCGTTTTAATGGCGGAGAAAGCAAAAAAGAAGTCCGCCAACGTGTTTTTGCCGGTCTGCAGGAATATGCCGAACATTCACCTTACTCCGTGATTGCCGTTTCTTCTCACGGCATAATGCTGACACAACTGTTTATTGCTTTGGGAGAAAAAGCCATAGATGTCCCCAACGGCTCAATTTTACAGCTTGAATACCAAGACAATTCGTGGAAAATCGTCGGTCTTATATAAATGAGGATATGCTTATACTCCAAAATCGGAGCATTCGCAAACTCATCTACCCATAAACAGACACGCTTTGTTGTACAAACACCTCTTACAAACCGAAAATTAAATTCCAGTAATTATACAACAATTTAGCATCAATAATACGACAGACATATCCTGCCACATTATTTAAGCATCAGTCAAAATTTTTGGTACCCTTAAAACCACAGACAAACAACTTCAGAAATACCCACTAGATATCATAAATACTGTAAACATGCCAATATATAGTGCATTTCTAGCACAAAAGCTAGCGTATAAAGTTCTTGACTGCTCTCTTTATTGTTGCAAACGCACACAAACTATGTGCTCTGGCAATACGCCTTTTGCGGTCGAAGTATTCTTGCATGGTTTGAGCATCTTTTTCTTTCATCTCTGGCGCAATCAACAGATTATCAATGATGTTTAATAATTTTTTTTGTGTTTTTTTGTTCTGTTTGTACGCTTGAGTCATTTTATAACGCCCTTCCAAAGGAATAGCATAACCTTCATCATCGTACTTTTCTTTTGAAAAATTTTTTTGAAAATCTATAATTTTATCAAGCACAATCTTTAGAGTTGTGGCCTCATTCTCTTTAGAAAAATCTGCAAAGCTTCCATACATTTTCATTCTATCCAAAGTTTTTTCACCCAAAGACACGTCAACATACGTCAATCCCGGAGAGGATTGAAAAACATACCCAGTCTCGTGTGGTGAACTAGAATACGCGCGAATAATCAAAGGAGGATTTTTTAAAGACTCATCGTTTGCATTAAAAATTGTATACTTTAGATAAGATACATGCATATCTTTTTGATAAGAGGCTTTTTGTTTACCAATGTAAAATGTACCTTTATTTGTTTTTACGTTGTAAAATTCTACTGGAGCATCTTCTTTGTATTCATAATTCGGGTATTTGTTTATTATTGCATTTAGAGTTTGCCGTAATTCATTATCTTCAATTTTGGTTTGTTTAAGCATTAGCTCCTCCATCTAACCTCGACCCTCTAATTGTACACCTAAATGACATTAAAATCAAACAAATTCATAGCGAAAAGTCATAACTTTTCTCCCATTACTTGATAACTATATTTTTTATAAAATGCGATATTTCTTCTAACTCAATTGTAGACTTCTTTAGTTTTTCAAAACAACAATCACATAAACACAAAGTCCACTTGCTTTAAAAACATAAAACCCCACCTTTTGAAGATGTATTTCAAGATTACGCCGACGGGCTTTCCCCCGAAAATATTGTTCAAGAACTTGATAAAATCAGCAACGTCGCTAAAACAAATATCTTTATTGATGCCGAAGGAAAATTAAAAGACAACAATTCTTTTTCATTTGAAAGAGCCACCCAATTTGTACAAAACGCACTGAATTGGAACAGACTGCATCTTCCCACCAACCAGCACGAAATGCTTTAATCTTTAGTCATACTTGTTTATCTTAAAAAAATAACTTGACAAAAAGTCGTTTTTGTATATAATGCCAACCACTTGAGTATTATTAATATTTCTTTACTATTATTTAAAATCTTTACATTATGAAAAAAATTCTTTTTATTTTAATTGCCATGCTTGTTGCTTTTCAAGCAACTTCGCAAGAATTCCTCACGGTAGAGCACAGCTGGATTGACAAACATGGATATCCTGGGGTACGTCTTTCAAACGGAGTAGAAGTGTTTCACCTTGGCGGCGACAGTAAAGGTAGTTTTTATAGCTCATCAAGAAAAGAGACATGTCGTACTAACTTCAAGAAAAGGACTAAATACCCAAAGGGTGCAATAATTTACCATCAAGGCACAATTTATGAGTTTGAGAAAGTAATTCTGCGAGGAACTTATACCATCACAGAAGTATTTCGAAACGAAATCAATGTTGAGACCCAAGCCCACATCAATGGTGCATTCAGCTACAACAGCTTTCTTGCTTTTATATCGGCTTTTGGTGGTGGCGGAGGTGGAAAAGCCAAGGGTTCCTTTTCCGGTTCGATGCAAGGTGGCACGAAAACCGTTGTCAATGTGTTTTTTGGCGATGGTAAATATGCTTCAATCACCGCTGCAGAAGATCCCATCTGGCTTCAGGCTAAACCCGGAATGAAAATCGAACATTATACCGTGCGTGACGTGAACTTGTACAAACTCATCATCAGATGATCTTATTCATCATAAGCCTCCCTCATGGGGGCTTATGACATTTTAAAACCTACAATTGCGTTCAAAACCCGCCACTTGCTTTAAAAACACAAAACCCCACCTTTAACAGTGGAGCCTTACTAAAAAACTGGCGCGTTCGGCGGATGGCCGAAGAAAAAACTGCCTGAATGCAGTTTTTTCAAGGAGACACAATGAGGCTTGATTTTGTGAGCAAGATTTCATCGAAGCGAAACAAAATCTTTAGCCGGAATTGAACGAACTCACAAGTTCGAAGCCCGCCGGATTTAAAACGCAAAACCCCTCTTTAATCGAGGGGTTTATAATGGCGCGCTCGGCGGGATTCGAACTCACAACCTTCTGATCCGTAGTCAGATGCTCTATCCAATTGAGCTACGAGCGCATAATTTTGCGTTACGAACACCTTAATACATTCTTTTATTTTTTTTTGCAAGCAAAATTTAAACAAATTTAATTTTTTTAGTATAGCCTACAGTCAGAAGTTAGCTTTATGATTCTATACATCAAAATTTTCTTTACAAAAACAAAGAAAAGTGTAAAAAATCATTAGGCCCAAAATTTAATTTTTTTGAATAAAAGGTAATAATTATATGAAAAACATTGTTATCAAAGCACTTATAGCCACATTAACATTGGGTGTTTCCGCTTGTACAACGGACAGTGCAAATTATCCATCCTTGGTTGGATCTGATTCGCAAGAAAATGTTTATGCAAATAACTCAAACATTGTTAACGGATCCTACACCGGTACCTTCGTCGGTCAAAGAGTTGCCGCTTTTCGCCAAGAACTAAAACAACTTAGCCAAGCACAAAAGTCAAACCAAAAAGAGCTTGATAAAATCAACTCTAACATATCGAAAAATGCCCGCTTGTACCAAAAAACCATCTCGTCTGTTCAAAACAAATTACAGGCTGGCACCACTCCAGGCAACCCGAACATGTACGCTATGTTGCAACAAGCTCAGGGCAATGTTCAAAACATGTTTACAAACGCCAACGCGCTTGAAAACCTATCCAGCAAGACCGCTACAAATTTGACATCTGTCAACTATCTAGAAAATTCGATTGCAGCGGCATTCAACATTTCCGGTGCTGTTGATGAAGACCACAAACAACTGCGCGACCTCCAAAGCGAGGCAATGGCTCTGGCCCAAAAAGCCTCTGCTCTCAATGAAAGCGTTTCCAGTGCGGCAAACTTCCAACAACAAAACGCCATCCAGTCAAGTCAGGAAATTAATGCGCTTCATGATAGCGTAAGAGTTGGGAACAGCTCCGGCTCCCTTTCCAGACCTGTTCAGCGCAATTTAAGCTCTACTCCGTTGGTGGCACCATCTCATTCTGTGGCACCGCGTCCTGCCAATGCAAACTTTGGCGGAATGCCCTTATTTTCAGTAAAATTCAATAATAGCAATGTTAATTATCATGACGGTCTTAGCACTGCTGTCAAATCCGCCTTGAGCCGTAAACCTAACGCTGTTTTTGATGTTGTTGCCGTATCAACCGACGCCAACCAAGATCGCGCACAATCATATGCCTCAAAAATTATGAACGAAGTCATAAATTTTGGAGCTAATGCCAACAACGTCAACTTAAATGCACGTATCAGCGAAAGATCTCCGGTTTCTGAAGTTTTGCTGTTTGTCAGATAACACCTTTTATTCAACAAAAAACTCCGGATCAAATCCGGAGTTTTTTATTTTAGTCTTTTCCCAGATTCGTATCTTTATTTACATACATTGCCATAATCACGCCAAAACTCGCCATCACTGACAACATGACCGTCCCACCATATGAAATCATTGGTAAAGGCACACCCACAACCGGAATCAACCCCAACACCATTGCAATATTGATAAATATATACAAGAAATAATTGGTAGTTAGACCTATAATTGTCAGCTTTCCAAAGTAACTCGTAGTTTTAAGCGCAAAAGAATAGCTATATGCCAAAATCAAAAAGTTGATAATCACCACCGCCAGCGCTCCTATAATACCAAATTCTTCTGACAGCATAGTAAAAATAAAATCCGTATGTTTTTCCGGCAAAAAATTAAGATGACTTTGAGTCCCGCTCAAAAAACCTTTTCCAAACACTCCACCTGACCCCAATGCTATTTTTGACTGCATTATATGATATCCTGCCCCCAATGGATCTCTTTCCGGATTGAGAAAAGTTAGAACCCTCTGCCTTTGATAGTCATGTAGAAAATGCCATGCAATCGGCATCAAAGCCACAACTCCTACTCCTACAGCGGCAAATTTCCATATTTGTACACCAACAACAAACAAAATGACACCTGTTGTCATCAACAACATCATACCTGTTCCCAAATCCGGTTGCACCATAATCAATCCTGCCGGAACCAACGCCATCAAAACCGGCGGAATAATCCCCCGAATAGTCTCGATATTTTGTAGTGTTGTAGAATGAAAATATTTTGCCAATGCCAACACCAACGCAATTTTCATCAGCTCTGACGGTTGCAACTTCATAAACCCTAGGTTTATCCATCTTGTAGCGCCCATTCCCGTGTAACCGGCAACTTCAACAACAATTAACAACAACAGCGTTACTGCATAAAAATAATAAGCATAATGCAAAAACACTTTTATATCTACAAACACTAAAACACCCATAAAGGTTGCTCCCATGGCAAACCTTACAATATGCTTCAGCGCCCATACATTCCAATCACCATTAGCAGCAGAATATAACATAAGTACACCGACTGCTGCCAGCACAGATATAAAAAAGAAATAGGTAAAATTGATATTGTTCCATTTTTCCTTAAAAGTAAGATTCGGATTGCGAAACCCTGTTTTATAAAATTTATACATTTACTCGTTCTCCTCATCCAAAATCAAAGCTTCTTTCAACAATTTTGACGCAATTGGTGCCGCTACACTGGAACCACCACCGCCATGCTCAACCAACACCGCAACTGCATATTTTGGGTTATCATGCGGAGCATACCCGACAAACAATGCATGATTTCGATATTTCCACGGTGTATCTTCTTGCCTTACAATGCCTGTTTGACGTTCTTTCATAGTAATTCGCTTGACTTGTGTTGTTCCGGTTTTGCCACACATTTTTTTACCTTTATAATCAAAAGCCGACATCAACGCAGTACCACCGGGGCGGTTAACCACGCTGCACATTCCTTCTTTAATCAAAGCCATATGCACCGGATTAATTCCCATATCCTTATACTTTGCAATTTTTTTAGGACTTACCTTAGTCAGGCTTGGTTCAACCATTTTTCCGCCATTGGCAATCCTTGCTGTCATTACCGCCAACTGAATTGGTGTGGTCAAAACATAGCCTTGCCCGATTCCCGCAATCAAAGTTTCTCCGCCTTGCCACGATTCGCCTAAATTTGCCAACTTCCACGCCTTATCAGGGATGACTCCGGCTTTTTCATCATCAAATTTCAACGCTGTCTGTGAACCAAGACCAAAACGCCGCGCCATCGCCGCAATTTTATCTATTCCGACCCTGTGCGCAACCTCATAGAAAAATACGTCGCATGAATGTTGCAAAGCCTCAACTACATTCAAAGCCCCATGCCCTGGTTTTTTCCAACAATGGAAAAGGTGATTACCAAAATTTATTTTTCCGCTGCAACCAACTCTGGTGTCTTTTGTAATTACACCGGCATCAAGAGCTGCAAGTGCCACCATCATCTTAAACGTTGACCCCGGAGAGTACCTACCCGCAATTGCCTTATTAATCAACGGCTGCTTTTCATCATATAACAAAACATTATATAAATCCTGACTTACGCCTTGTACAAAATCATTTGAATCATACGAAGGCATAGAAATAAAAGTCAAAATTTCGCCACTGTTAACATCCATTAGAACCGCTGCCCCACTTTGCTCACCAAACAGTTCATATGCTTTTTGTTGCAACCTGCTGTCCAATGTCAAATAAAGAGGCTTTCCCGATTCCCCATCTTCTCTTTCAATTTCTTTCATAATTCTGCCGACGGCATTAACCTCCAATTTCAGGTTTCCACCTTTTCCACGCAGAGTTTTTTCATAGCGCTTTTCTAGCCCGATTTTGCCAATCTTAAACCCTGGTGTTTCCAATAACGGATCGCTGTCCTTTTTCAAATCATCTTCCGAAACCGCCGCTACATACCCCAAAACATGTGCAGTCTGCTTGCCGAACGGATAGCTTCTGCTCAAACCATCATCAACTACCACGCCCGACATTTCTCGCGTTGCCAACAATATCTTGGAAACCTCCTCCCAATTCAGCCCTTCCTTCAACTTTATTGGCACAAAACGGCGATACCTCTTCAAATCGCGACGAACACGCGCCTCTTCCTTATCACTAAGCGGCATCAACTTTTTAAATTGGCTGATTGTTTTATCTACACTGTTTGTTTGCTCTGCTACAAGCATTGCCTGAAAATTTTGCTTATTATCAGCCAACGGAATTCCGTTGCGATCATAAATAACCCCGCGCGGTGGCACCAAAATCCGCGAGGAGATTCTGTTTTCTTCCGACATTGTCCTATATTTATCGGCCTCATAAACCTGCAAATAAAACAATCTCGCAACAATGACCAACAGTAATAACAACTGGATTCCGCCCCACACCAGTGTTCTCAAAATCAAAACTTTACCCTTACTGTTATCTCTGTTCATTAGTTATCATCCTGCAGGCAACTATTAACTATAACTGCATTTATTCCGCCGAAAATAGGATACAACGCCACACTGATTAAATACGAAAACACCAAACTTTTAAGTGGCAAAAAATCAGCATAATAAATCGAAGTCAAAAGCCACCCGGAAAGCATCGCCATCGGCAAAAGCAACGCAAGGCCTATCCACAGCATCTCAAAAGTCTTATCATTTATATATTTAGAAATTTTAGTAACCGACAGATACATTATCAAATACATAAACAAATGGATTCCCAGTGGTGCTAACGACAAAACATCAGAAACAACGCCCAATATAAAAACTGACATCAGCGAAAACAAATCTGAACGATACGCTGTCCAAAAATACACACACATCAATCCGAGCATAGGTCTTGCATTTGCGCTCAACTCCGATTTAAGAGGAATAAACGAAACCATTAACCACAGTATTGAAACAAACAATGGCAACCATCTTAATACCCAATTTACAAGAGTGTCATTCCACCCCTCTCTCATTGACGTTCACCCTCATAAACTTCATCAGCCGGATCAGGCAGTTTATAATCAACAATCATAACATATTCAAGGCGCGACAAGTTATTTGCCGGCTCAATTTTTGCGCTGTTTTTGCTGACCGATGCAATCTTACCAACCGGTAATCCCACCGGAAATACACCGCCGATTCCCGAAGTTACAACCTTATCACCAACATTAAGTTCCGCATCTAAAGGTAAAAATACCAGCTCCGGCCAAATATCATTTTGTCCGACCATCATCCCTCGAACACGTGTGTTTTCAATCATCACCGAAATTTTTGAGTTGATATTATTAATCAACGCAATCTTTGCATAACGTGACCCAACATCCTCAACACGACCGATAACACCCTTGTCGCTTATGGCAACCTGCCCTTTTTCAACATGATTATTTTCACCGACATACACGGTCAGCGAATGCGCAAATGCTGTTCCTTCCTGTGCCACGACTTTTGCCGTTATAAAATCAGCTTCCGGCGGCACAACATAATTAAGCATATCTGCAAGTATTTTATTTTCTATTTCCAATGCACGATTTTTTGCATTTGCCATAATCAGCTTACGATTTTCTTCTCTCAGTGCCTGATTTTCAATATCAATTTTTCTCAAACTGCGCAAATAATCATACCCGTTCAACAACATGCTTGCAGGCATAACCAAAATCTCTGTTATAGGGGTAATAATTTCTTCCGCAGTTGTTGAGGTTTTTTCTATCAGTGCATTATTGGTTTTGTTTAGTAACATAAACACAAAAACCAACACAAACAGCACCGCAATTGCCGACTTTTTAATAGTTCTGCGCAACCTGCTTAAATGTAAAAAAAGAACTCTGCGCCTTCTTACCACTGTTTTATCCCTGAAAATCGCTTAACTATGTAGTAACTAGCACATAAAACTACCGCTGGCAAATAAAAAATCCTTTTCTTTCACGCTATTTAAAACTTCAAAAGAGAGGCGATCTGCCTCTCTTTTTCCATTTACATTTTACCACTGTTCACACTTTGCAATATATAATCACTTATCGTGCTTACATAAAAAGACGGATCCCCTATAGGCTCTCCTTCTGCAATTTTTGCTTGGTCAAGCAAAATTTTAGCAATTTTTTCAATCTCCGGCTTATTCTTTTTATCTTCCATCATTTCACACATTTTAATAATCAGAGGATGATAAGGATTAAGCTCCAATATTCTGGTAGAATTAAATGCCGTCTGCTGTTGATGACTACGCATCAAACGCTCCAAGTGTATACTCATTTGACCGTTTTCAACTGTCAAACTTGCCGGACTGGAGGCCAATCGCTCGGTAACCGATACTTTTCCCAGTTCGTCCTTAAACAATTCGCTTAACAACTTTACCAATTTATCAAGACTACCTTCATCAGCTTTTGGTTCTTTACGCTCAATTTTAAGATCCAAATCGGTCTGTGCAATATGTTTTATCGGCTTACCTTTATAGTTCGGCAACGTCTGCGTCCAGAACTCATCTATCGGATCAACCAACAACAATACTTCCAGTCCCTTTTGCCTAAAGGCTTCCAACTGCGGATTATTAGCCAAAACTTTTACATCGTCACCGGTAATATAATAAATATCTTTCTGCTCTGGTTTCATGCGTTCTATATATGCATCAAGCGTTGTCAACTTTGTAGCGTCATTAGTAGAACTAAACAGTGACAATCCTGCAATTTCTTCTCTATTTGCAAAATCTTCATAAATTCCTTCCTTAAACGCCATACCGAAACTATTCCAAAATTTGATATAATCATCATAATTTTCTGCGCGTTTTTTCAACTCCTTAAGCAATCTTCCGACAATTCCGTGTTTAATTTTTGCAATTAATGCATTTTGCTGCAACATTTCACGAGAAATATTCAATGGTAAATCAGATGAATCAACGATTCCCTTCACAAATCTCAGATAATTCGGCATCAGCTCCTCAACCTTATCAGATATAAACACCCTATTGACATAGAGCTTCAGCCCATGTTTTTGATCGGGTTGGAACAAATCAGCCGGCTGGGTTGATGGAATAAACAACAGCGACGTATATTCAATATTTCCCTCTGCCTTAAAATGCAAAGTCAACCACGGATCATCAAAATTATGAGAAATATGCTGATAAAAATCCTTGTACTGTTCCTGAGTAATCTCGCTTTTATTTCTCGTCCACAGTGCTGAGCCGGTATTTATTGTTTCATCTCCGGCTTTTCCCATATTGAGCACAATCGGATAATTAATATGATCCGAATATGTGCGCACCAAATGTCTCAGATAAATTGTATCAGTAAAATTCTTGTCTTCAGCCTTAAGATAAAGTTTTATTTCTGTACCGATTCCATCTTTCGTTGCTTCTTCAATCTCAAATCCGTCAATTCCGTTTGAAATCCACTTATATGCTTGTTTTTCGCCCGCCTTTTTGGTAACAATTTCGACTTTATCCGCAACCATAAATGCCGAATAAAAACCAACACCAAACTGTCCGATAAGCTCTGCAACCGAACCGTTTTCCTTCATATTAGCAACAAATTCGGAAGTACCGGATTTAGCAATCGTGCCAAGATGATTAATCAAATCCTCTTTGTTCATACCGATACCATTATCAGAAATTGTCAATGTATTGGCTTTATCATCCGGCCGTAAAACAATTTTCAGTTCACCATTGCCCTTTGCAATCTCGGGTTTACTCAACATCAAATATTTCAATTTATCACAGGCATCTGATGCATTTGAAATCAATTCTCTCAAAAAAATATATTTTTCGGAATACAATGAATTGACAACAATATTCAGCATTTTGTTGACTTCTGCCTGAAAGTTCATTTTTTCACTCATTTTCATCTCCACAAACATTCGTTGCTTATTATATGGGGAGCAAAAAATCCTTTCGCAAGTGAGTTACATTATTTTTTACTTGATTTTATATTAAATCTGGTTAGATTGAGGTTTGAATATAATAACAAGGAGATAAACCATGGTTTCTGTTGTTAATGACAGTTGTATTAAGTGCAAATCTTGCGCAGACGTATGCCCTGTTGATGCTTTTCATGAAGGTGATACCCAATTGGTAGTTGATCCCGATACATGCATCAGCTGTGGCGTTTGCATTTCTGAATGCCCGCAAGAAGCTATCAGCCCTGAAGAAGAAGCTGACCCAAAATGGGTTGCTTTCAACGCTGAAAACGCCAAAAATTGGCCGAACGCTAACGAATAGAGCTTTTACAAAAAAACCGCTCAAAATTGAGCGGTTTTTTATTATCCTACCCTATATGTACCGTATGCAAAATGTTTGTACGCCCCTTTACCCCTAAGGGGAAGCCTCCGGTAATAATTATATGATTTCCGTGATGGACCAATCCGCTGTCCAAAGCTGCCTGAACGGCATTATCCTCAAACTTATCAAAACTTGAAAAATGAGATTTTTTAACCACCGGACGAGCACCCCAAACCAAAGCCAATTTACAAGCAACCTTTTCATCAGGCGTAAGCGCAATGATTGGAATATTTGGCCTCTCTCTGGCTATCAAAAACGTTGTTTTTCCCGAAGTTGTATAAGTCACAACCGCCGCAACTTTTAAAACCTTGGATATTTCGTTGGCTGCATAAGCTATTGAATCCGCTTCTCCAATACAGAAACTTACCCCCTGATTTTTCTTTATGCTTTGGAAAAACTGAGGATCCGACTCAACCTGAGTAATAATTTTATTCATCATCTTTACCGCTCCGACCGGATATTTTCCGACTGCAGTCTCTGCTGACAACATAACTGCGTCACACCCGTCATACACAGCCGTTGCCACATCTGAAACCTCCGCCCTTGTCGGTGTCGGCTTTTCAATCATAGATTCCAACATCTGCGTTGCTACAATCACCGGTCGTGCAAACTTGCGGCATGCATTAACTATTTTCTTCTGCAAAACCGGCACTGTTTGCAACGGACATTCTACTCCTAAATCACCACGAGCAACCATAATTGCATCTGACAGATGAATAATTTCATCCAACTCCTCAATTGCACTTGGTTTTTCAAGCTTAGAAATAATCATTGCTTTGTCGCCGATAAGTTTTCTCGCCTCTTTCACATCTTCAACCGACTGCACAAAAGACAAGCAAACCCAGTCTACACCAAGCTTAAGTGCAAATTTTAAATCATCACGATCTTTCTCGGTGATAGCAGATATCGGCAACTTTACATTCGGCAAATTTACTCCCTTATGACTTGACAATTCACCGCCAACTTTTACGATTGTAACTGCACTGTTTGAGGTTTTTGACTTTATTTTCAACACAATGTTTCCGTCATTAAGCAACAATTCATCACCGACCTTAATTGCCGCAAAAATTTCCTTATGCGGCAAAGTGACGCGTTCTTTTGTCCCTAGCTCATTTTTCATATCGAGAACAAATTTTTGCCCTGCCTCAAGCACAACACCACCTTTTTCAAACTCTCCGACCCGCAGTTTTGGTCCCTGCATATCTGCAACCACTGCGATATAACGTCCTTTTTGCTTGGCCAATTTTCGAACAACACTCAAACGCTGCTTGTGTTCCTGATGTGTTCCATGACTGAAATTAAAACGAAAAGCATCAACTCCGGCATCTATCAGTTCTGCAATTTTTTCATCACTTGCTGTTGCCGGTCCTATTGTGGCTAAAATGCGTGTACATGTATTTTTTGGCATACTTTTTTCCCATGATAATTGCGTTACAAACAGTATTCAATATAAGATTTAATTTTTGGTAAAGTACAAATTTATTTCTTGTCAAAAGATATCGCTTTTGCTAATCTCTCTAGCAATATTTTAATGATTAATAAGGAGAAAGAAATGACCGAAGTTGGAGGAATAGCCACCGACCGTTTACGCTCACTGATTGAGCGTATTGAGCGACTTGAAGAAGAAAAAAAAGCCCTTGGTGGCGATATTCGTGACATTTATGCAGAGGCAAAATCTGCCGGATTTGATGTCAAAATCATGCGTACAATCATCAAATTACGCAAAATGAATGCCAGCGACCGCGAAGAACAGGAGTACCTGCTCGACACATATCGCAAAGCTTTAGACTTATAATTTTAACACAACACCGATAATACCGCCGAGTATAATGTATAAAACGGGGTGCATTTTCACAAAGTGTATTGCACCCCAAAATATTAGTGCAATACCAATTATCTCCGGACTGATCAAAACCATTTTTCCTAGTTCGATTCCCGCAAACAAAATCATCGCTATTGACGCCGGATGCACAGCATACATCAAATTTTCAAACACCGAGGATTGACGATACCTATCAAGGATTCTTGCTATAATCATAACAATAATCAACGATGGCATAACCAGTCCGATCGTAGCTACGATTCCCCCAAAAACGCCTGCCGTTTTGAACCCAACATAAGTAGCCATGTTTACCCCTATCGGTCCCGGAGACGATTCGGAAACAGCAATCATATCAACCAGTTCTTGCGAACTAAACCAACCATACTTTGAAGACAGATCAAACAGAAAAGGCACCGTCACCAAACCACCGCCCAAGGCAAACAGCCCTATTTTGAAAAACTCAAAAAACAACAAAAAACATATCATGCCTTTTTACCTTTCCGCATACTCAACCCCAAAACAGCAGCACCGCAAACGACCCACGCCGGCGACACTGAAACAGCTAACATCAACACCGCCACCCCAACAAAAATCAAAAATTGATATATGTCTTTGATGTTCTTTTTGCTCATATTTAGTACAATGTCCGCAATCAATGCCGTAACTACAACGCGGATTCCCGTAAACGCATGCAATACATATTCATTATTCAAAAACAAACTTATAATACCTGCCAAGGCCAAAATTATAATCAGCGACGGAGTAATTATTCCCATGGTTGCAGCTATTGCCCCCTTAACACCGGCAAGTTTATAACCGGTAAAAGTAGAAACATTCACTGCAATAATCCCTGGGGTACATTGCCCGATAGCATAATAATCCACTACTTCTTTTTCGCTCAGCCATTTTTTTCGTTCAACCACTTCTGCCTGCAATAGCGGTAATATTGCAGCCCCACCGCCGAACATAAACATTCCAACCTTAAAAAATGTCATAAAAAGTTTGATTATCATTTTAATTTTTTCCACCGGTTTCAAAATTTATTATCGTCACTATATACAAATAAGCTTTCACAATTATTAAACAGGAGCAAAAATGCTTATTGGTACAATCAAAGAAACAACTAAAGACGAAAATAGAGTTGCCACAACCCCTGATACCGTAAAAAAATTAACATCTGACGGCATACAATTTATCATTGAAAAAAATGCAGGCCTAGCCGCCGGATTCACCGATGAACAATATGTCTTAAACGGAGCTGAAATCTGCGATTCACCTCAACAAATATGTGCAAATTGCAACATACTTTTCAAAATATGGGCTCCATCTCACCAAGAATGCACGTGGCTCTCAAATTCTCCACTTGTTATCGCTGATTTTCGTCGCGCTGACAAATTTCTATGCCAAACATTTCGCGCTTTTGCACTCAACAAAATTCCCCGCATTTCGCGTTCCCAAAGCATGGATATTTTATCATCTCAGGACAATCTCAGCGGTTACAAAGCAACAATCATTGCTTCTAATATTTGCAATCGCATTGCGCCCTTGATGATAACATCTGCGGGGACACTTCCCCCGTTAAAATTTTTAATTTTAGGATTAGGAGTATGCGGATTACAAGCGGCTGCAACCGCCAAACGTCTTGGAGCCAAAGTTTATGCTACAGATATTCGCCACGAAACCAAAGAGCAGGCCTTATCCGTAGGAGCGGTTTTTCTCGATTCGATTGCTGATTTTTCAGACTATGACATTATAATCACCTGTGCCGGAAGCTTTCCCGATGCTCCGATTCTCATTACTCCTGCAATACATAATACCATACCATCTTCAAGTATTATTGTTGATGTCAGCGGCAATGTGGACCCTTCAATTTTATCCTCAAATATTTTGCGTGAGTACAATCTTCCTTCAAAAATCGCCAACTCGGCAAGCCTTCTTTTTTCAAACAATCTCTACAATTTCTTTCGGCTTATTTATGATTTTTCGGCACAAAACTTTAATCTTGATTTTCAGGATGAAATCATAAACGCCACTTTTATGGGAGAAAAAAATAAATGATTAATTTAAGTATTTTGCTTGTAATTTTTACTCTCTCTGCTTTTCTCGGATACTTTGCCGTCCTTGGTGTAACACCCGCACTATACTCTCCTTTTATGAGTATATCCAACGCCATATCCGGCATTGTCATTGTTGGAGCCATCACCCAACATAGCTCTGACATCTGGAATTTTCTTGCTGTTTTTCTAGCCTCAATCAACATTTTTGGTGGATTTGCCGTATCATCTCGCATGCTCACCATGTTCAAAAAAAAGGAGCATAAAAATTGAATTTAATTTACATTTATCTGCTTTGCATCTGTGCCATAATTCTTGCTATACGCTTTATGGCATCTCCACAAACTGCCTCTCTCGGCGCGGGTATCGGCGGTTTTGCCATGTTTCTGGCAATTATCTCTGACTTTGTGCCTATCCCTCAAAATGCACAATATTTAATATCTGCTATCATCTTAGGCGCACTCATCGGCATATATTTAGGACTAAAAATTAAAATAACATCATTACCGCAAATGGTAGCACTTCTCAACGGCCTTGGCGGCGGAGCAGTCGTTTGTATTGCAATCGGAGACATGCATACTTTTTCTCCGGCGCTAATTCTTGGCGGTATAATCGGTGCCATAACTTTTTCCGGTTCAACTGTCGCTTTTTGTAAATTACAAGGAATTTTATCAAACAAAATCACTCGTTTTTTTAACCCGATAATCATCAACTTGGCGTTTTTAATCCTTGTCATATTCTTCTCATCAATGCTTCATCAACAGGCTTCTGCAACATACTACTTTGTTCTAATTGTCACATCTTTCCTTTGGGGAATTTTTATGGTATTACCTGTTGGCGGCGCCGATATGCCTATCATAATTTCTATCCTAAACGCATTTTCCGGCTGGAATTCCGTAGCTGTAGGATTCGCTCAACAAAATATTTTGCTCATATCCGTCGGCTCAATTATTGGCATTGGAGGCATAATTCTTGCACAAATTATGATCAATGCCGCAAACTCATCTTTGCTGAAATTGTTTTTCCAACACCGACAAAACACTACGCCTTCTGCCTCTGAACGAACCGGAAATGCAAAAAATATCAGCCCACAAGATGCAGCTTTTATCATGAAGAATGCCGACAAAGTTATAATTGTCCCCGGTTTTGGTATGGCAGCAGCCTCTGCCCAACATGCTCTCAAAAACATGGCCGATATACTGCGCAATCGATTCGCTGTCGATGTCAAATACGCCATTCACCCAGTCGCCGGGCGTATGCCGGGGCATATGAATGTTCTATTGGCAGAAGCCAATGTAAACTATGATGAAGTTTTTGAGCTGGAAGATATCAACCACGAATTTTCTAAAACTGACGTTGCTTATGTAATCGGAGCCAACGACATAACCAACCCCGATGCCGCTGACAATCCTCAATCGCCACTTTTTGGCATGCCTATTCTTGAGGCACAAAAAGCCAAAACCGTCATTTTTGTAAAGCGCACCCTCAACAGCGGATACTCAGGCGTTGACAATCCGCTGTTTTTTGCTCCCAACACTTTTATGCTATATGGTGACGCAAAAAAAATAACCGAAGAAGTTGATAAATTTTTAGAACAATAACATGCTCAGTCCTATAAGCGCAAGTATTCCATAAAGGATCACACCTTTCGGATACATAAACGCTACCCGAAAATCAGCGCCGGACGGAACCGCATTTTCAATAATTATCGTCTGCAACAACACATATAAAATATAATTAACAGCCGTCAGTTTAATAGTCGGCAAAAAATACCTGTTCAAATAAAAACCAATAAACAGCAACAATAACGGAGCCATTGCCGACGGCACCGCATTATAAAAGCGAACATTCCGAAACGCCACACTGCCGGTCACATATCCGCCATTTAAATCTCTTTTTGGAAAAAGCGTAAAATTACAAGGCCTTGCATTCAAAATTGCGCCTACCATATAGTGCATCAACTCATGCAAAGCCGTTCCCGGAATATTTACCAATGCGGTCATAAACATACTGTCATATGTTTGATACTTCAACCGCACCAACACAATCACAAGCAGAATAAGAAAAAATCGATTGTTAACCAGCAGATTTAAGACCTCGGGACTATTAATCCAACGATTAAAACCATAAAATAACTGTTGCAAAAACTCCATTTAGTTTTTCTCCAAAAGGGTAACACCTGCCAAAAATGTGTTTACAAAAATTCGGCACATATTTTTACCTGATTGAACATCTACCGATCCTGATGCCAACAATGCACTCAGCCCAAACAAACCCGATTCGAGAACATTTTTAACAACTTTGCAACGCCCCCTGTTCAGCCCCGGAAACAATCGTTCAAAACTATCTGTAGTCAGTCCAAATAACCTAAACAAACGCCTTTTATAGCTCATCGGCAATTTATAATCTTTTCTGCTCAAATGAAAATTATACAACAACAACCAAAGTTCATTGTTTTCCGTTACAAATTTTGTAAAAATTTCAATCATCAAATTCAGATTATAATAGCTATCGTTGGTATAATCCGCAACATACAGTTTATCCGCCAACTCTCTCAGCGTAATTTCATTTTGTTCAGCAACAAAGTCATCCATACTGCTGAATTGGTTATAAATAGTTCCTATTGAACACCCCGAGGCCTCTGACAGTTTACGTGCCGTCAAAAACTCCTGTCCTTTATCCTTAACAAGATTTCTGCCTGCTCCAAGCAATTTTTGATGTATTTCTTCTTTGATATTCTGCATATTTTCATATTTTAATGGAATGTTTGTAAATTAAGGATATAATACAACAATTATGAACAGTGTTCAATTTTTTTATATCATAAGAGGATAATTCAATGTCAAAATTTTGGTTTTCTGCATTATCTTTTGCTTTAGCGCTTGTTTTTGCAACAAAATCCGCCATTTCTGAAGACTTTTATCAAGATGTCCTGATTTCAAATGACCTCAAACTGCAAGATAGTGCTGATGGAGCCCAAGACAAAGCAAGTTCTCTGCTCAACTCGCAAGCACATCAAATCAAAATTGAAAACATTCAACCGCCTCTGCCTTTTCGTTTTGAACGCCAAAACGGGGTTGATGGAAAAACTGCTCCGCACCATACCGTTCCAGCTTCACAGGAAAGTGTTGTCACAAAATATGGTGAAGCCCCTTTCGGACTGGCTTGGGGAGGCTCTTATAATCAGATAAAATCATTGGGGGTCAACCTTGTCAGAACTGAAATCAAGGATTTGCCTAACAGCTTTTTTGCCACAACTTTACCCAAGGATCTCCCCGGATTCAACCAAGTAGTTATCTCTTTTGGCGAAAATAATTTACTATGGAAAATTACTGCTTACAGCATTATGCTCGATGACACACCTGATGCATCTCAAGCTTTGCAAATTTACCGCAAATATTATGATTTGCTTGAACAAAAATACGGCAATGCACAACAATTTTTCACTCCCAAAATCTCAACAATTGAAAAAGTTGTTAAAGACAAAGACGGAAAAGATATTACCGAAACCACAAAAGTGGAAGAACCTATCGGAAATAAAAACTTTTTGGCCCAACTACAAAGTGGCGAAGCCGAATTATATGCAACCTTTGAAAATCACAAAGTCGGTGCAGCTCTCAGCATTAATGTTGACGGTAATGGCAAAAGTTATGTAATAATAAACTTTACCAACCTTGAGATTTTTAAGGAACGTGAACAAAAAGTACTCGATGCTCTATAACTGAAGGAATACTAAGATGAAAAAAGTTTGTTTTTGCGGAATTTCTGGCAATGGAATGAGTCCCCTTGCCCAAATTTTAAGCCTCAAAGGATACGAAGTTTACGGATCAGATCGCAGCTTTGATGTGGGTCGCGATGCCGACCGCCGACAAGCATTGGAAGAAATGGGTATTAAAATAATTCCGCAAGACGGCAGCTGCATAACCGATGACATGAGCATATACATTTCCGCCGCACTTGACGAGAACAATCCCGACGTTAAAGCTGCACTGCAACTCGGCCTGCCGATAAAGAAACGCTCGGATCTCCTTGCTCAAATATTTTCTGAATATAAATATGGCATTGCAATTGGTGGTACATCCGGAAAAACCACTACTACTGCCATGATTGGCTATATTTTGAACACTCTTAACAAAAAACCATGCATGATAAACGGCGGAATGCTCCGCAACTACGAAAAGCAGAAAGGTATCTCCAATTTTATATACAACACGGAAGACATCTGCGTTATTGAGGCAGATGAGAGCGACGGCTCTATTTGTAAATATTATCCGAATGTTGGAATTATTAATAATATTTCACACGACCACACATCTATGGAAAAACTGCAACAATATTTTTCAACTTTTGCATCACACGTCAAAGATGCTCTTATTATTAATTATGATTGTGAATTAACACGCAATATGCAACATGCAAACGCAATCACTTTTTCAACAACAAATCCTAACGCTGATTTTTACGCAAACAATATTCGTTTCAATGCCGAAGGTCTTGAATATACTTTCCGCGGACAAGATTTCCGCTTAAAATTGTTTGGCGCATTCAATGTTTCAAACGCCCTTGCTGCAATTGCTGCCTGCACACAAGCCGGTATTGATCCCTTGACCGCAGCCCAAACATTAGAGGGATTTTTAGGCATTCAACGTCGCTTAGAAATTGTTGGAACTACCAAAACCAACATAACTCTTATTGATGACTTTGCTCACAACCCCAGCAAAATCGGCTCATCCCTTGGCGCCCTGAAAGAATACAACGGCAGATTGATTGTGATGTACCAATCTCACAGCGCATTCTCTGCCCAAAATACCGGACACGAAGTCGCAGAAGTCGTTGCTAAGACGCTTGATAAAGATGATATTTTCCTCATGCCTGAAGTATATATGCTAAACCCTGAAATCGATAAGGGAATTACTGCTGCCAATATCATAAATGATATCAAATCTTTTGGCTTCAGCAATGCGCATTTCCTTAAAACTCAGGAAGAAATCCATGACTTTATCGCCCAAAACGCTAAAGCTGGTGACCGCATAGTCATTATGGGAGCAAGAGACAACACTCTACCGACATTCAGCCGTCAGTTGTTAAAAGAGTTGTAATCATATATCGTTTATAAATTGCTCAGCAGTCCAATCAAATACCGCACATTATCTAAACTAAGTTTCCACACCAGGTTTTGATAAAGCATAACTCCGCCCCAACCACGGGTATTAAAAGCGAGCAAGCATCCCAATATCCAAAAATTTGCCCCTGGCAAAAACATCACACAAAACGGATAGCCAACCTTTTTCAAATCGGTCTGTTTTTCGTGTATCTGCGACAAAACAGTATCAACATGATACCCTATCAAATATCCGAAAAACACTGAAAGGATCCAGTTCATCGGCATAATACGAAGATAAATTGTTGCACCAATCATATAAACAAGACAAAACAATGGGAAAAAATATGGCGCAATAATTATTAACCAATTTCCTTTTCCCAAAAAACCCATTGATCCGCCGGAATTGTCATCTGCAACCCTCACATGCTGAACCTTATGCAGAGTTAAAATAGCAAAAAAACTGTGTGTCAACTCATGCGCAATAATTTGCATTGACGTTTTGGTGGCAGAGTCCATAGACATAGACCCCACGAAATACACAAAAAAACCGCCAATAAGTGCTATAAAATACACACTTCTAAAATTAAAATACGGTATGGACTGGAAAAACGTCGGCACTGTTAAAAGAGCCAAGAAAGCCACCGGCCACTTAAACAAGTTTACTATTTTATCTAGGATATCGCTCATGGAAACAGATTATATAATAAATTTTATCAAAATCTATAAAAATTAAATCATATATTAACATTCGTGTTTTAAAATCACATCACAAACAGTTATTTTGAAAGCAAAAACAATGGACGATACATTCGATTTTATCATTAATGATGAAGATGAGGTCTTGCTGCTTATATTTGCTCGCGAAGGTGATCCTAAAGACCCTGTTATCGAGATTAATCCCGAAACCAAAACAGCAATTCTCCATCGTAACGACGAAGACAACATAATGCTTTATGAAGTACCGGACGACGTTATCGACAGTCTTCAGGATGCCGATAACCTGCTCGTTTGCGAACTAAGCAAAGAAGAGCGCGAAGAAGACTCAAAAATTGTTCGCGCCTATGAAGCAGACATCAGCCTTTAATCAATAAGCATATTGTCCAGTCTTTCTTCATCAAATCCCGCGGGATCCTGATGTATTATAACCTGAGATTTCGGGTATCTGTTTTTTATCTCTTTTTCAACAATCGCTGTCAAACGATGCGCCTCATATAATGATAAATTGCCATCAAGCTCCAGATGTAACTCAAACCAATAGACCCCTCCCAGATCTCTCGTACGTAAATCATGAACCCCATAACAAAAATCATAGTTTTCAATTGCCTTTATAATCTCGCTTCGTACTTCTTCCGGCAATTCTTTATCCATAAGCACTGCTACAGCTTCTTTAGCAATCTTAAAAGCATTATGAAGCAAATACGCTGAAACGAACACTGCTGCTAACGGATCAAACCACTCCAAATTCCAGATTTTTACCACCAACAAACTCAAAATAATCGAAATATTGGTTACAATATCAACCGCATAATGCACACTGTCAGCATCGACTGCTAATGATTTTGTTCTTTTTGCCACATATCGTTGAAAAACAACCACCGCCAACGTCAACGCCAAACTCAGCACCATCACTCCTACGCCAAGATTCATTGCCGTCAGCTTTGTCGGATTTATAAAACGATCCACACCTTCATAGATAACAAACAATCCAGAACCGGCAATAAAAGCTGATTGCACAAGAGCACTCAAGGCCTCAGCCTTGCCAAACCCATACCTATGCTTAAAACTTGCCGGCAACGAAGAAAAGCGAACCGCCACAAAGGCTGCAACCGATGCAAAAATATCAGATATGCTGTCAACGAGTGATGATAATATAGCCAACGACCCTGTATACAGCGATGCAAACAACTTTATCAGCATGAGACCAACAGCTAGCGATACGCCTGCCATTGTTGCAAGCTTTTTCAGCTTGTCATCGCTCACGTTTTTCAGCAGACCTGACCACATTATCTATTTCCTCAAAATCTTTTTTATCAATTTTGTAATAACATTTATCTGCAGCGTCAGCAAAAATCTGCAAATTGTTATCACTCACATTTTCAAAATTCTTAAAATCTGCATAGATATTCTCATTTTTTTTCAAAAATTCAATATTTACAACTACATCATTTTCCGCATTCAATTGCAAATCAAGAATTTTTTGCCCTTTCTCGGCTTTTTTCTCCTCTTGCCCAATAAATTCCGTATTCAACAAATCTTTGACCAATACCGCCGTACGATTAAGATTTGTGTTATTATTAAAGCTTTTTAATCTGCCAAATCTCAAATTCCACAAACTGCTATAAGTCCAATTTTGTGGTCTTAAAGACATATCAATAAAGTCGGCGCGTACCATCCATACTTGAAATGTGTTGCCAAATCTTATATATGCAGCACGTCCGCCGCGACCAACATCAACATCATACTTGCCCAAATAAAATTCAGCCAAGGTACTGTTATTGCTTTCAATTCTAACTTTCGTTCCCTCTGATTCATCATTTTCCAGAGGTTTCAAACCGAATGCCCCCAGATTTTCTATTCTGTTTGACTTCCGCTCATAATATGTCATTTCAGAGACTGTAGTCAAAAATCTGCGGATTCGCTCCTGATAAACCGGCAAACACGGCTCTCCTTCCAAAATCCACTTGCCATTTTCAAAAACAAATGTCAGTTTTTTACCCTGCGAATTCAGCATAATTTTATTAACATCGTTCAGCCTCTCGGTTAAGCCGTCAAAAACCCTTTTATCCTCAAAATTTGACCAATCACCACGGCTTGCATAATAAACAGAAATCACACCGGCTATCAACGTTACTCCGACAATGCCGCAAATAATCCTAAATTCTCGGTTGATATAAAATGTAAACTGCAATTTTTTTTCTTTTCTGCGTTTCAGGAAAGCACCAAGCATCAATATTACCAAAATCACACAAGGGATCGTAATTATATTCAAAACCTTAATGAGCAGTGCTGTTTTTTCCAAATCACTATGCATATTTATTCGAATCGACCTTAACTCATCAAACAACGATTGCAATTTTTGACGCGTGCCTGCAATCAATGCTAACTCATCAGTATTAAAATCATCACGCCCCTCAAAATTACGTTTGGCCACAATTTCATTTAGTGCATTTTTGGTTTTATTTATTCTATCAAATATTTCATGCTCTTTCATCTGAAAGTCCAGCAAATTTTGCTTTCTGCGACTTTCCAAATCATCAAATAGCCTGCTTTTAGCTGTACGCCCACGCAAATCTATCAACACCTCATCGCCGCTCAAATAGTCGAGTGCGTTCAAAACAAAATTGCCGTTGTCATATAGCGGAATAAAATAATTATTCTCCAAGATAGTAATATTCTTACTCCAAAAGCTGTCATAAATAAAATCGCTGTCAGCTACCACAATAACCTCAAACGGAAAATGTGGATTTTTGCTCTTAAGTAACGCCGACACAATTTTCAATTTATTAAGCGGCTTAAAAATATTTAGCAAGTTATCAGGACTTATACCGTCATATACCACTTCGGCAGATAAAATTCCCGAGTTTTTGCCACCGGCAATTAAAGGAATAAACTCACTATTATATCCGTCAGGAACCAACAGCGAAACAGACGCAAACAACACAGCTTGCAAATTTTTGGTAATTACATAATCAGGATTCATACTGCTGTTAGGCAACACAAATTGCACCACATCTTGAGTAAAAATTGGGTTTGTTGAATAGTTTTTTGTAGCGTCTACCGTAATTGAATTTTCCAGATCGGCAACCACCATCTCATCCAACATTCTAAAGCCCCAGAACGTATCAAGTCCTCCCAAGTCAGACGGCGAAAACTCTATATTTCTGGAAGAAAAAATTCTTTGTGCCTCCGCCGCAGTATCCAACAACACCAAAACTTTTCCGCCATGTTGAGAATATCGTTTGATTTCATTTATCATCTCAGGACTTAGTTTTTGAGGATGAACCATCATCAAAACATCTGTTTTTGGCAAATCCTCTGGCGACTTTACAATTATAACATCATAAAATCTCTTGATTTCATCAACGATATGCCACTGCGGTGAAACATATCCGTAGTCTTGACTGGTTTCAAACATCGGCAAACTGCTAATCAATCCGACTGTCTTTTTCTTGTGCAAAAGCTGATATATCTTCTCAATCAAATCCTGCTCCAAGAAAGCCTGCCGCTCGATCGGAAAATACGAAATCACCTGCTTTTTATCCGTTGCATCTGCAAACACAAGCCCCATAAACCCGTTTTGGCTAACATCGACAAGTGGTATCGGCTGCAGTTTATCTGCAATTGCGGCATCCTCTTCTGCTGTTAACGGCTCAGGATTATAAATTCTATAACTGAACTTATCCGGTTCCAAATTTTGAAAACGCTGCAATAACAACCTAATCTGATCATACATCATCCTTATGGTCGGATTTCTCTGCCCGAGTACAGGAGAGTAATAAAGCTTTGCCGTAACTTTTTCCGGAATTTCGCTCAAAACTTTTTTAGACGATGGAGCCAGAGTATATATTTTTTCTTCCGTAAAATCATATTGCCAAGTTCTCAAAAATCGATTCGATAGCATATTCAATCCGGCAAATCCCACTAAGAATAACAGTGCCACCATTATATAATAAGCTGATTGCGTAGACTTCAACCATTTAGATGTACCGGAAGTCTTAAAGCTGACAATCATCACACTTAACAAGTTAAACAATACCACAACAGATATTGCAAATACCAAAAAACGCCCTTCTAACAACCCGCTTATTGCCTGATTAAAATGCGTCAGGAAACTAAATGAAGCCACCGTATCTACAATAACTGCCGGCGCAAACATTCTGAAAAACCCCAGCACATACTCAACGCCACTCAAAAAGAACAAAAAATTAGCAACCACCGCCAAAACCAAAGCAATAACCTGATTTTTAGTCAGTGCCGACATTGTTTGAGATATTGCCAACATACATCCGGACAGCATAAAGCTACCTAAATAACTGACAAATATAACCCTGTTGTCCGGCACACCCAAATAGTTAACCGTAATTATAAACGGAAACGTCAGCAACAAAGCTACCAACACAAAAATCCACGAAGCAAAAAATTTCCCCCACACCAGCGTATTAATACTTACCGGCATTGTTGCAATCTGTACAACCGTTTTATTTCTAAATTCTTCTGACCACAAACGCATTGCTATGCCGGGAATAAACAGCAGATATAGCCACGGATGAAAAGCAAACATCGGCGACAAATCGGCAATACCTCGTTCAACAAAATGCCCGAAATACACCGCAAAAGACCCGTTAAGCACTAAAAAAGCGACCAAATATACATATGCCAGCGGAGATACAAAATATCTTAGCAATTCATTTTTGGTAACGACCCAAAGTTTTCTCATTTTTGCTCTCCTTCATCCCCTGCCAACTCATAAAACACATCTTCAAGTGACTTGCTTTTATATTTACTCAAAATTTTTTTCAAACTTCCGTCTGCAACAACTCTTCCCTTTTTTATTAAAACAATTCGGTTGCAAACATCTTCAGCTTCTTCCAAAAGATGGGTAGAAATAATAATTGCCTTATTTTTACCCATTTTGGCAATTAATCCGCGCATATGTCTTTTTTGGTTCGGATCAAGTCCGTCAGTAGGTTCATCAAGCATCAATATTGGCAAATCCGCCAACACACTTTGTGCAAAGCCTACTCTGCGCTGATAACCCTTTGATAATGTTTCAACTTTTTGATTTAAAACTTCTTCAACGTTTGCCAACTGTATTGCCTGCTTTAACTGATTATCGCCAACTCCACGCAATTCTGCCATATATTTCAAAAATTGTTTTACCGTCAAATCAGCATACAGCGGAGCTCCTTCCGGTAAAAATCCAATATGTTCTTTTCCCCACAGCGGGTTTTCTTTTATGCTTTTTTCGCACACATATATCTCGCCACTGCTCGGTGACAAATATCCTGCAATCATATTCATAAGTGTTGATTTTCCGGCTCCGTTAGGTCCCAAAAGAGCAACTATTTCGCCTTCCTTAACCGTAAGACTTATGTCCTTAACCGCTTCAATTTGCCCATAATTCTTGCTAAGATTCTCAATTTTTACCAGCTCTTTTGGCATTTTGCCCTCACTTTCTGCTCAACTCATATAAAACCACTGCCGCTGCAGTCGAAACATTAAGGCTTTCAACATTTTCGGCAATCGGCAAACGCACGGTAATATCACACGATTCTTCAATCAACCGACGCATACCTTTACCCTCGTTACCCATAACCATGGCCAAACGCCCGTTTTTATCAAGCTTATCAATATTTGTTTTAGCATAACCGTCCATACCGACAATCCAAAATCCGGCTTTTTTCAGCTGTTCAATCGCTCTTGACAGATTCGTTACTCGACAAACCGGCATATTTTCATACGTGCCGGCAGCGGCTTTCAACATTGCGCCGCTTTCCTGTGGAGAGTTTTTGTCTTGTACAATCATTGCCAAACAGCCAAAAGCCGCACACGACCGAACAATTGCTCCGATGTTTTGCGGATCGGTAACTTGATCCAAAATCAACAATCGGCAATTTTCATGTTTTTCTGCTTCGTCGCATATGTCCTCAATTTTTGCACTTGGCAATTTTTCTGCCAGCGCAACAAACCCCTGATGCACGGCATCGGCAGAAACAAGCTTATCCAACTCCCTGCGCTCGACTGCCACAATTTTATTATCTGCAATCTTACCCTTTATTTCATTAAGATTTTCGCGCAAACACATCACTCTGACGATTTTCCGTTTAGGATTCGCAAGTGCCGACATTACGGCGTGTCTTCCATAAATCAAAACTTGATTTTTATCTGTCATCAACATTCTCCAAAATCGCCTCTGCATCAATCAGTCGATTTATTTTATACGTAGGAATTGTGCCTTTATACTTTTGCTTTGGGTCATAAATCAAACAATCTGCCCCATTGAGAGCTTTAGCCGTCATAACATCAGCCTCACCGTCTCCGATAACCAAAATTTCATTTGCCTGCGGAACATTACCGTCAAAAACTGCATAACAAGCCACCGGATGCGGTTTATCGTGCTCGCATTCACCGGCAGCCACAACTTTTTTAAAATATCCGGCAAACCCCAGAGCCAAAAGTTCCTCGTTAATAAATTTTGTTTTTTTATTAGTCAGTAGATAGCTTTCAACACCTGACTTTCGGCAAAAATCCAATAATTCCTTAGCCCCCGGTTGCTCCACCAAATTTTTAGTATGATATTTTTCTATATATTCATAAAAATATTTTGCTGCTTCGTCTTTTCTTTCCTTGAATATATATCCGAGCATTTCGCGATTTTGAATAGTACTGGCTATTCTTCGCAGTTCATCATGTGAAATTTTAGGCAAGTTCATGTTTTCAAAAGCATAGTCATATGCCGCTGAAATAATTGCATATGTATCTGCAAGCGTTCCGTCCCAATCAAAAACAACATATTTATATTTCACGGCAAAATCCTTTATTTTTAATCATATTTTAAGCCTTAATCATTACTATTTGCTTAATTATAATAACAATTCCGGAACTTTGGTCAATGGAAAATCTTGAACGTAAAACAAAAATACAAGCACTAATCAATTCTTTCTCCGCCGGAGAAAATTATACTATCTCAAATGTTACTTCTGACGCCTCTTTACGCAAATATTATCGAGCATATTTTTCAAATCGCCCGAGTGTTATCATTCTTGATGATGAAAAACTTTGTTGCAAAACACCAGAATTTGTTGAACTTTCAGCTTTCCTGCGCACTCACGGAGCATATGTACCAAAAGTTTTAGCTCAAAACATCGAAGACGGGTTATTAATTCTTGAAGACTTAGGAAATGACAGCATTCATAGCCTGCTTACACCGGAAAACGAAAAAGAGCTTTACTTAAAATCTGCTCAAGCACTTGCAAAAGTCACCAACATAACCGAACGACCGGCATGTGCTAAAACCTTTGGCAAAAAAGAGCTTTTGCACGACATTCGCCTTTTTACCGAATGGTATATTCCTATGTCCATAGGACACCCCCTTTCTGAAAAAGACAAACAAGAATTTCTTGATTTGGTCGACACGCTGTCAGATATGGCTTTCAAAGTTCCAAGCCGACTGATGTTGTGGGATTATCACATTGACAACATCATGCTTCCGCCCCACTCACAAGAATGTGCAATTATTGATTTTCAAGATGCCATGTGGGGACCGCTAACTTACGATATTGTCAGCCTGTTGGCCGCTGACCGCCGCACCGCTTCACCCGAAACCATAACCGCTACCAAAAATGCTTTTCTTGCCATGCTCAGTGATGTTACTTGCAATGATTTTGACGATTCGTTTGCCTTTTTCTCAATGTATCGTCATATGCGCGTACTCGGAAGATTTACCACTCTCACCATGGTCAACCGCAAAGAAAAATATTTTCAATACATTCCTCAGACATGGAAAATGCTTGAACAAGTTTTGCAACACCCCAAACTTTTGCCAATAAAACAATGGGTAGACAAACACATTCCGCCCAAGAGCCGTGTTCTACCTTCCCGCAAACCTATAAACAGTGCCATAATTTTAGCGGCCGGTCGTGGCTCCCGTATGCAAAACATAACTGATACTTTGCCCAAACCTTTGGTAAAAGTCGGAGGAAAATCGCTTATAGATTATAATTTTGAGCGCATTATATCCGCCAACATTGACAACATTGTCGTCAATCTTTGTTATAAAGGTGATATGATTCGTTCTCACCTAACCCAAAAATATCCTGATATAAAAATCTCTTTTTCTGAAGAAGAAACCGCACTTGAAACCGGCGGTGGCGTAAAAAATGCTCTCCCTTTACTTAAAGGAGATGCTTTTTTTGTTTGCAACAGCGATGTATTTTTCATAGACAAAGGATACAAGCCGGCCTTGTGGCGTATGATGGATGAATGGGATTCGCAAAAATACGATATTCTTCTCCTACTGCAACCGGTAACCGACATTTGCGGCGACAAAAGTGGCGATTATCGCATAACCGACAGCGGTAAAATCGAACGCAATTTTCAAAAATCTGCTGATTTCCCATATATGTTCAGTGGCATATCTATTATTAATCGCAAAGTTTTTAACAATATTACCGAAACAAAATTTTCTTTGCGTGACATGTTTGATATAGCACAAAGCAATAATAAACTCGGCTTTGTCATTAATTCTGCTCAATTTTATCACGTCGGCACCCCTGAAGCACTTGCTGCTGCCGAAACAAAAATTAAGCAGAATAAATAAAAAAGGTATTGACATCTTGAGCAAAATGCTATTATTTCTGTATGGAATTTGCAAAAGGAATAGTTTTTTCCTTTTATCCTCGTCTGATTTATATAATGGAGGGGTGGCAGAGCGGTCAAATGCAACGGACTGTAAATCCGTCGACTTACGTCTACGAAAGTTCGAATCTTTCCCCCTCCACCATTAAATTAAGGCAGAAACTTGAAAATAAGATTGGTTTCTTGCGGGTGTAGCTCAATGGTAGAGCAGAAGCCTTCCAAGCTTATGACGGGGGTTCGATTCCCCTCACCCGCTCCATCCTCTCTCGTTTTCAAGAAATTGGTTTAAACACAACAACAGTTTAGGAAACGAGAACAATGGCAAAAGAGAAATTCGAAAGAACAAAACCTCACTGCAACATTGGTACTATTGGTCACGTAGACCATGGTAAAACCACATT
>JBGULQ010000014.1:0-19399 GCA_045116295.1 Alphaproteobacteria bacterium
CAGGCGTTAGATGCTACGACAGATGGCAACAATAATACTTTTGCTGCTGTATACTCAACCAACGCAACTCGTAACTGTGGTGGTAAGAATGTTGAAAAACTTCCCGATAGACCTCTTCTTCCTCCTGAAGAAGTTGTACTTGAAGATGTACCTGTTTTTCTTCCTTGCTGTACTAAAAATGGACCAAGACCTTGTATGGGATGTGACAGATAAAAAAGGGAGCAAAAGAAGCAAAAAAGCCCTGCATATTTGTGCAGGGCTTTTATAATGGCGTACCCGGAGGGATTCGAACCCACGACCTTTGGCGTCGGAGGCCAACACTCTATCCAGCTGAGCTACGGGTACATTTATAACAGGCATATTATTACCCTTAAAAACATTTAAAAGCCACATTTTTTTTAAATTCCACAAATAATTCTTGACTTTTACTAATAAACTGGCTATTAACAGGCAACAAGTTTAGTTTTTCAAGGATTAGAATTATGGTAAAAAAATGTGATATATCTGGCACCGGCGTTATGAGTGGTAATAATGTAAGCCACGCAAACAATCGCACTCGTCGTCGTTTTATGCCAAATCTGCAAATTGTTTCTTTGTTTAGCGAAGCTTTAAACAAAGTGTTCAAACTCAAAATCTGCTCTAAGACTTTGCGTTCTATTGAACACAATGGCGGTTTAGATGCTTATTTGGAATCTACTTCCAACAGCAAACTGACTCCCGAAGCACAGAAAATTAAAAAATCTGTTATCTGCAAAAAAGGTGCTCAAGAAAAACCTGCTAAAAAAACTGCTCCCAAAACAAAGTCAGCTCGTGCAACAAAAGTTGCCGCTAAAAAAGCAGCTAAATAAAATAAATGATTAAGAAAAACCCCGCCAGACGGCGGGGTTTCTTTTTTTATTTTGCTACAATCACCATTGCTTCTCGCAACAAGCGATCATTAATCATATATCCGGTCTGTAACTCTGCAATAATCGTCCCTGCAGGCTTTTCCTTATCTTCAACTTCCTGAACAACACGATGAAAAGCCGGATCAAAAACCTTACCTATCGACTCAATTTTTACGATTCCAAATTTTTTAAATATCTTCATAAGTTCCGATTCGGTCAGTTTTACACCTTCCTTAAACTGAGCCAACTGTTCTGCACTTTCATTTTCTGCCGCTGCTAATGCTCGCTGCAGATTATCCGCCACCGCAAGCAGTTCCTTTGCAAATGAGGATATTGCATATTTTGAATTTTTCTCAATTTCTAAAGCACAACGTTTTTTAGTATTTTCAGCATCAGCATATGCTCTGAGGTATTCATTATGCAACTTTTCATTATCAGCCTTTAGCTGTGCGATTTCAGCTTCAAAATCTTCTTTCTGCGATTCTTCGGCCTCAGCATTATCACCATCTTTTTCAATAGCGTTATCTTCATCCAGCAAATCATCTGTTTCGGAATCATTTTTATTTTTTTTCATTTTATCCTCTTTAACTTTACGGCATAACTAATATATTTTACTTATATAAAATGTAGTGACTAATAGCACTCAAGTCAAGAGCCGAAGTTTTTATTCTTGGTTTTAATTAAATATTAAAATTGATGAGGTAGAATCCAACTCATATTGATTAATTACTTTGCGATTGAAAGAAAATTGTAATGAGCACACCGCATACAAGCAACGCCGCACAGACAACATACAAACCGTTGCCTAAGGGTTTTAACAAAAAAAACATTATTTCATTCGGAGCTGTAAACAACCCCATTTTGTCAGAAATTCAAAATCTCGGCCGTCGCCAATGCCTTGGCAAACATGAATGGCCGGATTTAGACAAGATTAATGCTTGGATGATAACCGCAGAAACAGCAACTTTTATGAAATGGGGCGGACTTGGTGTGGTAGCCTCCGAACTTCCTGAAGCTTTTAATACCACTTTTTGCGATACATCTGATCGCGTTTCTATAGTAACCCCTATGTATATCGGAAACACCGGCAAAAAAGTAGCATCATTTGACGGCAAAACATATTTTGGCGCACAAAAAAACAATGTGGACTTGACTAAAGTGCTGAGCATAAAAGTTCCGTTCAACGGTCCGCGCGGAACATTGGTGCAAAATCTGGTTGATGTATATACAGGAATATTTAACGGTGTCACATATTTTTTCTTGTATAACGACCGCTTTTTCTCAATTAATCCTCATCCAGACAATAATCCGGCACAAGACGGTTGCTACATTCTCAACTCCAACAACATAAACGAGGTTGAACGTTTTGCCTTCTTTTCCAAAGCCGTCTATTGCTTACTCAAACATCTGACCGAGAAAAGCAAACCCGAAATTGAGCTTCCAAATATTTTGGTAGCCAATGACTGGCACAGCGGGGCATTATCAGGATTACTCAAATATTTTACACTTGCTCAGGTTGAGGCCGGCACTATGAAACCTGAAATTGCCGACAAGCTGAAAAACATGGTTATTATTCACTTGGCTCACCACCTTGGATATCAGGGATGGGACTTTGAACACACACAACATATTCTAAACTCACTTTATGAAAATTTAAGCAGTCTGGTTTTCAAAAATTCCAAAGCTATCAAAAACAGCAACCCTCGTACTAACAGCACCTTGATTGTTTATGACTGTTACAATCAGGCCTCATGCAATTTTCATCTTGCTGATCGTGTTGTAACCGTTTCAAAAAACTATATGGAAGAAGTTTCTAAAGAGCTCGATTTTGGGCTTGATTTTCGTGATATCCTAAAAATCCGCAAAGACCACCGCAATTTCTTTGGCATCGTGAATGGCTATGACAAAAAATTGATTGCCCCCAGTCACGAAAAAATTGACAAGCTTAACAAATACTTCTCTCCATTCAAATTTACATATTACAATGAAAACAATCTTGAAGGAAAGCTCGAGAACAAAAAAGAATTCATTAAATTGCTCTCCAAACTTGCCACTGACAAAACTTTTAAGGATAAAGTAATTCCGTTGGTCGACTTATACAAATTCGAGGATATCTCCGATTCCGTTAAAAAGGTAGAAAACACGCCGATTATCTGTGCGACCAGTCGTTTGGTTGAACAAAAAGGCTACGACATTGCTGCCCAATCAATCATTAATCTGGCAGAACGCTTTTCTCACCTCAAAAATATTGAAACCCCGATTTTTATACTGGGCGGTGCCGGTGATACAGCCTACTTTGAACACTTGACCAACTTAAAAGACAAAATATCCGCAGCCAATCCCAAATATGGCAAACGAATATTTGTATTTCGCGGCTATCAAGACGACTTTGCATACAGTATCCAGCTGGCATCTGATTTTTACATGATGCCCTGTCGCTTTGAACCATGCGGTCTGACACAAATGGAAGCCATGGCCAAAGGAGCTTTACCGGTTGCTATGTCAACCGGCGGACTTGTTGATACCATTGAAAACGGCGTTGACGGTTTTCGTACCGAAGTATTCTTTTCTCCTAGCAAACGCCGTGTATATGGCAACAACATCACCGCACAACGCTTGAAAAATAACATCAACGCTTATACAGAAACTTTAACCAAGGCTCTTGAGACATTTTACCGTCACCACAATCAAATCAAACAGATGACAATAAACGCTATGCATAAAGACTTTGGTTGGAGTGTAAAAGACGGCAGCATTTACAAATATCGCCAATTATTTAAAACCGGCCATATTTAATCGGTAAAAAACGTTTTTTACTTGTAAATTAGCGTTTTTGTTAATATTCTATGTCTCAACAGAATTTATATCAGGAGGAATAATATGGGTGATGCTTCTGTCGCCGCGCAAATAGCCGCCAAATGGCGCAAAAAACGTGGCTCATTGATTATGGCTTTACACGAGCTTCAAGACGTCAAAGGTTATGTTCCATGGGACGATGCTATGGAATTGGCACAAGAAATGAACGTTCCTTTAGCCAGAATTTATGAGGTTCTAACTTTCTACAACTTCTTTAAGCTTGAGGCTCCGGGCAAAGCTGTCATTTCGGTTTGTACCGGAACCGCCTGCTATTTGAAAGGCAACGATAAAACTCTTGAAGAGTTTAAGAAACAACTTGGCATCAATGAAGGTGAAAGTACACCTGACCATATGTTCCACCTGCAATGCGTACGTTGTGTCGGTTGCTGCGGTTTGGCACCAGTCTGTGTTGTCAACGGCAAGACTTACGGACGAGTAACTACCGGCGATGTTTCAAACATTATTGCTGAATGGCGCAAAAAATTTGAAGAAGAGGAGTAAGCAACATGGCCGATATGAGCGAAATTGAAAAAAGATTTGATATTCACGAAATTGCTAAAAACAAAAATCAAGACTTAGAACGCTATCAATGTAACATTTATTGCTGCCATTCCACCGGTTGTAAATCTTCCGGTAGTGATGAAATTTTAGACTTAATGCAAAAAGCCATTGAAGAACACGAATTGCAAGGCAAAGTCCGTATTGTAGCCACCGGCTGCATGGGGCTTTGTGCACAAGGTCCGCTGATTCGCGTTGAAATTAAAGGTCAAAAAGATGTTTTATACAAACGTGTTGAACCGTTAATTTCCCGCATTATCATCACCGAACACGTTGTTCCTGCCTTAAAACTCGAATCAGGACAAGAATTCACCTTGCCTGACTTTTTGCAAAAATATGTTCTGTCTTTAGATTTGCCTTTCTTCAAAAAACAAGAAAAAGTCGTTTTGAAGATGGCTGGACACTTAGATCCTGAAGATATACAGGAATATATTGCCAACGGCGGTTATCTGGCTCTGGAAAAAGCCTTAAAAACCATGACCCCGCAACAGGTAATTGAAGAAATCAAAAAATCAGGTCTGCGCGGACGTGGCGGTGCCGGTTTCTCTACCGGCATGAAATGGGAGTTTGCCTCTAAAGTCAAAGCCGTAGACGACAAATTCATCATCTGTAACGGTGATGAGGGCGACCCCGGAGCCTACATGGATCGCAGTATTTTGGAATCCAACCCGCACTCGGTTATCGAAGGCATGATGATTGCCGCTTATGCAATCGGTGCTACTGAAGGTTGGTTTTATATCCGTGCTGAATATCCGCTGGCTGTTGAGCGTATCGAAAAAGCCATTAAAGCTTGTAAGAAAAACCGCTTACTCGGCAACAATATTATGGGCACCAATTTTAGCTTTAATATTGATATTCGCCTTGGCGCCGGTGCCTTTGTTTGCGGTGAAGAAACTGCTCTTATCCACTCCATCGAGGGCAACCGCGGCACTCCTCGTCCTCGTCCGCCTTATCCGACAGATAAAGGCTTGTGGGGTAAACCGAGTTGTATTAACAATGTTGAAACCCTTGCCAACATTTCTTCAATTATCATCAAAGGTGCTGATTGGTTTTCATCTTTTGGTACCGCAACTTCAAAAGGCACAAAAGTATTTGCTCTTACCGGTCAGGTTGAACACTCCGGTCTTATTGAAGTTCCGATGGGTACCACAATTAACGAAATCGTCAACGAAATCGGCGGTGGCGTTCCCAACGGCAAAAAGCTAAAAGCTGTTCAAACCGGCGGACCTTCCGGCGGTGTAATTCCGACCGAATATATCAATCTTCCGCTCTGCTATGATGAGCTCAAAAAAGTCGGCTCAATTATGGGTTCCGGCGGTATGATTGTTATTGACGACAGTTCCGACATGGTTGACTTAGCAAAATTCTACCTTGACTTTACGGTTGATGAATCTTGTGGAAAATGTGCGCCTTGCCGTATCGGTGGCAAACAAATGTTGCTTTTGCTTGAAAAAATCAGCAAAGGCCGCGGAACCAAAGAAGACATTGAGCAACTGCGCCAAATAGCCAATGCCATGCAAAAAGCATCTCTGTGCGGTTTAGGACAAACAGCACCTAACCCCGTACTTTCAACCTTGCGTTTCTTTGGTGATGAGTACGAAGCAAAAGTTGCAAAAAAATAAAATAGAGGAGCTAAGAATATGGTAAAATTAAAAATTGACAATCACGACATTGAAGTTCCTGCCGGCACCTCTGTTTTAGATGCAGCCCGCAGTGCCCAAATCGAAATTCCGACACTCTGCAACCACCCTGATGTTGATCCGTCTGCCGGTTGCGGAATGTGTATTGTTCGTATCAACGGACGCATTATGCGTTCTTGCTGCACACCGGTTTCTGAAGGTATGGAAGTAATAACTACCGATGCCGAGCTTTTTGAAACCCGTCGCATGGTATTAAAGCTCATCTTGAGCAATCACCCGAATTCCTGTCTGTCATGCGCTCGTTCCGGTGCTTGTGAACTGCAGGAAATGGCAAACACCTTCAATATCACTGATGCACCCTTGCCTAACTTGACCAAGCGCTATGATATCGACGATTCGACCAAAGCCATTGTCCTCGACAATTCAAAGTGCATATTATGTGGACGTTGTGTAGAAGTCTGTCAAAATCAGCAAAATATTTGGGCTTTGAGCTATTTGCATCGTGGTCTTGCCACACGCATTACTCCGGCCAACGGCATTAACCTCGCTGACAGCCCCTGCATTAAATGCGGACAATGTTCAGCCCACTGCCCGACCGGTGCTATTGTAGAATATGATGACACCGCAAAAGTTTGGGAAATGCTCCGCAATCCTGACTTATATACCATTGTTCAGATTGCACCGGCAGTACGTGTTGCTATCGGTGAAGAATTCGGCTTTGAATTTGGCGCCAACCTTACCGGCAAAACTTATGCAGCATTACGTCGCATGGGCTTTGACAAGGTATTTGACACCAACTTTGGTGCTGACTTAACCATCATTGAAGAAGCCACCGAGTTTGTCCGTCGCTATACCAAAGAGCCGGAAAGCTTGCCGATGTTCACCTCATGTTGTCCGGCATGGGTTGATATGTTGGAAAAATTCAATTCTGACATGATTCCCAACTTCTCAACCTGTAAATCTCCGCACGAGATGGTAGGTGCTATGGCTAAAACTTATTTTGCCGACAAGGCCGGCATTGATCCTGCCAAAATCAGAGTTGTTTCGGTAATGCCGTGTACTGCTAAAAAATGGGAAATTTCACGCAGCGAGGATATGAAATCATCAGGTTATCAAGACGTTGATGTTTCTATTACAACTCGTGAACTTGCCAAAATGATTAAACAAGCCGGCATTGACTTCCGTAATATAAAAGAAGAACAAGCCGACAGCCCGTTGGGAGAATATTCCGGTGCCGCCACCATCTTTGGCACAACCGGCGGTGTTATGACGGCGGCTTTGCGCACAGCTTATTTCTACATTACCGGCAAAGAACTCGCTCAGCCCGAATTTAAGGACATTGAGGGACTTGAAGGCGTGAAAGAGACCAAAGTTACCATTAACGGTGCTGAAGTTCGTATTGCTGTCGCCCACGGTGTCGGCAATGTTGAAAAGATTTTGAACCGCATTCGTGAAGCCAAAGCAAACGGTGAAGAACTGCCTTATCACTTTATTGAGGTTATGGCCTGCCGTGGCGGCTGCGTCGCCGGTGGCGGACAACCGCGAGTTATTGGTGGTGAATATGCAAAACCATATGGCATTACTGACCACATTCGTCAGCTCCGTGCCAATGGTTTGTTCACCGAAGACGAAAAAGCAGCTAACCGAGTTTCACACCACAACAAATCAATCAAAACCCTGTATGATGAATACATCGGGAAACCCGGCGGCGAAAAAGCTCACCATTTGTTGCACACTCATTATACATCACGCCCGATGTATAAAGCTAAATCTGAGTAAAAGAAATTTTCTTTAACGACTTTAACACCCTCTGTTTCAGAGGGTGTTTTGTTATAAAATATAAAAAAGCTAAAAAAAGTACTTGCAAAATTTTTCTTATATGTTATTAAATATTCCGTTCTACCGATGCGGGCGTAGCTCAGGGGTAGAGCGCAACCTTGCCAAGGTTGATGTCGAGGGTTCGAATCCCTTCACCCGCTCCAATAACAAAAAGCCACCCTACGGTGGTTTTTTTGTTATTTGGTTGAGGGTGAACGATGAGAACCCTCGAAAAAGAGGGTTCGACTACAAGCGAAAGGCGGACGGGAGTACGCCGGTCGGCTCTGCCGATGAGCGCAGTGGAACAAGCATTGCGCAGCAATGTCGCGGACAATCCCTTCACCCGCTCCAATAACAAAAAGCCACCTTACGGTGGTTTTTTTGTTATTTGGTTGAGGGTGAACGATGCTAGAATCACAGATGAGGGGGATACGTGTCACCACATATCCCCCTCATCTATTTAAGGTTAAATAATGCCAAGTCCGCGACAGGCCTTTTCGATCTGTTTCGACAACTGATCCATGTCCGTAGATTGGTCGAAACCAAGAGCCACGACCCTGCGGCCACGACGACGGGCGGCACGAGCAATTGCTTGCCAGTGCTCAATGCCATTCTTGTTATATAAGATGACTTGAGACACTTTCGGAAACATCGCAAGCAAATACCATGTGTGGGTACCGGCTATGCCGACGCTTCCGTCCAGCTGTCTGTAGAGGTTGTAGTAGAGCCTGTGCTCCACGCCTCTCATACCTAAGAGCTCGGGATTCTCGGTAAGACCTGGAACGTACATTCCAAGCTTACTGGCGAGGCTTTTTACCATCTCAAGATCAGCTTCTTTATCAAAGTGCTGACCCAGTATTAAGCGTTTACCATTTAAGAACGAAAAAACCTCAGGGGAAAGGCTCTGCTCTTGAGCTGTTACGCCGCACTGACCATCCGACACAAGCTTCTGTGGTGTAACAAGAAGCCTTGTACGGATATCCATAATGGGGAAATTAAACTCCGGTTCGTTAAACTCAAGCATTGGCTCAAGTTTTGATCCAAAGAAATCAAGCCAAACATTATCACCGAGTTTGGCGTTTTTTATGTCCGCAACGATATCCCATGCGTCGACACGGTTTCTCTCCGAGAATGGCACTACTCTGAGATCGCCAAAAAAGCTCATAAATCGTGCAATTTTTTCAGCTTTCTCATTGTACTCAATCTCATTGTCGCTCTTAGGACAAACGAGCACTTCATAACCCCATGCATTGGCAAACAGCATAGCCATAATCTCATGACCAAAACAACTTGTGATAATAATATTTTCCATAAAAATAACGATAATGATTAATAAAACATTTTCAGTCTATCATAATATTCATTTTTTGTCAATATTCAAAAAATGGCAATTGCTAATAATAAAACCCTTCCTTTTAAGAACTATTTGCTACAAAGACAAATGTTGACAAATTACATTATTTATGTTAACATAGACTATATAAAAGAGCCTTATCCTATGCTATGGATAAGGCTCTTTTGCATATTTAATATTTATTCTTATTTTTCTGTTTTTTTATAAAACTCTTTTCGTTTTTTGCGTTCCATCGACCACAGATTGCCCCAACCATTAATCGGCTGGACATCATGTTTTGACCTAAAATCAAAATTTCTACTAAAAAACAGTGATGTTGCCTTTGTATAGCAATTCATCGGGCAAAAACCGTAAAAATCAACCTGCAACAATCCTGCTTGCTTGAGTTCGCTAACAGCCTTTCGATACTCTTCGCTTGTATTAATGCGATCGCTATCGTCCAAAATAACCATTCCGCCATCAGCCAATGCTTTCACTGCTGCAGCTGCGCATTTTTCACGCCTTTTACCATCAACGACAATCACATCATATTTATCGCTGTCTTCAAAAATAGCGTTTTCATACCCTTCGCCCTCATCACGCCAACGAATATCGAGGTTTTTATAATCAAATTCTTTACACCACTTTTCAAACCACTCGGTCTTATCCTCGATGCTGGTTACACTTTTCGCTCTCTCTGCCCAAAAAGCCGATGAATATCCGCATCCGAACTCAAAAATCTTTTTATCTGTATAGTCAAACTGCGACAAATATTCTATTGCCGGATATGTATACCACGGAATAGGGTTGCCGTCTTTATCTTGACATATTTTTTCATCAAGAGTGCGTTCAAAGGCAAAATCTTTTTGCCACATCTCAATAAATTTTTGAAACTTTTCGCTGTACATCTATCGCCTTGCCGCTCCGGACACTTTCATCAACGTCATGCTTACTATTTCTTCCGCAGGCATTCCCGTTGTTTTACAATCTTTTTCTGCCTCATATAACAAATTAAGTACGCGCAACAACTTGTCTCTGTTCCACAGTTTTAACTGCTCCTTAAAGGCATCTACACGATAAAAAATGATTGGCGGCGTCAACTTTTTAACCGCTGTATCGATACTTTCTCTTTTTTCAATACTTGCCTGACAAGTCAACAATTTCAGCGTATGATACGTCAAAGTTCTTATTACCGAAACCGGTTCATTGCCCTCATTTACATATTTTTGATATAACTCCTCGGATTTTGCCCTATCTCCCGACATGACAACATAACATATATCATCAACACTTGAATCCGACTGGTCACTAATCACTTTATCGACAATCGCCGGTGTTACGGTTTTGGCATCTCCCATATATGTTTTTAATTTATCAAGCTCTGCCAAATTTATCATTCGGTCACCGGACAGCCTTGCATAAATCATTTTGAGAGCCACAGGGTCAAACGTCAATCCCATGCTTTTAAGTACATTATAAATATCTTCATTTTTATCTTCATAACAAGCAACACTTGCAATGTCATCACTGCTGTCTGCAAGCTTGACTAACGATGATTTTTTATTCAAATCGTTAGAATACATAATCAGCAAATTATCAGAGTTACTGTCATCGAGCATTTTCCGTAGTTCTTTGGTCATTTGATTTCCGGCATCGCGCACCATAATCACTCGACGACCTCCCATCAGCGATTGCCCGTTATATTCGCCATACAATTTACCAAAATCAGCAGCCACATCATCTCCGGACAATTCGGCGACTTGAAAAGCATCATCTAAATTAGGACATACTGAACGCGCAATTTTTTTTGCCGTATCCAAGACCAAACCATCATTATTTCCAAAAACCAAAAAAGCCTTAATTTTACTATTCGGTTTTTTGATATAACTTTCGATTTGTGCCGTCTTAAAAATCATTCATCTCTTCCCGATTTGTAGCCACACTGTGAAAATATGCACCCAAACGCAGCGAAATATCATTGGCTATTGTCATAACGGCATCTTGATCACCTTTTTTCTTAGCCATTGTTGTCGAATACGGATTCGCTAAAATATCATAACTTGAATATGCCACACTATCACCACTCAGCAACTTCTCTGTTCCTGACATCATGTAATATGATACATGATATTTTACCATCTTTCTGGTTGCCGTAATATCCGAACGCAATGCCTGATCGGTTTCTGTTTTATCCGTCAATTTTACAAACAAACGATACTTCGGTTTTTTAGGCTGTCCCTTTGGTGACAATAAATCAATAAGATTGTTTCGCAAAAGCTGACCAAAGCGATCGCTTATCGGTTCAACTTTTACTTTTGCCATTTCTTGAGAAATAGACGTATCAAATTCTCCGTCAAAATACCACAAATTATCATGCTTCTTTTCAACATAGAGAGGTTCAAAACCGCAGGCTGCAATTAGCAGCAAAGGCAGTAATATATATTTATTATGCAACAATGTTAACAATCCTATTTGGTACAACAATTATTTTTCTAATTTGACGACCTTCAAGTTGGCGCGCCACATTTTCCAAAGACAGAGCTTTCTGCTCAACATCGGCTTGCGGAGCATCCTTAGGCATCTCAATGGTGCCACGCATTTTTCCGCAAATCTGAACAGCCAAAGTTACCACATTGTCTTCTGCTAACTTAGCATCACCTTGTGGCCATGGTTCGTTCAGTACCAATGTTTCTTTGCCCATACGCGCCCACATTTCTTCGCTCAAATGCGGCGCAAACGGAGAAAGCAATTTCATCAGAGTTTCATACATTTCTTGCGGAATATTGTCCAACCCGCTCATGTAATTTACATATGTCATCAACGACGAGACTGCGGTATTAAATTTCATTCCGTCGATTCGCTCGGTTACTTCCAATATGCACTTATGCATAGCACGTAAATCAGCATCTGTCGGTTTGCAATCAGCAACTTTCTTAAATAGGCTGTATATTTTACCGACAAAACGATAAACTCCCATCAGACTTTCTTCTGACCACATTGCCACCTGATCAAAAGGACCGATAAACATCTCATACAAGCGAAATGTATCTGCACCATAATTATTTACAATATCGTCGGGATTAATAACGTTACCACGTGACTTAGACATCTTTTCACCGTTTGACGCCAAAATCATTCCGTGTGATGTCCGTCGATTATATGGCTCTTTTGTAGGAACATATCCGCAATCATATAAAAACTTATGCCAAAAACGCGAATACAATAAGTGTAACGTAGTATGCTCCATTCCTCCATTATACCAATCAACATTCATCCAATAGTTGAGAGCTTCTTTTGAGGCAAATTCTTTTGAATTATGCGGATCGCAATAACGCAGAAAATACCAGGATGAACCTGCCCAGTTCGGCATAACATCGGTTTCACGTCTGGCATGACCGCCACACTTCGGACAAGTCGTATTCAACCATTCTGTTGCTTTTGACAGTGGAGATTCGCCCTCATCATTCGGGTGATAATCAGGAACTTCCGGCAAAGTTAACGGCAATTCCGATTCCGGAATAGGCTGCCAACCGCAATGCTCACAATAAACCATTGGTATCGGCTCACCCCAGTAACGTTGACGCGAGAACACCCAATCACGCAACTTGAAATTGATTTTTGAATGTCCGAAACCGTTTTTAACCGCATAGTCTATTGCGGCGCGCATTCCGTCTTTTTTGTTCATTCCATTCAAAAATTCCGAATTAATATGCGCACCATCTTCTTCCCAAGCCTTTTCGCTTATATCGCCACCTTCCAAAACCTGAATAATCGGCAGATTAAACACTTTTGCAAAATCATAATCTCGCTGATCATGCGCCGGCACAGCCATAATTGCTCCGGTTCCGTATCCGGTCAAAACATAGTCTGAAATAAACACCGGTATCATCTTTCCGTTATACGGATTACGTGCTTTAATCCCCTTAAGTTCAACACCGGTTTTGTCCTCACTTATACTGCGCTGCAATTCAGACTTTTTAGCAGTTTCCTCAACATACGCCTTAATTTCTGCCTGATTTTCAAAACGATCCATATATTTGCTGACAAATGGGTGCTCCGGAGCTAAAACCATATATGTCACACCAAAAGCCGTATCCGGACGTGTTGTAAACACCGTCAACTTATCTTCGGCAAAATCGAAATCAAGTTCAGCTCCCTCGGAACGACCAATCCAATTAATTTGCTGAGCTTTAACCCGATCAATAAAATCCAAATCGTCCAAATCATTTATCAGTCGATCGGCATATTTTGTGATTGCAATCATCCATTGTTCTTTGTTTTTGCGTACAACTTGTGCCCCGCAACGTTCACAACAGCCGTCGACTACTTCTTCATTTGCCAAACCAACCTTGCAACTAGGACACCAGTTAATTGCAATCTTATCCTTATAAGCCAAGCCTTTCTCAAAAAATTTAATGAACATCCATTGCGTCCACTTGTAATACTCCGGATCGCAAGTAGTTACGCATCTATCCCAATCAAAACTAAATCCCAAAGATTTGAGCTGTCTTGTAAAATTCGCAATATTTTCCCTTGTTGATATCGCCGGATGCACACCGGTCTTAATAGCATAATTTTCAGCCGGTAATCCAAATGCATCAAAACCCATAGGATACAAAACATTATATCCCTGCATTCTTTTCTTGCGTGCTACCACATCAAGAGCCGTATATGAACGCGGATGCCCCACATGCAGACCTGCTCCCGAAGGATATGGAAACTCAACCAGCACATAAAATTTCTCTTTATTTTTATCAATATCTACATGATAAACTTTTTCATCTTCCCAGATTTTTTGCCATTTTCCTTCAATTGTGCGGAAATTATATCTGTCCTCGAGCGCCCATTCTTTTTGCCACTCATCAAAACTCTTGCCATTGTGGCGAGCATTAGCATCACACATAAAAAAGCCTTTCTTTTTTCACCTTTATAATCGTCTGTTGCCAAGGTTATATTATTTTCAATAAAAATACAATAGTGTTAAATTATTTTCTCACTTGTCATTCACTCAATATTTGCATAAACTAACCAGCAACAAACGTTTTTTGCCAAGAGGTCAAATTGAATATTCGGACATTATCCACACAAATTTATCAAACTATTCTCTCCGGAAACACTGATTCCCGATTCGATGCAATTTCTGACCCGCAAGAACGTGCTTTTGCTAAAAAACTTATTTTTACAGCTTTGCGAAAACAAACTTTTCTTAAAAAAGTTATCGGACGCTATTCATCAAAACAACTTCCAACCAAAATTTTACCGGAACAAATTGCCATCATTTTGGGCGCAACCGAAATTCTCTATCTTCACACTCCGGAATACGCTGTTGTCAGCAGTTACGTTGAAATTGCAAAAAAACTTGGCAACAAATATGCCGGAGGTTTTGTGAACGCAATTTTACGTAAAATATGCCAAGACAAAGAATCAATCATTCAGGCTTCAAACATTCCGTTTTTCAGTAAAAATTTTCGCCGTATTTTACAAACAGACTATACAGTCAAACAAATTGCTGCCATTGAAAAATATGCAGTTTTCGAACCTCCGCTCGATATAACCGTAAAATCAAATCCCGAGCGATGGGCGGAAACATTAGGAGGCAAACTTATGCCCAATAACTCTATCCGCCTGCACTCTGCCGGAGCAATTTCGCAACTCACAGGTTATAATGACGGTGCTTGGTGGGTACAAGATTTTGCTTCATCACTTGCTGTAAAAACACTTGGTAACATTCAGGGAAAAAATGTCCTTGATCTCTGTGCCGCCCCCGGTGGCAAAACTGCACAACTCATCAATGTCGGAGCTCAAGTAACTGCTGTTGATATCTCTGCATCAAGACTGCAAAAGTTAAAAGAAAACCTCAAGCGCCTTAATTTCAATGCTAAGGACATTATCTGTTCCGATGCCATAAGCTACTTGCAAAAAACTACCGAAACATTTGATATTATAATGCTTGACGCCCCATGCTCGGCCACCGGCACATTGCGTCGCCACCCTGAAATTGTCCACACTAAAACCATTGATGATGTAGCTCAAAGTGTAGTTCTCCAAAAACAAATGCTTAATGCTGTTGCACCCCATATTAAAAGTGGCGGAATTTTACTTTATTCTGTTTGTTCTCTCGCGAAAGATGAAGGCGAAAAACAGGTTGCCGACTTTATTCTCGCACATCCAGAGTTTAAGATTGCACCAATCCTGCCATCTATGCTATTTGCCCGTGATACTGTACCCGACATTATCACTCCCGAAGGTTTTGTTCGTTGCCTTCCGTCAATTCTCGGTCCGGAAGGTGGCATGGATGGTTTTTTCATTGCACAATTGCAAAAGGAGTAAAATATGAATGAGCCAATTTACATCATCGGCAACAATGCACTGGCGCACTATCTCGGTTACCAATTACAATCTGCCGGACACGAGATCATATTATTATTAGAACGTTTATCATCTCTGACCATACCTACCGCAATTGACATTTCAATAAAAGACGAACGCAATCTTTCCCAACAGCAATGCAGCCTAAACACTGCAGTTTCAATGGAAAAGCCGGCTAAAATGGTAATAATAACATCTTACGCCAACAATCTTAACACTGCACTATCTTCATTCAACAGCACCAAAATTAAAAACGCCCCGATTGTCTGTTTCACCCCGTTGAAAGATTTTTCATATTTGCTTGCCATTATCTCGCAAAACTTATATCCCGCATTTTTCAACGGCTACATTACCAACCGCAGCGGTTCGCTCACTCTTGACGGGCGCAAGCCCGAAATTGTTCTTTGCAACCCGCAGGAACAAAAAGACTTTCGCTCCGTTCTTAATATTATTTCTTCCTCCAAAATTCATACTACAAGCAGTATTAATCACCTGCTGAGTTTTTGGCAATACATAATTCCATATGCCATCGGCTCCATTTGGAGTGCTTCCGAGGATCGCAAAATGTCAACTATTTTAAGCGACAAAACTAACACTCCGACTTTGCACTCTCTGGTTGATGAATTCTGCTCTCTCGCTGCCGGTGACCAAATAAAAATATCGCCCGATGCCGTCATGAAAAATGTATACAACACTCCCGCCAACTATATTTATCCACTGCACAAATCCATTTCATCCGGAGGTAAAGACGAATTTGACTTATTGACATCAGTCATCACAAAAACGGCCGCTTCAAAAGAAATTAACATTCCGGAAACCTACAAAATACTGAAAAAAATCTACAACTTGGTTTTATCTCCAACATTGTAGTTGAAGAAAGAGAAGTTTCAGATTATAAATGTTTTATGTTGGTATTTAAACGAGGTTTTATGATGAACAGCACCTTTTTTATAACTCTCGCTTTGGCTTTTTGTTGTTTTCTTCTGCCTGCCATAGTCTACAACAGAGTGAACTCTCATAATGATGCTGCTTTCAATTCTCGCTACTTATTCTTTCCCTTATGTATCAGCATACTCATATTTTCGGTTACGGCTTTTTTGTTATTCTATGACAGCGCTCAATTTCTAACCTCAATGACCATGCTGGAGCTTGTACTACCTCTATTACTATCCATGCTCATATATATCATTGATCAGCGAATTCCCCGCTTGACCCCGATAGCTATAGTCATCAGTGCCGGATTATGTGCATCAGTCATACCTGCAGATGCATTAGCAGCCATAACTCCTTTTCCACCGCTTTATAACAAACTGCTATTGACAGCTGCATGTACATTATTCTGCTATATTTTCAAATATACAAACTCTGAAGATTCGATTACCCTTACCCAAGCAATCACGATTTGCGCCGGCATTTCTGTTTTAGGCTTTATCAACGCCATTCCTTTGCTCATTGGTATAATCGCATTGTTGTTTGTCGCCGGATTTTTGGCATTATTTACCATAAACCGTTATCCGGCACGCGCAAAATTAAGCAATATCGACACCATCTGCATAGGGTTTATCGTTTTTGCGCTTATGACATGGGCCACGACAGAAAACGCCCTTGGATGTGTCATAATTTACAATTTATATTTAGTCATAGATTTAGCAATAGCATTTCTCCTCTGGTGTTCATTTGCTCCGCAGTATAAAAACATCATGCAGAATACCGCCTGCGCACAAGCAATCCACAATGGAATAGCACCGGAAAATGCCATATCTTTTTCATACCGCATTCAATTACTATTGCTGTTTTTTGGTAGTTTTCAGGCACTTTCGCCCAACAAGTTCTCGCTTATTTTGGTTTCTACCCTTATTACGGTGTGGTTATTATATCGTTTGCACGATCTTCACCCTGAAAAACAAACCGCAAATGATGTTGCTCGTAACGCACTTGAAGACATGCAAGAACAAATTAACGACCTTAAACAACATATTGACGAGGAAGACAAATTCTAATGACTTGGAAATTTTGGAATAAAAAATCAAAAAATAAAAATACTTCCCCTGAACCATCAGAGGCTACCTTTGCCGGTCCAAAATTTAAGATACTTGTTGCCGATTTTTATGACAACATCAGCAATTGCGGTGCTAACAATCTGGCCAACGCCCTCAGTTCTTGCGAGGGCTTGCAGGTAGAAGCCTATGTTGACAACTTTGATCATTCGTTCTTAAACCTTGAAAGTCGTAACATTTTTGACCTTATAGACACCGGACAATCTATGCTTAAACAAACATCGTCTGATGTAATTATATGGGGTTATCGTGATAACGATAAAATTCGCCTCAATTTTCAAAACAATGGTCAATATAATGACGAGAGCAGTGCTTTTATTTCGCTTATGGATAGCTTCTATCTGCCATCAAGTGTTGTTGACGCTCCAAACAACAAAGTTCCATCAGAGTTGCTATTGCTTTTGTACGGAGCTATTTTAAGTGCCGTCAATAACACCTCGCGTGAATACCAAATTTATAAAAAATACTTATTACGCAAAGTTGTTAACCGGCTAGCAAAAATTGATTCTGTTCAATCCCTTGATGAAGAATATATGCCATATGTCCTAAACTTTATAGGTATAATATATCTCAGTCTGGCTTATGACAGCTCATATGACAGTGATTTCAAGATAATCCGCAATATTTTTGAGGATGCCTTAAAACAACAAAGCAAAATTACCCAACCGACACATCTGGGCTGCATATATTATCATCTGGGGCAATTATATGACTGCGCCACCAACTATATGGCCAGCCACCCCACCTCATATTTTCGACCGGCCATAAAAAACTATCAAACCGCACAAAAATATTTGAGCAAATATACCTACCCCTACGATTATGGCTATGTTTGCTACAAACTTTCGGAGCTTTATGTAAGCTACTGGAAACAAACTGAAGACATTCAGGCCCTGCGCGATGCCGTATTTCAACTAAGAGAGGCCGAAAAAGTATATACCCAAGTTCTTTTCCCTGATTTTTGGGGGCAAATACAAGGTCAACTCGGCTATTTGCTACACAATCTCGGACATCTCACCCAAAGCCGTGAAATCTGTGAACTTTCAATTCAAGCATACAAAAACCAGCAAAAAGTTATTACCGAAAAAAATGACCCCAAATCATGGGCAATTATTCAAGAAAAAATCGGTAATATTGAATATTTTTTGGGACGTCTGCAGGACGATATCACCCTGATTCAAGAAGCCTTATCATGCTTCCATGACGCACTTTACATATACGAAAATGCCGGCATGAGCTCACAAATAAAACAAATAAAATCAGATATTTCCAAAGCTTATCAAAGCCTTGAAAAACTAAAAGAGCCCGAAGAAGAATAAAATTTATAACCTACAAACCATAAAAATCATACATAACTAATTGTGTTTATGGGTGAGTTATTATTGAAGAAAATAAGGAAGATCCCTGGAGTTTTTCGACAAGTCAAAAAATAGGGATGACTGTTTTTTATTTTAATGACAACAAACAACTTATCATGCCTCCGAGGACAGCTGTCCGAGGTCAAGGCATCTTCAATATTTCTTAAAAAGTTGTAGATCCCTGGACGATTTTGCAAGCAAAATCGAGGGATGACGTTTTTATGTTATGATTTTTCTATTTTATACATTAAAAAAGGGAGCAAAATTTGCTCCCTTATAATATTAATTACATTTCCCATTTCAAGCACTCTGGATTACCAACACCACATCCGGCACCACCTTGAGAAACCGGAACATTAGCTGGAGCTTTATCAGGAAGACGATCTTCTATCAGCTGATCAGGAAGCTTAGAAAAATCAGGAAGTTTTTCAACATGCTTACCACCACAGTTACGAGTTGCGTTGGTTGAGTATACAGCAGCAAAAGTATTATTGTTGCCATCTGTCGTAGCATCTAACGCCTG
>JBGULQ010000015.1:0-60432 GCA_045116295.1 Alphaproteobacteria bacterium
ACCCTTGGGTTCGAAGCCCGCCCTTTTAAGGATACGAAAAAAGACCACCTTTGCAGGCGGTCTTTATTTTATTGGTGAGCCCGGCGGGATTCGAACCCACGACCCTTTGATTAAAAGTCAAATGCTCTACCAACTGAGCTACGAGCCCTCACACAACGAGCTATTGTATAATCCATAAAAAATCACCCGTCAATAAAAAAATCAATAAAATATAAAAAATAGTTTATTTGTTAATAATTGTGTGTTATCATCATCACAAATTTTGATTTCAAACCGAGAATGTGAGGTTAGTAAAATGACGGAAAAGAAGAGTACACAAAAGTCTGGACGCTATGATATGTTACAAAATGCTGCCGGTGAAATTTTAATTATCATTGAATATCGTGAAGGTGGCCCCGAAAATCCGCGTTTGGTATATGATGGCGGTGAACAGGCTTTGCTGTACCGCAGCCGTGAGAGTGCTTTTATGCTTAACTCTATTAATAATGAGGCACGTATGCCGCTGAAATCAGTTAATGAAGTTCTCATGGTTGAAATTGAGAATGATGACGTTGCTCGTGAATACAAAGTCCCTGTTCGAGTCGTTCGCAGTCTTAAGGCTCTTGCATAGGATATTTATCCACAAGTAATTATTGTGAATATATAATAGGGGCTTTCTAAGCCCTTGTTTTTTGTTAAAGCAAATTAAGTGTTAATTACATTAGGCACGCTATGTTAATAAATTTTGTATTTATCATGCTGATATCAGGCGTTTTTTCTTTTTTCGCGCCCCAAAAACGCATTGTCGGAATTTGGACTATTTTGCTGGCACTGTCTTTTGTATATGGAGTGTTGGCTCTCACCGGCAAGAGTGTTTCTTCCGATATATCAATAATCTGGAACGCAATGCCTAATTTTTCTATAAGTATAAATCTCAACCCGCTTCGGGCAGCAAAAACTGCGGCTTTGGGCGTTGTTGTGCTTAGTATATTAGCATTTTACTACAATTTGCTATCTTCTGATGACAGTCATACCAACAACATGAATGGTCTTGTATCAATCAACTGTGTGCTTGTCTTGATAGCACTGTGCTCCTCCAATTATTTACAACTGCTGGCTGCAGTCGGTATGGCAGACGTCGTTGTATATAGCACAATCAACCACTATGAAGGAAAAAGAAAATATATATACGCCAATTTTTTTGCAGATTTTTTACTATTGAATATTTTAGCAATCATTTTAGGGCAGCACGGCAATATTAATATCATGCGGCTAGAAGATTATTCTTCAAGCTGGCATCATCGCGATTATATTGTAATAATGTTGCTGATTTGTGCATTTACCAAATCAGGTATGGCTATGTTTCACACAGCCTACCAAAAAATTTCGCTCCTGACGCCAAACCGCATCAATTTTATCATGTTTGTAGCCACTCCGCTTATGGGAATTATAATTCTTAACACCCTGCACGGGCTATTGAACATTTCGCAATATTCCTACATACTGCTGCGCATTTTTGCCGTAATGACAATATTGTGGGGTTTTCTGAGTGTGCTGATAGTTGGTGACCCAAAACGAAAATTGGCATATATGGGGATGATTTTCTGGGGACTGTCATTTGGTTGTTTTGCATGGTTACCGGTATTTTCTCAGACTTCATTTTTTACCTTCTTAACTGCCGCGTTTTTATTTAATTCTTGGCTGGCACTCGTTCACACAGACAACAAGAAAGCATCACATTGGAAACAAGTTTACAATTTTCATATGTTGCCGACAATATTGGTAGTGTCACTTTATATGCTTTCTTGGTGGAAGCTATCCTCCGCAAACATTATCCTTGCAATAGCCGGAGAGTTTTGTTTAGGCTTTGCCACAGCCATACTTATGGCAGACAAATTTGATTACACCTTTGCAAATAATAAATTATCGTTCAAAAGCAATTTATTGAACGCGCTTCCTGTTTTAGTGATTTTTGCAATATATGCACACAATAATCGTGAAATTATTGATTTATGGCCGTATGAAATAGCAATATTTGTGTTATGGAGTACTGTTTTCTTACTCAACCCGTTACACAAACTAAAACCTTTGCTTCAATCTGCATTAGTGCAAGAAAGTGATTATATAACTCTGTTGTACAACACATTGTTTTTTGCCCCGATATCAATTATTGGGCGCGCATTACGTCTGCTGGTTGATATAGTTTTTTTGGAAAGGACGGTTATCTCATCAATCAAAAACGCTATCCGATTTATGATTTTTGTATTTCGTCGTCTTCATGCCAATAGTGTTCTAAGCAGTACAATATTTACTCTTTTAGGAATATTTATTATTACATTTGCTTATTACAATGGAGTGACTAAATGATAGATAATCCCAATATGTTGCTTACCATCTTAATGAGTGTACCGCTGTTGGGTATACTGTTCTCTTCCATATCTAAAGAGAGCCCGGAAAGTAATGGGTCAAATGTTCTCTCAGTGGGGATTTTGACTGTAATATCAAATTTGATTGTCTTATACATTGTCGGACAAACCATAAATCTCTCTGATAGCGCGACACCTTTGCTTGAAAGATTTGAGTGGCTCAACACCCCGAAAATAGAATTTTTATTTACAATAGACCAGTTTTCGCTCTCGCTACTTGCTGCAGTCCATTTTGCTATATTGCTCGGGCTTATTGGCGTGCGCAATAACACATACCGCCAAAAGACGCAGGTCATCTTTGCGCTGTTGTTTTTGGAGATGATGACTGGTTACCTGCTTGCAGCAGATCTATTTTCATTCTACATATTTTTTGAAGCGATGCTGCTGCCGTTGTTTATGTTGGTTGGAATGATGGGCGATATGCACCGCCAAGACATTTTGTATCGTTTCTTTTTATATAATCTTCTTGGGGCGTCACTTCTGTTTATGGCCTTATGCATTTTATTCAATTATCAAAATGTCAACATACAAGACATAAGTAAAGCAGTTTTAAGTCATAACCTTGAGCTTATTGTCTGGGGTGCTATATTTATAGCTTTTCTTTCGCGTATCCCGATATGGCCGTTTCATTATTGGATTTCATCAGTCAACGTCAACATTTCTAACCCCTTGGTTTTTATAATTGCCAACATTCTTCCTTTGACCGGTGTTTACGGACTTATCAGGTTTTTTCCGCTAACTGCACCTGACATAATTGAGCCATACCTGCTCGCGCTTGAAATTATCAGCATTGTTACAATGGTTGTAATTGCACTGATAGGTTTCAGTAATCGCGATATTCACTATAAGATTTTTTCTTATATGACAATATATTATATTCTTTATCTTTTGGGAGCCCTATTGCCGACAGATGCGCTGCTGAGCAACATTGGTTTTTCAATTTTTTCATGGCTGATAATTGTTGCCGCAATAGAAATTATAGTTGCTCACCTTGAAAGAGAGCGTCAACAAAACGGCACTTCCGAACGTGGTATTTTAACAAATCTTAAAAAATCATCATTTATCTTATCATTTTTTGTCCTTGCCGCGGTAGGTTTACCTTTGTCTTCAATGTTTTTGAACAACATGTTTATATTTGCCGGACTATTGACCTACAACCTTAAAATGGCACTTTTTATATTGTTTGCCATTGTTTTAAGTTCAATAAGCTTGCTGCAACACCTTTTTTACCTTAAATATTCGGAAACCGAGACTGCAGAAAATGTTGGTTCAGTCAACGACATACCACCATCGGTGGTTGCAGCATTGAGTGCAGCAATGGTTTTGACAATCATATCATTTATTAACCCGTTATGGTACATGGAGTAGCCTATGCTGACAGAATATATAGCTCTTTTACCTGAAATTGTTCTTCTTATTGGCATTTTGACATTAATTATTGTCAGAATTTTTCGCCATTCAAACACGCCAAAGACCTTTTATAGCTTAAGTAGAATATTTATTTTTATTGCCGCTTTAGCAACCGCGGTATTCTACAATCGAAATATCGGTGACTACATTCACAATAACTCGTTCACAACCTTGTTTAAGATCCTCATTTACTTGTTTACATTTATCATTTGTTATTTATCTGCCAAGCGTTTTGTCAGTAAAAATATGCCGAGTTTTATGTTTTACATTACATTATTGTTCAATCTTTTGGGATTTTCGATTGCCATTTCGGCATATAATATGGCGTTACTATGCGGGGGGCTGAGTTTAACATTTATTGCCAATGTTTTTCTCATTATGATTGAAAAGCCTCAGGAGGAACACAGACATATCATATATTATTTGGCACTATCCTTGGCGGTTGCCGCCGCGATGGTTACAGGTGTTGTCGGCTTGCAATATTACTTTCATACATTGCAATACAATAGCATAGAACAATTTCTTGAAGTTCGCTCCAATTTAATTTGGCAACACCACTTTTTGTGCGCCTGTATAATGGGAGGCATTTTGCTGATGATGGGTGTTGCTCCGTTTCATTTTTGGTTTTCCAACGTTGTCGGAAAATGTATACTTCCGGTTGCCGGATATCTTTCCGTAGTTCCGATTTTTGCATATTTTTCATGTCTGGTAAATGTATGTGTCAATGCCTTTTATCCTCTTCTCAGTTGGTTTAATACCGTTTTTATAGCGTTTGGTATTCTATCAATTTTCATCGGAGCTATTGGAGCCAACAGTGAAAATAATTTACGTAAAATTTTTGCATTCAGCGGTTTATATTACATTGGCGTAACTCTTTTAGTTTTGTTCCCTATTAATGATAATAACCTCATGTCATCATTTACATACATGCTTGTTTATGTCGTTGCTATGTGCGGAATTTATACAGTATTTTATGGTTACCGCAGCAAGGGCAAATATATGTTTAACCTCGGAGATATTAAAGGAGTGGCAACCCAAAGACCATTTTTGTCTGCAGCATTACTGGTATTTATGATTTCATTGATTGGAACACCTCCGCTTTTAGGTTTCTTGGGTAAGCTTTCAGTCATAAACAGCCTGGTTATCGGACACAGGTTTATATTGTTATCTGCCATTTTGTTTTCAATGCTGATATTGGCTTACGCTTACCTTAAAATTATTACCGTAGTATATTTCGAACCGCGGGATAACACTTTTGATATTGTTGATAAAGGTGTTTATTGGTGGATGTTTATTAATGTTGTCATCATGCTGTTGGCGGTCATCAATCCCAAATATCTGATGCACGATGTTGAACTTATGTTGGTGGCAGTATTTTAATGACCGAATTAACAGAATTAAAATCATGGATATGGCTTGATTATGACGAGGTTGGCAGCACTAACGATGAAGCACTGCGGTTGAGCAAGAATCTCGCTCCAAAGCAAAAACTGGTAATTACGGCGCACAGGCAAACCAAAGGACGAGGGCGACGCGGACGCAACTGGATAAGTCTTGACGGCAACCTTTTTATGTCGCAACTTTTTAACTGGCCGCAAAAAGAGAGCGGAGCGATGCCGTTTATTGCATCTTTATCGGTTCTAAACACAATTTTAAAAATCTCTCCTCATGCTCAGGTTGAACTTAAATGGCCAAACGATGTATTACTTAACAATTGCAAAGTTTCAGGCATATTGCTGGAACGAGGAGAAAAAGACGCCATTGTCATCGGCATAGGTGTCAATATAAAATATGCTCCCGACAGCAATTCCCTGCTGTACCCTACAACCAGTCTGCAGTCTGACGGCATAGACTGCAGTTATACGGATTTTCTAAAATTATATCTTGATGAATTTGACAATTTGTTGCAATTATATACAACCAAAGGTATGCCGGTCGTAGTTTCTCAATGGCTGCAACATGCAAAGGGTATTGGCTTTCCAATCACTGTACACACAGCACAAAATGAATTACACGGTGTTTTCAAAGGGGTCAGTTCAGAAGGAACACTGCAGCTGGAAACACTTGATGGCAAAGTAATAGATATCAATGCCGGTGATGTATTTTTTGATAAAAATGGAGAAGATAAAAAGTAATGAGTATTTTTAACAAAGAAGGTTTATATTTTGTAGCACTCGGTGGTGCTGTTGAAATCGGCATGAATATGTACGTCTATGCCCATGACGGCAAATTTATCATGGTTGATGCGGGATATGGTTTTTTAAATGATGAATATCCGGGCATGGATTTATGTTTTGCTGATGCCTCTTTTTTTGCTAACTATGCTCAAGATTTTGAGGGTATATTTATCACCCACGCTCATGAAGATCACTTTGGTGCCATAGCACACATTTTGCCAATCTTAAATTGTCCTATATATGCAAATAGTTATACAGTCGGTCTCGTCAAAAACCGCTTGCGCGAATATAATCTTGAGGATAGTGCCAAAATTTACTCTGTTAAAGATAATCCGATTGTTAAACTTCCGCACTTCGAAGTCGAATTTGTTTCTGTTGTTCACTCTGTGCCCGAAACATCAGCCCTTGTCATCAAGACAGGAAATATAACGACTGTTCATGCTACAGACTGGCGTTTTGATGATGGTCGCATTAAGGAATTGCACACTGATTATCAACGCCTTAAAGAGATTGGACAAGCCGGCGTTGATATGCTGGTCTGTGATTCAACCAATATTATGGTTGATAAAGAGTTACCTAGTGAATCCGAAGTTCGCAAATGCCTGCTTGAGCTTATTCCTTCACTGCCCAATACGGTGATTGCAACCTGCTTTGCCTCAAATTTGACCAGACTTAGAAGTTTAATTATGGCAGCCGATGCCGCCGGACGTACCCCGATTTTAATGGGCCGCAGCCTGATAAACAATGCACGAATTACTAAAGAGTTAGGGTATTTAGATGATATTCCAAATTGCTATAACATCAAAGAGGCCTCAGCAATACCTGCAGACAAAGCACTTTATATTTGCACCGGTTCACAGGCCAATTACCGCAGTGCATTATCATCAATAGTCAACGGACAAAGCCGTTATGTCAAACTCGGTAAAGGCGATACTGCTATTTTTTCATCAAAAATTATTCCCGGCAATGAAGAAAAAATCAAGGATATGCAGGAGAAGTTGATCGCTCAGGGAGTAAATGTTATTACTAATGCCGATGCACTTGTGCATACATCAGGTCACGGAAGTAAAGCAGAACTCAAAGCGATGTATGAATTGCTCCGTCCCAGAATAGTGCTTCCCGTTCACGGAGAAAAGAAATTTATCCGTGAACATAAATATTTTGCTGAAACTTGCGGCATCCGAGAAGTTGTCAGCGTTATCAACGGTGGAAGTCTGCTCATAACTAAAGACAGTGTCACTCCGGCGGATGACGTTCCGACCGATATTTTGGCCGTCGACCGTAAAGAAATTATTTCTCTCAATTCTGAAGTCGTCAGACGACGGAAACAAATAGCATACAACGGGAGTGTTTTTATCAGCGTTATTTTTGATGAGCAATGGAAATTACTGGCTTTGCGAGTTTCTTCAAAAGATATTCTCGAACCTGATAAATTTTCTGTTCTGCGCGATAAAATTGTCGATGATGTTTCAGCCCTTTTGCCACAAGCTGTTATAGATTTGAAATATAATGAAGTGTCAATTCTTGACTATATTCGTGTGCAAATTCGTCGACGCATTGAAAAAGCTACTGACATGAAACCTGTAACTTTTATTCACTTCTACAAGTTGCCCCTGCAGAACATCAATCAGAGTAATGATATTGATACTACTCAACCGGTGATTATATATCCTTCACCTGAAGTTGATAACTAATGTTTGGGCTGCTCTACCGGTAGATAGATGGTAAAAGTTGTGCCGTATCGTTTTGAGGAAGTCACTTTCATATTACCATGATGTCGCATGATGATGTGCTTGGCAATAGCCAGCCCCAATCCTGTACCTTTTATGTTTTTATCCTTATGCACTTGCATACGATAAAATCGTTCGGTCAATCGATTAATATCTTCACTGTCAATTACCGCCCCCCGGTTATTAACGGATATTGCAACGGCCGGACCGCTTGCTACCAGATATGAAGTAGATAGCGGAATGTCATCACACAGCTTTACGCTGATTTTAATTTTGCTTCCATCTTCCCCATACTTAATCGCATTATCACACAGATTTTGCATCAGCTGATGAAATTGAGCATGATCTGCAGTTATTGCCGGAAGCTGTGAGGGTATATCAGCGTTGAATTTTATATTTCTTTCATTTGCTTTTAAGGTCAATGCTTGAATAACATCATCTATAATCGGCGCAATTATGATTTTTTCTTCAGGTGACTGGTCTTGATTTAGTTCTATCCTTGACAACGATAGCAGGTTTTCGATAAGTGTCGCCATATATCCGGCTTGTTCTTGCATGATATTCAAAAACATTTTTTGTGCTTCCGGATCATTTTTAGCGGTGGTTTGTAGTGTTTCAATAAAACCGGAAATTATGGATAGCGGGGTTCTTAATTCATGACTGGCATTAGCAACAAAGTCAGATTGCATTTTTTCTATTTTCATTGCCTTTGTCAGGTCATAAATAGATATTACGGCCACGGCTTTACCCTTTGATACCCAAGGCAATCGCTTGATATGAGCGTACAACTTCTTTTGTTCATCTTCTTCATTGGAAGATTTATTTGAAACATAAAAAATCAAACTTTCTGCTTCACTCTCTTGCTTCAAAACTCTGGCTACTGCATTTATAAAATTATTTGATGATATAATTTCTTCAACTTTTCGCTCAGTAATATTTTCCCCTAACAACTTATGTGCAGATGCGTTTGCTCCCAATACATTTCCGATTTTATCAATCATCAAAATCGGGTCAGGCAAAGAATCCAATACGGCGGTATCGGAAATTGTCTGCGCTTCAAGATCTTCAGCCTTGTTGCTCCAAAAATGATGCATTTCATTAATGGCATCAATAATATCTTGAGTTTCGGTTTCGGACATATAAATACTGTCAACATCTGCTCCGCCGTCTTGAGAAAGTTTAAAAATATATTTTTTCAGCTGTTGCATCTCAAATGTAATCGGAAACAACCACACCAGATTAAACAATACAATGGATGCATAGCCCATAATTGCAATACTTGCCGGCAACAAGTGTAAGGCCACCAACATCATAAACACCAGTGCAGAAGGCATTGATAACATTAAAACGCGAGTTGCAAACCCTGAGTCTTTTTCAATTTCAAAAATCTTGCTATGATGCTTAAACATTGTATAAATCCTCTAAAAACATGGACTATGAAGAATACTAATATATAATACGTTTAAATTTAATAAACATAAAACAAGATAACAATGACTGCAGAAAAAAAAGAAAAAAATGGTATGACACCAATGCTTGAGCAATATTTTGAGACACGCAAGGCGTATCCTGAATATCTGCTTTTTTACCGCATGGGTGATTTTTATGAAATGTTTTTTGAAGATGCAATAAAAGCCTCCAAGGCTTTGGACATCACTTTGACCAAGCGCGGACAATATAACGGCGATCCGATTCCCATGTGCGGTGTACCTTTTCATGCTTATGAAAGCTACCTTTCCCGCCTGATAAAACAGGGTTACAAAGTTGCTATCTGCGAACAAATGGAAGATCCGGCTGAAGCTAAAAAACGCGGCTACAAATCAGTTGTAAAACGCGATGTTATCCGACTGGTTACCGCCGGCACATTGACTGAAGACAATCTTCTTGACACTCGCAAAAACAATTTTTTGCTCAGCCTCTGCCGACAAAACGATTCTCTTGCCGCTTCATGGCTTGACCTCTCGACCGGAGATTTTTTTATTGAGAATATAATAGTTTCTTCCAACGAAAAATCCCAACTTCAGGGGTTACTTTCTCGCCTTAATCCGGTTGAAATTTTGGTTTCGGACAGCTACTTGCAAACACCGGCAATATTTGAGGTTTTCAACGATTATCGTCGCCAGCTTTCAGTCTTGCCTCAAGCACGTTTTAACAGTGAAAATGCCAAACATAATTTGCTTGAATTTTTTCATGTACAAACCCTTGATGTTTTCGGCTCTTTTTCTCGGGCAGAGATTACCGCCGCCGGTGTGTTGCTTGACTATGTAGAAACTACCCAAAAAGGGCAAATCCCGCGGATTGAAAAACCGACTAAAATATATCAACACCATGTCATGGAGATAGATGCAGCCACCCGCCGCAGTCTTGAACTGACAGAGTCGTCATCAGCAATCCGTAACAGCTCTCTTTTAGGCGTTATTGATCGCACTGTAACCGGTGTCGGGGCTCGAATGCTTGCCAGCCGTATAGCCGGACCATTGCTTGATGTAAACGAGATTAATGCACGTCTTGATGTCGTTGATTTTTTTGTAAACTCTCCGACTGCCCGCGACAAAATCCGTACATTGCTTAAAGGGAGTGCCGATATTGAGCGTGCAGTTTCTCGTTTGAGTCTCGGTCGCGGCGGACCGCGTGATTTGCGTGCTGTTGCATCGGTTCTTGCATTGTTGCCGCAAATCAAAAATATTCTCAATTTTGGCACAGACAATATTGTTGCCAAGCATGCTGAAGCCGTTTCTGCCATAATCAACAAGTTTGGCAATCACGAAAATCTGGTTGATGAGATTGACCGTGCCTTAAAGGATGAATTGCCCTTGCTGGCTCGTGACGGCAACTTTATTGCCAAGGGATATTATCCGCCGTTAGACGAGCTATGTGAGCTTAAAAACAACAGCCACCAGATTATTTTGAAGATGCAGGAAAAATATGCCGCCGACACCGGTATAGCTAACCTCAAAATTAAGTATAACAATTTGATAGGTTATTTTGTTGAAGTTCCTGTCAAATTTGCGACCGAAATGCTTGAAAACAAAAATTTTATTCATCGCCAGTCGGTTTTAAATGCCGTACGTTTTACCACAGTGGAGCTGACTGAGGTTGAAAACCAAATTCGCACAGCTTCTGATAAGGCTTTGGCCATTGAACTCAAACTGTTTGACGACCTTTTGACTTTGGTGAAAGCCGCTTCTGATGACATTTCACGCACGGCTAAGGCCATAGGCGAGCTTGATATCGGTGCTGCCTTAGCCGACCTTGCGGTAGAAAAAAACTATTGCCGTCCGGTTGTTGATGAAAGCCTTGATTTTGAGATTATTGAAGGTCGTCATCCGGTTGTTGAAGCCACCCTTGATGACGAGCATAGTGGCAGTTTTGTAGGCAATGATTGTATCCTTGGCGGTGCCAACAGCAATATTTGGCTGATTACCGGTCCCAATATGGCTGGTAAATCAACATTTTTGCGCCAAAATGCCCTGATTGCAGTTATGGCACAAGCCGGATCATACGTTCCGGCAACATCGGCACGTATCGGCGTTGTAGACAAACTATTTTCACGTGTCGGAGCCTCTGATGACTTGGCTCGTGGGCGTTCTACCTTTATGGTTGAAATGGTAGAAACCGCCGGCATTTTGAATCAAGCCGACGAACGCTCACTGGTAATTCTTGATGAAATCGGACGTGGTACGGCTACATTTGACGGATTATCAATCGCTTGGGCAGTGGTCGAGCACTTACACGAGGTCAACCGCAGTCGAGCTCTGTTTGCAACCCACTATCACGAGCTGACATCTTTGGTCAACAAATTGCATAAAATGTCGCTTCATTGTATGAAAATAAAAGAGTTTAATGACGAAGTTATCTTTTTGCATGAAGTAATTGACGGCGCCGCTGACCGTTCATATGGTATTCATGTTGCAAAACTTGCCGGACTGCCTGAGGTTGTCATCAAAAGGGCAGAGCAGGTGCTTTCCTCACTTGAGAATGACAAAAAGAACAGCAATATCAAAGAGCTGGCAGACGATTTGCCTTTGTTTGCCGTGCTCAAAGAACAAACCAAGCCGACAGTTGTAAAATCGCCGGTGTTAGAAGCTCTTGAACAGCTCAATCCCGACAGTTTGAGCCCTAAAGAAGCCTTAGAAGAATTGTATAAATTAAAGGAGATATTAAAATGTTAAAAATTATCAGCAGTTTATTGTTAATGTTGGGCTTGTCTTTTGGCACGGCCAATGCCTATGAGGTCAATGATCCCGAAAACACATTGCTCTTAAAACTCAAAGACGGAGATGTACTTATTCAAATGTTTCCCGATGTTGCCCCCAACCACGTTGCCCGCATTAAAGAACTCGTTCGTCAGGGCTTTTATGATGGTCTTAAATTTCACCGTGTAATTGAGGGCTTTATGGCTCAAACCGGCGATCCTTTGGGCAATGGTACCGGCGGCAGCGGAAAAAATTTGAAAGCCGAGTTCAACAACAAGCCACACCGCCGTGGTGCAGTTTCAATGGCCAGAGCTTCTGATCCTGATTCTGCAGACAGCCAGTTTTTCATCTGTTTCAAAGATTCCAACTTCCTCGATGGGCAATATACTGTTTGGGGGCAGGTAATTGCCGGTATGGAATATGTCGACAACATCAAACGTGGCACAGGTGCCAACGGCATGGTTACCGATCCGGACAAGATTGTTTCAATGAAAGTCGTTGCGGACATTCAAAAATAAGGTGCAACAGGTAATAAATAAAAGGCGGTAAAATAACCGCCTTTTTCTTTAAAATGAATTTGCAAACAAATCAGCAAAAACAACAACTTAACAAACGGTATTATAATACCGCCAATCAATTATTTGATTTTTATATGTTTTTTTATGTTGACAACAAAATATCTTAATGTATATTAGCCAAGAATTTAACCCATATTTATAAAAGAGAGAAAATATGAACACTTACGCTACAAAACCTTCTGACATTGAAAGAAAGTGGTATGTAGTTGACGCTCAAGGTGTTGTTCTTGGCCGTTTGGCTGCCGAAGTTGCAAAGATTTTGCGTGGCAAGCACAAACCCAGCTTTGTTCCCAACCTTGACTGCGGTGACTATGTTATCGTTATCAATGCAGATAAAGTAAAATTGACCGGTAAGAAAATGACCAACAAAGTTTATTACAGACACACCGGTTGGATTGGCGGCATCAAAGAGACCACACCTGCAAAGATTTTGGCAGGCAAATTCCCTGGTCGTGTAATTGAAAAAGCCGTCGAGAGAATGATTTCACGCAATCCTCTTGGTCGTCAACAAATGACCAAGCTCAAAGTTTATGCCGGTGAAAATCATCCTCATGCTGCACAAAATCCGATTGTTTTGGATCTCGCAGCCAAAAACCCGAAGAATAAGAGGAGTGCTTTGTAATGGCTAAAGTTGAATCATTAAAAGATATTAAAACCGTAGCTGCTGAAAAGACCGAAACTCGCAAACCAAACCGCGACAAACTCGGCCGTGCTTATGCTACCGGTAAGAGAAAAGACGCTGTTGCCCGCGTATGGATCAAACCCGGAAAAGGCAACATTACCGTAAACAGCAAAAACATTGACGAATATTTTGCTCGTCCTGTTTTGAAAATGGTTATCAACCAGCCGTTTGAAGTTACCAACCGTGTAAACGAATTTGATGTAGTTTGCACAGTTAGCGGTGGTGGCTTGTCTGGTCAGGCCGGTGCTATCAAACACGGTATTTCCAAAGCTCTTAACGAATACGAGCCGGAATTGCGTGCTGTATTGAAGAAAGCCGGTTTCTTGACCCGTGATGACCGCGTTGTTGAACGTAAAAAATACGGTCTTGCCAAAGCTCGCCGTTCTTACCAGTTCAGCAAACGTTAATCTTCACAAAAGAGAAAATCGTTTTATTTTGGGTGGGTTGGAAAATTTTCCAACCCATTTTTTTGTGTTTACATAATATTCACATAACCTTTGACATTTCTAATTTACTAAATTACCATTCAAGATGTATCAATTGATGCACTCAAAAAACATTAATTTAAGGAGCCATTTATGAAAAAAACAAAATTAAATATCAAAAAGAAGCGCGTTTATATAGGAATAATTGTTTTAGTTTTATGTATATGTGTCGGAGGGCTTCTTAATGTTTTTTTGAAGAAGAATACGAAATCTTATGAATATAACAATACTGATTGTAGAACAAATGAATATGGTATTTTTGTTTGTAAAGATAAAAACAATGGTCCTATAAATGGCACTAGAAAGTTTTATTACGAAAGTGGAAAAATAGAATTTGAAGCAACTTGGAAAGACGGAAAACACCACGGTCCATTAAAACACTATACTGAAAATGGAATTTTATTGGAAGAAATACCTTATGTAGACGGAAAGCGTGAGGGAGTTGCAAAATCATATTATAATGATGGACAATTAAAAAGAGAAACAACATATAAAAATGATAAAAGAATAGGCCTAACCAAAGAATATTACAGAGACGGCGTTTTAAAGAGTGTAGAAAATTTTGAAGATATAGGGCTAAACGGAGCAGCTGAATATTATAATCAAGATGGGATTTTGATTGTTTCAACAAATTATGTTGATTCTCAACAAGATGGCATTAGAAAAGAATATTTTGACGACGGAAAGTTAAAATCTGTTGCAACGTGGAAAAAAGGCAAACTTAATGGCGAGGGAAAATCATATTACCATAACGGAATACTTGAAACGGATTATCTTTTTAAAGATGGTAAAGCAAATGGAATATGTAAAGAGTATTATGATAACGGAATATTAAAATCTGAAATGTCATGGAAAGATGGTAAGCCAGATGGCGTATATCAAGAATTTGACCAGTCCGGAAATATTATGATAAATGGACATCTTGTTGATGGAATGAAAGAAGGGGTAACTGAATTTTATGATCAGCACGGTATATTAAGAAGGGAAATTCCCTATCACAAAGACAAAGTAGAGGGGATATCTAAAGATTATGCTGAAGACGGCTCATTATTAGGCGAAACTCCATGGAAAAATAATCTTCGAAATGGTACATTAAAAGTATATTATAATAGTGGTTCTCTATATGGCGAAGCCGAGTATATAAATGATAAACAAGAAGGAAAAAGCAAGACATACTACGAAAACGGACAATTAAAATCAGATGAAAATTGGAAAGATGGAAAGCCTGATGGTGAGTTCATATATTATTACGAAAATGGAAATATTGGAAAAGAAACCATCTTCAGCAACGGAAAAGAAAACGGAAAATCCAAAGAATATTATGAAAAAGGTCAATTGAAGGCAGAAAAAAATATGATTAATGGTCAAGAAGAAGGTGAAGTTATTTTATATTACCAAAGCGGAAAAAAAGAAGCCATCCTAGTTTATAAAAATGGAAAAGAGAATGGTATAAGTAAAAGATATTACGAAAATGGCAATATAAAAAGCGAATATTCATATCTTGATGGTAAAAAGGAAGGGATTGGAAAAATATATTATGAAAACGGAAAATTACAATCAGAAGAAGAATGGGAAAAAGGTAAACGCACCAAAGTCTTAAAATCTTTCGATAAAAAAGGAAAAGCTATAAATAATATATAATTTATCGTCTTTACAGCATCTTCACATAGAGGTTTTGATGGTGTGATCAACTGATTTTGCAATATAAAAAGCTATTGTCTTTTATCAAAACGTTAATCTTTACAAAGAGAAAATCGTTTTATTTTGGGTGGGTTGGAAATTTTTCCAACCCATTTTCTTTATAAACATAACACCACAAAATATTCTAAAAAAGAGTTGAAAAAATATGCTTTTGACCTTTCAAGATATCTTAAGCTACCACATAACTTTTCTACCTTATCGCAATTTCTAAATGTGTTCTCCCTGCTGATGTGAGGAGCGCATTATTATTGGCTAAAAGTTTGCGTATGTCGTCTTTTGAATATAAGGCATAATCGCTACTTTCCGCTAAAAAACTATTATTAGATTTTATACAATCTACTACTCTTAAGATATTATCAACTTTCGCGTCAATAAGAGCTATTGGCTGAATTTTATCATCTCCACTTACAATATGTCTAAACTTCATATCAGTAATAGGGATGCCATAGCCTATTTCTTCAGCAATTTCGCGTTGACAACAAGATAACACAGGATCTTCAGTCATGAAATCTTCATCATCTATAATACCGGTAGCAGTAGTAGAGTAAAAATTATTTGAGATACCAACACTTCCGTTGCGTTTGGTAATTAAATATCTTTCACCATCTGAGATAATACAAGAAATTGCAAACAGATTTGATAATTGTTTTTTTGCAATTATTCTTTCAAAAGAAAAAGAACCAACATCGCGTGTAACACTTTGATAAAAATGCTCTATTTGTGCTTTAACTTCACCAGTAACTACCGAAATGACTTTATGATAATTTAGATAAAGAAAGTTAGTTAACAAAAAATCAAAGAACTGTATTGAAGAAATCGTCAGTACAGATTTTCCTTCTATTTCGGCACACTTATCTAATCTTACACATTTTCCGTTTGTAAACTTTTTTCCATATACTTGAGGAAAACTATGAACAAGACTATCATATACATCTTTTGTAAATGGGCATTCAAAAGAAGTCTTCTCTATTTTCTCATATGAATATGAGTCTTTTATACAATAATCAAATGTCATGAATTAAATCTCCATTAACAATAATGATGCATCATCTATTTTTTTAGGACGAGGATTATTTTGGAATTTGTCTATGTTATTTAAAAAATCATACATTTTATCAATTTCTGCACTTATCAAATCAGCCGTAAAAAACTTATTTATAGCTTCTCTGTTTTCACTAAAATAATCCTTAAAACCATCCGAAAATATTATAACTTTATCACCTTTTGAAAGACTTATTTTTCCAGTAAGACCACTACTTAACCCTTCTCCATTGATAGTACCGATAGGATAACCATTCTTGGCATTAGCCTTTGCCCTTGTTTTTTGAAAAATTCTCAACGGAGAATTTACCTTTTTGGGGCCAGCGTAGTATTCTTTAAGTTTTTTCCTATTCAAAAGTGAAAATTTTGAAACTCTCGTATCTTCAAGCAAATAATGTTTTCCGTCATGAATATACGCAATCGAGCTGTCCCCTAATATGTAGTATTCCATTATATTATCCGCATTAATTTTAATTGCAGCAACAGTATATGTTGGAAGCTTGTAAATCGGAATTTCTGCCAAACCGGGTATTGTCATTAATTCCTGATACAATTCTTTAACAGATTTCTGTATACCATACATTAAGTTAATTGTTTCACTGTTGAAAATTTTTTTAAATTTATTTTGAAGTTCATTAACATACCAATAAACTTCATCTTCTTTACCTAATGCATTTAATTTAAATACATCTGTAGCCCCATCAACAACCCAAGCTACATCTTTTGTAAACCCACAAACATCTTCATTAACAGCGCTGTCTCCTTTTTGACTAAAAGAAAATAAAACTTTCATAATTGGATAATCCTTAGATTTGTCTTATAGAAAAACTTTTACATTGTATAATATAATAAAATAACCCTGAAATTATTTTATCTAAAACCACTTAGTTGGCAAGACGTTTTTTCATCCGATACGTAAAAATATTTGAGAAACAAACATAGCCTTCATATAGAATTTCTAAACACATAACATATTGGTTTTACAGTATAAAAGCTATTGTCTTTTCTCAAAACGTTAATTTTTTCAAAAAAATCTTCTTTCTCTCTTGCGTTTGGAACAAGTCGCTCCTACATAGATATTAGAAGCCATGCGACAACATGGCACAAAGATTTTTTTAAGATAAGGAGAAAGATTATGTCACACTTGATTTTAAGAAAAAATAACGTAGAACCGCGTAACAACGACGTATGGGGATTACAGTCCGACATAAACCGCCTTTTTGATGCCTTTATGACTCCGTTTGACGGCAACGAGAGCCGGAACTCACTATCTCCAAAACTTGACATTGCCGAGCTTAAAGATAAGTTCGAAATCAAAGCCGAACTCCCCGGAATTGATGAAAAAGACATCAATTTGTCGGTTGAAGACGGTGTATTGACCATCAGCGGCGAGAAAAAGTCCGAAAACGAAGAAAAGAACAAAGGCTACTACCTCAAAGAGTGCTCTTACGGCTCTTTCAGCCGTTCCATCCGTATGCCTGACAATATTGTAGATGACAAGATTGCCGCAAAATTCAACAAGGGCGTTTTGACAATTGATATGCCCAAGCGTGAACCATTGCCCAACAAAGTCAGAAAAATTGAAATTTCTTCAAAATAAGAGGTGATTATAATGAAAAAAATTATACTTCCGCTTATGGCGGCAACGGTTTTAAGCTCATTTCCGGCATCCGCACAAATCGTAAACACTTATGACCCGTTTAACAGCATGTGGAATCAACCGTTTTTAGGACTTCCGCATGTACAGGCCGAACCTAAAATGGACGTCGCTGACCTTAAAGACAAGATTGAAGTTAAAGCCGAACTCCCTGGGATGAATGAAAAAGACATTAACTTGTCAATTGAAGACGGCATCTTGACCTTGAGTGGTACCCGCCAGAAAGAGGTTGAAGAGCAGAGCAAAGACTACTATGTCAAAGAAATGTCTTCCGGCTCGTTCAGTCGTTCGGTTCGTCTGCCCAAAAATATAGATGAATCAAAAATTGATGCTGTTTTCAAAAACGGAATTTTGACCATTACTGTTCCCAAGACAGCAGCCAAGGAAGAAACATCTAAAAAAATCAAAATAAAAACCGAATAAACTACAACATTATTCTGATTAAAAACTCCGATTTCAAAATCGGAGTTTTTTTATAATCTTGCATAACCTTTACCTAATTCTTCAGGCACTATCAACTTTGCGCCGGTCGATGACAACACTTCTTCAAGCGTAAAATTCGGATTAATCTCTTTCAACTTCAACCCTTCCGGCACCACATCAATCACGCACCTTTCGGTCACAATCATATCTACCTCGTGTGCAGCGGTCAGGGGCAGGGTGCAATCCTGCACAATCCTTGGTTCTCCTTTATTGGTCATATGCTCCATAGCAACAATCACTTTTTTTGCCCCGACGGTCAAATCCATTGCTCCACCCATTCCAGGCACAAAAGCTCCCGGAATCATCCAGTTGGCGAGGTTTCCGTGGCTATCCACTTGCAAAGCCCCCAACACGGTGGTGTTCACATGTCCGCCTCTTATGATTGCAAAAGATGTCAGGGTATCAAAAAATACGGCTCCCGGACGAGTTTTCACCGGAATTCCGCCGGCATTGGTAACATGGGCATTCCCCGGCGCGTCAAAATCACGCTCTCCGCCACCGATCATCCCGTTTTCGGACTGAAAATATACTTGTAAACCTTTAGGGATATAATTAGCCACTTCTGTCGGCAAACCGATACCCAACGATATCACATCTCCGTCTTTCAGCTCTTGAGCTATACGACGGGCAATAATTTCGCGGCATTGTTCTTTGGTCAGTTCCATGGGTTTTTCTTTCTAAAAAGCAATATAATCAACAAAAATCCCCGGTATTATTATCTGCGCCGGCTCAAGTGGTTCATCGACAATTTCTTCCGGTTCCAAAATAACGGTTTTTGCTGCGGTTGCCATTACGGTATTAAAATTGCGGGTTGTCCCCTCCAAAAAAGCATTTCCGAGCTTGTCGGCCTTTGTTGCATATATAATCGCCACATCTGCTCCGAGAGGTTTTTCAAAAATATATTTTTTGCCGTCGACCTCCATGGTCTGTTTGCCGTTTTCAACAATTGTTCCCACTCCTGTCGGGGTCAAAAAACCGCCGATACCGGCACCTGCGGCTCTGATTTTTTCAACCAAAGTTCCCATCGGTGTTAGTTCCACCTCTAATTCGCCGGCGTTCATCTGGCGCACGGTTTCAGGGTTAGTTCCGATATGGGTAACAATAGCTTTTTTGATGAGTTTATTAACAATCAGTTTTCCGCGATCAAAGTCTGGAAGAGAAGTATCATTAGCAATCAGGGTCAAGTTGCCGATTTTTTCTTTTATAATTTCATCAATCACTTTTACCGGACTTCCGCAACGCAAAAAACCGCCGACCATCAGGGAAGAATCAGGTTTAATAAATTTTGCAGCCTCATTTGGGGATATAATTTTTTTCAATTTGTTTTTTCCAATATTTTTCAAAATCTGGAACAATTATAATTTAATTTTGCTCAAAGTCAAATCCGCCGATTACTTTATAAAACGAAGAAAGGGGAGCGCACGTGTGCACCCCCCTCTCTCTATTTGTTGTTTCTGTCACTGCACAAATGTGTCAGCGACAGAATATTTTCCGCTGAAGTTGTCCCTTGTCTTATGGTGAAGACCAAAGGAAACTCGTACGCCGAGCTCTGCACAAAATCGCAGAGGATTGGACTTCTCATCTTGTACGATGATCCCGTTTACAGACGTTTCCGCCTTGTAACGGGCATCGTATAGATGAGCCCCCAAGAAGATCTCCCAGCGAGGGTTTTTGAAAAATCCCCTCTTCTCAAAGGAGAGTTCCAGCCCCGCAGCAGGCCCGAAGGCAAGCGACTTATCCTGACTTTTGATGGATATGTTACCACTTTCGTAGGCCATCTCATCCATCGTTCTATTTGCCTGAAGGCCGATTTTCAGACCAAGCGATAATCGCTTGTCATCATATCGACCCCAGTGTGCAACGTTCAACGTGGGGACCACGAAGAGTCCTCCCGCCCAGTATTTGGTTCCATTCACCGGATCAGTGAGATATCCGACCTCCATCTGGGACATAAAGTCCCAACGATGGCCGGAATGTCCAACCCTGAGATTGAAGCCAGGACCGAAGCCGGCTTTCCCGTCGCCGGCATCATAGAGACCAAAGGCTCCGATGCCGACTCGCCAGCCGGTAATCGGCTTGACGGATACGAGAACTTGGTCTTTTTCATCTCCCGGACGATCGATGAAGATCGTCACCTGGTCACAGCTGCGTCCCCCTACTTCGTCGTAGAGGAACTTGTCGTACTGGGAGGTGTTTTTCTGCCATACCACCTTCTGGGTGGTTGTACGGCTCTCCTGCGCGTCGATGGTTGCGGTTACACTTAAAGCGGCTAACAACAACAAAAATAACTTCTTCATATTTCTTAAATTTAAATCGTCAATATAAAAAGGAAAATAATCCTTACGGTGCATCCGGAGACGCACCGTAAGGCAAAAGATACCCTACTTGCCCGCAACTTTCGTCACGCGCTTTCGGGAAGAAAGATCATTTCAAATCCAAAGACGTATCGTTGGTCGTCTTCCCATTGTTTTTCGAATACTCAATGGTGATTCGACCATCAACGATAGACACCTTCTGGCTTGTGGGCACAGGGGTACGTGAGTACGCCCCGATACCCATGATGCTTGCCTGATCGGCACGAACGCACAATGGGGCATTTGCCGCCATGCCCTTTCCTGTCCAGATCCAGTCCGGACCGGAAATGGTGATGGTACTCGGCGTCAGAACGCCATTGTACCATACGGCAGAGTACTTGTAAAAACTGCCCTGTGCGTTGCTCTTATTGCTATGGGTGCATTGCTGTACACCATAGCGAGCCGCATCTGTGGCGTCGAAGGCGAATATGTATCGGCTGTCCAACTGACCGTTGGAAAGCCTCTTCACCTCACCATCAACAGCAACGACAAGACCGTGCTGATATTCGAACACGATCATGTCCACAAAACATGAGTTCTCAGCCCCGTAGAGCTGATAGTTCATGTCCGGCACGCGGCTGTAGAGAGCATTGACAGCATCACCCAACCAGTGGGGGGTGTCACGCTCTTCGATCTCCTTTTTAACCCACAGCTCGGCCTCCGCAGAAGCCGAAACTGAGTGATCGAGAATCGTGCCGGAGATAGTCTCGACACAATTCTTACGCTCATAGGTGTTTCCACCATTCTGAACGTCACTCAGGGGGGTTAGGCTATAGGCGTCATTTGTGATATTATAATCCGCAAACTTCATCGCGAAGTTCAACGGATTATACGTGGCTTCCTCGTGATACAAGGTAAAAGCAAACTTTACCTTGTTATTACCAGCAGTATAGAGCTGCTTGTATTTCTTCACTATGAAGTCACCACTTGTCCGTTGAGACACGAAAGTCTTCGTGCCGGGAACAGGAGCCACCTTGGCCACATTCCAATTATCAATGGTCTTTGTCACCTTGTTAGGTGCCTCGATCGAATGATAAGTTTCGACGCTCTTGGTATAGGTCTTGGTTCCGGACACAGTCCAGACCTCCTTGACTTTTACCCAAGGTCTAGTGACACCGTCGCGCACCCAGTCGATGCCGTCTTCGATGACTGTACGTGAGATTAGCTCGTCTTTCTGCTGTTTTACTCTGAGTTCCATCTCCGATACGTTGGAGACGGGCTCGGTGTAATAACGAGCAGAAGTGTTGTGACAATAGAGCTTGCGGTCGTAACCGCTAAGCTCTGGCATAGCCTCAAGTGTGAAGCCATTGTCCGAGATGCTCTCGAACTCCGGTCCCATCATCTCGTATTCGTAACCCATGAAGGTCACGAACGGTTTTTGCCAGGTATATGTCACAATACGGGTGAATTGATCATTGCCGATGGTTTGTAGACGACGATAGTTTTCCTTGCGGAAAATACCGTCCTTCTCTTCACCGGTCTTCGAGGACGAGCCCAAACTTTGAGCCTTTTGCTTCAGCTCAAAGCTCGAGAGGGTTTTCACCTCTCTGGCTTGCGCTTCGTGGGTAGCGGTCACCAGACATGACACGGTATCGCGGTGGTGTCCGCTTACCGTCATGTCATAGTCGAAAATTGTCGTTGACATGCCTGTCACGACGTTTCCGACATGTGAAACCACCCGGAACGCATTTGTGGCTGTGGGTTTCCCCACTAACTCGTCATCCTTCTGGACTCTCAGTGTTTTGAGTCCAGTGAACGGAATGAGCCTCTTTCCATTGTATTTAGGAACATAGCGGGCGGTAACGAGTGTGTACTCGTACCCTCCTTGGTTTCCTACTACAGAGGAGCTAAAGCTAATCCATTCACAATCAACATCTTTTTCAATGTTGATCTCGTAGATTTCTTCCCTGAAGGATACAACAGCATCTTCCCAACGGATTCCTCCCTGTTTTGTGAAGAGGTTGTACTTGTCCTCGAAAGGACGCCTCTTCTCTTTCACTTGGACGGAGTATTCCTCCCCAGACGATGTCTGAGCAGTGAATTTCCGTCCATCCACAGAGGTGGTTGTTTTGTTGCTGTCAAACATAACGTGTGACACGCTATTGTTTTTGACAGCAATTGTGTCGTTGGGGGTGACATATCCAGTCGGCAAAGCGAGCGGGAAACGCGCCACAGTGTCGCCATTGACGATAATTACGCCAATGCTGTCAGTACGGTTAACGATCACGTTGTCGCTGCCCTTGACAAGAATCTGGGTCTTTTTTTCATCGAAGTTGTTGAACGCATTGTCACCACAGGAGGATAAAACAATCATCATACAGGCCAGGAGCAAGCTCAACCAGCCAAAAGTTCTCTCTTTCATATTCTATGTTTTTTAAGAAATTAATAATTCAAATTAAAAAACACAAAGCTATCTTTCGACTTTCCTTCTTAAAATTAACTGACTTCTCAAATCTTTCTAAATATGAAAAGCAATGATAATTATAACAAGAAAAATAGAATAAAATAACTTTGTGACAAATATAATTTAGCATATTTTAAACCCAATATCAAGTGTTTTTTTCGAAAAACAGAAGTTTTTGTCCATTGTGGAATATTTCACAAAAAATATATGCAACTGAAGTCGAACTTTAATTCAAAAAAAAATGTATATCAATGTGTTTTTTTATGCTTGACTTTATATAACATGTTGTTATTGCGGACTTTTATTTCATATTTTCAAAATCGATTTTGCTCGATTTTTGCTCAATTTTGTGATACAATGTAACCATGTACAATGCTAAAAAAGGAGACCGCAAATGAATAAGATATTGTTACCTCTGACAGTTGTTGCTCTCTGTTTTGGTGCGCAACAAGCTATGGCTGCAAACAGCAGTGCAACCGGTACTGCTAAGGCCAAGATTATTACCCCATTGAGCATTACAGCTGTTACCGGTGCCAGTGGTGATATGAACTTTGGTACCATGATCTCTACTCAGGCTCACAATGTCACCCTCGATCATGCCAACGGCAGAACAAGTAGTGTTAATGCAATGTTGGTTGAGGATAGTTCAAATCCGCCGCATTCGGGAACATTTACTATCAACAATGGTGGTACAGCTCCTGTCGCCGCAAGCTTGAGTTTGCCTGATTCAACAACGATTTCCGGTACTGGTTCACTGACAGTAGATACATTTACATCAAACTTCAGCTCACCGGTTGCCACGGGCAATACAAGCGTTGCAGTTGGTGCTACTTTGCACGTTCCGGCTGCCGCAGAAGCGGGTGATTACACCGGACAATATACAGTAACCCTGAGTTACTAAGCATATAACGCATTGCGGTATTTTTTACGAGCGAGGAACTGATTGTTCAGTTTCCCCGCTCGTTTTTGTTTTTTTCTAAAAGTTTAAAATTTTTAAGGAGGACTGCTTGCGCAGCCCTCCCTGTTTTTGTTCTCATGAATTCATTTAGGAATCAAGTTCAAAAAGAACCGATCCCTCAATGTTTTCAAGCTCCACTACATCCCTCTTTTCGAAGGAAAACTGTACGTAGTACTTCTGCCCCCCTTCTGTAAGGGTCTCAGTTGCTATGTTGCTGTCCGAGAAATAGAAAAGCCGGACAGGAATCCAGCAGTTATTTACCGGTACGGCAACATTCATCAAGTGAGTGCCTTCAGGCTTGAAACCTATGTATTCCTGCACGAGACAGGAGTCATTCGGTTCAGCTCCCTTATAAAGGGCGAAGCCGTTCTCAAACTGGAGAACCGACACTACTGTGTCGGAATCGCCACCAATCAGTTGACCGGAGACCATTGAGACAAGCTCGCCCATCTCTGGACTTACTTCGACTCTAAGGTGCTGTGGTTGTCGTTGGCACGAAGTGCTGAGCACGACAGTACCCGTCAACACCATGGCGAATAAACACATTAAAAAGAAAAACTTTGAATTTTTCATATTTGTTTTTTTATTGGTTAAACTTCTACTAATAAAAAAACAAGCTATTCGCCAACAGCCATGAGAACACGGTAATAATAGACATAATAACTTGTTTAATGCCTATATTATACCATAAAAAACGATTCTTGTCACCATCAAAAAACATCGCAAAAACAAAGCAATACCCCTTTTATGTGTATAACTTTGTGAACAAAATGACTCATTGATTGCATCTTTTTTTCATCCTGTTAACGTGACGATAACAAGAAGTTAACAAAAGGTTAAACTTATGCAAAATACTCAGGAAATGGTTACAACCGAAAGTGATGGCTTGACAATTACTGCCGCCTCCGAGCTTGTTGACACACACAAACATGCTTCCGGACAAGAGTTTGTATGGGGCTATTATTTTTGCATTGAAAATACTTCTGACGAAAAAATTACCCTCGTCGGCAAGGACTGGAACATAACCGACTCGTCGGGCAACTCATTTTGTGACCAAACCGCCGGTTTTAAGGGAGAAATCCCTGAACTTGAGCCTGGAGAATATTTTGAATTTAGCTCATCAGCCCCGCTAACGACTCCGTCAGCAATTTTTTATGGCACTTGCCAAATCCTGAAAGCGGGCAAAAAAATCGCCCAAAACATCAAATTGCCGATTCTACAATTTAATGTGGGCGACAAAGCATCTTGTGTGCTTAACTAAATTTTACTCATAATCAGTTATAAACGAGCTGTTCTCAACGTACATGTTCAAATATTTATGTATGTTGGTCTGCATGCGTGCATTAAATTCATCAAAGAGCTTATCAACCATGTTTTTCCAATAAACTTCTTTTTGATCAATAGGAGTATCAATAGGAATAATCAGCTCTCTCCATGCATCAAGTGAAGTTTCTGCACTCGAAAACTTTGCTGTATCGCTCACTTTGAGTACAACCGAGAGTTTAGCGCGATATTTAACGCTGTCTTTTTCAAACAAACGCTCTGCTTTGATTACTTCTTCAGTGACGCTGGCATCTTTTACGGTAAATGTTGCCTGTTTGGCAGACGAAAAATCAACAGCCTTCAGGCGGTCGCGTCCCCAGTTAAGAGCCGTTTTTTCTATAGATACCGGAAAGAGGTGTTCAACATTAGGTCTTGTAAAAGACGGCACAAAATCTGATACGACATCAATCTTGCTGACTCTTAGGTTAATATCCTGCTGTGTGTCAAAATGTGCTTCCGTAAACTTTTGAGGAGCAGGCTGTTCTTTTGCGGTTGTACAAGCACTCAACACGCCCAACACTCCCAATATGGCTAGAAACTTTTTCATCATCCTAAATCCATAGTTATTAATACATATTTCTTATTGTAAAATATAATTTATTATTTAACATGTGGTTAACTTGGATAACAAAAATAGGTTTTTTATGATTAATACAGCTGAACATGTCGAACGCCTTCCGCGTAAACCTCGCAAAATGACCAAAACCAGATTGCAAAACATTGCACTTTACTACCTTGAGCGATTTGACACATCCTCATTCAATTTACGTCAGGTACTTAAACGTCGTGTCTTTGATTATGCCCGCCAAACACCTGATTTTGATGTTTCTGAAGCCGAAACATGGATTGATGAAATTGTTGCCCGCTTTGAAGGGCTGGGCTATCTCAATGACAGCCGCTATGCAGCTTTCAAAATTGATGATTATCTTTTGGCCGGCAAACCAGAACGCTATATTCGCCAAAAGATGCAACAAAAGGGTGTAAGCGAGCAGGTGGTTGATGAAATTTTGAATAACCGTGATTTTGATGAAGAAGCTATGGCTGCCCGTTTTGCCGCCAAAAAGAAAATCGGCCCTTGGCGTGCAACAGACGAAAGCCGTCGCGAAAACCGTCAAAAAGACTTGGCAACCCTTGTAAGGGCAGGATTTGACTATAATACGGCACAAAAAATAATTGGTGCCGAAAATATTGATGATTTTGCATAAAAAGTTTGTCAAAACAAAAATTTTAGGCTAATATAAGACAATCTTATATTTCGGGAGCCTTGACCATAAATGGTTGCTAAAGACAAAAAAATTGCTGAACTCAAAGCCATACGTGATAAAACCCGTGCTGAAATGGCTTCATCTGAGGCTGAAGTCAAACCCCAAGATCAATTTTTGGAAGAAGACGATAGCTTTCCTCCTCATGAAGATTGGGAGCAAGATGAACTCAGCTCCCATTATCGCGCCTCAGTAGATGAAGATGATTTTTATTCAGATGTATCTGAGAATGATGAAAATCCGGAAGATGACGATTCAACCGGCGATGATGAAGATCCTCAGCCAATCGCCCCGGTATCACCGCCCCCCTCCGGAGAAGGCAATACTTGGCATGCTGTAGCCTTGTTTGGCGATGAAAATGATCTTCCGGGTATTAGCATTGATTTTAATGGCAAAAATCTGGAAAATGGTGAATTTGACCACGAAAATTTGCGTGATGCCAACTTTTCTGCAGCCAATTTGAGCGGTGTTAATTTTGCCGGTTCAGATTTGCGCAATGCAGATTTTTCAGGAGCCGACCTCACCAATACCAATTTGTCCGGTGCCAACTTATCAGGTTCTAACTTTTCCGGCGCTCAACTTATCGGAACAAACTTTACCGGTGCAACACTTAAAAATGTTACTTTTACCGACGCTTTTTTTCAAGATGCCATACTTATAGACCTTGATATAGACGATATAACGCTTGAAGAACTTCAGCAACTTATAGAATTTGTCGCAAAATACTACCCCGAAAAACTTGATCTTACGCGCATCAACTTAACAATGCTTGATCTCAAAAAAATTGATTTAAGCAAAGTCAGTCTTCGCGGTGTAGATTTTACCGGCGTTGACTTTACCGGCATCAACATTATGGAACTTGATTTAAGCGAGTGCATAATTACTCCGGAACAGATAGCTCAAGCCCTAGGACGTGTGCCAGAACAAGGTGAACTAAAACGCATTTTGGCTCCCAAACGCAAAAAATCAAAAGCCGGTTTGCAAATGGATTTGACCGATCTTTTCTTAAATGGACACAAACAGGTCGGTATTATAAACGTAGCAGGTTTTAAGGGGATGGACACCGAAAAGCTGGTTAAGTTTACACAAAAGGCTTATAAGTACGTTAAAGGAAAAGACAAAGCTCCGGTCAAAGATGAGGAAGTTATGGAACATATCCGCCAACAGAATAAAGCCAATAAGGAAGCACTTCGTCAAGTTATTGAAGCAAGAAAACGCCAAGAGCTTGAAAATCGTGCGCGCCAAAAACAAAAAACATATATTTCGCGAGATCGCGGCGGACACGAAAGATAGGTGTGCTTATGGAAGAAACTTTGTTTTCACATCAGGTAAAACGCCCCTTAGCTGACCGCCTGCGCCCTCAAAACTTGAGCGAGGTCGTGGGACAGGATCACATTGTCGGCGACGACGCACCTCTCGGACGTATGGTAAAAGCCGGAAAAATCAGCTCTTTTATCCTTTGGGGACCTCCCGGTTGCGGCAAAACTACCATTGCCCGCCTTATTGCCGAGCACACAAATCTTTATTTTGAGCAGATATCAGCTGTCTTTTCAGGCGTTGCTGACCTAAAACGTGTGTTTCAATATGCTATTGACCGCCGTGCCTCTCAAGGCAAAGGTACACTGCTGTTTGTGGACGAGATTCATCGTTTTAATAAATCTCAACAAGACGGATTTTTGCCTTATGTTGAAGACGGCACCATTATCTTGGTGGGTGCCACTACCGAAAACCCGTCTTTTGAACTCAATGCCGCGCTCTTGTCAAGATGTCAGGTTTTTGTGCTTAACCGCTTAAACTCCGATGATTTTGAAATTTTGCTCCAACGTGCCGAAAAAGAAGTCGGGCGCAAACTTCCGCTCGATGACGAGGCAAGAGAGTTTATGAAAGCCACGGCTGACGGCGATGGTCGCTATATTTTGAATATGGCGGAAAGCGTTTTTAATTATGCCAAAGAGGGCGAAACCTTTAATAAGGACAATGTTATCAACATTATTCGTTCTCGTGCTCCCGTTTATGACAAGGGGCGCGATGGGCACTACAATTTGATCTCGGCGGTTCATAAGTCTCTGCGCGGCTCTGACGTTGATGCCGCACTTTATTGGGCAGCTCGTATGCTCCACTCCGGTGAAGATGCCAAATATTTGTTGCGCCGTCTTACCCGCTTTGCCATAGAAGACATATCGCTGGCCGATCCCAATGCAATTACACAAGCAATTGCTTGCTGGGAAACGTATGACCGCCTTGGTTCTCCCGAAGGCGATCTTGCGGTTATGCAGTTAGTTGCCTATCTGGCCACAGCTCCAAAATCAAACCGTGTCTACATGGCTATGCATAAAGCCATGGATACAGCCAAAAAGACCGGCTCTTTAATGCCGCCGAAAAATATTCTGAATGCACCGACAAAATTGATGAAACAGCTTGGCTACAGCGAAGGTTATGAATATGACCCTGACTGCGAAGACGGTTTTTCCGGTGCCAATTATTTTCCTGACGGCATGAAACGGGTTAAACTTTATGATCCCGTAGAACGTGGCTTTGAGCGTGAAATTAAAAAGCGTATTGAATATTTTGAAAAGTTGCGCTATGAAAAGCAAAAATCAAAAAAGGAATAGATTATGATTGGGCTATCAGAAGATGAGCAACAGCAATTTATTGAACGCATGAAGCAAAAGTTTTTATCTGGCAAGTCTCCTGCCGATGGTCAACCGGTTTTAACAATTTTGGTTGGTGCTCCCGGTAGCGGTAAATCTTTTCTTGCTCACAAAATTAACAACAGTGTAAGTTGCTCGCCTGACGATATTATTGCAGAATATCTGCAAATAATGGATATTGATCCGAGAGAAGATTTTTTTGATACTGATTTAGAACAATTTACGGGCAAAGTATATGATGAGGTCGTTAAGGCAACAATTGATGGTAAATATAATTTTACCTGCGATTCGTTTAAGAGTGTCGATGGACATGAAGTAGTGACCTATATGTCCCAATTTGGTTATAAAGCAGACATAAAAGTTATCCTTACTGATGAATATCAGGCGGCTCTCAATGCAATTAAGCGCAAACTTGATTACGACAATCAATATGCAGAATATCGCTGTAACAAACATTTGGGAGCTAAATATCCGCAAGGCAATCCTATGGAAGTTAGCCCATCAGTCTCGATTGAAACATCAGATCGTATAGCTCAATTTGTTTGTAACGCAGTGGCTGAAGGACGACAAATAGAAATTTATGAATTCGGTAAAACCAAACCATCATTTAAAACCGGTGATGATTTTGATAAATTTATTGAAAGTATCCCCCTTATTCCGATTTCTCAACATATTCAACATTGCCGAAAACTTCTCGAGAGTGCGCGTAAATTCGGTAACTCTAAGTGTGCTACGGATCTCAGTGTGCTTATGCAACGAATGCAAAGGGATCCAAGATGAGCGTAGAAATCGTAACAGTAAAAGATATTGATGACGGAATGCGTCTTAACCGCTGGTTTTTGAAATATTATCCCAATCTTACCATCGGTCGGCTCCAAAAACTGTTACGCACCAAACAAATCAAAGTTGATGGTGCCAGAGCCGAGACCTCTCTCAAATTAACTGCCGGTCAATCAATACGAATTCCACCATTAAAAGAAGACGAAGCCTTGCCCGAAAAAAGCAAAAATCTCCCCTCAAAAGAGGTTGATTTTATGCGCTCATTGGTCATTTTTAAGAACGATGATATCATTGCCATCAACAAGCCATCCGGCTTGGCAGTGCAGGGCGGTACCAACACTCATCACCATGTTGACGGTCTGCTTGATGCCTTGATTTTTGAAAAAGAAGAGCGTCCCAAACTCGTACATCGCATTGACAAAGACACTAGCGGAGTTTTGGTTTTGGCTCGCAACCGCAAAATGGCAGAAATTTTAACTCAGGCTTTTCGTGAACATAAATTGCAAAAAACTTATTTGGCTTTGGTAAACGGCTGCCCGCATCCAACTTCAGGCGAAATCCGCAATCCGCTTCTCAAAGTCGGAGAAAAAATGCAAATCAGCCCCGATGGTCAAAGCGCACGGACATTGTATAAAGTGCTCGATAGTGTCGGCACTAAATTTGCTCTTGTTGAAGCCAGTCCGCTCTCAGGACGCACTCATCAAATTCGTGTTCACTTGGAATCAATCGGTTGTCCGATTGTTGGAGATGACAAATATTTTGGTGGCGAAAAAAGAGCCAAAAGCAATTTATTTGCCGATAAATTACATCTTCATGCCTACAAAATAGATTTATCGTCAATATATAATAAAAAAGTTATTATTTCAGCCCCGATGCCGAGCTATTTTAAGGACAGCCTCAACGCAGCGGGAATAAATTTTAAGGAGTAACAAAATGAAATTTTTAAAATGGTTTTTGCTGACAATATTGTTTGTAATCATTGCCGCAGCTGTTGCCGCTTATATATTTTTGAAAAACTTTGATCTCAACAAATATAAACAGATGGCTGAAAATATGGTCTATGAGCAGACCGGACGCAAACTCACCATTGCCGGCGATGCCAGTCTGGGAATTTCATTGATTCCGACCATTGTCATCAACGATGTCAGCTTTGCCAACCCCGAATGGGCAAAAAATCCGCAAATGGTCAAAGTTTCTGAACTGGAGCTCCGTTTTTCAATTATTCCGCTGTTTTCAAAACAAATCGTCATTGACAAAGCTGTCTTAAAACAACCGCAAATTTATCTTGAAACCGCAAAAGACGGACAGAACAGCTGGGATATCAAATTTGCTTCAGCCGAAAAAAAGACCTCTTCTGCCGGTTGGTTGATAAAAAATGCCAATGCTGCTGAAAACTCATCGGCACTGAACCAACTCAAAGACTTTGTTGCCAAAGAGGTTTTGATTGAAAATGGTATTATAAACTACCTCAAGCACAAAGATAATTCTCTGACCAACCTTAAAATCAATCACATAACCTTTAACACCGACGGCATGACCAGCCCGATGAATGCCGATTGGAACGTCGTGTTTAATGATATGGAACTCATCGGCAAAGGCACTTTTGGATCACTTGCCGCACTTTTATCCGGCACAGAAGAATATCCCGCCAATGTTGATATGAAGGCTTTAGGTATTAGTGCAGTTGCCAATGCCAAAATCAAAAATTTGATGAATGACAAGCTCTCGGCCACATTTGACTATAATGTTTATAACCCTGCCGGCAACATGAATGCTCCTGAAACCACTCTCATCGGAACCGGCAATGCAACACTCAGTAAAGTTAACCTTGATATCAGCAAGTTGAACATCATCAACAACACCTTAAAAGGCAAAGTCAGCGCTGATATTTCGGGAGCCAAACCTTATGTTACCGCAGACCTGAGCGGCACCACTTTTAACCTTGGCGATTTTAAGACCAACAAACCTACTGCGTTTAATTTTGAGCTGATTAATAGTGCCAACGCCACCGCCTATGTGCCCAACGACAAAATCCCCTTTGATTTGCTCAAATCAGCAAATGCTAAGGCCACATTGACCTTAAAAAAACTTATTGTTGATGATAATCTGACATTGACCGATTTAGCATTAAAAGCGGCTTTGGTTAACGGCACCATGACTATTAAACCGCTTGATTTCAAAATTGGCAAAGGTTCTGTCAACCTGACTTCGGTTATCAATGCCAATAACAAGAGCATAAGTCTGCAGGGAACATCAAAAGATGTATTGATTACCGATGTTGCCAAACAGTTACAAGTTGCAGACCCAAAAAGTTTTGGTTTTATATCCGGCGGCAATACTCAAACCTATTTTAATGTGAATGGCACCGGCACAACCTATCGTGCACTGGTTGACAACTTAAACGGTCAAGTTATTGCTGTAGTTGAGCCGTCAAAATTGCAGAGCGGACAGCTTAAATTCTTGACCAGCAGTTTCATAAAACAACTTTTGCAGGTTTTGAACATCGATACCTCAAAGGCCGAAAATGTTGATCTGAAATGTGCTGTTGTCCGTGCTGACATTAAAGATGGCGTTGCAACATTTCCGAAAGGAATTGCCGTTAACTCCGACAAGCTTGATTTGGTAAGTAACGGTACCATTAATTTACGCAAAGACAAACTCAATTTGAGCGTAAACGCTTATCGTAGCGGAGTTGCCAAAGTAAGTATTGTCCAAACAATGACCAACTTGTTCAAAATCAGTGGCACATTACAATCTCCGTCAATTGCTATCGACCAGAATGGTGCCATCAAAACTATTGCCGGCGCGGCATTAAGTGGTGGTACTTTGACCGGAGCTCAAATGTTGCTCGATAAAGATACCGCTCCGTGTTATACCGCTTTGCAAAACACAATTTTTAAGGACAAGTTTGCAAAGCCGACCGGTGTCACCAATGCTGCGCAAAAGACCTATCAGGGGGCTTCGGCTACGGTCGACGACGGACTCAATATGGTGCGAGATAGCGCAAACGAAATAAAAAATATTGGCAAAGGACTTATTAATAACATTTTAAAACAATAAAGATATAATATCGGCGTTAAAAAAAGAGGACTAAATGACTAAAGACAAATTAAAGCAAGCTGTTTGCGATATAAAGCAGCATCGTGACGATATTATCAGTAAACTTGTGCAGTTTTCAAAAACCGATTCTTTATTGTTTTGGGATAAAGATACTGCTGTTGCCAAAAAACAAGAAAAACTCTGGGCCCCTGTCTTAAAATGGGCAGGAGAGTATATTCAGGCCAAATATGTTCCGACAGATGAACTCAAGGTCAACGAACAAGATGCCACTTCAATGTACGCCATGCGCAAATTTATGGAAAATATGAGCGACGAGGAGTTGGCGGCTTTTTATCTGGCATCAATGAATATGCAGTCAGAACTCTTAGCTGCTGCTTTGGTGAAAGGTCGCATTAATGCCGATCAAGCCTATAATGCCGCTTATTTAGAAGAGATTCATCAAGCTGAACTTTGGGGACACGACAAACAGGCGGATAAACGCCGTCAAATTCTTAAAGATGAGCTGACCGATATTGAAAATTTCTTAAAAAAATGAAAGAAGTTTACATCAAAATTCGAGGAAGAGTGCAGGGCATAGGTTTTCGCTGGTTTGCCGTGCACGAAGCCAAACGTATTGGCGGTATATCCGGTTGGGTACGTAATGAAGCTGATGGCAGTGTCGAAATTTTGATGAGCGGTGAAGAAGAAAAAATCGATGAAATGTTGCTTTCATGCCATAAAGGTCCGCCTTTGTCACGTGTTGACAGTGTAGAATTTATTGTCGGACGCCGCAGTGGTTTCCTCCCTCCGATAGAAGAAGGCACATTTCATAGAATTTAGCTTATTTTTTAGAATAAATATCTATTTTACACAACAATCCGTTTCTTTGTCGATACTCAAATTGTTCATCAGCCCGTGGAGTAACACGATTTTTAGTTATTTTAGGTATGGCATGGTGAAGCAGATGCTCTTTTTCTTTATTATTCATTAATTCAAGCGCAAGCATAATCTTATAATCCCAGAGTGGCATTTGGATATGGCAATCGACCACCATATCAACAGTCCCGTCCATATTTATCCTATCTTCGCTCATTGTCGTTCTCCTTCCTCACAAAACAAAAACCGCCTCGGTAAAGGCGGAAGGAGTCGAAAAACTGGTAAACCACAGTCGCTCTTATTCAACATATTCGAGCACTCCTTCCTGCGGAAGGATTTTGGTTTACAAGTGTTTTCGGACACCACACCTGACCTCTCAGGTGCACAAACAGAATAGGATATTATTTATTGATAAGCAACAAAAAAATCCGCTTTTATCACTCAGCGGCATATGCCATAAATATAGCATTTAGCATTTCTTAATACATAAGTTGTATACTCACCCAAAATGCTTGAAAGTAGTCTTTAATGAAATTGATTCAAAACTTACAATCCGGACGTTCAATGGTTGAAATGCTTGGTGTTTTAGCTATCATCGGCGTTTTATCTGTTGCCGGTATTGCCGGTTATTCTAAAGCTATGGCCAAGTTTAAACAATCAAAACTGCTAGACCAAATATCTACACTTTCTACCAACATCAGGACAGCCTTTGCCAACCAAGCTGATTATACCGATTTAAGCAAAGAAGCAATAATCAACATGGGACTGATAGATGATAATATGAAAGTTCTTAACAATGATGGCACGGTTTCTCTTACTGAGATACGCAATGTCTATGGAGGCAGTGTAGAGGTTGCTCTCATATCTGGTCGCATGAGCTTTATTCTCAGGTTTACCGGAATTCCTAAAGATGCTTGCGTTATATTTGGCACAACAGATTGGGGCTACAAAGATAACAATCGCAGAGTATCAATAAATGGTCGGATAAATGAGGGAGGAATAAGCATGGCAGAATTTGTAGCAGAACATTGCACACAGTCTTCCAACACAATCGGACTGACAGCGTCATAATTTTTGCTTACTCAAATGTCTCTTTCAAATCCCATTACAAATAATACCGAATTCTTCTTTTTTATGCTGTAACATTTCTCCGCTCTCACCACTCAACGGCATAAATTTCCGCGCTACTGTATATTGAGGAAGTTTTTTCTTAATTTCCTCAACAGGCATATTCCACGCAGTTGGACGTATGCGGATTTTCTTTTCTTGTCCGGCTGAAACTCGTGGCGTAATTTCACCGCTCACGGCATCTTCAAATTCCGGCAGTTTAAGTTTTATTACTTCCAAACTGTCAGGTACTAAAAACTCAAATTCTTCATTGGCATTAATAAAATTGCGAATTTCAAAAATTGCATCATCACCATCCCACTCGACAATCGACCCTGCAAACAGCCAATCTCCCAAGGTTCGTGTATACTCATAATTTTGGCTTATGTTGGTTAAATGCCCATCATAAAAACCAAGGCAATATCCTCTATTTTGCAATGTATTCAGCTCATGCATATATTTTTCACTGTTCCACAGATCAGGGTTTTTATAATAATCATCAATCGCCTGACGGTATGCTCTGGCCGTAATTGCCGCATAATATTCGGTCTTATTACGTCCCTCTATTTTTAGAGAATGAAGTCCGAGTTCCAATATCTTATCAAGTCGCGGCATTAAACACAAATCTTTTGAGTTCATAATATAAGCACCATGCTCATCTTCCACGATTTCATACAACTCTCCCGGTCTAAATTCTTCTTTGACCAGATATTCAAACATATCCTTGTTATTTTCGTTGATTTCAATGTCTTTAATTGTGCCGTCTTTCAAGCGCAAATGCAATTTATAATGCCAACGACAGCAATGGGCGCATTTCCCCTGATTGGCACTGCGATCTGCCAAAAAGTTTGAGATTAAACATCTTCCCGAATATGACATACACATAGCCCCGTGGATAAAAGTTTCAAGCTTGATATCCGGACAATGTCTACGGATTTCTGCCATTTCATCATACGAAACTTCACGTCCGAGTACACACAAATCCGCTCCCAAATCCTGCCAGAATTTCACGGTTTGGTAGGAGCAAATATTAGCCTGAGTTGAAACAAAACGTTTTAATTCAGGTGCATTTTCTTTCAAATATAAAAACACTCCCGGATCAGCAATCAATACACCATCGGGCTTAAGCTCACGCAAAGTATCAACAAAATGTGGCAATTTAACAATATCCTTGTTATGCGTATACAAATTGAGCGTCAAATAAATTTTTTTGCCTTTTGCATGCACAAATTCAATACCTTCTTTAATGTCATCCATTGAAAACTTAGACTGCGTACGCAGGCTCATGTCCGGAGTTCCGGCATAAACGGCATCTGCGCCATAGAGAATTGCAGTTTTTAATTTTACTAATGAGCCCGCAGGCAACAACAACTCTGATTTCATTATTTATTCACCTCAATTTTTGTTGTATATACAATCATTTCTCCCAAAGGAGTTTTTCCTACCTTAACCCTTGCAATAAACGGAACGTTGTTTTTTTCATCTTTCATAATCCAAAAATAAACCGGACTTTCAGACGTCATTTTCCACAGTAAATCGTCACCTTCTTCTTTCAAACGATCAATTGCCATTGAGCACTTAAGAGCTTTGCCAAAATAAGGAGAATGTTCATCCTCGCTGAGTATGTCTTGCCCTAAATCCTTAAATATCACGTTATAACGACGTTTCCCGTCAAAAACTTTTCGCATTCCTTTGCAACTGCCAGATTGTAGATACTGCCTTGCCATTGCAGCCATAACCGATTGCAAATCGGTTGTATTGTTGACATCTGTTCTTATCTTTATCGGCTTTTCACGCTTCTTTCCGTTTTTTGTTGAAATTGATTTCAAAGGTATTCCTTCGCCATTATATAATACATTTTTTGTACGAGTATTAAAGCGTGATTGAGATTCGTAACTATAATGTTCGGTCTTCATCTGCTCTTGTTCGATTCTGCCCGATGTTGAATATTTTGCCTCAAAAGGATAGAGCGTATCAAACATACCTTTAGTATAAATCTTGGAGTTAACAGCATATTTCATCTTATTCACATCATAAGTAAAATCAGCTTCCGCAGCGTTAAACACGCCGACAACCGCATCAAAATGATGTTTGACTACAACAGCATATGCATCTGTAGTCAAAAGCAAGCTGATTATTGTTGCCACCAAGGCTTTTTTTACTAAAAAATCTTTCATTATCAAAAAAAGTTTGTTAAGTTATATTCAAATTGTATACTTATTTATAAGGAATTTGCAAAAATGTCAAAGAAAGTTTTAGTAGTTAAAGGCGGATTTTCTGCCGAACGTGATGTTAGTCTGGTCAGCGGTCAGGGGATTGCTGATGCCTTGCGTACAGAAGGATACGAAATAAAAGAATATGATTTGCAAAATGTTTCTGATTTTTTAGACGTACTGCGTAGTTTTCAGCCTGATGTTGTTTTCAATGCTCTGCACGGCAACTGGGGTGAGGACGGTGAAATTCAAGGTCTGTTAGATATGTTGCAAATTCCCTATACCCATTCCGGTCTTAAGGCTTCGGCAGTTGGGATGGATAAGCAATTGACCAAACTGGTATGCCACTCACTGGGGATCAAAACTCCTAATGGTGAAAAAACTACCTATCGTGATTTTAAGTCCGTTGGCACCAAAGTTGCCATGCCATATGTAATCAAACCTGTTTGCGATGGCTCAAGCGTTGGCGTATATATAATTCGCACTGCAGATGACCTGAAAACAATAAAATTTGATGACAAAGCTGAGATTCTAATTGAAGAATATATTGATGGCAAAGAGCTTACAGTGTCAGTCTTGCAAGGCAAAGCTCTCACAATTACAGAAATGCGCCCTCGCCAAGGGTTTTATGATTATCACGCCAAATATACCGATGGCGCAACTGATCACATAATTCCGGCCGAAGTTCCCGAATCTGCATTTAATGACGCCTTGCGCAGTGCTGAAAAACTTCACCGCGCATTAGACTGCAAAACAGTTTCTCGCTGTGATTTTCGGTATAACGAAAAGGATGGCATGGTGCTACTTGAAATCAACACCGCCCCCGGCATGACACCTTTATCTTTGGTGCCTGAGCAGTATAAATACTGCGGCGGCTCATATTCAAAACTATGCAAAATACTCGTTGAGGAAGCATCTTGCCGAAAAATGTAATTGTCATAGGCGGACCTACTGCTTCAGGGAAATCCGGACTTGCTATTGACTTGGCTCAGGAGCAAGACGGCATAATCATAAATGCCGATGCCAGTCAGGTATATCAGGGCATTTCTATAATCTCTGCCGCACCGACATTAGCTGATAAAAACAAAGCAGAACATCGACTTTATGAATATCTTGATGCCGGAATAAATAGTAATGTTTTTAATTGGCTCGGTTCCGCGGTCGCAGAAATTTTGGATGTTTGGCACAAAGGCAAGACACCGATAGTTGTCGGCGGTAGCGGTCTTTATATTGAAAATCTTGTTAAAGGTACGACGCCTATTCCTGAGGTAAAGCCTGAAATAAGGCAGATTGTAACCGACTTTGTTAACCAAAACGGCATTCAAAGTTTATACGATAAACTTTTATCCGAAGATCCTGCGGCTGCAGCTATGTTGCACTCAAACGACAGCACACGAGTACGTCGAGCATACGAAATTTTCTTATCTTCAGGGAAGTCAATTGCAGAGTGGTATGAGCAGCCTATGCTTCAAAAGTTGCCGGAGGCCGAATTTTTAATTATTAATATTTTACCTCCCAAAGCAGCATTGGACGACAGATGCAACACCCGCTTTCGAAAAATGATATCTGACGGAGCCATTGAAGAAGTAAGAGCTCTGGTTGCTAGAAACTTATCTTCCGATCTGCCGGCCATGAGAGCCAAAGGCGTACCTGAACTTGCATCATACATAAAAAATGACATTTCAGAAGAAGAAGCAATTGCACTCTCTCAGCTCCACACACGCCAATATGCCAAACGCCAGCTTACGTGGTTTCGCAACAAATTAAACGCTGATTTGACACTGTCCGATTGCTACACTGGTCAAAAAGATTTTATAAATGATGTGAAAAAATTATATAAATGATTGCACTAATTGATGTAATGTTATAAAAAATAACTAAATTTAATTAAATTCTAACTTCGGAGAATGTGTATATGTGGAACAGATTGATGGGGCTTTTGTCTGCAGATATGGCCATTGACCTTGGTACAGCTAATACCTTGGTCTATGTTAAGGGCAAAGGCATTGTGTTAAACGAGCCGTCTGTGGTTGCAATTGAGGAAATTCGCGGCAAAAAGCAGGTTAAGGCCGTTGGTAATGAGGCAAAACGCATGTTAGGGCGTACGCCTGGCAATATTTCAGCTATTCGACCGTTGAGTGATGGTGTTATTGCTGATTTTGAAATTGCCGAGGAAATGATAAAATATTTCATCCGCAAAGTTCACAATCGCCGTTCCTTTGTTTCTCCGTTAATCATTATTTGTGTTCCCTCCGGTTCTACAGCCGTCGAAAGACGTGCTATTCAAGAATCTGCAGACGCAGCCGGTGCCGGTAAGGTTCGTTTGATTGAAGAGCCTATGGCCGCCGCAATTGGCGCAGACTTGCCGGTGACTGAGCCTACCGGCAGTATGGTCGTTGATATAGGTGGTGGTACAACCGAAGTTGCTGTTTTGTCACTGGGGGGTATTGTTTATGCACGCTCAGTCCGTGTCGGTGGCGATAAGATGGACGCCGCGATTGTCTCCTACATTCGCCGCACCCATAATCTGTTAGTCGGCGAGAGTAGTGCCGAACGCATCAAGAAGGAAATCGGTTCGGCTTGTCCTCCCGCAAGAGGCGAGGGGCGTAGTGTTGCGATTCGTGGACGTGATTTAATGAACGGTGTTCCGAAGGAAATTGTAATTACCGAACGTCAGGTTGCAGAAGGTCTTTCAGACCCTGTTTCTCAAATTGTTGAAGCAGTTAAAGTCGCACTTGAAAATACTGCGCCTGAATTGGCTGCTGATATTGTTGATAAAGGCATTGTTTTGACCGGAGGCGGTGCTTTGCTTAATAACCTTGATCAGGTTTTGCGTGAGGCAACAGGCCTTCCTGTAACCATTGCTGAAAACCCCTTGGCCTGTGTTGTTAAAGGAACGGGTCAAGCATTAGAAGAACTTTCTACTTTCAAAAACGTTCTTTCGACAATGTACTAATTTAAGCAAGAATCAAAACAAGCCCTCTCAAACGAGAGGGCTTGTTTTTATTGTACACTGAAAGAGAGATTGGTATTCATGGCATCTAAATCTGATTTTAATTGTGGATTATCGGGTGCCTTGCCACTTTCCGAAATTGCCAACAAATCATTTTCATAAGTTGTCAATTTGTCTTGATAGTCTTTTTCTTTTACCAATCCGTCTCCCAAACCATCTTCCGGAGAATATACTTTTTTCTCCGGCGGATTAATTTTTATTGTTTTTTGTATTTTCTTGGTTTCCGTTTTTGTATTCTGCTCAGTATTCCGATCTGCGCCTGAAATTTCAATGTTTACAGAAGAATCATCATTTTTTGTTGTCAATATATTTTTAAAGCCGGGTTCTCCTATAATATTATGGTCAAGCTTTTTTACCTGCGGTTGTTGATGCTGAACTCGTGGCTTTTTCAGTGGAGCATTTTTTATACCGGACGACGAATTTGCCCCTTTTGAACCGACTCTTATAGGTCTTTCTCGATATACAGGAGTATAATTTGCTTTGGGCCTTTCAAACAATCCCTCAGGCACAAAAAAATCAGGGTTCATACTTTCTGCCCACGCAATCGTACCGGCAGATACAAGTCCCATAATTATAACTGCTTCAAGTTTATTCATTTTTGCTCTAAACTTAATATTAACAAATAACCTATAAACTACCATACATGAAAAATTCGGTTTTGACATCAATAATTTGTAGTTTTGCATTATTTTTAATGCATAATGGAGTTGCATTTGCGCAGTCCGGAGAATATAACCGCTGTGCTCGCTATGCCAAATATCCGCAAATGCGATTGCGCAGCTCTTATGGAAAGCTCAAATATAACACAGAATACAGCACCGAAAAACTGAGCGAACTTGCGGCTCGCAGCAAAATTAGTGAGCAGGGTATGTTTGCAACCGGTTTATCACACGTTTATGTTGAGTGGAAAGTTTCTCTGCATACCAATATCAAAAATTTTGAAAACTACACTTGCGTTGTTCCGACCAGTGTCGATATTTTTTTCGGCTACCGTGATCCGGTTATTTATCTGAGTAAAGACTTAGAGCCCGAAACATGCAAATATGGGGTTGTACTTCGCCACGAACAACAACACCAACAAATTAATAAAGCAACCCTTGATTATTATCTTCCTATTCTGCAAAATAATTTTTACAAGGCCCTTGAAAAGCTAAAACCGCAAGAAGTATTAGAAGAACAAACAGCTCAAGATGTTGTCAATCAACTGAATCAAACATATACCGATATAATCAGTCAATACGTCAAACGTTTTCAAATTACGCTGCAAATCGAACAACAACGACTTGATAACCTAAAAAATTATCAATATGAAGAAAAACTATGCCGCAAGCATTAATTACTGTAGGCAGCTTCAATCATCTTTGCTCGCTTGTCGTCAATATCATAATTGGCTTTGACGTTTAGCTGTGGTGCAATAGCCGTAATAATCTCACCGGCAGTAGGTACTGTGTTCCAACCGGAAGTAGCAAAACCAAAAGTTTCCTTGCTTGCTTTAGGCTCATCCATCATTAGAAACAGAGCGTATTTAGGATTCGATACCGGAAATGTTGCCATGAAAGAGGTCATAACTTTTTTATCAATATAACGTCCGTTTACAAGTTTCTGAGCAGTTCCGGTTTTTCCGGCTACTTCATATCCCGGAACATTTGCTCTTTTGCCTGATCCTTTAACAACTACGCCCCTTAATAAAGTTCTCATTTTCTCAGATGTCTGCTCGGACATAACCCTTTTTCCCTCAGGCGTTTCCTCTTGTTTTATAAGAGTGGGGTTATGATAAATTCCGCCGTTTACAACAGCCGAAAACGCCGATATAAGGTGCAAGGGTGTCAAAGAAATTCCATAACCGTAAGCAACCGTTGCGGTGGTTTCTTCCCCCCAACGTCTTGGTACACTTGGATGTGCTTTTTCAGTCACTTCAAAAGTTTTTAAAGTGTCAAAAAATCCCAGATTTCGCAAAAAATTCTGTTGTGCTTTTTTACCGACTTTCAGAGCAATTTGAGCAGACCCGATGTTAGATGAATGGATAAGGATTTCCTGTAAATCAAGCCAACGGTTTTCACCGCGATAATCCTTAATAACATTGTACCTTAATTTTAACGGTTTAGTTGCGTCAAATTTATCAGTCAGGCTTATTTTTCCACTGTCTAATCCCATTGCAGCATTAAAGATTTTTAATACAGATCCCGGCTCGTATAATCCCTTGGTCGTAAAATTAAATTGCTCGCGTTCATCAGGCATTGCATTAAGGTTGGGATCAAAGTCCGGAAGTGACAACATTGCCAACACTTCTCCTGTGTTTACATCCATCAAAATAGCAGCTCCGCCGATTGCATTAAATTTTTCAATTGCTTTTACTAATTTTGAGCGGATAGTGTCCTGCACACCGGCATCAACGCTCAATTTTAATTGAACATCTGATGTAGTAAGCCGTTCGTTTAAATGTTTTTCGATACCTGAAATTCCTATATTATCAATGTTTGTTTTGCCCAGTATGTGAGAAAATAAATTTTTGTGCGGATATACACGTTTTTCCATATTTTCAAATTCGAGCCCTTCAATACCGAGAGCATAAATTTGATATTTTTGCGCTAGCGACAGGTTTCTTTTGACATATACAAACTTGCTTTTTTTATTCAACTTTGCCAAAATATCCTCATACAGCATATCAGGGATAAGTTCGCTCAACTTTGCCGCCACATTTTCTTTATTTTTTACTTTATACGGCTTTGCATACAAATTAACCGTCGGCAATGAAGTAGCAATAATAGTGCCGTTTCGATCTACAATATCCGCGCGTGCAATTGGGTTTGCGACAGTTATCTGAGGCATTTCATCCTCATCGTCTTTTGTGTTTGCTGATGGGTTATATCCGCTCCAACAGACGGCAAAAGTCCTGATTGCAATGCACATATAGATTGCCGCTATACCAAGTATAGCCCAACTCATACGCATTTTACAACTCGACAAAGGATCCTTTTCGATATTATAGTTACAAAACGAGCGATTAACCTTAATCTCCTCGCCGGGCATATAAAACTTATATTTTTTCTTAAACCACCACTTCATCTTAGTCTCTACTGCTGAGCTTTTGCCAACTTGCGCAATTCTTTATTTGCCTCAGCCTGATTAGAAATATTTTGGCGTGCCAACATTTTACGGGTAGCGGCATCTGTCTCATAATCAAACGGCAACAATGCATAACTGATAATCTGTTCAGCTTTTACAGGCTCAAGTGCAATATGTTTTGCAGCCAAATTGCGCAGCCTTTCCGGATTGTTCAGATGGCTCCATTCTGCTTTTAAAATATGTATAGATTTAACATCTTCATTAATTTTGCTGTTAATTTGTCCCAATTCTTTTTCCAAGTCTGCAACACAGTTTTTCATTACAAAAACCATGAATGCAGCAAAAAATGTAAGAGTAAGCCATAAGCAAATAGTAGCGGATCTTGTATTATTCATCGTTTTATCTCCGAAATCTTAGTCGCATAGCGCAGCTTTGCAGAATGAGCACGCGAGTTTGCGGCAATTTCTTCCTTGGTCGGAAGAATAGCCTTTGAAGGTTTATCCAATTCACAATTCTGATTTTCTGGTATCTCCGGCATATAACGAGAAACATGAGCTTTTTTGCCCGATTTCTCGTTAAAAAACTTTTTGACAATACGGTCTTCTAGAGAATGAAAAGTAACGACTACTATTCTTCCTCCATTTTTCAAAATACTCAGCCCGTTGCTAAGTCCTCGTTCAAGTTCTCCCAATTCATCGTTTACGGCAATCCGCAGTGCTTGAAAAGTTCTGGTTGCTGGATCAGGTTGCCCGGGCTTTTTATGAATAACTTGATAAATTATTTCTGCCAATTGGCGGGTTGTTTCAATGGGAGCCTTTTGCCGTTCGATTACTATTTTGTTTGCAATCTGACGAGATTTTTTTTCCTCGCCGTATTGATAAATTATATCGGCCAATTCTTTTTCCGGCGCAGTGTTTACCAAATCATAAGCAGACATTCCGTCACAAGACATACGCATATCGAGTCTGGCATCTTTTGAATAAGAAAAGCCACGTTCTGCTTGATCCAACTGCATCGATGAAACACCGATGTCAAACACAATACCATCAACTTGTTGCTTTATCAAACTATCAATATCGCCGAAACAACCGGCACAAAATTCAAAACGAGCACCATATTCATCTTTTATCTCGTTGGCTCGTTCTCTGACATTAGGATCTCTGTCGATAGCAATTACATTACAATTTGCACTTTCCAAAATGGCTTTTGAATAACCGCCGTTGCCAAATGTTGCATCAACATACACCTTGCCGTCGGCAGGAGCCAAACTCTGTAGCACTTCGTTTAACATTACTGGTATATGTTTCTGGCTCATTGACTAGTTGCCTCCTTTCATTGAAAGGGACGGGCGATTTTTCATCACTTCCTGGCGGATACGCTTTTCTTCTTTTGCCCAATTTTCGGGATTCCAAATCTGGAACTTGCGTCCTTTACCGACAAAAACAGCAGTATCGGTAATCTGAGCATGTTTCAGCAGTTTTTCAGACAGCAAAATACGTCCTGTACTGTCAAAGCTGAAACGTCGTGCATCACCGAATATGAGGTTTGTAAGGTCATCTTGTGTCTGTGAGAAAAAGTCTAAAGATGTTTCCATATCGGTGGCAATTTTTTCGAGCAATTCTTCAGCGCATCCCTCAATACATGGAGAAGTCAAACTGCGATAACATACGATTTCTGTTGATAATTCTTTAACTATTGCGCGGTAATCTGAAGGCAGAGAAACACGCCCTTTGGCGTCTACCTTGTTAACAATAGTGTCCATGAAAAGGAACGTTTTTCTCACTTTTTTAGCCTTTTTTTAGATTACCTTACTCTTATGGTATAACATGGGATTTTTTGGGAATCAATGGGAAATTTTAGTATTTTTGACAATGTTCTTGTTATGTTCTGAAGCACGTGCGCGATAGAAAGTATAAAACCTTTATAAAATAAGGTGTATTGCTATGTTGCAGTGCCATTAAAAAAAATAAAATTTTTCTTGCTTTTCCTCGTGAATAGATTAACTTTATACACAGGCAGCCGGATAGCTGCATTGCGGAAAGGAAAATCCGTTAATGAGGAAAGTCCGGGCTTCATGGAAACGAGACACCAGATAACGTCTGGCTGGAGCAATCCAAGGGAAAGTGCCACAGAAAATTACCGCCGAGCCTTGTTCGGTAAGGTTGAAAAGGCGAGGTAAGAGCTCACCGCAAAGCTAGCAATAACTTTGGCAAGGTAAACCCTGTTTGAAGCAAGACCAAATTAGGAGGGCTTTGAGTTTTTCGAAGTTTATGAGGCGTTTCCACCTCACTCCAGAGGTAGGTCGCGATGAGCAAAACAGTGATGTTTTGCCTAGATGAATAGCTATCGTTTACTCTTCTGTTGCAAAACAGCAGAGTGAATACAGAACCCGGCTTATAGGCTGCCTGTTTTTTTATAAAGAGGATTTTCATGCAGCAACATACATTATCGCAAATTGTTGAAATTAATGGCGTAGGGCTCCATTCCGGCCTTTCTTCAAAACTGGTTTTGCACCCGGCTGAGCCTAATTCGGGTATCGTATTTATTCGTTCCGATTTGCCTTCCAAACCAGAACTCAAAGCCCTGTATTCTCAGGTCGTTGACACCAGAAACTGCACCTGCCTTGGCGATGCAGACAAAAACATTGTCAGCACAATTGAGCACTTGATGTCAGTTCTCTACATTTTAGGCATTGACAATGCTCGCATCGAGGTTTCCAATCCCGAACTACCGATTTTGGATGGTAGCGGCGAACATTTGTATAAAATCCTCAAAAAGGTTCCCTTGGTTGCACAAAATGCCCCTCGCAAATTTCTTAAAGTTCTGAAAAACGTGTCTTATACCGACAATAATGGCAATACTGTCAGCCTTTCTCCGGCAGACGAAGGGTTAAAAATTAATTTTACGATTGAGTTTCCGTCTCCGATTGTCGGTCATCAAGAATTTCATGGTCTTATAACCGAAGATATTTATGCTTCAGATATTGCCCCGTGTCGTACCTTTTGCGAAAAGAGTCAGATTGACTATCTGCAGTCGATTGGTTTGATAAAAGGCGGAAGCCTTGATAATGCCCTTGTTTTAGATGGCAACAAAGTCCTTAATCCCGATGGTATGAAAAATTCGCACGAATGTGTAAATCATAAGGTTTTGGATGCAATTGGAGATATGTACACGTCCGGATTTTTTATTATTGGCGAATTAACTGCGATGAAAACTGGACATTTTCATAATAACGAGTTATTAAAAAAATTGTTTAGTGATAATTCTAATTATAAATTGGTGTAGTCATGTCAAAATTAAAATTGTTTTTATTCTGTTTTTCAGCATTGTTAATGCTCAACGCCTGCGCTTCTTCGTCCTCAAAAGACAAAGAAGAACAAATTTCGGTTGAAAGATTGTATAACCGTGCCCACAAACAACTTGAAAAAACTAGGTACAAAGAGGCTGCTGAAACTTTCGAAAAAGTCGAACTTGAGTATCCATACTCCAAGTGGGCAACCGACGCCAAAATAATGGGAGCATATGCTTATTACAAAAATGAAGATTACGATGAAGCAATCATGGCTCTTGATCGTTTTATCCGTTTTCACCCGGGTAACGAGAACATTGACTATGCGTATTATCTGAAAGCCATGTGCTATTTTGATCAAATATCCGATTCTAACCGTAATCAAGGCGAAACCTCTAAGGCCATTGATGCCCTTAACCAACTTGTTATGCGTTTTCCAAACTCAAAATATGCCGCCGATGCCAAACAAAAAATCATTTTTGCCACTGGCAATCTTGCTGGTCAGGAGATGGAAATCGGACGTTATTACTTAAAACAGCGCAACTATCTGTCAGCACTCAATCGTTTTTCAAATGTAGTTAACAACTATCAAACCACCGATTATATTGAAGAAGCACTATATCGTCAGGTTGAAGTGTACAAAATTTTGGGATTGGCAGAAGAAGCATCATCAGCTTTCAAGGTTTTACAATACAACTATCCCAAGAGTTCTTGGACCGCAAAATCAGCGGAGCTAATCAAAGGCTAAACAATGCTTGAAAGTCTGTCCGTTCGTAATGTCGTGCTGATCGACAAACTCGATTTAGAGTTTGCCGGTGGGCTTACCATACTGAGCGGGGAGACCGGCGCCGGAAAATCAATTTTACTTGATTCTTTGGGCTTGGTTTTAGGACAACGCGCCGATGTATCTTTGATTCGCAGCGGTACTGATAAGCTGTCGGTTACTGCCGTTTTTACCAAACCGTCAAAAAACAGCCCGTTGATGAATTTGGCTATCGAAAATGACCTTGAAATCGATGATTCCCTGGTCATCAAACGCACACTTGGAATTGATGGCAAAAGCAAAATCTTTATCAACGATCAACCGGTGTCATTAAAGTTGCTCAAAGAGTTCGGTGCGCATCTTGTGGAAATACACGGACAATTCGACAACCAAGGTCTGCTCAATCCGGCAACGCATTTAGCAATTTTGGATGGCTATGGCAAATACACTTCTCAGATTACAAAAGTTGCAGAGGCATATAAAAAATACACTATAGCCAAACAGGCGCGGATATCGGCTGAACATAATCTTGCCCAATCTCGTGAAGACGAAGCAAACCTCCGTCATTGGGTAGATGAACTGCAAAAACTAAAGCCTGCAGTTGGAGAAGAAAACGAGCTTAACCAACGTCGCAACGAGATTATGAATTGTGAAAAACTGATAGAAAGTCTCAATGTTGCCTATGGCTCCTTGACACAAGGTGCTGATATTCTATCGGCGGTTCGCCATGCTCAAGCGGCAATTGATCGCGCCAATTCTATTGTCAACGGTAAATATCAGGATATTGCAGACATACTTGAACAAACTTTGGTCAATGCCGATGAGGCAATCCGCCAAATCGAAGATGTCAGTTCGGCATTAAATTACAATCAGAATGAAGCCGATAATATTGAACAACGCCTCTTTGCTTTGCGTGCGGTTGCTCGCAAACACGGAACTGATATCGACGGTCTTCCGCAAAAATTGCAAGAAATGCAGCAACAACTATCTTCAATTGAACTTGGCGAGGATGGTCTGCTAAAACTCAAACAAGAAGAGGACAGCCTGCGTCTTCAGTATATTGAAAACGCAAGAGCCTTGAGCACCCTTCGTCACAAAACCGCAGCAGAACTCGACAAATGCATTATGAAAGAGCTTCCACCTCTTAAAATGGAAAAAGCCCGCTTTGTAACTCAGATTACAGAACTTCCGGAGAACAGTTGGAATGCTCAAGGCGTAGACGATGTATGTTTTACGGTTGCTACCAACCCCAATTCTCCCCAAGGTCCATTGAACAAGATTGCTTCCGGTGGTGAACTGGCGCGTTTTATGCTGGCCTTAAAAGTTAATTTAATCAACTCTGCTAATGACATAACGATGATTTTTGATGAAGTCGATGCCGGTGTCGGCGGTGCCACGGCTCAGGCAGTCGGCAGTCGTCTTAAAACGCTGGCTCGTAACGTGCAGGTGCTGATTGTTACTCATGCCCCACAAGTGGCTGCTTGTGGTGATCATCATTTTAAGGTTGAAAAGAAAACTAAAAATAATATAACAACAACTTATGTTAACGAGCTGTCGCCTTCTGAACGTGAGGAAGAAATCGCCCGCATGCTTGCCGGTGAAACCATTACCGATGAGGCGAGAGCTGCTGCTAAAGTCTTAATAAAATCATGAGGAAAAGATAATGAAAGTAAGAACTCGTTTTGCTCCTTCACCTACCGGATATATGCATATTGGAAATTTGCGTACGGCCTTATACGAATATTTAATTGCCAAGTCGCAGGGCGGAGATTTTTTGTTGCGTATAGAAGATACTGATCAAAAAAGATATGTTGAGGGCTCTACCGACATTATTTATAATACCCTCAAAACCGTGCATATGGATTGGGATGAAGGTCCTGACATTGGAGGAGAATATGGTCCTTATGTTCAGTCCGAGCGTCGTCCGATTTATAAGGAGTATGCCCAAAAGTTGGTTGAATTAGGCGGAGCACATTATTGTTTTTGTGCAGCTCACGATGATGAAGAAGACAGCGACGATGAGACCAAAATTCCCACCAAGTTCAAAGATCCATGCAAGCATATCCCCCTTGAGGAAGCAAAAGCCCGTGTTGCCGCCGGCGAACCTTATACTATCCGCCAAACAGTCAATAAAAAGGGCGTTTCTCACTTTCACGATGAAGTATACGGTGATATTGAAATTGACTATGATGAGCTTGATGAAGGTGTCTTGCTCAAAACCGACGGTCTTCCGACCTATAATTTTGCCAATGTAATTGATGACCACTTAATGGGCATTACCCACGTTGTTCGTGGCAATGAGTATATTTCATCAACCCCAAAATATAACTTGATTTATGAGGCCTTTGGCTGGACCCCGCCGGTATATGTCCACGTTCCGCCGGTAATGAAAGACGCCCAACACAAACTTAGCAAACGCAACGGCGATGCTTCGTTTCAGGATTTGGTCGCCAAAGGCTATCTGCCTGAAGCTATTTTGAATTATATTGCCTTGTTGGGCTGGAACCCCGGCACCGACCAAGAGATTTTTTCTCTTGATGAACTCAAAAAATGCTTTACCGCTGAACGCTTAAACAAATCTCCGGCAATTTTTGATATTGTAAAATTGACGTGGATGAATGGTTGTTACATTCGCGAACTTTCAGCTGAAAAATTTCACGAAATGGCTCTGCCGTACTACCAAAAATATCTTACCAGAGAACTCGATTTATTGATGTTGAGCAAAGTTTTGCAACCGCGTATTGAAACCTTTGGCGATATTGCTGTTCAGACCGATTTTTTAGAGAAAATGCCGGAATACGACTTGGAACTTTACACCAACAAAAAGATGAAAACGGATATTGACGTTGCCAAGAAAACTCTGGCTTTGACTTTACCGGCACTTGAGGCCGTTTCTGACTGGAACAACGAAAATTTGTTTGAGCAGCTCAAAAATCTGGCTGCTTCTAATGAGCTCAAAAACGGACAAATTTTATATCCTCTGCGCATTGCTTTGAGTGGAAAAGAAACTACTTCCGGCGGTGCAACCGAAATTGCCACTATTTTAGGCAAAGCTGAGACTTTGGAAAGGATTCGTCAAGCCATAAAGAAACTGGAGGCTTAAATCATGAAAGAAGTCGGTGCCGGCATTATTGTTCGCAACGGGAAAATTTTTATCGGTCAGCGACCCGAGGGCAAACCTTTGGCCGGACTTTGGGAGTTCCCCGGAGGCAAACAAGAGCAGGGCGAAAGCATTGAAGAATGCTTGAAACGTGAATTGCGTGAAGAATTAAGCGTTGAAGCCACAATCGGCAAACACATCATGGATACAACTTATCGTTACCCCGAAAACGAGTTTCGCTTGCATGTTTATATGGTGACCATTCCCGACAATGCCCAAATCAAACTCAATGTTCACCAAAATTCAGCGTGGGTAAGCTCAAAAGAGATGACAAACTACGAGTTTCCGCCTGCAGATGTTGCCATCATAAACAAACTACGAGAGATTGACCTATAATCAATCTCTCGTATACAATCAGCTTTTTATATAGCCGGTTTTAGTGCTTTTTGGTTCGCTGAACCGCAATCATATACAAAATGATTGTGGCAAAGAACAGCGATATTGAGTTAAATATAACCATCTGCACAGAGTGAACATACGCCCCATACAAAATCCACGATAAAACACCGGTGCAATATATAACATAGCTCAACAGCGACAGACCGCTGACATTATGTGATTTGATGGTCTGTATTGTTTGTGGCAAAAAACATATTGCTGTACAAACACCGGCCAAATAGCCCAAGAACTCTCCGATATAACTCATCTTATTCCTCATCAGAATTTTCAGGTTCTGCTACTTCATCACGTTCAGTACTAACTTGTTTTTTAGTCATACATTTTTCAAGTAAATCTGACACAGCAAACACGCCCTGAGAACGGCTTTCCGGCGCACACTTGCAATCCATCTCAATCGATTGCGGACGCTCAAACGGGACATAATTTTTAATATTTTTTACAAACTGGGAACCTTTGTATTGAGCCCAATTTTCACCATTGATAAAAGCCCAACGATCATGAGTGTTCAGCATATGATAATTAGCAACGACCTCAACTTGTAAATCAGGATTTGCACCGTGAGCAATAGCAAATTCTGCCATCTGAGGCTTACAATAGAGGGCAGCAACCGCCAAGGCCCAATCTTTTTCTTCCGGTTTATTCAACGAGTTAAAATATTGTTCAAAAGCATCTTGTGAGCCATAATTTTGTCCCAATAATGCGACATGTTTATCTACATCCAGCTCCTTAAAAGAAACGAAACCCTTAAACAACAAAAAACAACCTAAAGAAAATGACAGTACCAGAACCACAAGATTAAAAGTACTGAAAGCCGGTTTTTGGCTCATTGTAACCTCCCAAAAATTTATCTCACATTCCAAACTCTACTCTGGCTGTTTTGAAAAGTCAAAACAAAAATTTTGCCTTTAAAACAGCAAAAGGCTTCTCATACTGAGAAACCTTTTGCCTTAAAGTTACTCCTTTTCCTCCAGGAAGAGCCTAACTCCCCAACTTCGCGGGGGATTGTGCTGTGATGTCGATGAAAGATAACCGAAATTTCCGTTCTGTGTAATCAGTAAATCTCCTCTCAACTGAGACAAAACAGGTTGTATCGTCCTTTGCGGCACCAGAGAAAAATCATAATCAGATGGAACCTTCCATTGGTAACCCGGCGGAACCGACAACTTCTTAATCATTTTTTCTACCTCGTAAATTCTCTTGGTATAGCAAAGATCAGTCGTCGCCATAACCAACAGTGGCTCACCTCGGATCACAACCCCGATAGGTTTATTTTTCCAATACATCACGGTAAACCCTAGCACTATTTTCCAACTGATATCGCTATCTGCCGGGCTCTTGTCTTGTGCTTGAGGTGTTGCAGGTGTTGCATTTGTTACAGTCGTTGCAGATGATGTTGAAGTCTTTATTCTTTTCAATGAATCTGCAAGCTCAGTATGCCAGCCGTTTGCCCCGGCAACTCGCTCGACAAATGTAAAAAAGTCGTCCTTATCAACCTTTCCTTCCTTGCCGTTCAGCAGAGCGTTCAACGTTGCATCCCCCGATGAGACAAGAAGCGAAAACAGCTGAGTCAACTTGTCGATAGCTTGTTCGCCACCGGCCAATACCTCTTGAATTAAATCATTCATAATAATCACTTTTGTTAAGTTAATAATAATTTTTTGATATTTTTTTATAACTGATGACGTATTTTTCGTCAAGCATAAAAGGTCTAACGTATTTTTTTCTTCAACCTGCTAAGAAGAAGATTCAATCTTTTTTTAGGTGCTTGAATAGGAAGTGCAATTTCTTGTCCGTTAATCACAAGCCTTTCTAAATTGCGACATCTTGAAATACTGTTAATACAGGCCTTTGTGCACTTACACTTTTCATCGATTTCAAGCACTCTTAAATTAGGATACTGTGCAAAGTCGACATCAAACCCATTAACGTTCATGTATCTAAGATAAATTTCTTCAATTTTTTGAGGAAACAAAATACGTTTCAAATTTGGAGCATTTGCCACCTGACCCAATGATATACCCAAGAAAGGATATCCTGATGCTACTGTCGGATTTGCGACTTTGGTCATAAAATCATCCGAATTTCCAAAAACAAGACTAAGTTTGTTGCCTATTATTTTACCAAAACAAGTACAATCCACAGCTCTTAAATCAACTTCTTTCAATTTATAAAATGAACAAGTATCTCCGATCATTACTTGAAGTGATGATGGTAATATAATTTTTTCTGTATCCAAAGTAGCTGAGCCACCAAATTCAAGAGCAAACAATTTCTTACAGTCTGATAAATCCAAAACCCTAGGAGTTTTTACTTTTCCAGACAATCCAATTTTTTCAATATTTTCAAAATCGAATCCCTCGGACAAGCCACCGCACTCCAATTCTCTTAAATGTGGAAATCGCCCCGAAAAAACAAATGAAGTCTTAACTCGTTCTATACTCTTAGGCAATTCTACTCCTTGTAGCAAGGGGAACTTTCCATCCATTTTGAGCTTTTCCAACTTATCAGGTAGTACCAGCTGCCTTAAATAAGGAAAATCCCCACATACCTCAAATGCTTTTAGACCATCGGGTAAATATAGCTCGTTTAAGGAAAAATTTCCTTCTATATGAAGTGTTTCCAAATTTTCCGAAAGTTGTAGTTCCGATAAAGCTGGAAAATTTTTAGATAATTCAAGTGTTCTTATACCTTTTGGCAGGACCAGTTTTGATAAAGAAGGGAAATCACCTCGTATTTCAAGAGTATCAAGTCCATCCGGTAAATCTAAAACCTGTAAAGGAAAACTACCATCTATTTTAAGTTTCTTTAATCCGACAGGTAATTTTACTTCTGCTAGCGAAGGAAAATCACCTTGTATTTCAAGAGTATCAAGTCCTTCTGGTAAATCTAAAACCTGTAAAGGAAAACTGCCTTTTATTTTAAGTTTTTTTAATCCATCAGGTAATTTAATTTCTGATAGCGAAGGAAAATCTCCTTGTATTTTAAGAGCCTCAAGCTTCTCCGGTAATACAAATTCTTGCATTGTCACGGATTTTCCGGACATGAATATTTTGTTTAATGGGACGTTGGAGAAGTCTATTTTATTTGTCTTAGAATTTTCACCGATTTCAAAATATACTTCTCTGATGTTCTTTATTTTTGATAAAGCTCGTAATGCATTTTCTGAAATTTCGCTATTTAAGCGTAATTCATCAACATTAATATTATCAAAATTGATTTGCTCACAATATTCTGCGCGCAGAGCTAATGATTTAATGTTAGTCCGTTCAATTCCCAGCAAATCACATTCATTTTCTCCCTCATCTAAAATAAAACCGAGATTATTTTTTTCTGATTCAGCAATCTGAGCATCACTCAAACTATCAGCGTTTAACAAAACACAAGCCATACGACGCGCAGCAAGCATATAACGTGGCTCAATTATACCATCGTAAGGGCCTTTAATTTGTTTAATTTTACCATCACTAAACTCCATTGTTGCATGTGGCAGACATTCTTGGTCAGGCGAGGCTATATCTCTTAGAGAAAAAATTGCAGTTTTATTTTTAGCAACTTTATCAGCATATGAACCAACGCAATGATGCATAGCCGCACCTTCGTAATTTAGGGCACGTTTTTCAAATAATTGTACGACTTGAAGCCCTAATTCCGGAAAAGTTGCAACCACCTTTCCACTATGGCTGTTTTGGATTTTATCGCCTTTTTTGCGCTCTGATGAGTTCAACTCTTCAAAATATGCATCAGCAACTTTTCGTAATTCACCAAAATCTTTGCAATCTTTATGCAATTTTACAAAATATCGATGGTTTATAACTTTTTTGGAGTTACGTGCAATATAATCATTAACATAATCTCTGATATGCACCAGTTCTTGATATGCCTGCGAATTTTGAAATTCTTGAGTTGCAAAGGACATATTACTCTTAATGCCGTGGATTTTTGCTTCTTCTAACAAATATTTATTAACCAATGCTACCATGCACAAATAGCATCGAACATTATAGTCAAGATCAGAAAAACTATTTTGCTGTCTTTGGCTTACGAGTTCATCACGCTTACGAATCATGTCCTCGCACTGTTGTTTAAGAACATACTTTTGCTGTGCATCAGAAGAATGCTCCATTTGATACATGTTTTTTCTAATCTGCAAATTTAGTTGCTTAAGCTGCTGTGGATTTTGCAATGCATAAAACTGTTCGGCTTTTTCAATCACATCAGCCGAAAATAGAGAAGTGTTGTCTTTTATAAAATTTGCAAAATTTTTCATTATTACTCCATACGTTTCGACAAATATAAAGCAAAAATATCTTTTTGTCAACTAAATATTGACAAAATTAAAAAACAATATATTATGAACGCACAAGTCAATTATTAATTTAATAATTTTTCAATTATGGGTAAGAAAAGAAATACAAAATTTTTTCTTGTGGGAATGCAGCTTGATTTTATGCACTGCAGACGAATCACCGAGTTCTTTTCTAGTAAAGAAGAAGCTGAAAAATTTGCTTGTGACATGAGTTTGTTTGCCTACAAACTTTACAAAGCAGAACGTTTGACCAGAAAAGGCAAGACCTTCTACGCCAAGCCTGAATTGGTCGCCAACATTATGTTTGGTGAGCTTCTTTCTCGCAAACAGGTAGAAGAACTTGTTGTCAGCTGTCCGGAGAGCAAGCATTTCCAATACTTTCTCTCGGAGCACCCCGATTTGGAGAATGCTGTTCTCGTTTGTGGTTGCCGTTTATTCGAGCTGGAAGAAGGTTGTAAAGTTATCACTCCCACCGCTCAAAACTAACTATTCTGCATTTCAAAAACCGCCGGAGTCATACCAGACTCCGGCGGTTTTGTGCTTACCAAAACCATAAGCGCAAACCAATAAGTACACTAATTATACAAAAATGCCAGTACGATATCTGCTTGAATTTTTAATTAAAAAAAACAACGTTATCTCTAGTGTTTAAACAAAATAAATAACTAAATAGCTTGATTTAAATGGTTTTTTATGTTATTATTGCCATAATTTGCCGTAAAACAAGGCGAAAATAATCTGACAATATTTTAAAAGGACAAAATCATAATGGACAGTACCGCGCAAGAAATAAAAGATAAATTAACCAAAACGATTATAATCGGGTTACCTGGTGTTGGCAAGTCAACTCTTTCGGATGAACTTGCACGCATCGCAAAAGAAAAAACTGGTGTAGAAATAAAAGCCGTTTCTTCTGATATAAAGTTTCACAATATAAGAACAGACAGGAATAATCCGGTGGTACAAAAGTTTATGCAAGACCACAACATACCGGAGTCCGATTTTCCGCTTTTAATTAAAACTAATGAATTCATTAAAAAATATGGAGATCCTGTTTTCAGAGATCTAGAGTCTGATGTTATATTGGATATGTTGGCAAAAGGCGAATTTGACGGACAGATCCCAAATTTAGGCGGCAAAGCTATGCTACACCCTAAGACGGCAGCAGCTTTCAAAGAAAAAGGCTATAAAGTAGTATATATAAAAACAGATTTGAGGATAATAGCTGCACATATCACAAAAGATTTTGAAGCACTGCTTGATGGCGCAATGATTACACGCACACCAATAAATGGTCCGATTTTGGAAACCTTAAAAGAGAAATTTCCGGATATTGCCACAAAGACTCCGGCAACATTTGTTTCGGAACGTACTGCTGGTATAGTTGATGCTGTCCAATCAAACGACTTGTCAAAAGCATTTCCTATACAAGCTAGAAAAAAAGCAGATTTTCAAAAAAAGCGGTATTTAGAACGTATTAAAGAACGCGACCGTAAAGCTCTTGCAGTTATAACAAAACGCCATATTGATGGAGATCCACTGTATGAACAAGTTGCAGATGTATCAATCTTTATTACAGGTAAACTTAAAGATGACATTGCAACACTATGCAGCGTAATCGGTATTGAAAATTTATCAGCAAATGTAAGAGAGAATGAAGCTTATACCAACGCAATTCGCTCAGAAGATCAAGGTAATGCTTCTGCTAACAACAAGCCTTATTTCAAACGCCCCTTTGAGAATGATCGTGGATAAAAGGTAAAATACAGAAGATGACATTATTCCAAATTGCTGTAGCCATCATATTGTTGCTATCATGGGCTGTGAGACCGATTTTATATCGTCCGGTAATAAAATCTTTTCCGCCCAAAATGTCACCGGCTTTTACAAGCGTATGGCTTGTTGTGACACTTATAGCAACTTTTCCGCTTTTGGGACATTTGCTTTATAACAATTTACAATTGACGCTGTTTTCTCCTTTTATATTTATTAGTATTTATAAAGGAGCAACACTTTTTTATCTGATTGAGTTCCAGCAAATTGTGAACAAAGAAAGCACCTCGTCTTCTGTGTTTTTGAGTTTTATTGCACTGGCACTGGGCACATTTGCAAATAATATATTTTTCAATGAAGGTCTTGGGGCAATTAAAGTCCTGTGCATTTTGGGATTTGGGGTTTTAGGTATAGTCTTTTTCATTAAAGGTGATGCCAATAGACTATCCCAACTGGCAAAATTCTCTTTTGCCATTGTAACCATAATTATGGCATCATACACAATTTCTGATCACTTAGCCATTCCAAAAGTCGGATGGTATCCACATTTACTTATATCATCTGCTGTAATGTTTGTGGTTAGCTTAGCGCACGGTATCAGCAAGCAGGATTTTAAGAATATGTTTTTATGTAGACCGATTATTTATGCCGGAATTTTTTATGCCGCATCAGAGTTCTTGGTAATTTATGCCTCAATTAATATTTTGCCGGTTTCGATTGTAGCTTTATTTTTAAGACTTTCTGTTCCCATCGTGATGATTTATTCTGCAATTCGTTACCACGAACAAAGTCTTAAAAATCAGCTTATTTTTGGCATTTGTGCCGTTCTTCTGGCTGTGCCGATAATCTTGATTAAATGATGTCAAAGTTTACAATATGCAAGATTGTATGTTTTAGCAAAAATCTGTGAGGAGAGGATTATGACTAAAATTTATCTTATTCGCCATGGTGAAACGGTTTTTAATAAAGAACATAAAATTGCCGGACAGATTGAAACAGATCTGACAGAACTCGGTAGATTTCAGGCATTAGAAACCGGAAAAAAACTTCAATCTGATGGAGCAAAATTTGATGCAATTTTGTGTTCTACATTAAAACGAGCCAAAGATACTGCAGAAATCATTGCTCAAAATATACCTGCCCCGATTGTTTATGATGATAACTTAAAAGAATTTTCAAACGGAATTTACGAAGGAACTAAAATTGAAGATCTTGAAAAAATGATTTTTGAACCACCATATAAAACTTCTGGTTTTGAATTCTTCAATGGTGCTGATTTATATGCAGCATATAGTTCATTTGATCCGCGTTACGATATGCTGGCTTATCCGGAAGGTGAAACAAAGCGACAGGCACGTGAGCGTTTCATGTCTGCTATTGAACACTACCTTAATGTACATTATAATACCAAAAATTTATGCGTTGTTGCACATGGTGCCGTAATACGATTTATGCTCTTAAAAGTTTGTCCGGACCTATTAAAAGAAAAAATAAAAAATGCCGAAGTGCGAATAATTTTATATGACCATAATAAAGGTTTTTATTGCAGCAAGTAAATAAAACAACATTTTTATTTATTTCTTGATGATGCTGATTGCATCAAAAACTAACAATATTTATCATGATCCCCAGTAGATAAAAACAAATCAAGGCATGGAATTGCTTCCATGCCTTGATTTTTACATCATGCTTTTACGAGTTTACCATGGGAAACTCGCCATCTGCACGATTTGGTTGGTGTTGGAGGAACAGGATTTTCCTCATAATCCCTCCGCCACTGCTGGACGCCGTTTAGGTCTATCCCGACGAGATGACCTGCCGTATCACGCCATAATGTGAGTTTATCATGAGGTTTGGGACACGATATCCACCTCTTCCTCAGCATAATAGTTTCACCCTTACAGGTGATTATATATGCCACGAGTACATCCTGGATCCCCCTCACACGCTTTGTTGCTTTATTCATAATATTTAATGCCACGCCACTCTTACGAGCAGATACACGTAGCCTTCTTTTAATGATACTTTTACCTAATAATACTAATTCTAAACACTTATATTTTATCACATATTTTTGTCCAATGCAACTAAAAAACGCATAATTTTTACCTGTTACAAATTGTAAAGAGCCGGACATTAAGTCCGGCTCTTAAATATCTATTCCATTTTTAATTCTACTTGGTGCGTTTGGGCGGATTCCCCTTGTGAAAACCGCGCTTGCGCCATTGGCGTACTCCGTTGAGGTCAAAACCAATGATTGTATCGTTTGCCACATACAATGTCAGCTCATCGCCGGGCTTAGGAGCGGTCTTAAACCATCGCCTTTGTAACCTTGCATACGGTCCTGTACAATAGATTTCATACCGACCTTCCTTGTTACACGGGAAATTGTACACTGCGATGATCTTGTCGGTGGACACTGTTACAGGGTAGACACTACTTTCGTTTACGTAATACATAACGGTTAGTACCACGCCACTCTTGCGAGCAGATACACGTAGCCTTCTATGTTAATAATAGTCATTGTAATTCTAAAACATTTACACTATATCATATATTTTTGTCAAAATCAACAAAAAATCACTACCGTCATTTTCCGATTTTTATACCAACCTCAAGAACATTTTGCTCGTTCTGCCATTCATAGGTTCAAATTCTTAATATTATTCAGAAAGCCGGGTGTCATACCCGGCTTTCTGAATGAATGTCAGTCAATTACAATATTTTTAAACATACAAAAAAATCGCCATTTCTGACGATTTTTTGAATTGTGGCTGGAGTGGGCTTGTGGGGTGGAACTGAAAATTAACGTTTATGAGCTTTATCAAGTTGCTTTTTTTGTAGCACAAATAAAGTTTTGATTTGCTCCCTAAGTGTTGCATCGGAAAGGTTGGATAATTCGGTTAAAACATTTTTTCCCTCTTCTGTACTTAATAATAGATTTGGATTTTTACTAAGAATCAAAGAAGCAGCCTCAGCATTATCATTTTGTATAGCCATTAACAACGGGAAATTTTTTCCGCATCGATGCTGTCTGTTGATAACGGTAGGGTCTTCAGAAATAATTTGACGCATACGCTCCATATTTCTGTCTTCTATTGCAATTTCAAGGGCGGATAAATTAGCGGATTTTTCTGAAGTTTCCTTATCG
>JBGULQ010000016.1:0-10390 GCA_045116295.1 Alphaproteobacteria bacterium
TTCGGGACTTAGCTCAGCCTGGTAGAGCGCTTGCTTTGGGAGCAAGATGTCGTAGGTTCGAATCCTATAGTCCCGACCAATAAAAAAGGTACTCCTTGTGAGTGCCTTTTTTATTGGTTGAAATATGAGAGTCATTTGAACCTACGAAAAAAAGTAGGTTCGACTACAAGGCAAAGGCGGACGAAAGTACGCCGGTCGGCTGAAAGCCGGTTGCCGTAGTGGAATAACCATTGCGAAGCAATGTCGCAGACAATCCTATAGTCCCGACCAGATACAAAAAGCCGCTTTTATGGCGGTTTTTTGTATCTGAATTTCGGGCTAGAATTCGAACCTACGAGAAAGTAGGTTCGACTACAAGGCAAAGGCGGATGGAAAGACGCCGGTCGGCTGAAAGCCGGTTGCCGTAGTGGAATAAGCATTGCGAAGCAATGTCGCAGACAATCCTATAGTCCCGACCAAATAGTAAAAGCACCTTAGTGGTGCTTTTATTGTTAGAATATCGGACTAGGAATTTGAACTTATAAGGAAGTAGGTTCGACTACAATCGATAGAAAATTATCTTTGATTCAAAGTAAACAAATTCCTATTAATGCAAGATCCTTGAATATTAAATACTCGTTCTGAATAACGTTTAAAATCACCACTATAGAATCTTCGCCAAAGCATCTTGTTAGCACTATCTCTTTTAAAAACCACTTCATGGTACTTATGAATGGTAGATCCATCTTGGCAATGAATACACGTCCTTTTCTGAGTTTCACGATAAGTTTTTATCAGCCATTCATGTATAGCCAATTTTCCACCAGAAAACTCATCTTTGGATAAAATTCTATCAGCTAAGAAATATTGTATAGAACCTGGAGATACTGTTTCTTGAACAATTTTTCTTAATTCTTCCATCGTAATATTATCTGCAATATTTTTGCGAACGCTATCATCTAAACAGCATAACAAATCATTTTTTAATCTTATAGCTGATGGCAATTGTCCATAATAAATACCATTTTTCTTATTTTCATAGCCAAAAATATCATACTGATCTTTTCTAACATATGGTCTAATAAACTGCGATATATCTTCTAAAATATTATTTTTGTCTTTTTCTGATTTTTGAGGAAAATAAATAATAATAGGATCGGTTCTTTTATTATATTCGTCAACTTGATTAACATATTTCCAAGAACAATGATATTTTTGCGCTAATATATCAACATATTCTAATAATTCTTCTTCTGGCAGAACATTTAATGCAACACGCCAAGTGGTTTCTTGTCCTTGAGTATAATTAAAACCTTCCCAATAGATACCATAATAACCTTCCTTTTCTGTTGTTTTAGGACGTAATATAAAAGGTATAGATGGATTTTTATTAACAAATTTATCTTGCATACAAAAACAAGTATTATCATCATATATAATTTGAGTGACACGCTCAAACTCATCTAAAGATAGGCTACACCCTCCTTTTGAATAATTAATAAAATCATCACCTGAATATCCTTCTACATACCTCTGTATCAATTCTTTATAAACATTAATCAAAACCAATTCTTCGGGATATTTTTCATACAGGCTTCTTCTTTCTTTGATAATTTCTTGTAATTCGCTTCCTACATTCCTTGTAGATTTTGCCAATTCCTCAAACATATCCTCAATCATAATTTTTCCTGAAAAACTACATGTTACACCTACCAATATAGTACTATTTATTTGTATAAATGTCCATAATAATTATAATTCAAAACAAAACTCAGGCAGTTTATTCAACCACCTGAGTTTTTGTTTTACATAGAATCTCAAAGGCGAGTGATTGGCTCGGTTGCCAATTCAAGAATCTGCCTTGCCTCTTCGTCGGAAAAAGGAATATAGAAACCGTCTACGTTTCTATAAACCTCTTCGTCGCCTCTAACGATCTTTGACCTTTTAACAGTTCCATCATTATAGAGTTTCCATACAATGGTAATCGAAGCTGCAGATTCATCAACTCCGAAAGTTGCAGTACGCAAAGGAAATCTCATAGCACCCGTAGCCGTCAGAATTCTTTTAATTTTCTTATCCATAAGCAAGAATCTAATTAATATTTTATAAAAAATTAACCATTCGTTCCTAATGTAACATTTGTAAAAAATTTGTCAAGATATTTATCTGTAATAAAGATAGAAAACATAAATACCACAGAAAACGCACTTTAAGAAACAAAATATTTTCATTGACACATTGACAAAAATACGATATACTCGCATTGTGTTTTACTAATTATATTAATTATTAATCCAAAACGAAAAAATGAAAAAAATCGCTATTTTTATGTTTGTGGCAGCACTTTTTGCCTGCACATCAACTCAGGCCAAAGCCGACGCGCCGCAAGAGTTTTCAGTAAATAATTTACTCAATACGGCTGTATCGCCGGAAGATTTGCGAGAGTACGCCCTCAACGGTTTCACGCTCGACATGGTACGCACTGTTGGGTATATCGATCTCATCTACATGGATGCAGATGTCTTGAAGATGTTTATTGAAAACGATTACCACTTGTCGGAAGTTCCTGAGGGAGCTCAGTCCATCCTCCTTCTTGACGGCGTTGATCAGATGGCTATCTTTGAGCGCACCGACGCTGATGAAATCTTTTTGTGTTTAGCAGAAAACTGTGGCAACTTTTGCACCGCGACCAAACTAATCATGTCAGGCCTTCCGTTTGAATATGATGATGTATGGGAAATCGGGAACGGTGGTTTTTCTTCCCTTCCGGATGATAAAAGATTGCCATGGGCAGATGAGGTAATCTCTGTATATGAGAATACAGTTCTTAATCCCAAGAAGGCATATATCGTTACAAGAGATGACGCAACCGGCCAAATCATCAAAAAGCAAGAGTACCTCGGAGAGGAGTCGTTGACTCCCAAACAGAAGGAACTTCTGAAAGAACTTCTGAGAAAAGTAGATGAACAACAGATGGAGTAGGCGACACCAACATTTAACAAGACAGCGAGAGGAACAATCCCCTCGCTGTTTTGTTCTAAATCTTTCTATTTATAATCAATACTTCTTATCTTGTTCCCAATTCCAAGCGGTTCTGATAATATCTTTAATATCAGTATATTTTGGTTTCCAACCAAGAATTTCTTTTGCCTTGGCATTGTCGGCGAACAATTTTGCCGGATCTCCCTCACGTCGCGATGTATATTCAACGGGGCAAGGATGGCCGCTAACTTCTTCAGCTGCGGCAATAATTTCTTTTACCGATGTTCCAAGACCTGTTCCCAGATTTATACAGCCGTTATAGGTACCAAGTTTTTCAACCGCCAGACGATGAGCTACCGCCAAATCCTCAACATGGATATAGTCTCTGATGCACGTGCCGTCCGGCGTATCATAATCGGTACCAAACACTTTTATATTAGCACGCTCACCTTTAATAGCCTTTAATACAAGCGGAATCAAATGTGTTTCGGGAGAATGACTTTCACCCAAAGAACCATCGGTCGAACAGCCCGCCGCATTAAAATAACGCAAAGCAATATGCTGCAGTCCGTAAGCTTTTTCATAATCATCAAAAATCTGTTCAACCATCAACTTGGTGCGTCCATAAGGGCTGATAGGATTCTGCGGATGTTTTTCATCAATCGGTACATATTGCGGAGCACCATATGTTGCACACGAGCTCGAAAATACGATTTTCTTAACTCCATGAGCAACCATCGACTGCAAAAGGTTGAGCGTGCCAACTACATTATTATAATAGTATTTTTGCGGATCTGCCACGCTTTCGCCCACATAAGCATAAGCTGCAAAATGCACAACCGCATCAACCTTATGGTTATCAAATACATTGTTTAATGAATTTATGTCCGCCAAATCGGCATGAATAAATTTTGCTCTTTTATCAACAGATTCGCTATGCCCATAGACAAGATTGTCAGCAACGACCACTTCAAAACCGCTATCCAGTAGGTGTTTTACCGTATGTGAACCGATATAACCGGCACCTCCCATTACTAATATAGTGTCCATAAACAGTCCTTTCATATATAAAATTTGATTCGATTCTTATACATTTCAGATTAATTTTTTGATAATTATTGCATTTTTATACCAAAATATGCACAGAATAGTTGAATAACTTACTTTTATGTTTGACTTTTATATAAAATATGTCTCAAATCTTAGTCAGAGGCGAAGAGACCTCTATTAACTTAACGTTAAGAAAGGAATTTAATATGAATAAAACTGAATTCGTAGAAGCTGTTGCTAAAGATGCTAAAGCTTCTAAAGCTGCTACTTCACAAATCGTTAACTCTTTCATCGCTGTTGTTACCAAGAGCTTGAAGAAAGGTGATAGCGTTCAATTGACAGGTTTTGGCACATTCTCTGTTGCTAAACGTTCTGCTCGTAAAGGCCGCAATCCTGCTACCGGTAAAGAAATCAAAATCCCGGCTTCTAAGGCTCCTAAGTTCAAAGCTGGTGCTTTGTTGAAGAAAGCTGTTAAGTAATTCACGACAGTTTTATAAAATCCCCGAAGACGAAAGTCTCCGGGGATTTTTATTATCTTAATCTCAGTGTGTTCAAAATCACGGTTGTACTGCTCAGTACCATTGCCAAACTTGCCATTATCGGGTTTATGGTAACTCCCCACGAACGCAAAACTCCGGCTGCAATCGGTATCATCAGAATATTATAGAACATCGCCCAAAAAAGATTCTGTTTGATAATTTTAACAGCGCGTTTACTGATTTTAATAAAATACGGGAGATTCTCTAAATTTTCGTTTTTCAAAATTATGCCTGCCGAATCAATAGCAATATCTGTACCACCGTTTATACTCACTCCGACATTACTTTCAATCAAGGCCGGACTGTCATTTATTCCATCGCCGCACATCATAACAATATTTCCATTCTGCCTCATTTTCTTTATAAACTTTAGTTTTCCAGAAGGTAAAATATCTGCAACTATCTCATCAATTGCAATTTCTTTAGCAACGATATGTGCTGTATTTACATTATCACCGGTGAGCATTATGTTTTTTATACGTTGCGCTCTGAGGTTTTCGGTTGCAGATTTTGCACTTTCACGTAATACATCACATACTTCAATGGTTGCAGCAACTTTTCCGTCAATAGCAATGTAGATAACCGCCCCCATGCCAGCCGTTGTTTTTTGTGGATTGTCGGATATTTTCAATGTTTTGAGCAACTTTGCATTTCCGACCACAACGTTTTTTTCATTGACCTTGCCTTTAACTCCCATGCCGTCAAAGTTTTCAAAACTTTTTATTTTTAATTTATCAAGCTTATGAACAGCCATATACTCTGCAAAAGCCCTGCTTACCGGATGATTTGACATACTTTCTAAGCTTCCGGCCAACTGCATAACAAAGTCGTCGGTTTCAGAACTAAGATTTGTTATTTTTGCAACTCTCAATCTGCCATATGTTAATGTTCCTGTTTTATCAAATACAGCAACATTAACTTTTGCAGCGGTTTCAAATAGTTCACTGCTTTTTACCAAAATTCCTTTTTTCAAACAAAGCCCTTCCGCTGCAACAACCGCTAAAGGAGTTGCCAACCCCAAAGCGCACGGGCAAGCCACGACCAGAACACAAACAAAAGAAACAAAAGCAGTATTCACCCCCTGCTGCAATAGCAAATTCAAGCCCAAGGTTAAAAAGGCAATTATAATAACCATTGGTACAAAATAGCCGGATATTTTATCTGCAATTTTAGTCATTGGGGTTTTTGTCGCCGTTGCTTTTGCAACCAATTTTACAATCTCAGATACCATCGAATTCTTGCCGATTTTTTCGGCTTTATATTCAATATATCCGTCATAATTAAGACTTCCCGCCAAGACTTTATCGCCAACACTTCGTACAACAGGCACACTCTCACCACTGATGAATGATTCGTCAAAATGAGCGTTTCCAACCACAATTTCACCGTCAACGGCGACCTTATCTCCGGGGCGTGCAATTACAATATCTCCTTTTTTTATCTCATCGATTGTTATTCTTTGCTCAACATCATCTTTTTTGAGTACTGCAAGAGCAGGGGTAATAGTAACCAATTTTTGTATCGCAGATTTTGTCTTTTCTTTATTAATACCATCAATATACCGTCCAAGCTTAACAAAATAGATTATAATTGCACTTGATTCAAAGTATAAATGTTCAATATTGCCTTTCCAAAGATTAAACAGACTATATCCAAAACTGGCAATAACTCCTATACCTATTAACGTGTCCATATTTGGGGTTTTATGGATCAAATTTTTCCATCCGTTCTTCAAAATATCTTTTCCGTATGCCAAAAAGCACAAAGCCGGCAATGCTTCATAAATACCTAAACGAAAGCCCAATATCATTCTTCCCATAGGGAGTATCACTACCAGCAACGCCAGTACTGTAAATATTATAAAAGTTGTTTTTTCTGATTTTGAGTCGTTTTTTCCCTCAAAACCACAAAATTCTCCCATACTTTTAAAACCGGCTTTATCAATAAAACTCTCAATTTGTGCAATATTTAGTAGATCTTCATCATAAACAATATTTGCATTTGCCAATACCAGATTTACATCAGCACTGATTATACCGTTTTGTTTGTTCAAAAATTTTTCCAGTCCGTTTGAGCACGCAGAACAGGTCATACCATCAATGGCTAAGATTATATTTTTCATTTTACAACTTCAAAACCCAAGTCATCAATTATATCTTCTGTCAAAGAGCGGTCAAAATCATCTTGAACCTCAAGTTTTACTTCTCCGGATTCATGACTTGCTTCAACTTTTATAACGCCGTCAACGTTTGCTAAGGCATTTTTTACCCGATTTTCGCATCCGCAACAATGCATACCGTTTACATTTAAAGTAACTTGCTTCATTATTCTCTCCCTTTTTTAATCAAGAAAATATTACATTCATTAGATTTTTTCAATAAAAAACACCTGACAATTATTCCAATGACAAAATTGATTTTTCTTGTCATAAGTATATTACAGACATTTTTATTGCCAAAAGACTCTATATCTATTATAGATAAAATATCTTATCCGGAGGAACCATCATATGTCTGATAAAACCAATGCTATGCGAAAACTAGATAGCATGAAAATAAAATATAAAGAGTATTTTTATACCAATGCCTTGAGCGGTATCGAAGTAGCAACCGCACTCGGAGAAAATCCCAAACAGGTTTTCAAGACATTGGTAACCATTGCCAAATCCGGAAAAAATTATGTTTTCTTGCTTCCGGTTTTAGAAGAGTTGGACCTCAAAAAAGCTGCCGCTGTGGTCGGAGAAAAAGCTATTGATATGGTAAAGTCCAAAGAACTGTTAGCCTTGACCGGCTATGTCCACGGCGGGTGTTCGCCTATTGGCATGAAAAAGTTTTTTACCACCACCATCCATCAATCAGCTCAAGACTTTGAAACCATAATTTTCAGTGGTGGAAAAATCGGTTTTCAAATAGAACTCACCCTTAATGACCTATCCAAAGTTATTCCCTACAAACTGGCGGATATCGTCAAATAATCTGTTGCATAAAATTATCAAGGCAATACAATACTTCTTGTATTAAAACTCAATAAATGGAGAAAATAATGGAAACTGTTGCCGCAATATTGCTCGTAGTTATTGTTGTTGCCTTGGCATCATCTGTTGTCATCGTCAGACAAGGTTATGAATATACCGTCGAATTTTTAGGAAAATACACTCGCTCATTAGAGCCTGGATTCCACATTTTAGTGCCGATTTTGGAACGTATCGGCGCTCGTATCAGCCGCATGGAACAGGTTCTCGATGTTCCACCTCAGGAAGTTATTACCAAAGATAACGCCATGGTCGAAGTTGACGGTGTTTTGTTCTTTCAAATTCAACAAGCTGCTAACGCTGCCTATCAGGTGCGCAACCTTGATCAGGCCATCTTAAATTTGATTATGACCAACATTCGTACGGTTATTGGCGGTATGGAGATTGACGAACTCTTATCTCAGCGTGAATCAATCAACCACCGTTTACTGGCTGTTGTTGATGAGGCAACTATTCCTTGGGGAGTTAAAGTTACTCGTGTTGAAATCAAAAACATTACCCCACCGCGTGACTTGGTAGAGTCCATGGCTCGCCAAATGAAAGCCGAGCGTGAAAAACGCGCCAGCATTCTTGAGGCCGAAGGTGTCAGACAATCCGAGATTTTGCAGGCAGAGGGCGAAAAACAATCCCGCATTCTTGCCGCCGAGGTGAGAGAGAAGCCGCTTTCCGTGCTGCTGAGGCTCGTGAACGTGCTGCTGAGGCTGAAGCCAACGCTACCACAATGCTCTCACAAGCCATAGGCAAGGGCGATGCCAAAGCACTTAACTATTTCTTAGGTCTTAAATATGTCGAAGCTTTGCAAGGCATTGTAACTTCTCCTAATCAAAAACTTCTTATGTTGCCGGTTGAAACCCAAAACCTCATGAGTTCACTCGCCGGCATAGCCGAGATAGCCAAAGAAGTTATGAATGACAAAGAAACAGCTAAAGAAGCCAAAAAAAAATAGGAGCCGCTCATGACTTATATGCAATGGTTATCAATCGGGCTATTTTTAGTTTTATTGGAGTTCATAGTCCCTGGCACGTATCTTATTTGGTTTGGTTTTGCTGCCTTTGTAATGTCGATTATTGTAGCTTTATATACATTGACTGTAACCAATCAGGTGATTGTTTTTTCAATAATCTCAGCTATTTTTGCAGTTATAGGTCTTTATGTATACCGCAAAATTATGCATTACATAAAAACTCCGCATGACAATCAAAATCTCAACAACCCGACAGCTCAATACATCGGACGCCGTTATAAACTTCTGCAAGACAGTGTTGATGGTCGTTCAAAAGTTGCTATCGGTGATAGTGAATGGTTGGTAGAATGCCCTGATGGTCTTAAAGCCGGTAGTTTTGTTAAAATAACCGGTGTACGGGACGGGGTTGTATTGATAGCGCAACCTTCAAAATAACAAAATCCCCCGAGAAAATCGGGGGATTTTTTATAAAACTGGCGCGCTCCGGGCGATTCGAACGCCCGACCCACAGCTTAGAAGGCTGTTGCTCTATCCAGCTGAGCTAGGAGCGCATTCATGCTTCGGCTTCTTAATTTGCACATTTTTTCATTGCTGTCAACATCTTTTATTCAAAAAAAACACATTAAACAGGGCACATTTTTGCACTTGAATTATAACTCAGACATAGTATGTTATCTCAAACAAGGAGAATCACTATGGCACAATATCAATCAAAAGTAATAATCATTGGTTCAGGTCCGGCGGGATATACTGCCGGCATATATGCGGCGAGGGCAGGTTTTTCACCGATTTTGGTTTCCGGTTTTCAAAAAGGCGGACAATTAACTATTACCACCGATGTTGAAAATTTCCCCGGTTTTCCTGAGCCGATTGCCGGTCCTGAGCTCATGGAACGTATGTTGCAACAAGCACTCAAACTTGGTGTTAAGGTTATAGAAGATCATATTACTGAGGTTGATTTTAGTCACCGTCCGTTTACGCTTATTTCTGAGCAAAATTCCTATCAAGCAGATAGCGTGATTATTGCTACAGGTGCTTCTGCGCGTTGGTTAGGTCTTGAAAATGAGAATAAATTCCGCGGATTTGGTGTTTCCGGCTGTGCCACTTGTGATGGCTTTTTCTACCGCAACCGCCATGTTGCAGTTGTTGGCGGAGGCAATACTGCTGCTGAAGAAGCCTTATATTTGGCTAACATCGCCGCTTCCGTAACCTTAATTCACCGCCGTGATGCTTTGCGTGCCGACAAAATCATGCAAGATCGTTTGTTTAAGCACCCGAAAATTAATATTGAGTGGGATAGTGTTGTAACTGATGTTAAAGGCACAGATAATCCAAAATCAATGACCGGTGTTATCATTAAAAATCTCAAAACCGATAAGACCAAAGAACTGACAGTTGATGGTTTGTTTATTGCTATTGGACACAAACCCAATACTGAGATTTTCAGACAATATCTCAAATTGGACAATGAAGGGTATATTGTTACCGACCCCGGATGCTCAAAAACCAGTGTCGAGGGCGTATTTGCCGCTGGAGATGTCAAAGACAGTCAGTACCGTCAGGCAATAACTGCTGCCGGATCAGGATGTCAGGCATTTTTGGATGCCGAACGCTTTTTGCGTCAGTAATATCTAAAAAACAACAGTCATCCCTCGATTTTGCTTGCAAAATCGTCGAAAGGATCTTCCTTATTTTTTCCTCTTAATATGCATAACGACGGCAGTTATCGTGCTAACCATAAACGATGGTTTAAATCAACAATTTTTTACCCTCTTACCGCAAAGGTAAAACATAATATTTTCAATGCATTAGCATATTAGTATTATCATCAAAATTGGTCTTTAT
>JBGULQ010000017.1:0-28302 GCA_045116295.1 Alphaproteobacteria bacterium
GGATCACCATTAAAAAAAGCGGCTTAATGCCGCTTTTTTTAATGGTGATGCGTAGCGCAGTTATCATTGTGAGCCACATAAGTGAGCGAAACAATGATTACGTAGCAAGTGCCCGAAGCGGAGTTTGCGAGCAATATTATTGCGAGCTTTACGCAGCAAGACCCCAATACAAACAACCTCTCCTTGTGAGAGGTTGTTTGCTGAAAAGTAATTTCAAGTTGTCAGTCTAGCAGAGCTTCATATACAAACAGCCATATATCAAATGCTGTCTTATCTTAGAAATCTTCAGTAAAACACGCCGTCAGCAACACATCTTCATTAGGATATCCGTATAAATTTGAATCATTCTCCGGATTTACGGTCATAATATGTTTAGTTTCACCATAATTTATTTTGCCCAGAGCGTGCGACACATATCCACTTCCGTCCCGAGGAGCATAATAAGGAATAGATCCTTTAACAGCAAACATTCTGACATAGCCGCCAACGCCATCTTTTGCTTCTTCACCTATCCAAAAATAAATATGGCTATCGAAAGCCCAAATTCCCATATGTTGCATCAAATCATCATCTCTGCTACCATATATAGAAGTCTCTTTAGTGTTTGTATGATATACGTATTGTGCAAGTTTTTGCAAATCTTCTTTGCTGGGCAGATTATTAATATGACCACACGCCAATGCTGCTCCTGCTAAAAAATCATCATCATGCGGGCAAAATTTAAGTCCCAAACGCGATTTGTTGATTTCACATTCATGTTTACTGATCGGTCTATAATAGGTGACCCGATAGCTTTTTGCTTGAGCTTCACTAACTAAAAATTGGCTGATAATTAAAGACAACAATAAAGTAAGAAGCTTTTTCATATTTTCCTCCATAAACTCTTCCAATATTAACACAGAAAAGTTAATATTTAGAAAAAATAGCACTGTATACCCCTTAACTATATTTTTATATTTATGCTATACTTACAAATAATATGTAATTATATGGAGGATAACATGAAAAAACTTGTTGTTCTATTTTGTTGCCTTATAGCTTTTATGGCTCACGCCACTATCAAAGGTGAGGGGATTCATTTCGACGCTGATGAAGAGTTTATGTCGGCATTTGAAAATTGTACTCCTTATACTCCTATGGTTCGCAGTCGGGAAGAAATTACCCCAGAAGAGTTAGGCCTTGACTATGATTACATTGAGGTTATCGGCCAACAGGGAGATAAATGTATTTTCAACTGGATTGGGCAGATGTCAACTCCGAGGTTATATTCAAAAGTAGTTAAATGTTGTACCATTACAATGGGTGAACAATTACCGATAATAGAGGGAATACAAAATATTCCCAATGATAAGGGTAGTAAATACATGCATGCCTTAGATAAAGTTATGGATAATTGTAAAATGATAGAAGATATCACACTTCCAAATTCTGACGAAGATATTGATACAGGTTATATAACACTTCCGGAAAAAGACGGAAAAGTACAATTACCTGAAGGCTGCAGGTGATTTATAAATAACTACAAGACACAAAAATCCCCTTCAGGCGCTGAGCCGGAAGGGGATTTCTGTAAAAGAGTTCACTTATAGTTAAGAAAAGTGATATTTTCGTTCAGTTTGATAAGTTTGGAAACGCGTTTATCCATGAACCATAACACAATAAATAATATTACCAATGCAATCCAATAGGATATACCGGCTATGCAAAGCGGATTCCAAAAGTTTTGGTATATGAACAATGAAACAAAGGAAATTAACACAGCAACAGTAAGTTGGATTAAAAACCAAGACATCACCCAACGTCTAATGTTTTGTTGTTTTTTATAAGCTTTTACCACCTCATGATCGCAGGCATACAAAAATGCACGTTGTCGCTCATACTTATCAATTACGACATAACCATAGTCCGCCGGCTTCATATTAAATTTCTGTTGAAACAGATCAATGGCGTCACGCCTTTCTTTTTCTTCCATATACAATAATATTTAGATAGTTAATAATTTAGTCATAATTCTTTTACAATCTGCACAATAAATAAAAAAACATCTAAAGTCAAGCGCTACTCTTGACAAAAATATAAAAAATGCTATAGTCAATGCAGATTTTAATTTTTTATTTATTTTTAATTTTCTTATTTATTTTTACCTTATGGAACCTTTATTATTAATAGAGTTGATAGTTGTAGTACTGGTGATTATCTGCTACATTGTTGCATTTTGGCTTCATTATGACAACATAATCGAGATGACGCACGGCAGTGAATATGCCAATGATCACGAGGCTGGAATTATGCGAATCTTCAGAAATGTGGGTATAATACTGAACATTGGGTTATTCCTGTTGTGCTTAATCTATGGTCAGATTTTGTTCGCAGTTCTATCAATTTTTGTTCCCGCTTTAGCTGCGTTTGTCATTTATATGGTCATAGACTTAATACTATGCATGATATTTGGTTGAAATAAGCTCTTCCAATGCAAGCACCCCATCGGTTCTTCCGGTGAGGTGTTTGTTTTTTTAAACCCACAAAATTAGAGTATGTTGTCATAATTATCTATCTTGTAATTATCATAATTTTGTTTATACTGCACAACAGGAATAAAACGGAGCGCACAATGCCAAAATATACAATCATCGGCAATATGACCGGAAATTCTATGGATGCGGTTGACTTGGTTTTGACTGAGTTTGATGGTGAAAATATGAGCGATATTTGCTCCTATACAAGTCCGTACTCCAAAGATATGCAAAATGAAGTTGAACACCTGAGGAAACTTGTACATAACAAGACCGCTGCAGAAATTGACTCTTTTCCGGCGTTTCAAAAAATCCATGATGAATATATAGAACAGATTGCCGAATGCATAAATTCTCTTTGCGCAGAAAATCATATTGATAAAAAGGCTATTGATGCCATAGGTTTCCACGGCAAAACATTGGATCATAACCCGCCGTCAAAAGCACTTAAAGAAGGTACAGAACCATATACCCTGCAAATCGGTTCCGGTCAGATGTTGGCAGATCTCACCGGAATACCGGTAATTTATGACTTCCGCTCCGATTTTATAATGGCAGGCTTTGATGGTGCGCCACTGGTCCCTCCACACAACGCCCTGATTGCCGGACTTGAGGGCGACGGCTGTTATTATAATGGTGGCAACACTTCTAATTTTGCAATTGTAGTCAATGAACAGCCACTTTTCGCAGCCGATGCCGGTCCTTTTAATGAATATACCGATAACTATATCCGTCGTCATACCGATCACTCGTTTGATAAAGACGGGCAATTTGGAAAAGCCGGAAAACTCAACCGTCAAATGTTACAAAAACTTTTTGACTTCGGACGCGTATATTATGAAACAGCACTACCTAAATCAGGTGACCCCGCATACTACCATAAAGAAGAAATCTTCAACTATGTCGAAAGTCAAAATATCTCTTTTGCAGATGCCGTTTATACTTTTGAGTATTTTGCAGCCTACATTGCCGCGCAGGCTTTGACTCTTGTACCGAATAATATTCCGCTCCCATTTGACATGATTTTGTTTGGCGGTGGTTGGAAAAATCCGATTGTTCGCGATACCTTTGCTACTCTACTTGACAATAAGGCTTTTGTTTTACCTGAACATGAAGCACAATTTAGTCACATGACCTCTCGTTTTTTCCGTCATCCGACCTTACGCTTTTCAAAATTTGGCGACTATATGGAAGCCAGATTATTTGCCGACCTTGCCCGCTATAAGTTAGAAGGTAAGCCTTGGCCCATTCCTGAAACAGACAAGATTGTATGCGGAGTTTTAGCACGTCCGCAAAAACCACGCTCCAAATATTCAGACTGCGTTAGCCGAGCGGCTAAGGGATGGCAAAACAAATTCTAATAATCATTTTATAAACAAAAGAAAAATATTCAATCTGAGGTAATTATGTCACACGAACATCACCATCATCATAAAGTTAGCGAAAAAACCGTAACTTACCTGTTGATATCATTTATTATCAATATGCTCTTGAGCGTGGTTGAAATTATCGGTGGCATAATCGCCGGTAGTATCGCTTTGATTGGTGATGCTCTGCACAATACTTCCGACGCTTTTTCCATATTAATTGCGGTGGTAGCTTTCAAAATCGGTCATCGCAAAGCTTCCGGAAGATATACTTATGGCTTCAGAAGAGCGGAAATTATCGGCGGCTTTGTCAATTTGATTTTGCTTTTTATTGCCGGTGTATATTTAGCGGTCGAGGGAATTGGCAAAATAATTGCTCCGCAACCTATCGACGGATGGATTATTATTTGCGTATCGATAATTGCACTGATTATTGATGCGGCTACTGCCAAACTTTCACATCACGGTTCAGAACATAATACCAACCTCCGCATGGTTTTTCTTCATAATCTCGCTGATGCTCTCGGATCACTGGGGGTTATCATATCCGGCATATGTGCGGTATATTTTGGCCTCAATCGTGTTGACGGAGTTATCGCCTTATTGATTTCTGCCTACATGATTTATCAGTCATTAATGTCTTTTCCTAGAGTTGTTGCAATTCTGATGAATGCTGCTCCCGAAGATATGGATTTAGAGCAAATCAAAAAAGAACTCAAAAAAATATCCGGCGTGAAAGATATTCATCACCTTCATGTTTGGTGTATCAGTGAAGATTCTGTTTCGGCAGAATGTCACATTGTTGCTGATGACACTGAGATAATCAGTAAAGTTACCAAATTATTGGATAACAAATTTGGTATTGGACACTGTAATATCCAAATTGAAAAAAATTGTAATGACTGCGAGCATTGTGATCTTTAGAACAGTCCGGAAATCCTACCCTCATCATCAACATCAATTTTTTCTGCAGCCGGTATCGCCGGTAGTCCCGGCATCGTTAGAATATCACCGGTCAGTACCACCACAAAACCTGCTCCAGCTGATAATCGGACATCCTTTACCGGTAGAACAAAACCGCTTGGAGCCCCGATTAACTTTGCGTCAGCTGAAATAGAATTTTGTGTTTTAGCAATACAAACTCGCAGATTTCCATATCCGTTAGCCTCATATTCAGCGAGTTTTTCAAGTGCATTTGCCTCAAACTCGACTTTTCCGGCATGATATATTTTTGTAGCAATGGTTTCAATTTTTGATCTTAGTGACATAGTGTCATCATATAGCGGGGTATAGTTATTTTTTTGCTGAGAGAGTTCCACAACCTTTTGCGCAAGGTCTATTGCTCCGCTCCCTCCATTTTCCCACGCCGATACCAAAATCGCCTCTGTTCCGTACTCTTTGCATAATTTCATGACGGCATTAATTTCATTTTTACTGTCTGTTACAAATTGGTTGATTGCAACAATGGCCGGAACTCTAAATTTACCGATATTCTCAATGTGAGCTCTTAAATTTTCAAAACCTTTACGCACAGCATCAACATTTTCGGCCTTGAGATTGTCCTTTGCTATGCCTCCATGCATTTTTAGAGCCCTGATTGTTGCTACAATCACAATGGCATCTGGCTTTATCCCTGCTATCGGACATTTAATATCCAAAAACTTTTCCGCGCCTAAATCAGCACCAAACCCGGCTTCGGTTACAACATAATCTGCAAGTTTAAGAGCGGTTTTGGTGGCAATAATGCTGTTACACCCATGAGCTATATTAGCAAATGGCCCTCCATGTACAAAAGCCGGAGTTTTTTCTAATGTTTGCACTAAATTTGGTTTGATTGCATCTCTTAACAAAGCTGCCATTGCCCCATGTGCATTTATTTCTTCGGCCTTCACATAACGTCCTTCATTAGTTTTTCCGATGATAATTTTTTTCAGACGTTGTTTCAAATCAGCGATATCTTTTGCCAGACAGAAAATGGCCATAATCTCACTTGCAACGCTTATATTAAAATGGTCAGTGCGAGGTGTTCCGTTAATTGTGCCACCCAGCGCAATATTAACCTCACGCAGAGCGCGATCATTCAAGTCAACACAACGCTGCCAAAATATATTATTTGTATCCAAATTAAGTTTATTGCCTTGTTTGATATGGTTATCAATCATTGCCGCCAAAAGATTATTTGCGGCAGTGATTGCATGAATATCACCGGTAAAGTGGAGATTTATTTCTTCCATCGGTACCACTTGAGCATAACCGCCCCCTGTCGCTCCTCCTTTTAACCCAAAACATGGTCCCATTGAAGGTTCACGTAGAGCCAGCATCGATTTTTTACCTATTTTTCTAAGCCCATCGGCAAGTCCGATTGATATTGTAGATTTTCCTTCTCCAGCCGGAGTTGGGGTCAGTGCAGTGACCAAAACAAGTTTTCCACATTGTGCAGAAGAACTAATTCGCTTCAACCCATCAAAGCTTACTTTTGCCTTGTGCGTTCCATATAATTCGAGTTCATCAGTTTTTATGCCGATTCCTTCAGCAATCTCCGTAATCGGAGCAGCTTTATTCTGTTGTGAAATCTCAATATCCGAAAGCATTATCTTCTCCAGCCGTTATAAACACTAAGCTTATTATCAATAAAAAGGCATAAAAAGCAACAAAAAAAGACCTCGCCTTGCGGTGAGGTCTTTGAGATAAATCAATGACTAGTATCCGTTATAAGGAATTACACGGGCACGAGATGAACCGTTGCCGTACAATACCATGCAACGTTGACCATTAGCCAACAATACATCGTTTCCTTGAGTAACTGTCACAACACCACCTTGGTCGAGCTGAACAACATACTCATAACCGCCCTGACTGCTCAAACCTTTCTGTGCCAAGTTACCGGCTGCACCGCCCAACAAGGCACCGCCCGTTGCTCCTAACAGAGCGGCAGTACTGCCTTTACCGATTTGTGAACCTCCGATACCGCCGGCAATGGCACCAACAGCTGTTCCGGCAGATCTGTCACTGTCACGAACGGTAATACTGCGAACCGATATAACTGTTCCTTTCAAGGCCTTGGTAACAGAACCGACAGATGACGAGTCGTATTGGTTAGCACCGATATCAGCGGCACAAGCTGCCAACATCATAACTACTGGCATAATCAAAAATAATGCGAATTTTTTCATTTTTTTGCTCCTTTGTTAACATTTTAACAAATTATAATAACAAGATTAACTTTTTGTCAATGGTGGACTGGACAATTAAAGATAAGTGTTATATATTGACGCTGTTTAATTTTTTTTATAGGAAAAGGCTAAAATGTTACAACGTACAAAAATTGCACAACTTCTCAAGTCGGAAACTACACTTGACGAAGTATTGGTTAAAGGCTGGGTCAAAACCCGCCGTGATTCAAAAGACTTTATGTTTATAGAGCTTAATGATGGCTCTTGTTTAAAGAATATACAAATCATCGCCAATAACAATTTAGCCAATTATAATGAACTGAAAAAGGTTACGACCGGATCATCTTTAGCGGTTACCGGCGCACTGGTCGAGTCGCTCGGCGGAAACCAAAAATACGAGATTAAAGCTTCAGATATTTTAATCTATGATATTGCTAACGACGATTATCCCTTGCAAAAGAAAAAACATACTGATGAATATTTGCGCACAATTGCACATCTACGCCCGCGTACCAATAAATATGGCGCGGCATTCCGCATTCGTTCCGAATTGTCCTATGCAATTCACGAGTTTTTTCATTCAAGAGGGTTCAATTATGTTCATACTCCGATTATTACAGGCTCTGACTGTGAGGGAGCCGGAGAAATGTTTCAGGTAACAACGCTTGATTTGAACAATGTACCTAAAACCAAAGACGGTAAAGTTGATTATTCTCAGGACTTTTTCGGCAAAGAGGCTCATCTTACGGTTTCGGGACAGCTCAATGGCGAAATGTATGCCATGGCATTAGGTGATATTTATACCTTTGGCCCTACTTTTCGCGCCGAAAACTCAAATACTACTCGCCATGCAGCTGAATTCTGGATGATTGAGCCGGAAATGGCCTTTGCCGACATCTTTGACGATATGAATTTGGCAGAAGACATGGTCAGATACTGTGTTAAATATGTTGTCGAGCATTGTCCTGAAGACATTGAGTTGTTTGAAAAATTTGTCGCTCCTGGTTTACAGGATACCCTTAACACCATAATTAATGAGCCGTTTGCACGTATTACATACACTGAAGCAATGGAAATCATGCAAAAATCAGGTCAGGAGTTTGAATACAAGCCCGAATATGGTGTTGATATGCAGACTGAACATGAGCGTTTCTTGGCTGAAAAATATTTCAAACGCCCGGTAATCGTCCGCGACTATCCTAAGGAAATAAAAGCCTTTTATATGCGTATGAATGATGATAATAAGACTGTTGCTGCCATGGATGTTTTGGTTCCCGGCATCGGCGAGCTTATCGGCGGTTCTCAGCGTGAAGAACGTTATGACCGTCTAGTCGCACGCATCAAAGAGTTAGGCATGAAAGTTGAAGACTATTCATGGTATCTCGACTCTCGTCGTTACGGGTCAGTACCTCATGCCGGATTCGGTCTTGGCTTCGAACGAATGATGTTGTTACTCACCGGCATTGGCAACATCCGTGACGTTTTGCCATTCCCGAGAACACCTAAATCAATAAGTTTCTAGGAGATAAACATGAGATATTGTCTGTGTTTAGTTTTGTTTATGCTGTCATTCAATGTTTTTGCAGAAGACATTGATAGCAACGATGATAAATCACCGATTATGACAATTTATCCTCAAGACCATGAACACTACTTAAACACAGACAATATGCCTTCATGTGACAATGCCGAACTCATTGCTGAAGTCAAAGATGCTGTCGCAGAATACCTTTCCCACACTCCCGAACTATCGATTATTGAAAATCGCAAACGCAAAATCGTACTGAAAAACATCAATGCTTATAAAGAGATTCCCGTTAGTGAATTTTCAAACCATGACAATTATCAGGTTGCAAATGAATTGCTCATGAACAAAATCAATAATCACATGACAGATCAGGATTTTCGCATTTGCGTCAGCTCAGGGAAAAAGCCCGTTTATTTGTTGATTTATCCCGAGGATTTCAGCTATCGCGTACAAATCATAAACTTTACACAGCCGACTTCAGACGGCAATAACTTTTCAATACTTTATACTCCGCCTGTCAAACAATATGAAGCATTTGATGAACAATAAAGACAAAATTGGTCTTGAATTTTAGTGTAAAAAGACTATAATAGCTGCTTGAAAAATGAAAGAAGGTTGATTTACATTGAGTAATAGTTCTTCAATTATGGTTATCAAGCCGTCGTCCAATTTACCGTTGGTAGTAGAAAATAATGGGCTTGTTGCTTATCTTGAAAAGATAAAATCCTTTCCTGTTTTGACTGAAGAAGAGGAGAGGAAATTGGTCATTGATTTCAAAGAAAATAATAATCTTCAGGCTGCGCATAATTTGGTATTGTCGCATTTGCGTCTTGCCGCCAAGATAGCTTTGAGTTATCGTCGTTACGGTTTACCGCTGGCAGATTTAATTTCAGAAGCAAATATTGGTCTTATGCAAGCCATCAAAAAGTTTGACTTGAGCAAAAAAGTCCGCCTGTCAACTTATGCGATTTGGTGGATAAAGGCCGCGATCAATGATTTTATCTTGCGTTCTTGGTCATTGGTAAAAATTGGTACTGTTGCTGCCCAGAAAAAATTGTTTTATAACCTCAACCGCATAAAGGCTCGCTTGGGCATTTATGATAACAAAGAGCTTGAACCGACAGTCGTCAAAAAAATTGCCGATGAATTGGTAGTTGATGAACAAGAGGTCATAGATATGAATCGTCGTCTTGGCGGTGATTCTTCACTCAATGTCAGCATTGGCGATGAGGAAGATTGTGAACGTCAGGATATGTTGATTGATAATCGCCAAAATATTGAAAGTTCATTAGCAAACCGCCAAGAGGCCAGTTTTAAGCATAAAATCCTGCTATCCTGCTTGCAAGAACTTCCGGAGCGCGAGGCTTATGTCATCAGAAACCGTATGCTTACCGAAACTCCGCAAACTCTTGAGGAAATAGGAGCAAAATATAATATCAGCCGTGAGCGCGTTCGTCAGGTTGAAAAGAAGGCATTTGAGCATTTGTCTGCATTGGTGCAAGCAAAATGCCAAACTGCGGAGCAGTAATTTTATGACAGAGAAAGAAAAAACTCCAAACTTTGATTTTGAGGGTGAGCTGGAAAGCACCAATATATACGGCTTTGAGTATAAAAATACGTTTTCCCCGAGTGAGCCGCTTGATGAAATGCCGGCACGCATGGAACAGCGGATTAAACAGATTCGTAAGATTCGCAAAAAGAATATTTTTCCGCAATCATACACCGCGGTTTCAAAATAATATGACGGACGTTCTTTCACCAATCATACACCAACTATCCCAAGCCGGTATCGATTCTCCGCGCCTTGAAGCTCGTATGCTCATCGCCGAAGTTCTAAACTGTGATATTGATGAACTCCCGATAGATATAAGCATTTCAAAGGAGCAACAACTGCTGCTTGATACATTACTCAAACGTCGCTTGTCACATGAGCCATTGGACAAGATTTTGGGATACAGAGATTTTTATAAATACAGATTTATTGTCGACCACAATGTTCTATCTCCGCGTCCTGATAGTGAGATACTTGTAGAAGAGGCAATAAAACTCGCACGTGCCAACAATTTTAGTTCCGTTCTCGAGTTTGGCGTCGGTTCCGGATGTTTAATAATATCGATTCTCGCCGACATTACCGAAATGCATGGACTAGGTTTGGAAAAGTCAGCCTCAGCAATCAAAATAGCCACTCAAAATGCCAAAAACATTGGAGTGGCCAATCGTCTGGCACTTCGTCTTTTTGATTATTTTGTTGATGATGTTGAAGGCTCTTTTCCGCTTATAATCAGCAATCCGCCATATATTTCTACGAATGAAATTTCCGCCTTGGACATTGAAGTCAAGGACTATGATCCGCTTATAGCTTTGGATGGAGGTAGCGATGGCTATGATCACTATCGTCGGCTTGCACAAATAGTTCCCAGTATTTTGCAGTCGCAGGGATTTCTCCTGCTTGAGGGCGGGCAGGGGCAGGCCGATACTATAGCCTCCATTTTTGAGCAACATGGTTTGCATTTAGTAAAAAAAGCTTGTGATTTATCTGGCATAGAGCGTTGTATAATTTTGCAAAAATAAGTTGCAAATAATATTTTTACCTGTATTATGCATACGAAAGCACGACATAAAATTGTCGTATTTTTAGATTTCCTAATTTTACTTAATATATTTCAAAGAGTGCCGACCGGTGCTTTTATAACCTTTTATAGTGGTATTTTACATGAAAAAAACAAACAATAGATATCGTAACAATAGTTCTTCAAATACAATTTATTCTCTCAATTATAAGTTTGATAGCAATTCCATTGCCGGAAAAATCAGTGGTACTGCGCTTGATCTTATAAAACGCTATAACGATTTGGCTAAAGATGCCCTGAGTGATAATGATCATGTTACTGCCGAGATATTCCGCCAATATGCTGAGCATTATCGCAAAATAGTTACAGAAATCAACGAACGTAAGAGTATGCGTGATCAACAGGCTGAAGCCAATGACAATTCAGCAGCCTCTGCACCGATTCCTTCTGCTGAAGCCACTTCCCAACCGACAGAAGAAAAAAATACCACTGAGATAAAACCCGTAGTTACTGATGAAAACGTTCCCCAGCAACCGATAAAAAAGTCGTTTCACGTCATTGAAATTAATAGTGACACTGCAGAGGACAAAACAGTAGATACTCCGAAAGAAGCCAAACCTCGACGTACATACCGTCGTAAAACTGTCGCAGAAGCATAACATTTAACAGGTGATTAAAATGATATTCTTTTATGCATCATTAATAATAGCCATTTCTTGCTCCCTCATTACCGAGAGAACTCTTGTCGGCTATAACAACATTCGTAGTTCCTTAAAAGCATTGGTGTTTATAATGTTCATGGTTGCATGGACAACTCCGGTACTTTTGAGTGTTATCCGTCGCCGCATGTGGTTCAATGATACAATTTATAATTTTTTAGCAGATTTTGGTTATCTCTGCTTTGGTTTTGCATTTATTATCTTTGTATTGCTTATTGCACGCGACTTTATATGGTTTTTGACATACTATCTTTCAGGCAAAAAAGAAGCTATAAATCCCTATAACATCGCAATTTTAACCAAAGCCAATATTGCCACTGTTGTACTTGCGGTTATTATAAGTGCTTATGGTGTTTGGGAGGGGTTAAAACTTCCGCAAATCAAACATATGGAGCTGTATAGCGACAGAATTAGCGCACCGGTAACGGTTTTACAAATTAACGACTTGCATCTTCACCGCAATAAATCTGTTGCCAGACTGCAGAAGGTAATTGATCTGGCCAACTCTCTTCAACCGGATATTATTGCAATGCCCGGCGACATTATTGATGATACGGTTGGCGCTTTAGCTCCCCACCTTAAAGAATTGGCAAGACTTCAGGCAAAATATGGCGTTTTTGTTTCCCCCGGCAATCATGAGTTCTATAACGGCATTGTTCCTACCACATGGCAGTTTGAACAATTGGGCTTTAATGTCCTGTCCGCCAGAGGTCGCCGTATAGAGGATCTTAATATTTATATGGCTGGTATTCCGGACAATCCCAATATTTATATGTTGGATGAATATCCACAACTTCTGGAAGGCAGCAGCCCATTTGATTATAAGATACTTCTTGCGCATAATCCCAAATATACAAAGGACTATATGTCACTTGGTTTCAATTTACAACTCTCAGCCCATACCCATGGCGGACAGATTTTTCCATTTCACTTAATGGTAAAGTGGGTTAACAAATATCTTTCCGGCAAATATAAGATTGGTGATGGTGTAATGTATATTTCTAATGGTGCAGGTTATTGGGGAGCTCCTATGCGCATATTGGCTCCGTCAGATATAACACTGATTACCATAAAACCTCAAAAATAACATCCAAGCCTCCATTTAGGAGGCTTTTTTGTGCTTTGCGTGCAGTTAATCAAAAATCTCATCGCTCCAAAAGCGTAAGCCAAGAAAATAACTTGTCATGCCTCCGAGGACAACTGTCCGAGGTCAAGGCATCTTCAATATTTTTTAAAAATTTGTAGATCTCTGGACGATTTTGCAAGCAAAATCGAGGGATGACTTGTTGGTTGAAATGAGAATATTTATTATTAAAAAAGGCTTGATATGTAAATTTAAAAACCAAACACCCCGTTCACAAAGAACGAGGTGTTTGATTGACAAGTTTTCAATCAAGAAACATTAGCGTTTGCAATGACCACCACACTCCGTAGTGTGAGCCTCTCCATCAACAAAAAAGCCCTCGCGCAAGGCATAGCGGCCACATTGACAGCCAAAACTGTATTCCTGATACATCGGTTCTTTTGGGAGGAACTGACGAGCGGCTTCCTCCTTTCGCAACATGCGTCCGTTCAAGGTGTCGAGGCCTGTTTCGTGGCACCCTTCATAGCCTTGATCATGATAAAGGGAAATGATACAACAGATGGCATCAATGGTAACATTGCTACCTTTCAGCACGCGATCACCTTTACCGCACATAATCTGCGCTAACTGCCGAGGATTAATGTTGTCGATTATCTCAAAGACCTTCTCCTTGCTAGCTGCATCGGTCAAGTCGTCGACAATATCATAGAATTGCCTTTCAAGCCTCTTTCTTTCATCTGGCAAAAGCGCTTTAATTTGCGGAAGCTCGGCTTTTTCAATCTTCTTGCACATCTCATAAGCGTACAGCAGAGCCATCAGCAAAGGTTCAGTCTCTCCGAACTCAATCTCTCCTGAACGAGTTTTTTTGTTATATGTGGAGTGATCGACATGTTGCAACAAAAAGAACAATCCGCGGTAGTCGTCTTTGACTTTTTCCAGCTGCTCCATGGAGAAAGATACAGGCATTTCTGCTCGAAAATATGTGCAGATGGCCTTGACCAGTGGATCGGTAATTTTTTGCATCGGCAATACCCGTTGTCCATGTTGCTCAAAGTTAAGGCTGCAAAGTATATCACTAAGCTTGTAGATGTCTATCGCAAAATACACATTGGTGATTATGTCAGCATACTGGTGTTCAAGCTCAACCTGTGCATCAGGTGAAAGCTTAAACTCTCCTCTTTGAAGTCTGTCCAACATATCGCCGGCATACATAAAGGCAAACAGTAGAGTTGTGTTGTCGCCTTCATAAGTGTCATAATTGACACCCTGCAACAGCTCTTGCAGTTTGTAAGGATCATCTTTGACCTCTTCCAACTGTTCAGGAGTAAAAGAAATCTTGTTTGTACCCATAATAATGATAAATGATTAATAAAATAATGTTAATTGCCCTCGTATTAGCATAAACCAACGTTTATGTCAAGATATTTTTGTCAATATTTTTCCAAAAACACAAAAGAAAAGCCCACTATCGGTGGGCTTTTCGTTTGGTATAATTTAAATATACATTTTTCAACTATGGTTCTAGACCGTTTCCGCCACTGTTGCCGAACGGCAGATATTGTCCGACACCACCAAAATATTTGCGGAAGAAACCTTGCTCCTGTTCCTGATTTGGTGTTTGATCATCAGCTACTTCTAATTGTTCTCCGCTTTGTTTATCCATCTTATTCACGGACAATACATGCCCGTCTTCACTAAATTTTACCACCAACACATCGCGATCAATTTCTTCCGGTGCCATAAAAGCAACCTGTTTGATTGCCGAGGACATATAAATCCAAGTATCTTTATCAAGTGACACCACGTTTGAAGGAGAGCCCAAAACTTCTAAAACATCTTTTTTGCTTTGCCCCTTAAACACCATTGCCACTTTGTCATCAGAAGGCATATTGCCGGTATGACTGACAAAAATATCACTACTGCATGCTGCCAAGAAAATTCCGGCACTTAATAAAACCATTTTGCTTATTGACATCACAATTCATCCTCATCATTATGTCGTTATCCATAACAGTATATAACACAAGGAAAATATTAATGCAAAAAGAATTTTCATATCCGTTGACTGTTGCAGATTTGCCCTTGAGCCGCCAGCATTATCGGCTTGTAGCTGATGCTGACAATCTGTCGTTTTTGACCCGAGTTCTGCAAGTACCTGAAGTAAAGTCTTTTGCTGCCGATTTTTATATCAAACCTGACCACAATACCTCGATTTTGGCAGTTTCCGGTCACATTAAAACTGATTTGATACTACAAAGTGTTATATCACTTGAAAATTTTTCTAAATTATATGATTTTGACTTTGAAACAGCCTTTGATACCAAAGCAACCCTACAGCAACAAAAGGAAGAAGGGGACGATTGGAACGTTGATACACCGGAAATTGTTGTTGACGGCAAAATAGATCTTGTGAACGTCGCAATTGAGCAAATCGCTCTGCGTCTTGATGATTACCCGCGCCGCGAAGGCGAAGAATTTAGCTTTACGCCAGATTTTGATACATCAGAAAAAGCAACCAATAATCCGTTTGCCGTCTTGGCCAAACTCAAGAAATAAAAATTATGCTTGCCAAAACAGTTTTTTGGGGTTAAAAGACACATAACCCTTTTAAAGTTGCAGAAAATATATTGCATTTTATTTCAAAATGTTTTATTACTGCCTTTGAAAATTTTCGTGATAACAATGATTTTTTAGAAAAGAATAAAGAAATGGCAACACCAAAACATAAAACTTCAAAATCTCGTCGCGATATGCGCCGTTCTCACGATGCTTTAGGTGCAAACTCTTATCATGAGTGCCCTAACTGCGGTGAGTTAAAGAGACCTCACAACGTTTGCCCGTCTTGCGGACAATACGATAAACGTGAAGTTGTTGCAAAAAAAGCAGCAGAAGAATAAATAATTAACCTAACCGGTATGGAGCAAAACTTTGTCTGATAATCTGGTTATTTCGGTTGATGCGATGGGGGGAGATAATTCCCCTCGAGTCGTTATTGAGGGTGTAGATATTGCAGCCAAACGCAATCCTGATTTGCGTTTTTTGCTGTTTGGTGACGAAGGGCAGATTATGCCGCTCTTGCAACAATATCCTAAAGTTGCAAAAGTATCAAAAGTCATTCATACATCAGAACGTGTTAAAAACGAGGATAAACCTTCTCAAGTGATTCGCAACCGCAACACCAGTATGTACATGGCAATCGATGCTGTCCGTTCCGGCCGTGCTCAGGCTATTGTCTCCGCTGGCAATACCGGTGCACTTATGGCAATTTCTAAAATGGTGCTTAAAACCATCCACGGTATTCACCGTCCGGCAATTTGCACCATTATGCCCCATATAGATGGCAAATACGTAATGCTTGATCTGGGGGCAAATACCGAGTGTGATGAAATCAATTTGGCAGAATTTGCAATTATGGGCAATATTTTTGCCAAGCATGCATTGGGGATACATTCTCCCCGCGTAGCACTACTCAATATTGGTGCTGAAGAGATGAAAGGCAAAGAAGAAATTCATCACGCACTCAAGATTCTTAAAAATCCTCAGCTCGACCTGAATTGCACCGGTTATATTGAACCTCACGATATTTCAAACGGCATAGCCGATGTTATAGTCGTAGATGGTTTCACCGGCAATGTCGCACTCAAGACCATTGAGGGTACAGCAAAATTTGTTGTTAAAATGATTAAGCGCGCTATTCAAAAGTCTATATTTGCAAAAATCGGACTTCCGTTTATGATGGGCGTAATCTACAAAATCAAGCGCAGTATGGACCCGCGCAACTACAACGGAGCTATGCTCATAGGACTTAATGGTTTGACCGTAAAAAGTCATGGAGGCACTGATGCAGTAGGTTATTCTGTTGCAATCGACAACGCCGCCAAGCTTGTACGTCAAAACTTTGTTGCGACCATCCGTCAGGAAATTGAAAAGGTTGATCTGGACGAGCTCAATCAAGAAAGTATTTACGAAGGGTATTACCTATGAGTCAGATAAGATCTCATATAGTTGGTACGGGATATAGTCTCCCGGCCAAAGTAGTGACTAATGATGACTTATCAAAGATGGTTGAAACCAGCGACGAGTGGATTAGCACTCGCACCGGTATCCGCAGCCGTCACATAGCCTCAGATGGTGAATATACTTCAGATTTTTGCGTAAAAGCTGCTCATATGGCACTGGACAACGCCGGTATGAAAGCTGAAGATATTGACTTTGTTATAGTTGCGACAGTGACTCCGGACAATACTTTTCCATCTACTGCTGCCAAAGTCAGCAAAATATTGGGTATTCGCTCAGGCGTTCCCGCGATGGATGTAAACGCAGCTTGCTCAGGCTTTGTATACGCCTCCCAAATAGCGGATAACATGATTCGCCTTGGTCAGATAAAAAATGCACTGGTTATCGGAGCCGAAACTCTTTCTCGCATTGTTGATTGGACCGACCGCAACACCTGTGTATTGTTTGGCGATGGTGCCGGAGCCGCCGTTTTTTGCGGTTCGGAAGAGTCTGGTAAAAACACAGATAGAGGCATATTATCTGTTAAAATTTTTGCTGATGCTTCACATTATGAAACACTTTGTTCTGACAGCGGTGTTTCTTTTAATCAAAAGTCTGGCTTTGTTCACATGGACGGCAAAGAAGTTTTCAAAATGGCTATTCCCAGCCTTGTTGAAGGAGTAGAAACCGCCCTGAATTTAGCCGATTTATCATTGTCTGATGTCGATTGGTACATTCCTCATCAGGCCAATGCACGTATAATTGATTCTGTCGCCAAAAAATTGGGGATAGATGAAAACAAAGTTATTATCACCGTCGACCACCACGGTAATACATCTGCAGCCTCAATCCCCCTTGCTCTTGCCGTATCAGTTGAAAACGGCAAAATTAAAACCGGAGACCTTGTTGCCATGAGTTCAATGGGAGCCGGATTTACTTGGGGAGGAATGGTTGTAAGAATTTAAATTGTAGATAGTTCGCAAAAAAACTAGCGGCAAAAAATTTTATTGCTATATTATGAACACATTAAATTGATAAAAAAGGACTAAAAAAATGAAAACGATTACCAGAGCTGATATTGCTGAAATTTTATATCAAGAAGTTGGATTGTCTCGCAAAGATTCAGGTGAGATTCTAGATATGGTATTGGATGAAATTACATCAGAATTAGCAAAGGGCAACAGTGTCAAACTGTCATCTTTTGGTACCTTTACAGTTCGCAATAAAAATCCGCGTGTCGGTCGCAACCCCAAAACCGGTGTTGAGGCTGAAATTTGTTCTCGTCGCGTAATTTCATTCAAACCTTCACAGACAATGCGCCTCTCAATCAACAAATAAGGTTGTGTCATGGTTGTCAACAAGTCAAAGGCTGCATTTCGCACTATTGCTGAAGTCGCTGATAAATTAGGGGTCGGCACCCACGTTTTGCGCTTCTGGGAGACCAAGTTTTCGCAAATAAAACCGCTCAAAATGCAAGGTGGTCGCCGTTACTATCGCCCTGATGATGTCAAACTCTTGGAGTGCATTCAAAACTTGTTGTACAAAGAGCGTTATACCATTGAAGGTGTGCAAAAACTCTTTAAGGAAAAGGGGACAAAGTCTTTCGTTGGTGATACAATTCAAGACGACTTTTTTGCTCCAGCTGAAACTGATGCAACAGAAGAACCAACTGAAGAAAAAGATTCGTCACTGTCTCCCGAACTTGTTAGTTCCGTCATTAAAGAGCTATCAGCAATACGACAAGAACTTCAAGACAATTTGAAATAAGCCGCTGTTTAGCGGCTTATTTTTTGCAAATATTTTGGTGGTATAATTCCACCTTTAACCACAATCAGATAGTAACGTATCCAAGCAAAACGACGCCCGAGTTCATCATCGCAAACGCTCCAATCAATAGGGCTATAGTCAATATCTTCTATACTGCTTAGTTTTTGAAGTATTTCATCAGTACATTCTTCTTCCTTAATATTGGGTATATCCAAAATCGACGGACTAACATATACCGCTTCAATCAAACCATCTTTATTCATTGCTGAAATATCAATTTCAAATTGATCAGCGTTATCAATAAAATCTTTCAAACAATGAATACTTTTATCTGTCCATTTTATCGGTTCCGAAAAAGCCCTTATTGCTCGACTGCGACCAACAAAACAACTTTCCATCCACTCACAAATTTCTTTATGAGTAGTTTTACCGCCGGTACGTTTGAAATAGTAATGCAAGTCTGCATCAGGGTTGCATGCAAACGAAAGAATACCCTTTTTCAGGGCGTTGTTTCCTTTAGTTATATAGTGGTACAATTTCACCTTTTATTTATCCCAAAATTGTTTTGGTGTGTTCTTTGAGTTTTTCCAACACATCGGATTTCGGAGTATACTTTTCTTCAAACGGAGGAATAGTTTCCCACTTCAGTTCTTCCATTACGGTCTGAATTTTGTTTACTACACCGGGACGCCACCCATATGATCCGAATGCAAAGCCTTTTTTGTTTTTGGGTGCCAGCCCTTTAAGATAGGTAACAAACGCAGCAACACGGGGAAAAATTTCGTTGTTGAGAGTAGGGGTTCCGATAGCCACATATTTTGCCTCTAAAATATCTGCCATAACTTCCGAAATATGCTTGTTGGACAGACAGCGTTTAACTACCGGTACACCGGCATCTTGAAATACGGAAGTAATTGTGTCGGCCAGTTTTGCGGTTGCACCCCACATGGTATCATAAACTACTACTGCCGAACCATTATTTTCAGCTGCAGCCCATTTTGCATAATGGCTTACAATCCACGACACTTCTTCTTTGCCGTTCCAAATGCAACCATGCGACGGAGCAATCATTTCAATGTCCAAATTGAGCTCGTTTGCAGTACTCAAAGCTTTTTGTGCCTGCATTCCGTAAGGGAACAAAATATTTGCATAATAACTCTTTGCTTCCTCACAAACCATACCAAAATTAGCTTCTCCCGCCCAAATTGTATTGGTGCAATAATGCTGTCCGAAGCCGTCATTTGAAAACAAAATCTTTTCTTCGGGGCAATAGCTCATCATTGAATCCGGCCAATGCAACAAAGGAGTAGTTACAAAGGTCAGCGAATGCTTTCCGAGTTTTAGGCTGTCTCCTGTCTTAATAATTTGAAAATTCCATCCCTCGGTGTCAAAATGAGCCTCCAAAGCCATTTTTCCGGCAGAGTTTGTTACAATGGTAATTTGTGGTGCCAACTTTATCAATTCCGGAATATTGCCGGAGTGATCTTGCTCAACGTGGTTAACGACTAAATAATCAATTTTACTCAAATCAACTACGTCTTTAATGCGATCAATTTGCTCAAGCGACAGATAGTGTTTTACGCCATCGATAAGGGCAATTTTTTCATCATTAATCAAATAAGAGTTATAAGTTGCCCCGTACGGAGTGTCATAACCGTGAAACTCGGTTAAGTTCCAGTCTTTTACACCTACCCAGTAGATATTTTCTTTAACTTTGACAGCTTTCATTATTTTTCCTTCTTGTTACTTTTTATTACTTCACGCCATGGTTGACCGTCAATCAGCAGTTCTTTGGCCAATGGTTTAATTCCTGATGTATATTTATATACTACTTCAAAAGTATGATTTCCACGTGCGTTACGGAACATATTGTCAAGTTCTTGCGCATTTTGTTCCGGAACATAGAAACGGAATTGTTTGCCCCAGAAAGCTTTTTGAGCATAGCTTTCAAATTCCTTTATCGGACAGGTCTTATCACTAAACTGAGAACAATCGGTGTTTGTCCAGTCAATTGTATAAGCTATGTAATGACCATAAAGCAAATCACGCGGATCATATCCCCCGATTCTTACTTTAACTTCCGGCAATGCCATGCTTTTTGCAGTTAAGAACAATACCCATAAAACCAACACCAAAATAGGGAAGGTCAAAGCGGCGATAATTTTAATTTTCTGCATATTCATTCTCCTATTTCAAAGTTTTAAGTTTGCGAATAACATTGCGTGTAATATATAGTCCGCCGATAAGCACGGCACCGGTTACAATCATACCTAAACCATTCTGTACAAGACTTCCGAACAAATTAAAATAGATGCACATAAAATCAATGTAGAGCAACGATATATTCAGGTTGACCAAACGTCTGCGTCCGAGCCGTTCTCCGACAAAGGCCATTATCAAGAGAAAAGCTGTAATAATGAGATAGACATTAAAGAAATTAAAACGGCTGAATGTCGTTGCAACAAACATAAATTCTATCACTGTTGCATACATTGCAATATAGGCGTACATTTTGGCAACAGAAAACACCGTATATTGTTTTTTGGTCAGAGTGTCGGCCATTGCAAAAAATCCGGCAACAAAACCGCATATAGCTAAAATTGTCAGCAAATAGATGTCCGGATTATCTTTCCAATGTGCAAACCACCAGTCTAAAATTTTGATCATAAACTCAACGACCGATTCTATACTGAAAATACTGATAAACAAAAGCGGAAGCCAGAATAACGGTAATACTTTACGTTTTGTTATAATAATCAACGGCAAGGTCATAAACGCCCAAAACAGCCCGGCAGAAGCAAAAGATCCGTTGAGCTGATAAATCTGTCCGACTAACCCGATACTTGCTCCTACCAGCATAAATAATGCCAACAATCCGCATTCAAACCATATGTTTTTTTGTTTGCTCCAAGCCACAAAAGTCCCGTATGCGACAGAAAGCAGAATTGCAAAATCGACAACCAACTTTGCCGGATTGGGAATTCCGTCCCAGTTTGCCGCCACAATGCTGATAACTCCGAGAGCCATCAGAAATACGCCGAGCAATAATAATGCGTTAAAAAGTATCGGATTTTTGTGCGCTTTTTCAAAATCCATAATTTTGTTTTTTTGTGCGGCAGTAATAAGTTTATTATCCTCCCACAGTGCGAGCTTTTTTTCCAGTCTCATGCTACCTCCTTGCGAAATTTATGTATATTTTATAATATTTTCAAATATCTTCAACAGGTTTTATTTCAGCCAATATACTTTCAACAAATTGAGGAAAAGTATCTCCGGCTTTTCCGATAATATGGCGGTCAAATTCATAATTATTTGCCGTCGGTTTCAAATTAAATTCAATTGTATCTGCGTGATAATATTTTGCCGTTCGCACAAAAGTATTAGCAGGAAAAACCACGCCTGAAGTCCCGATTGAAACAAACAAATCACAACTGCGGAGCAGGGCATCAACTTCGTTCATACAAAGCAGGCTTTCACCAAAAAATACAATGTTGGGCTTAAACATTCCTTGCACCTGACATTGCTGGCACACGTCCTCGGTCGTAACATCATTCCATGTCGTAATTACGTTTCCGCAGTTCATGCATACCGCCTGATTTATCTGTCCGTGTATGTGATAAACATTTTTGTTTCCGGCTTTTTCGTGGAGGGTATCAACATTTTGCGTAACCACGGATATTTTGGCAGGATAATTTTTTTGCAATTTAGTAATTGCCAAATGTGCGGCATTAGGCTCAACTTTTATCAAGTCTTTTTTCATTTCATTATAAAAATCGTGCACAAATTCCAGATTGCGGGCAAAAGCCTCAATTGTTGCCACATCTTCAACCTTGTGCTTGTTCCACATTCCCTCATCATCGCGAAAAGTCGCCAATCCCGATTCTGCCGAAATTCCCGCACCAGTCAAAATAACAATATTATTATACTTCACCATATTTCAAACTCCATGCAAGCACTAAAATAATTTATTTAAAGTAAATTATTAATTAAGATATTTTTCATATACTAAAAACAAACTGTAACTTTGGAAACAACACAATGACTACACGCAAAGAAATATCAGAAGCTCTGCATGATATGAAAGATAATGCCGTCAAGCAATATGACGCTGAACAGCGTCCATACAAAATAGAGTCTGTAAATAGTTTTTTTAAAGGCGGTGCCGCATCACTTGCTTTTATTTTTAGTGAAAAAGAAAACATTTTATTTTCTCTGTTGCAACTTGTTATCATAGCCATAGGATATTTTATATGGGTGCAGGTATTGGATTGGATTCCACAAAGCGTTTGGGATAGCTTAAAAGATTCTGACGGAGATTCTCCGATTCTTAATCTCGTTATTTTCCTATGGTCATTTATTTGTGTAGGTCTCACGGCTTATCCTCTTGGTCTTTTGACAGCCTGCATGGGAGCATCTTATATATTGCGATTTAAAGGCAAAAAATCGACCATTGTCGAGTGCCTCAAAATTGTATTGAACAAATCTTGGACACTTTGGATTTTCAGTTGGATTGACGGCTGGTGGACAATGCTTCGTATATTGGAACGATTGCCCAAGAAAAAAGATCGCACACCTTTGGCGGTAAAATTACGCAATGAGGCAGTTTATCAGGCATGGAAAGCCGCCTCTTTAGGCTTTATGCCGGCAACACTATGTGGCCGCAGCTTAAAGAACGCCTGTAAGGATTCATTGTGTATGCTTAAAGACAGGTTCGTTCCTCTGTTAAAACTTCGTCTTGGGTATTCCTTTATTTGTTGGGTTTTGGGAGTAGGTTGTTACATCAGTATGATTTTCCTAATGCCTTGGATTGCCCAATTTAATGTTGGTCATAATGAGATCTTTAATTTTTATTTTATTGCCGGTTTTCCTGCATTGGTAGCATTAACATTTATTATGATTATTTTCCGCCCTATATATATCATATCTGCATGCCGAATATACGCTTTTTACACTCGTGAGAAAAATATTGAAATCAATCTTCCGCAACAATCATCAGGTCTGGTAAGTTCTATGGTGGCCTTTGTTATCATGCTTATTATTTTCGGCACTGTTATATTGTACCGCGATGAATTAGGGTTATCAGAATTATTGTCGACCTTGCACTAACCAAAAAGGATAAAACGATGAAACATGTTATCTTACTATCAACATTTTTGCTTTTAATCAGCTTTGATATTAGTCATGCCGGTAATATTTCCGCCGATTGCACATATAATGGCATCCCACTACATGGAAAAGTCAAAATTGTAGAAAACTTTGAAGATATAAAAGTCAAAGTTGTTGAAAATTTTGAAGACTTAAAAGTCAAACCTGTACAACACTTTGCAAATAGCTGTGGTCAATGGCAATTTGTTGATAATTTTGAAGATTTCAAAATTAAATTTGTTGAAAATTTTGAGGACATAAGTATAAAATACGTCGACTATTTTGAAGGAATGTAATCATCATGAAAAAGATATTGCCGTCCAATACCATTAATGTCGATAAAGGGATTAAGAAAGAGTTGCAACGCAAAGCTGTACATCTGAGTTCGCTTTGGGTTCCTTCGGCAATATACTTTGTGCCTGAAGTATTATTATTGCCGACATTGTTTATTATACTTTGTGGTAACATAGCCCTTGAATACGCCAATTTCAAGCGTTATCGTTGGGCTCGTAAATCATTTGGCGCACTGTTCTTCCGCCTGCTGCGTGAAAAAGAAACTGCCCGCAACAATTTCCAATTTACCGGCTCGGTTTATGTGTTAGTGTCGGCAATTTTGTGTATGTGCCTGTTCAGTAAGGAAATTGCGGTTATCGCAATGACCGTAATGCTGATTTCGGACAGTGCCGCAGCCTTAATAGGCCGTACTTTTGGTAAAACCAAAATCTATAAAAAGAAGACCTTGGAAGGAACATTAGCGTTTTTTATTTCTGCTCTCATTATCAATCTGCTGTTTATTCCAATATGTCCGTTTAAGTTCGCCAGCATTTTTGCTTGCGCAGCCGCCACTGCTGCAGAAGTTTATGAAGATAAAATCGGTATTGATGACAATCTTTCAATTCCGATGGTTTTTGCTGCCGTCCTTTCTCTTATTTCGTGGTAAATATTTATATCCATAAACAGTGTCAGATTGTGGCAAAACTTAAATTTGGGTGTATTGACATAATCGATTAAATCGCTTACAATAATCTTATCGCTGTTGTTTTTTCCGAGTGGTCTGCTTTTAGTCTTGCCCTCGGTGGCTGTTCCTAAGGACTGCCCAACAGCGTTTTTCTTTTTTGTTTTTAAGCTATACGCCGACAAATCTTGATTAGCATTACTATCAAGTTGACCTATATACCAAATTTGGAGCATTGTCAAACCATTGACATCATTCTCTATGTTAGATATAATTTCAGGTGAAGAGTGACCAAGAGAAACATCGTAAGTCTGTGGGTAACGTGCAGACATCTTGGCGCTCTTTTTATTTATCCATCCTCTATCTTCTAACTTAAGTTGACCGATGCACCAAATTTTAGTAGTGCCAAATTTTGGCATTTCTATGAGCTTGCCCTGTTGCTAACTAAGCGTAAAAATGCTATAATTAGTTGTAAGAAGGAGGGTAATATGAAATACTACTACATTAAAAGTAAAAAGATGTTTGCTAAAAGCAATTCGTTTCTTGATAATTATCTATATAAAAATGGCGAATGGGTTAAAGATGACGAATTTATCGTCTCCGACAGAATAATCGGATATGAGCCAGATGAAGACCCATATTATGGAATTGGGAACATAGATATTACGGAAGACCTTGAAGAAATTACGGAAGAAGAGTTTGAAAAACGGTGTAATCAAGCGACCCCTCAAAAACGTGATGGAACAATCAATAATGAATATCGCCGAACAATTGATTGGAAAAATGCAAATCTTTCTGATGCCGAATTACGAGAACTTGTATGGAAGGCAGGCTCACCAACTGTACAAGGCCCATTTTCTCAAGCTATAAGGGCACATCTTGGGCGTGATATTTGGGATATGCAAAAATTTAAGGATGATGTCAGAACATATTTAATAAATGAGAAAAAACTGTCTGCTAGTAAGGCAAATAGGCGTATGGCTAAATATGATAAGGATATGCACGACTTTATGTATAAAGGCTTGTCTATGGAAGCTATAGCTTCGGCAATGGGTGTATAATTAAATCGTACGGATGATAAGGGAGGTATAAATGACAAAACATACTACGGAGGAGACAATAAAACCCATGACTTGTCCATACTGTGGCAGTTATAAATGTGAGAACCAATGCAAAAGATCCGCAAACAGGCGCAAAATATAAAAATGCCCTGCGCGTTCATGACACTAAAGGCAACGTTATTAAGTCTTTTTATCTGCCGGATAATGTACAATGCATCCGTGATAAACGACGCAGAGAAAAATAGCTCCCCCTAATAACAGGATTAATACTATCCTACTCAGAAAATAACTATGCGATTAATTACATCATCTCTCTTATTTTGTGGTAAGTTCGGCCGCCACTCTTTTCTTAAAATCCTTAGGCTTAATTACTTTTACATGCTTGCCCCAGGTATAAAGGTGCCAATCCATCTCCAACACACCTCCTGCGCAAAACTTAACTGTCAGCGTACCGTCATCGTTCAAGTGCATTTCTTGCGTTGGGTGGAACACATATTTTGCGGCATCTGCGGCAACTTCCTTATCAAACAGCCACTCCACCTCAAAAGGCTCTTCCTGATACACGCCGAACGATTGCTTGCTGAATTCCTCGAGAGAAAAATCAGGATCTCTCACAAAATATTCATCGGTTACATTGATTTTCTGAATATTGTTCAAATCAAAATAACACATAATTTTGCGTTGAGTGTGCCATGCAATCAGATAATGTTTGTTCCCATACAAAAAACCATAAGGATACACAGTCCGCCACCCGTCTTTTGATTTTGAGCGATATTTAATCCTGATAATTTTGCACGCAATCACCGCATTCCGCAAAGTCTGCATAAATTCTTTATTAACGACAATTCTCGGTCCCGGTCGCAAGGCATAGCCTTCGGCCTGTAACAATGCCTCGGCATCAGGTTCTATCCTCATGCGTGATTCGTTGCTCATAGAAGCCTTAATTTTATGCAAAATCATCTCAAGCGAATCAACATCTTGAGGATTTTTCTTTTTCATTAGTTTTATTGCGTTCTGTAGGGCATTGAGCTCATTGAGTGAAAATCCGACATAATTATTGAGTGCCCCTTGGGGAATAAACCAACGTTTGGTGTTATGTGCGCCACAAATTTCCCGCATTTGTGGAAACTGCTCTTTTATCATGTCTTTCATACGGATAGCCGTGCGCTTGGAAACGCCGAATTTTTGCATAATATCAGCGATGGATACGCCGGCATCGGCATTTTGCATCCACAATGACAGCTCTAAGAGTTTTTGCGTCTTTTCATAAAACATTTTCCCCTCCGTTTTCCGCCATTATAAACCAACGATATTTAAAAAAAGTAAAGATGATGTCAGAATCTGGCAATACTAGAGTTTGGGCATATTGACACTAATTTCCTGCTGTAGTAAGCTGTTGTTAACTTGAAGCTCAGGGGAGAGAGCATTCCTCGTTTGACCCTGACCAAGGGCGGTTTCAGATGCTTGGGATGTCTGCCCCAGTGTAATAGGGGAGAATTGGACTCCACCAGCACTGCGGTGGCGACATATCCGTTGCCGAGTTGTAGTTTTAACCTGGTCACCAACAGGTATGTTGTTGGAGATTCAGAGATTATTACAGGGACGAAAGTCGCTGTCTAAGGGGTCGCTTCGGGCGTATGGATAAGGGATGAGATGGACTCATCAGCAGCTTCCCCCCCTTTATTTAACCGTTTCCTTACACCCCTGGATTTGTAACCAGGTCGGTCTGAGGGACAAGCCCCTTGCCCCCGTTTTGGTAACGGATTCTGCGAGGGGCTCTAACGTCCGGCTCCCAACACCTGACGATTAAGGATAGGCTCGTGTTGCGTAGCTTTGAGGTTTGCACAAACCTGCCTCTCTGCATCCGGACTAGGCTCATTCAGCTCTGAGAGAGTAATAAGTATATGAGAAGTATGGAACTAAACTATGTATAGTATAGCGGCAGTTGAATCAGGTTTTACACCGGCTGGCTTTTATGCCCATGAAGGCTTTAGAGATCGTATTCTTAAAAGCAAGCCTGAAGTTTGCGATAATTTTACGGTAAAACATTATAAAACCTATATGGATTGTTTTTATAACCTTAACTTTGGGAATAAGTTAACAGGGTTTTATATGCCTTTATATGCTGATTCTCCCAATGATATGTATCGTTGGTTAGAATGCATTTGCTCAGATTTTTCGGAAGCATATTTGTTACTAGACGAAGAAGGTCGGGAAATAATGCTACGTTGCCATGAAAAATGGAACGACAAACCATATATTCGTTTAACAATATTGAGCGATGAAGAAAAGTATTACGATCCTGAACAAGATAAGTGCGTTTATAACGACAGAGTAGAAGAAATCTACCGCAAATGTCAGGAAGTCTGTCATCAGCGGGATGTAGGTTGCAAGAAAGACACCGAAAGCCCCGGCTGCGACAGT
>JBGULQ010000018.1:0-36351 GCA_045116295.1 Alphaproteobacteria bacterium
CCCGTCATCGCTCCAAAAGCGCAAGTCTTTTGGTCAAGCGATCTTCAAATTTTTTAAAAAATAAAACATCTTCCTTATTTTCTTTAAAAATATTGAAGATGCCTTGACCTCGGACACTTGTCCTCGGAGGCATGACAAAAAGAAGGAGGCTGTCTCGCGACAACCTCCTTCTTAATTTTTCCTCCCCGAAGGGAGTTTGTGACGTTTACTTGTTCTCGTCGGGGCGCTCCTCGAGACGCTCCCTGACGCCCTGATACACATTTTTCCATCCCTCTTGGTTATCGAGGTCAGGAATGTAAAGAGATTCAGGTACCTCGCCTGTAACCACCCCTTCAGGCGTAATCACGACGTCGCCGTAACCATCTTTGGAGAGGCGGATGTTGCCGTTTTCATCTAAACTGGCAACACGGTCAAGAAGGGTTTCATATTCCTCCGGCACCTGCACCTCGACGCCATTATCCGGATTAACTTCAACCACCACAGCATCCCCTTCCTTATCTCCGATAACGGTCACATCGTCATAGTCAACATCAGGGAGAGGCTTGGTTTCGTCGGCATCGGCATTATCCGCGGGCTCGGCTTTTTTCTTCAATCGATAATTCTCATCGAAGTGGAAAGCAAGAAAGCTTCCAATAATAAGTACAGCTATTAATGTATAACCTGCTACTTCATCTGAAACAACATCAGCATAGCGCAGAGCGTACATGACGGCCATAATTGGAAACATGGTGAAAATCACCATGAGTGACTTGCGGTTGGGGACTTGTTTGTCCACGTAATTTGAACAAACCGCAAGCACTCCTGCCGCAATCGTCAAGCCACATGATACAACGGTTGCCCACACAGGGAGTACAATTGAGTTCTTTTCAGCAATGGCAATAATCGCTACACCAATTGCAAACAGAACAAACCCTACGACGGTTAAAACAAAACTTTTCTTCATAGTAAAAAAATTGAAGATTAAACAAAAGTCTATTATTAAAGTTTTGCGAACACGTCACAGATTATAATAATAGACAACTTAATTAATTTAGAACTTCATTATATCACAATTTTTTCCATATGTCATCAAAAAAACAAACCGTCATCGCTCGTTTTTATAAAATCAAAACCGTCATCGCTCCAAAAGCGTAAGTCTTTTGGTCAAGCGATCTTCAAATTTTTTAAGAAATAAGGTAGATCCCTGGAATTTTTTGCTCATGCAAAAAATAGGGATGACTAGTTAATCAAAATCGTCATCGCTCGTTTTTATAAAATCAAAATCGTCATCGCTCCAAAAGCGCAAGTCTTTTGGTCAAGCGATCTTCAAATTTTTTTAAAAAATAAAATATCTTCCTTATTTTCTTTAAAATATTGAAGATGCCTTAACCTCGAACACTTGTCCTCGGAGGCATGACAAGTTGTTTATTGTCATTAAAAAAACCAGTCATCCCTCGATTTTGCTCAGCAAGAAATTTCGGTAATCTTCAAAATTTAAAATATCATCTCTTGATTTTTTGCTTATTTTGTATCAAACTACCGACAAATTTACTTTGACTGAAGGATAAAATTATGGAAAAAACTAAAACTTTTGCTCTCATGACAGTTCTTGTTCTTGCGTTTATGTGGGTAGGCGATCTCATCGGCGGTTTAGATGGTATGAAAACCGCTTTTTATGCCGCACTCGGTACCAACTTTGTCAGTTATTTCTTCAGCGACAAAATGGTGTTGAGCCACTACAAAGCCAAAGAAGTCAACTCATCAAACAACCCAATGCTTTACGACATCGTCTCCCGTCTGTCGCAAAAGGCCGGTCTGCCAATGCCAAAAGTTTACATTATTCCTGAGGATGTCCCTAACGCTTTTGCTACAGGGCGTAGCCCCAAACACGCCGCCGTTGCAGCAACTCAAGGCTTGCTTAACCTTATGACCCCTGAAGAAATTGAGGGCGTTTTGGCTCACGAGATGAGCCACGTTCGCCACTATGATATTTTGATTGGCACGGTTGCCGCTGTTTTTGCCGGAGCTATTGCTATGCTTGCCAACGTTGCTCGCGTCGGTACCAACCGCAGCAACAACCAACGCGGCAAAATCTCTACGTTATTGGCTGTCGTCCTTATACCTATTGCCGCTACCATAATCCGTATGTCAATTTCACGTTCGCGTGAATATCGTGCCGACGAAGGAGCGGCTCACTTGACCGGACACCCCGAATGGCTTATGTCGGCACTGTCAAAACTTGAGGGCTATGCCAAAAACTACACCATGAGCAGAGCCACAAATCAGACCGCACATATGTTTATTATCAACCCGTTCAGCGGAGCTCAGCAGTTGTCACGTTTGTTTAGCACACACCCGAGTACCGAACAACGTCTTGCTCGCCTCGAAGCAATGCAAAACGGTGTTGTTGCAGAAGCGTAAAACTCTTGGTATTATTGGCTTCAAGCCACTTTTACAGTTTCTCTGAAGTGCCTACTTTACACCCCTAAAAAAGTGTAATATACCGAATGTATGTTTATCTTTGGAGAAAAAGACTATGATGCGTGACTTTGTGCGCTTTTGCTTGCGCTGTTTTTTCAGGTTGTTCAAAGTTCGGTTTGAAATGCGCTTTGACCCTGCCAAGCTTCCGACAAAAGGACTATATATTTCCAACCATGTCTCTTATGTTGACCCCATAGTTTTGTTTGCCTTTTTGCCTGGCAATCCGGTTTTTGCCTTGCATGGGCAACTTTACCGCAACTATTGGGTACGTTTACTGATGAAAACCGCCGACATTATGGAATACGGCAATATTGATGTTCCTGATTTGAAACACCTTATCGCCAAAGTTAATGAAGGTCGCCTTTGTGTCATGTTTCCTGAAGGACGCATGACCAATAATGGCAATATTATGAAAATTTATGAAGGTGCCGGATTGCTTGCCGACAAAACTGATTCTCCGGTTATCCCTATTTGGATTAATGGTCTGCAATATTGCCACTTTTCACGTACTCGTGGTCGTTTGCCTCGTCGCTATTTCCCAAAGGTTAAAATTGTGGTTGATGCACCACGTCCGCTCAAACTCAAAGACGAGCTTCGTCACCAACGTAACCATATTTCTAACGAGATTTATATGATTATGCGCGAGCAGGCATTTGAATCTATGTATAATCCGCAAATGACGGTGTTTACTCAGCTGATAAAAGCCGCCAAAATCCACGCCAAAAGAGCCTTTGGCCTCAAACGCCCTAAAGTGCTGGAAGATATTGGACGCAAACCCAAGAGTTTTAAAGATATTATGCTTGCATCATATGTTTTGGGACGTCATTTTCACCAAGGAGCCGCTCATCAGGAATCAATTGCCATTATGTTGCCTAACTCGGTTGCGGCCATTTGCACGTTTTTTGGGCTCAACGCATATGGTCAAGTTCCGGTGATGATAAACTTTAGCGCCGGCGTTCAAAACATCGTCAGCGGGCTAAAAACCACCCTTGCAAAGAAGGTTATTACTTCCAAACTCTTTGTCAAAAAAGCCGGACTTGAGGCGGTAGTTGATGCCATCAAAGAAAACGGTTTTGAAGTTTATTATCTCGAAGAAGTTGCTAAAAAAATCTCTATTTGGGCAAAAATTTTAGCCTTTTTGCAATACAAAATCAAATATGTGCCATATCATGCCACTCCCGATGATCGCGCGGTTATCCTGTTTACTTCAGGCTCTGAGGGCGCGCCGAAAGCAGTGGTGTTGTCCAACCGCAACGTGATTTCAAATGTATGGCAAATTGCTACTTTTGAAACCTTAAACCGTACCGACGTTGTGCTTAACTCTATGCCGATTTTTCATAGTTTCGGGCTTGTTCTGGGCACTCTTTATGCACTCTATCAGGGAGCCAAGGTTTTTCTTTACCCGTCGCCGTTGCACTTCCGTGTAATCAGTGATTTGCTCTACGAACTTGAGGCAACTGTTATGATCGGAACCGACACATTCTTCCGCAGCTATGCCAAAATCTCACATCCGTTAGATTTTGGTACTTTGCGCTTGTGCTATGCCGGTGCCGAGGGTGTAAAACTTGATACTCGCAACATTTTGAACGAACGTTTGGGCGTTCGGTTGATGGAAGCCTATGGAACAACCGAATGTTCCCCTGCTGTTGCCGGTAATAACATGGTGTTTAACAAATTCGGCACCATTGGTAAACTATGTCCGGGTATGCAATGCCGTTTGGAGCATGTTGACGGTATCGAAAAAGGCGGAGAACTTGTGGTTAAAGGCCCGAATGTTATGGCCGGCTACATTTTTGCCGACAACCCCGGTGTTTTGGTTCCTCCTGAGGACGGCTGGTATCATACCGGCGATGTTGTTGATATTGATGAAATTGGATTTATCAGCATTAAAGACCGTATCAAACGCTTTGCTAAAATCGGTGGCGAAATGGTATCATTGCGCGCTGTTGAAAGCATGATTACCAAAGCTTATGAAGGACAAGATGATTTTGCTTGCGGTGTTGTGGCAATTCCGCATGAACACAAAGGCGAGCAGATTGTGGTTGTGACCAACGAAACAAGTCTGACCATGGATAAATTACGCGACTTTATCAAACAAAATGGTTATCCCGAGCTCTATATGCCACGCATGATTTTGTATAAAGATAAAATTCCGATGTCAGCTACCGGCAAAATAGATAACGTAACGCTGAAAAAAGAAGTATTAGCAGAACTCTCAGCCTCAGTTGCCGCATAAAATATTTTGACAAAAAATCTTGACATGGAAAATTAAATTTGTTAAAACACTTTCAACCTTAATTTTTTATCAATTATTATTTATCATGAAACAATTTAATTTGTTAGGAACAACTATCCGTGTTATGAATTGCAACCCTGCTGAGGTTACCGGAAAGACTGATGGATTTATTGTGCCGACCAATATGGAGGCAGTAGCAGAGCAACTTGCCTGCAAGTATCCGGAAGCATTCAATACCTCAGATCGTATGGAAGTTTGTACGTCCAGCCTTACCAAGGACGGCAAGCATGTGCTGCATTCTGCGGTGCCCGACATTTCCAATGTATCGACGAACGAGGCACAAAGGAGATTACGGCATTCTCTGCGGCAGAGTTTGCTCTATTTCCTTAATCCCGATAAGATTGTGGTCATGCCGGCATTGGGAACAAGGGAGTGCTCGGGCTGCTTGCCGTATGGCGATGCAGCTGAATGTCTGCTCGAAGTGTTGCAGACTTTCAGCCATTCGGGCAAAAGGCTGCCTGAACTTACAATTGCCGTTTCGAACGCGGACGGCTATGAGCAGTTCCATACTGCCTGCAGTCAGTGGCCTGCAAAGAAATGACTTTTGGCAAACGAGCTACGATTTCGATCGTAGCTCGTTTGCTTTATGGTGTTGACATTATAACAGAAAGCACTATATTCAAACTACATTACAATTTTTAATTATATTATTTGACATGAACAAATTTATTTTTAATGATTTGGTGTTGAATATCGTACATGGCGATATCACAACAGTTGAGGGCGATGCTTATATGTCCGAAGCGTACCGATCACGTTTTGCTCCCAACGGGGCAACCGCGCTTTTGTACGCCAAGTATCCTGAGGCATTTTCTGAGTATCAGCAACGTCTTGAAGCGGTAATCTCGCAGGATAAAATGCTGCCGTGGGGGGAGATAATATGTGAAAAAACTGCTGACAACAAGCATCTGCTCCATACGGTCATCCGCGGAATGTCGCGCACTCGCACCGAGTGGGCTTCTCACCAAATTCTAACTTCATTGCTGTTGGCTCTGCATAAGTGCTCTGCCATGAATGTACAACATTTGGTTATTCCGCCTCTCGGGGCTGATGCCCGGTATAGTAGCATCAATTATGCTTTATCTGCCGGAACCATCATGTTTGCGTTGGACTTGTACAGCAAGCTTGTTGACAGTCTTAAAAGCAACTCTCAGCCTCAGACTGTCAAATCTGTAACTGTTACAATCCCTGATGTGGATGGTTGTACGTTGTTTTTGGACGGCTGTTATTCCTATGTTGAAAACAACCAGAGCTAGCCTCCAGAAACACACTGACCCCATTTGATAAAAACAGAAGCATGCGTTTGTCGCGCTTCTGTTTTTATTTTTTTGACGAAAAAACTTGACACAATCAAATATTTTTGTTATACGTTCGCCATTAACCAATTTTTTTAACAATTATGAAAATATCTATTATTTCTGGCACGTTACCTGACTCAGGTGCGGAAGCCTACGTAATTCCTCAGTATGTTAATGGTACTTGCCATGCAGGTGTAAATTCCTGCCTTGCACATCAAAAGTGCAAAAATTACATTGAATTCTATGACATCCTCAGACAAGGAAAGGAGTTGCCCATCGGCGCTGCTCTTGGGTACGAGACCAGACTTGCTAAGGTCAAGTACCTGATTCATTCAGCGATCTTGCCGGGTAATCATAGGATTTCAGTTGAACGATACCGTGCCGATCTTCAGCTGGCAACTTATGCTGCAGTGCAAGAAGCAGTGAGGATGGGAGCCACATCCTTGGCAATCCCGATGTATACACTCCAATACGATGCTGACAATACCGGTATTGCAATATGGGGTGCACTTCAGTACTGTCTGGATTTGTCACTCGAGGTCATCATCGTGGTCCCGCCCAACAAGATTAATTCTTTCCGCGCCGGTACAAGAAAGTGGAAAAGCTACAATCCATTTTTTGTAGCCCAGTACCACAAAGAAATGCGCGAGCATCTTCGTATCCTTGGTGTAGCATAAACTACTGAGCAAGAGAGCTGCGGTTTTGACCGTGGCTCTCTTGCTTTTTAAAAACAATATGTTATTCTGTCCGGCAGGAGAAAATAATGAAGTTTTTGCTTTTATCATGCTGTGCGCCTTGTTCATGCGCCGTCATTGAAAAACTTGCCAAAGAGCAGGTTGATTTTACAGTAGTATTTTATAATCCCAACATTCGCCCCAAGACCGAATATCTTAAACGTCGCGATGAAAACGAGCGTGTCTGCCACCAATATGGCATCAATTTTGTTGAACTTGAATATGATAACGAACGTTGGTGCGCATTAACCAAAGGCCTTGAAAACGAGCCGGAAAGAGGTCATCGTTGTGATATATGCTTTGAAATGCGCCTAAAACGTGTAATGGAATACGCTAAGTCTAATGGTTATAATGCAGTAGCTTCGGTTTTGGGGGCTTCTCGTTGGAAAGATCTTGACCAAGTCAATCGCGCCGCTCAACGGGCATCAGAACAGACCGGAATACCATATATTGAAATCGAAGCCCGCAAAAAAGGCATGCAGGAGCGTCGCCTTGACCTGATTAAAGAGCTTGAACTCTACAATCAACAATACTGTGGGTGTAAACCTATATTTTGACAAAATTTTTCTTGCATTTATTTTAAAAATAGCATACAAAAGAACATTAAAAAAATTATTGAAAGATTATGAAAAAGTTATTCTATGTATTTCGACATGGTCAGACAGACCTTAATGCTGCCGGAGTCTGGCAAGGGGTAAAACTCAATCCCCCTTTGAACAAAATCGGCGAGATGCAGGCCGCTTCTCTTGGTGAAAAGTTGTTGCCACTTGGCATTCAGGCGATTTATTCATCTCATCTTGTTCGTGCCAAACAGACAAGTTTGATTGTCAGCGAGTTTGTTCGTGTGCCAATGTATGTTACAACCGATTTACAGGAGTGCAACTTTGGCGACGCAGAAGGCATGAAGATGAGCGAGGTGGAAAAGCTCAATCCTGAGCTGATGTATAACATTTTACATCCTCGCCCTGAAACCTGGCATTTGAAGTTCCCTGGTGAAGATAGCGAGAGCAAGAAAGAAGTATTTGCTCGCGTTTCCAAAAGACTGCGGGAAATTGCTAAGAATTGTCAGGAGACAACAATCGGAATTTCTACCCACGGTGGCGTAATGTCGTCCCTATTGTCTGGTTTGGGAGCATACGACGTGGAACTTCCTAATTGTTGTGTTGCCAAAATTAAGTATGACGAGGCTACAGACAGTCTGTCGTTTGTAGGAATGATCTAAAAAACAGCGTATGTCCTTGTGACATACGCTGTTTTAGTTTTAACACAATACAATAATATTGACATTTTGACAAATTTTTATTACGATAGCCACAAAATTTATAATTTAGATTTATTATCAACTTAAAAATAAATATTATTATGGACAACATTTTATCAACTTTGCAATCAGGGCAAACTCCTGCCAAAGTTGCAGATGTGTGCCACGAACTCTGTTTGAACAACACATCTCTCAGCAAAGACGATGTTCTCAAGCTCTTTGAGGCTTTTTGCGAAAATTACTGGGGCTTTGCCGAGCCACAAGCAGAAGTTTTTGCAAATTTTTGCACAGTCATCAAGAATAGCTCACTTGAGGCTCGCATTTTTATCATTCCCGAGCTTATGAGTAAGAGCATTATCTGTAACGACTTTGTCTTCTTGGCCAAAGAAGTTCTTGATACCCTTCCTGCTCATGAGAAGAAGAAGATTGACATTCATATTCCGGGTTGGACCAAAGACGATGAATACACCGTTATAAGTGATGCAGAATATCAATATCGTCAGACACATGGTTTGAAATGTTGGAAACAGGTAAACATCTTTGATGGCAAGCCATGTTGCAAACCATACCCTTGTCGTCCCGTGACTGAACATGATATCCAATGCTTTTACTGTATGTTGGAAATATCTTATCTGCTTCCAAAATCAGTCGTCACATACCTATACCTGCATGGAAAGAATTCAGATGTGCAAGTAGTTGACTAATCAAAACAGCGTATGTCCTTGTGACATACGCTGTTTTAGTTTTTTTAACTTATATAGTCATCAATATTAAATGTTTTAAGCCTTATCAGATACTTAAAAACAGCAAAGTCTTTCGTCGTTCCACGTATATCGCGCTTGAAAAAGTCATCCAGTGTATATTTGTTAGTTATTTTATCGGCATCTCCACCGGGAATTTTTTTGTTAATATAATACTCCAAGCTTTTGCAATAATAGTGGTTCATTTGTATTTCCGGTTCTTTAATGTGACAATTGAGTTCTGTAAAAGTTTGTGCGTATTGCGGACAGATTTTGTTAAAGAACTTCCATCTGGCAAAATGCGGCATTGTAAATTTTTTTATCATCTTCATAAAATGCGTATTCAAAAACATTTTAGGGGTATGAGCCAAACTGGCTTCACATGACGTAAATCTTTCTACAACCGGTACAGAAAAATCCTCATGCATTATTCCGCCCGACGTAAAACCTCTCCAAAATACCAACACACAAGGAAATTTCTCATATTTTTTCAGCCAATTTTTTACATTATCATACTTGATTGGTACGACAAATTCATCAGCGTCTGCAAACAATATCCAGTCACTTTCGTTGCCAAAATTTTCAAGACAATCATTATACGCCGGCATTTGTCCGGCAGGTATCTCCCAATCACGTAAAGTGACAATTCCTTTTTCAATATACGGTTTGAGAACTTCTTTGTAATTATCTGATGAAAAATTATTATATAAATAAAAATGATCAAATCCTATAATAAGATGATATTTTATCCATTCATCCAAATACTTTGCTTCATTCTTAAATATCAGACATATTGAAGCATAGTACTTTTTATCCATACTAGGTTTATGAAAAAACAATTTTATAATAATATTATTAAACCACAATCGGCATAGATTACATAATGCAACTATTTTTCTCATGTTTCACTTCCTTTAATCGACTTAACAAAAAGTCGCCGAAAGGCGACTGGAAGTTGGAAACTATACTAGAATAGTGCGACATATTGACTGTAAAACAGCTTATTTTGCCGCCTTCCAGTCAAAGACCAGAAAGCGTGCAAAAGTTTCGTCTCTACACAGACGTCTAGTAAGAGGTTTCCACACCCCAGATAGCATAACTATCTTTACCCAGTATATATTCACCCATTTATTTATCAAGGAAAATATGTATAAAATCAAAAAAATAAGACAGATATCGCTATCTGACATTCATATTTATATATATCTGCATAAAAGATTTTATTTTGCTTGCTTTAATATACAAAAGCTATATCATACAGCCAACTCACAACATTTTTAACTTAGATATTTCTACATAATATAGTGTAGATGATAAAAATAAACAGGATTAAGATATGGCTCCAAAAGTTTCTGTAATTGTTCCGGTATACAATGTTGAAAAATATTTACCTCAATGCATGGACAGTCTCATTAACCAGACTCTGCAGGATATAGAAATCATATGTGTTAACGATTGTTCACCGGATAACAGCCTGTCAATATTACAAAACTATGCGAGAAAAGATACTCGCATAAAAATTATTGATTTAAAAGAAAATGGTGGTGTAGGGCATGCGCGCAATATGGCTCTAAAAGAGGTTACAGGCGAATATGTGATGTATCTTGACTCAGACGATTGGTTGGAGCTCAACGCTTGTGAACATGCTTATAATCAAATCAAACTTAATGGCAATGATTTTGCATTTTTCAACTATTATACATACTATGAAGAAACCGGCAAAAAATACTGCAATCGCAACAAATTTAAATCATTGATGTCTGCAAAAGATCTCAATCACATCAATTTGAATGCTCTACCTGAACCGATTGTAATTTCTTCCGAAGCCTGGTTTAAGATATATGATGTTAACTTTATCAAAAATAATAACCTTAAATTTTTGGAAGATTGTTTCTTTGAAGATCTACCTTTTTATTTCAGAGCTTTTATTGCATCAAACAATGTGTCTGTCATCAACGAACCATTGCTTATTTACCGCAAAAGAAAAGGCTCTGTCACCACAAGCCCGAAGTATTGGCAAGACAGCATCACGGCTTGGGCATATACCAAAAGCTTTTACACTCCTGATATCAGCACATCAGCTAAACAAAGTTTTATGGTCAACTCCCTCAACTCACAATTGGGGCGGTTTAACAGCTATACAAAAGCTGAAAAATCTATCAGAAAAACATTTTATAATAGTCTGAGAGAGCAGCTGCTTACATATGATATCGCCGAAGTTGAAAAAGTCAAAAATTATATCGATTACGGGGCGTTTGCGCATATTATAAAATACACAGAATATGAGGATTTTAAGCGCTATCAATCACTCAAAAAATTATGCCATATAGAACAAAAAAATAACAAACTGATATTTTGGTTATTAGGGCTCAAATTGGGCATACCAACAGATCAGAACCCTCTGCAAAATAGTTTTATACATATGCACAAAATTATTGATAGATGGAAGATTAAGCCAAATCGCATTGTTTTTGTGCAGGGGCAAAAAGGATATTGCTGCAATTTGAAATATATTGCAGATAAAATCATTGAAAAAAAATTGCCTTATAATATAGTTTGGCTCTTTAATCGCAAGGATAAAACAATAGACAAAAGCGAATTTCCTCCAAAAATTAAAGTTGTAAAATGCAATCTTTTTAATGCGTTTCGTTATATCATGACTGCCAGCGTTATAATTGCCAACAAAAGACTTCCGTATATAAAGCACGGTTTGAAAAAATCTCAGAATCAACTCTACATTCAAACATGGCATGGTAGTGTCGCCTTCAAAAAGATAGAAGCGGATATAGTACACAATGAAACAAAACTTAATTATTTACGACATGCCAGAATTGATTCGTCTTATATAAATTATTTGTTAACTCCTAGCCGATTTGATACGGAAAAATTCAGTACTAACTTTTTTTATAACGGTCCGATATTAGAAATCGGCTATCCTCGTAACGATATTTTCTTCTACTCTGAGGATAAAAAGCGCGAAATTATCAACAAAGTCCGCAAGACCTTTAATATAGCCGAAGACCAAAAAATAGTTATTTATGCTCCGACATTCCGCGATAGCAAAGATGTTAATTTATACAAGTTTGATTCTCAAAAAATCTGTTCAGCCCTAGCGGAAAGATTTGGCTCGCAATGGGTTTTTATGGCACGTTTACATCCCAATATGCTATCTCAAAAAGATGGTTTATCGCATATTTTTCCTCAGGCGATAAATGTTTCATCATATTCCGATATGCAAGAGCTTTTGTTAGCAGCAGATGTCTTTATTTCTGACTACACATCATCAATTTGGGACTTTGTATTACAAAAGAAACCGGCTTTCGTTTATGCAACAGATATTGAAGCCTATACATACGAACGCGATTTTTATATTCCGCTTGAAAAAATGCCGTTTTCTATTGCTACCAATGAGGCAGAATTGGTTAATTGTATTACCAGTTTTGATGATAAATCATATCAGAAGACACTGGCAGATTTTCAACAATTTCGTGGCATTGTTGACGATGGAAAAGCCTCAGAGAGAATTGTAGAAATAATAAAAAAACATATTGAGGAAGCGCAATAATATGAAAAAGATAATTACGTATGGAACATTTGATTTACTTCACCAAGGGCATATAAACATTCTCAAACGTGCCAAGGAAATGGGTGATTATTTGATTGTCGGTGTTACCAGTGAAAACTATGACGAACAACGTGGCAAATTAAATGTTATGCAGTCATTGGTTGAGCGCATTGAAAATGTTCGCAAAACCGGATTTGCTGACCAAATTATTGTTGAAGAATATTTGGGGCAAAAAATTCAGGATATTCAAAAATATGACGTAGATACATTTGTTATCGGTTCAGATTGGACCGGAAAATTTGATTATTTAAAAGAATATTGCAACGTTGTCTATTTAGAACGCACAAAGGGCATATCTTCAACAGAGTTGCGGAGCAACAAAAACGGCATTCTCAAATTCGGCGTGGTCGGCAATGGTAGGATAGCCAAACGATTTGTAAAAGAAGCACGTTTCGTGAGTGGTATAGAAGTAGAATATGTTTTTGGTCGCAATGAAGAAAAATTATCTGATTTTTGCAAAGAGTTTAGTTTGGTTGACTACTACACTGACTATAACAGTTTTTTGGAAAAAGTTGATGCCGTATACATTGCTCTGCCACATACGTTACACTATCAATTTGCCAAAGAAGCATTATTAAAAGGCAAACACGTTCTGTGCGAAAAACCGATGACACTCAGTTCCGCAGAAACTAAAGAGTTATACTCATTAGCCGTACAAAAACACCTCATTATTCAAGAAGCCATAAAGACGGCTTACTCTCCGTGCTTTAATCAGCTTCTGGCGGTGGTAAAAAGTGGTGTAATCGGCAATATTAAAGATGTAGAGGCCACATTTACCAAACTTGAGGACAACAAACAATTACGAGAGTTCGATTTATCCCAAGGTGGTGGCAGTTTGACCGAACTCGGAAGCTATCCTCTTTGTTTGATTGCAAAAATTTTAGGAACCGAACCGCAAAAAGTCATTTATATGGATTATAAGGATACGGAAACCGGTATAGATTTGATGAACAAGATCATTTTGCAATATAAAAATGCAGTTGCTACGGCAACTGTCGGTCTGGGCATTAAAAAAGAGGGTAATTGCGTAATTTCCGGTACAAATGGCTACATCTATATTCCTGCTCCGTGGTGGAAAACAGAATATTTTGAAATACGTTTTGAAGACACCAATCAGGTAAAGAAAGTTTTTGTTGAATTTAAGGGCGATGGTCTGCGCTACGAGATTGCCGAGTTCTTAAAAGCAATCGGTCGTCATAAACCGACATATGAGCTGACCGAAAAAGAAAGTGTTTTTATCGCCTCAATAATTGAAGGATATAGAAACGATACGTCAGAAAGCTGTATTCATGTATACTAACAAAAAACCTCCCGTTTGGGGAGGTTTCAATATTGACAAAACAATGAAAAAAGTGTATCATATACTATGTTTTATTTAGGTTTCTGGGAGTATTGATGACAAAAACTGTAAACAGAGATAACCCTTTGCTAGATAAGAAATACTGTTACCATGGAATTCATGGCGCAATCTTTAGGTTACCTTCCATCTTAGAACATGGTATACTGCCACTTTGTGAAATTAAGAAATTAGATATTCCTGAAAATACTGATTCCCTCTGGAGTTATAATGGACAACACAATGTTTCTGTTATGATTTCTCCGCAATTTTGCCAGACAGGATCAAGTAAATTGGGACAAGATTGCAAATATGGCTATAGTTACAGTCAAGGCATTGTTTTTGTTTGTGAAACCGATTATTGGCGTGGAGATGAGGCACAAAAATCTGGCATACCTTTTGAAGCGCATACTTCACGTATTTTACCAAGTCAAATTAGAGGCATAATTTTACCAGATGAGTTTTTTTCTAAAACGATTAAAGAATGTGGATCCTTAAATATTGCATACGGTAGCTACAATGGCGTTTGTAAATCTTTTCTGCAGTATATGAAAGAAGATTGTGGTTATGAAGTTAGTGAGGGGTATGATGTATATATAAGACTTTTACGTGGAATTAGCCATTGTATTAATATGGGAAATAAAGTAGGCAATAACTTACGAAAAGATATTTTTCAAGATATGCAACAGGCTGGGCTCCTCCAAAATTTACAAGAAATAATGGGTGAAAAAATAGATAAGGAAAATAATATTAAGGACTTGGATTTAAAATTCTCACTGAAGACTAAATATTACTGTATTAATCAGTGGGTTGTAGAGAACTTAGAGGCACGCATTTTTGAAGATTTACAAAAGGCCGTAGATAAAAAATTGGGCAAAGCAAATAGTACTTTTGCCGATATTGTAAATTTTTATATTAAAGATAAACCTCATATAAAGCTATATCACAAAGAAGAATTAGAAAAAGATGTTGAATCACACCCATTAAAATTACAACGTGAGAGGGAACCTATAAGTGGAGACGGATTTGAAAATCATCGTTTGTCTTTGATAAGAATGACTCGCACAACTAGTCGTTAATTTCAGATAAAAACTTCCACACTCTAACAATTGTTTTTGACATAATTCCTAAAACATATGCTATCAACAAAAAAGCTACCCATTAAGGGTAGCTTTTTTATGGCTCCGGCTGTCGGATGGCGTCGCACGGCACTTTATTGCCAGCTCTTCCACTGCGCTTATTCGCAAATGCTCACCGGCGCGCTTCCGCTCGCCTTTCGCTTGTAGTCAAACCAACTTCTCGTTGGTTTAAATCCGAACCGAAATCTGATAAAACAAAAAGCACCCCCACAAGGGAGATGCTTTTCGTTTTATGGCTCCGGCTGTCGGATTCGAACCAACGACCAATCGGTTAACAGCCGATTGCTCTACCGCTGAGCTAAGCCGGAATAAAAATTCTTGGAGGCCGGTACCGGAATCGAACCGATATAGAAGGATTTGCAGTCCTCTGCATAACCACTCTGCCAACCGGCCATACCGTCACGAGCGCTTCAGCGAGTACTATATATACAACCTTTTTTTATCTCGTCAATAACTTTTTTTGCATAAAATATAAAAATGTGTTTTTTTTGCACAGTTTTGATTTATCATCAACCGCATATAAATATTGGGAGACGCGTAAAATGAAGATTGTAATAGCATCAGACCACGGTGGTTTTGAGCTGAAAGAACAAATAAAAAAACATTTCTCCGACTTGGGGACAACTTTGCAAGACTTGGGTACATATTCTTCCGATTCCTGTGATTATCCGGACATTGCCCACAAAATGGTTCCGGTCATATTGAATAAAGATGCAGATTTAGGGATACTTATCTGTGGTACCGGCATTGGCATATCGATTGCCGCCAACCGTTTCAAAGGCATAAGAGCTGCAGTTTTGTACGATGATTTTACTGCCGAGATGGCCAAAAAACACAACAACGCTAACATTATGGTCTTTGGCGGACGTACCATGAAGGTTGAGGACGTTATCCGCCGCATTAATATCTTTTTGAACACAGAATTTGAAGGCGGACGTCATAATGCTCGCTTGTCTAAAATAGAGGAGGGCATATAGTTATGGATTTTGAACACACATTGGCAGCTGAGGATGGCGAGATTTTCAGTGCTATCAACGAGGAACTCAACCGTCAGCAGAACCAAATCGAGTTGATTGCCTCCGAAAACATCGTTTCTCGTGCCGTACTCGAGGCTCAGGGATCAATTTTGACTAACAAATACGCCGAAGGTTATCCGGCACGCCGTTACTATGGCGGCTGTGAATTTGTTGATAAGGTCGAAAATTTAGCCATAGAGAGGGCAAAACAATTGTTCGGGTGTAAATATGCCAATGTTCAGCCACACTCCGGCTCACAGGCCAATATGGCGGTTTATGTCGCATTACTTCATGCCGGTGATACGATTCTCGGTATGTCATTAGACGCCGGCGGACACTTAACCCACGGGGCAAAAGTTTCCATCTCCGGCAAATGGCTAAACTCTGTTGCTTATGGTGTCCGCCAACAAGACGGCTTGATAGACTATGATCAGGTCGCACAGCTTGCTAAAGAACATCAGCCAAAACTTATTATTGCCGGTGGTTCGGCCTATCCGCGTAAGATAGATTTTGCCCGTTTCCGCAAAATTGCCGACAGTATCGGTGCCTATCTTATGGTTGATATGGCTCATTTTGCCGGACTTGTGGCAGCAGGTCTTTTGCCCAGCCCGCTAGACTATGCCGACGTTGTTACTACCACCACCCACAAAACTCTGCGTGGTCCTCGAGGCGGCATGATTTTGACCAACAACGAAGATATTTCTAAAAAAATAAATTCAGCAGTATTCCCCGGTATACAGGGGGGACCGCTTGAACACGTCATTGCCGCTAAAGCTGTCTGTTTCAAAGAGGATTTGACACCTCAATTCAAACAATATGCCGCCAATGTCATAAATAATGCAAAAGTTCTTGGTGAAACCTTAAAAAAACGCGGTTTAGAACTTGTTTCCGGCGGAACAGACACCCATTTATTGTTGGTTGACTTGCGCCCCAAGGGTTTGACCGGCGATGTTGTTGCCAAAACATTGGAAAACGCCAACATTACCTGCAATAAGAATGCCATTCCGTTTGACCCTCAACCTCCAAAGGTTACCTCAGGCATCAGGGTAGGTACACCGGCCGGCACTACTCGAGGCTTTGGAACTAAGGAGTTTGAACAAATTGGTAATTGGATTGGCGATATTGTTGATGCCATGTCGGCAGGATATGCCGAAGAGACGGTTGCTAAGGTTAAACAACAGGTTATTGCCCTATGTGCAAAATTTCCGATTTATAAGGCATAAAAATCTCTTGACTATTGCATTTATTTGCAATATTTTCAAGCAACGTTAAAAGCGTTGGATCCTTAGCTCAGTTGGTTATTTCGGCGCATACGTATTATTTATGGATCCTTAGCTCAGTTGGTTAGAGCGGGCCGCTCATAACGGTCTGGTCGCCTGTTCGAGTCAGGCAGGATCCACCATATAAAAGCCTCTTCTTAATGAAGAGGTTTTTTTGTTTTAAATTTTAAGGTGCGATTTTAGCTTAAAATATTGCCTCTATATCCCTTATTTTCCGGCACTTTCCGATTTTCTATACATTTACTTTATGAGCCCTTTTGTGCGGTGGTCTGGTCGCGTATCTATTTTTTATTTTTACCCATTTCCCAAAAAAGATACCAAAATAGATACTTTTGGTCGGGACAGACCCGACCAAATTCGGCTTAAAACTAAGGCTTTTTATCCCCAACTGTTCGCGTTTCAAAACCCCTGTTTTTGTGAGCATAAAAATTTTTTCAAATTATGCCGAACGATTTTTTGATTTTGCGGAGTGTTGTCTGTTGAAAGGAAAAAACAATGGATACAGACAATGCTTTTGAAACTTTGATTGAACTTCTCTCAACTCCGATAATGATTTTGCTTGATGAGCAAGAAAATGGCGGAAAAGTATCTAATTTACTGGATAATAACGAAAAAGAGAGTGTTCATGTCACTCAAGAGGTGACCAATGGATAATTTAATCAATTTAATATTTAGTGCCGTTCTGGTGCTGATAGAAGAAAACAAAGAAAAAGACACAAAAGGAGAAACCGATGATTAAGGTGGATTTAAATGTGGACTTGCGCAAAATCCCGTCGCTCACATTTCCTGAACTGAAGGAATATTACGAGGCTCTGTTTAACATACCGACAACTTCCACCCGCAAGGAATATTATGTCTGGCGCATTACCAATAAATTGCAGGAAATGCGCTTCGGCGGGCTGGATAACAAAACACGCCGGATGTTAGAGAATATGGAAATTAAGGAATTAAGCGAGCATAAAATGGTTGCCGGTATTGAGCTCGTGAAAAAATACAAAGGTGCAACTTATAAAGTGCGCATTGTCAACGGCGGTTTTATGATGGACGGTGAGGTTTATAAATCGCTCGGTGCGGTGGCCAGAACCATTACCGGGCGCAAAATTTCGGGACAGGCATTTTTCGGAGTATAGCGATGGAAGAAATCAAGTGTGCGGTTTATACCAGAAAATCAACGGACGAAGGCTTAGAAAAAGAGTTTAATACCCTAGAAGCCCAGCGCGAGGCCGGCGAAAATTATGTTAAAAGCCAAAAGCACCAAGGCTGGGTGCTGATTAAAGAGCATTATGATGATGGCGGTTTTAGCGGTGGAAATATGAATCGGCCGTCACTTAAACGTTTGTTGCAAGATGTTGAAGCCGGCAAAGTGAATATGATTGTGGTTTATAAAATTGACCGTCTCACGCGTTCCTTAACCGATTTTGCCAAGATGGTTGACATTTTTGATAAATATAAATGTTCGTTTGTTTCGGTAACGCAAAATTTTAATACTGCGGACAGCATGGGGCGCCTGACCTTAAATATGCTGTTGTCCTTTGCTCAGTTCGAGCGTGAAATCAGCGGAGAACGTATCCGCGATAAAGTTGCCGCCTCCAAGAAGAAAGGAATTTGGATGGGTGGTTGCGTGCCGTACGGTTATGAGCCGATTAAACGCAAGCTGGTCATTAAGCCTGATGAAGCCAAAGCGATTAAGTTTATGTTTGAAAAATATCTGGAGTATAAATCGCCGCTTGCCGTATCCAAGCTGATGGAAGAAGCCGGCATGAAAACCTTTGCTCGCGCTTCGATTGACCGCATGCTTAAAAACCCGATTTATATGGGCAAGATTAAACATCAGGACGTTCTTTATGACGGACAGCATGAAGCCATTGTCAGCGAGGAGATTTTTAAGGCGGCGCAAAATGTTGTAGCTGAAAAGCCGAAGAAACAACGCACTTGTATGTATGATAAGAATGAAGTCGGAATTATGCGCGGTCTTTTGACTTGCGGGTGCTGTCATTCATTGATGACGCCGACTTCCAGCCAAGCGCATGGAATGAAGCGTTATTACTACACCTCAACGGTGCTGAAAATGTACGGACATCACAAATGCACCAACGGATCTGTACCGGTGGTTACGATGGACGAATGTATGGTAAAAGTCGTATCGCAACTGTTCTTGGACCCGAAAGTTTTTCAAGGTCTGCTTGAGAAAGTCGCGCCGAATAAATCAATGGAGTTATTAAGAGTTTTGCGCTCACCGGAACGGGTATTTAATAAGCTTTCGGAAAGACATCAACTGCTTTTAATGCGCCTGATGATAACCGGTGTGACGGTTAATGCCGAAACCATGGAGATAAACTGGACGGACTTAGGTTTGAGCTTGCTTCCGGATCATATGTTGCAAAAAACAACCGGACATCAGACAATTTTGCCGATGCCGTTTGTAAAACATAAAGGTCGAACGGAAATTCATTTGCCGGAAAATATAGAGGTTGAACCGCATTTTGATAATGAGCTGATTAAGGGAATTTGTCTCGGGTTTAAGTATCAAAAAATGCTGGATCAGAAGAAAATGAGTATCGCCGATTTGGCTATCACAGAAAATACCGATGCTTCTCATATCGGTCGGCTGTTGCGCTTGACTTCACTCTCGCCGGCAATTATTCGCACGATTTTGAAAGGCCATCAACCGCCGAAATTATACCTGCGCAATTTATTGCGTAAAACTATCCCGCCGATTTGGGAGGATCAGATTAAACAGTTCGGCTTCACGATTTTAGATTAGGAAAATCAATCGCTTATCGCCTCGGAATATATCCGGGGCAGTTTTTTATATTTTTTTTAAATTTTGCCGAACGATTTTCCGATTTTGCGGAGTGTTCCTTAGTGAAACAAGAATTTTAGAAAAGGAGAAATAACATGTTTCACAGAGATAAAAAGCACTACGTTACTGCGGAAATCCGCAAAATTCCGGTTGCCTATCTGCTTAATCTTGAGATGACGGCTTTGGACGAACTTGAAAAGCGCATTGAGGAAGAAGGTAAACGCTCCGAGCTTGCTCGCAAATGGGTGGCTGGCTTAAAGCGCATTAAGCAAACGCTGAAAAAAGGAGGCGGCGATGGAAAATAGAAAAACCTCAATTATCATCTATCCGGCAGACTTCCTTGCTTCTGTGCATAACTTTAAGAAAAGCGAGATTGCAAATTTAATTGTCGCGATATGTGAATTTAATTTATTCGGTGCCACGTCAGTAAAATTATCGGAGCTGAATAAAAAAAGATTTGATGCGATTCAACAAGTGATTGCAAATCACAATGAGAAATGGCGTCAAACCTGCGAAATTAACGCACAAAATGCCAAACGCGCGGTCAGCCGTCGCAAAGCGAACGCTAAACGAACGGTCAGCGAAGTTATTGAGTTTCCGTCAACCGGTCGCCAACAGGAGAAGGAGTCGGAGAATGAGAAGGAATCTGATAAGGTTAATGATAAGGATTGTAGAGAAAGAGAGACGGCTCTTGTGGATAACTTGAGCTACATCGGAGCGCCGACAGCGGAAGATGTGGCCGGTTATTGTAATGAAATCGGAATTACGATCGACATACCGGCTTTCATCAGTTGGCACAATGAGCGCGGTTGGAAGCATGGTAAGAAGTGTATTGCGCGTGACTGGCAGAAGGCTATTCGGCAATGGTATTGCAAAGATAACGAGCTTTCCTTGCATGAATTTGAAGTTGCAGTCTTGAAGCGAGAATACGCAAAAGAGCTCAGCAAAGGCGGTGCGTTATGATAACCGTTGAGCAAATCAAACAAGACCTGCAGACTGCGGCATTTGTTGATCGTATGATGCCAAAAGTCAGGCCACCTAAAGCCTCAGGCTGGCAATTTGAGATTATCTATTCTCAGCAAGAGATGGAGTTGATGGAACGTAAGCCACCCAAAGTCAATCCGACCCCAGAACAAATAGATATCTGGGAACGAGTGGTTTTAGACTGGTTTACTATTCTGGAACCGGACGAACGCCAGCTTGCATGGAAACGTGCCAACCATATTCCCTGGAAATTGCTTTGCCGGGAATTCGGTTACGGAAGAGCTGAAATGTGGCGACGTTTTCATCGGGTGTTAATAAAAATTTCCTTTTATCTCAAAGGGAAAAATGTTGGAGACAAAAAAGTATGAGACATTTTTGAATTTTTAGGTTATAAAACCTGATATAATCGGGGGCGATGTATAAATGGCTCCCGATTTGTCATTTTAAAGAGCCGTTCAAGGCTGATTTATCGGGCTTTTAACAATTATTTTGTCGCGACAAAAAAGTGCGCGACAAATCTTCAAAAAATTATTATAAAAGAGGTTATAATGCGGTAGGCTTTGTAACCTTGGTATTATTATCTATTCATGATTAATCCCAAGTATTTGAAGTTCATGATTTTGATGTAACAAAACCAGCAAAAATGTTGCAACAAAAAAACATGCAACATTTTCAGTAAAATGGTTTATAAATACCAGTATGATTGGGGAAAAATGTTCTGAACAAAAAAGTACTTAACATTTTCACCGAATTTGACTAGGATTCAATGTATAATCGGGAGAAAGTTGTAATGACATCTTTGATGTTTACATTTTTCCCAAAAATGTGCAATATTTCAAGTATACTGAGGAAAAATGTAGTCTACAAAAAAGATGTAGACACTTTTGCTTAAAATGTGGTAGTTTTCAAATATAATCGGAAGAAATTGTGCGCACAACAAAGTCGTGGACATTTTCCCAAAAATCTATGTAATTCTGTGATATAATCGGGAAGTTGTTCCGAACATCTTAGCACTGGACATTTTACCGGAAATTGAATTAGTTTTACGGTATCATCGGCGATGAAAATGTGGTGCACATTTTTTGAGTGGACATTTTACCGGGAAATGAGATATTTTTGAAGTATAATGTGCGAATAAATGCACGCGAAACTTCTAATTTTGAACAACTAATTTGTATAGACAATTTTTTACAAGACATTTTGAACAAAAATGCATACAATTTACTGTATAATCGGGAGTGATTTGTCGGGACATAAAAGTCGTGGACATTTTTGCCGTATTTACAGTATAATAGCTGTATAATCTGGGAAAAATGCCCTGGGCAAAATAACACTGGACTCTTTTTGCAAAAACACATACATTTCTTGGTATGATCGGGAGGTTCGAATGACCTCCCGTTTTTTTGTAACTATCTGAACTATCAATCAGGACTACCGGGGACGGCTTTAACGCCGCCCCCGTTTTTTGTTTTAAATTTTTAAACATCAGGGATTAATCATGAATAAAGAGATTTTCAACGGATTTCCGCAGTATATCCGTATCACAATCTGTGCTCAAATCAAAAAATTGTTGTCGACGTCGTACTTCGGCTATGACGACCGGGAAGATATTGCGCAGGACATGCTATGCCACTATTTGTATAAGTTTTACGAAATCCCTGATGCCCCTGAAGCATTAGTGGTGCATGACCTGCGTCAATATGCCTTGCACTTGCTGGACAAACGAAAACGAACCCGCGCACATTTAACATCCTCATTAGATTCTGATCAATCTGATGGGGATTTTTTTTGCGCCAATTTAAGCACATCTACTGACAATGTTCGGATGTTGATGGCTTATGAGTTTCTTGAAAGAGCCGATACACCGAAACTTAAAAACGCCATGCGACTTATTATGGAAGGCGAAAGCATTGACAGTGTGTCGCGCACGCTACATATCAGCAAAGAGACGATTTATAAGTTCTTCAAGAGAATGCGAGAGCTGTAAATTTACAATGCCGGCGCGGTGTTATCCAATGGGTCCTTCCTGACGATTTTTCGTATGCGGGGCCGCAAGCCGCGCCGTTTCGCTAGCTGAACAGAAAAATTCCGGCTGGTCGGGTGCTTTGAAAAACAATGCAATATCAAATAGTTGTAACAACTCATTAAAATGCGGGCTGGTCATTTTATAAATCCGGCTGGTCACTTGGTGTTTTGAAAGGAAAATCTAATGGGAAAATTAGTATCAATGCGAGAATATGCGCGTATTCGCGGGGTGAACCTGAATGCGGTGCAGACGGCGATAAAGTCCGGGCGTATTCATAAAACGAGAGATGATAAAATTGATGTCGACGAGGCAAACCGGGAGTGGTTTATGAATACCGATCCGGCACAACAACGCAAACCGGACCCGCTGTTTGAGGCGCAAGGCGGTATTAAGATGAGTAATATGGGAACTTTTCAGCAGGCCAAAACGGCAGATATTTATTACCGGGCGATGCTGGCTAAGGCCAAGTTGCGAATGTTGACCGGTGAAATGGTTGACCGCAAACGTGCCGGCAATTATGCCTTTAACCTCGGTCGGGCTTTGAGAGATTTGTTTATGAGCTTCCCGGTGCGCTACGGTGCCTTAATTGCCGCCGAACTCGGAACCGACGAACACCAAACCTCCGCAATCTTGGACGAGTATATCCGCAAAATGCTCACCGAAAGCCAGGATATCTTGAGCAAAGAGCTGTGATCATAATCATCTCGACAAGCTGGCTAAGAGACTAAGAAATTGTGAAAAAAAGTTGATATATTTATGAATGTATTGAAAATTACTAAATATATACGTATAGTGATAAAAATTGGAGATTTTGTTTAATGCAGATAAATGTAATAGATTTTTTTTGTGGATGTGGAGGAACGAGTGCTGGTTTGAGAAAATCTGGTATGCATGTTATTGCCGGGATTGATTTTGATCATAATGCAATAGAAACATATCGTAGAAATTTTCCAGAAGCTATTGCCTTAAATACAGATATTAGAGATCTTAATTTTGAAACTCTTGATAATATCGTGTTTCCGCATAAAAATGAAATTATGGTATTTTCTGCATGTGCTCCTTGCCAACCATTTTCTAAACAAAATAGATTTAAGAATAATCAGGATGAGAGAATTTGCCTGCTTGACGAATTTCATCGTTTTGTTGTTCATTTTAAGCCTGATTACATTATTTTGGAAAATGTTCCTGGTATGCAGAAAGTCAAAGAAGGACCTTTAACGCGCTTTCTGAAATTATTAGATAGTTTAAATTATAAATATGATTTTGATGTTAAAAATGCTATGAACTACGGAGTTCCTCAGTCTAGACGCAGATTAGTTCTTCTTGCTTGTAAACATGGTGTGATTAAATTACCAACAGAAACTTATGGTGCAGGAAAAATTCCATATAAAACTATCAGAGAGTATATTGAAAAGTATCCGCCAATAAATGCAGGTGAATGTCATAAATATATTCCAAATCACCAGAGTGCTCATTTATCACCGCTTCTTATGGAAAGAATTTCATCATTGAAAGAAGGGGAAGATCGCCGAAATTGGTCAGAAGAACTGAAACTCAAATGTCACATTAATCACAAGGGGCATACTGATGTGTATGGTAGACTTTCGTGGGATAAGCCAAGCATAACACTTACAACAAAATGTATTTCCTTATCCAACGGAAGATTTGGTCATCCAGAGCAAAATAGAGCTCTGAGTGTTAGAGAAGCCGCTGCTTTGCAAACTTTTGATGATGATTTTATATTTTATGGAAGTTTGGGTGCAACCGCTAAGCAAGTAGGTAATGCTGTACCGGTTGATTTTGCCGCTGCATTAGGTAAAGAAATCATATCTAATATTCAAACCTTATCAGAACTGCATAAGCTATAATTTTCGGACTAGCTTTAGGACTATAACATGAGTACTATATTTCAAAAATTAAAAGAACAACCAGAGAATATTAGATATCCTTATATTTCTCATATACGGTTTCCTCATTATAAAAATTTAATTTCGGGTTTAAATATTAAGTTTCAATATCCAATAACTGCTTTAATTGGAGTTAATGGTTCCAGTAAATCTTCAGTTTTGCGTGCTATATATGGTGCACCAAAAGATAAAAGTATTGAAGATTATTGGTTTGAAACAAATGTTGATAATGTTGGAGATGATAAAGGAGATAAACAAAAATCTTGTTTTATTTACGGATATTATAACGCGCCAGCAAGAAGAAATGTAGAGGTTATAAAAACAAGAATAAAAAAAGAAAAAAATCCTGATTATTGGGAGCCATCACGTCCTATTTTATCTTATGGTATGGAAAAAATGCCTTCTGAAGAAGAAGTTCCTGTCGGACGAGGGCGTAGTGAGACACGTTGGAATACTATCGAAAAAAATGTTATATTTTTAGATTTTAGACATGAAGCTATAAGTGCTTTTGATCGTTTTTTCTATACAAGTGCTTTTCTGAAAACGAAAACCATGAAAACAAAGCAAGATTATATCCGAAGATATGCAAAAAATTTAGAATATATTATCAAAAATAATTTACCTTCTTATAAGTTATACAAAGTAGAAAAATTAAATAAAAATGAATTATTATCGACCGATATTGTAAATAAAATTTCTGAGATATTGGGAAAACAATACTCCCAAATCAGGATGATTGAGCATAATTTATATACGAGAGAATTTTCTCGAACAATATATGTATCGTGTTCGGATGATTTGAATTATTCTGAAGCATTTGCCGGAAGTGGTGAATTTTCAGTTATCTCTTTAGTTAAAGCAGTTATGGAGGCCCCTGAAAAATCCTTGATTTTACTGGATGAACCGGAAGTTTCCATTCATCCAGGAGCTCAAGAAAAACTAGTGAAATTTCTAGCAGAACAGGCATATACAAAACATCATCAGATTGTTTATACAACTCATTCTCCTTCTATGATAAGAGAACTTCCTCCAGAGGCCATTCATGTGTTGTATACAGATATCGATGGAAAAACAAATGTCAGATCCAATGTATATGCCGATGAAGCTTTCGTTGAAATAGGAGCTTCTTTTGAAAAAAGAACGATTATAGTTGAAGATAAAGTGGCGAAATTAGTAATTGATAAAATATTAGAAGATAATAATTTATCCGCAAATTTTGATGTTATCATGTCCCCAAATGGAGCAGATTGGATAAAAAAATATTCAGTTTTAGAGAATTCTTTGAGAAATACATCTAACGTTATTTTTATTCTGGATGGGGATCAACGTAAAGATCATGTAGATCCTGATACTATACCAGTGAGTGAGAATAATAATTTATCTGATATAATTCAAGAGCAAACTGGTTGTGATATAAAAGTTCCTCATCAAAATGATAATGAAGAAGATAAAATTAGTAGACAAAGAGCTTATCTTAAATATTACAAAGAGCATGTATATTATTTTCCAGTTAATGATCCTGAAGAAATTTTATGGAATTACGCTGTAGATAAAGAACACATAGAAAATGCCGATATAAAGCAATGTTTTTGCGAGTTGACACGTAATACTTTTGGTAAAGATAATAGTGATTACGTATATAAAATAGAAGAAGCTTGTGCATATAAAATGGATGCACAAACAGATGAACATTGTATTACATTGCTTGGATATATTAGATCAATGCTTGATTAGTTTTACTCACTCCTAGTAATACTGCTCGATGTATTTATAAGCCTTATCGAAGACGTCTTTATCTTTGATTTTATATTTTATCCAGATAATGCTCCGGAGGGCTTTTTTGATTTCTTGGGTGCCGGCGGTGGTGTCTTGCCAATCTGGAAAACGAACAATCTTAACAATATCATCAATATCATTGACAATTCGCTCTACAATTACAGGAGTTTGCGTATTTTTAACCCCATTAAACAGTTCTGTTAATGCCGCTTTACCTTTATCAATTTCTTCTTCTGGAACAACTTCTTTTTCTGCCTGAGCCGCTTCACGTGCTAATTCTAATAAAAGCTTCAAAAACTCAATACTGGTAACCAGCCCTTTTTCATGCTTTTCACGCAAATCTTCTAACTTTTGGCCTAGTTGAACAAACTTAGGATCATTACTGTGTTTGCGGATTTTAGAAACTAAGTCTATTTCCACTTTTTTAGTTGTCTTTTTAATATCCTTTTGTTTCTCAATAAAGTCGTCAATTAGCTCCGCATCCATGTGCAAGATATCAATATCGTCATGAACTTCGCCAACTTCCAGATTTTGGTGGACCAATTCCATTGTTTTGGAACCAAGCGTTGCCCAAATCAAGCCACCGCGATTATCGGTTGGTTTTACAGATTCATAAACCTTACTCAGCCATAAATAATCAACCTTATAAGGTGTCAAGAAATTATCCGGTGATAGTGCATTCCACACACGATTTAATACGCGATAATCGGCCGCAAATGTATCTTTATCTTTATTCGTCGGAATACATTCCTGTGCCGCCATTAAACCTTCCCAGCCATCAACATTTCGATCAATACCCATAAAATAACTCAAACATTTACGCATAAGGGCTGGAAATTGAGTTTTAACTTCCTCAATATTAGTAATAACGCGGCGCATATTATTCTCATCAAAATCAAGTGCGCGAGCTACGTCATCAAAAATACCTACATAATCAACAATTAAGCCATGCGTTTTCCCGTCATCATAAACACGATTGGTCCGGCAAATAGCTTGTAGCAAATTATGATCCTTCATCGGCTTATCCAAATACATAACCTGCAAAATCGGCGCATCAAATCCGGTCAGTAATTTTGATGTCACAATAACAAGCTTGAGTGGGTCTTTCGGGTCGCGGAAACGGTCCAGAACTTTACCTTCGGCATCTCTGTCACGACGATAAGCTCTATATCTGTCCTCTTTGTCGTTATTCGTATCCATAACGATGGTTGAGGCATCCGGTCCCATAATTTTATCTAGTTCTTCCTTGTATAAAAGACAGCATTCCCTGTCATAGCAAACAACTTGTCCTTTATATCCGTTGGGTTCAATTTTGGTTTGGAAGTGATTAGCAATATGTTCACAAACTTTACGAATACGCTTTTTATCATACATAATAGCTTTCATGTTAACGCGTTTAGATAACTCTGCACGATCTGCCTCGGACAAACTCTCGGTTAATGCATCGAATTCTTCATCTAACTTTTCGCGGTTAACATGTAAATCTACCGGAACAGGTTCAAAATTTAATGGCAGTGTAGCATTATCCCGAATAGAATCAGAGAATGAGTATTTACTCATATAACCGCTTTTATCTTCTTCTGCACCAAAGGTATGGAATGTATTTTTATCTACGCGGTTAATTGGTGTTCCGGTTAAACCAAAGAAGAACGCATTTGGCAAAGCGGAATGCATTTTTTCACCCAAATCGCCTTCTTGAGTGCGGTGGGCTTCATCAACCATGACGATAATATTATCTCGTTCGTTTAATACCCCATCGACATCGCCAAAGCGGAAAATTGTAGTGATTGCGATTTTGCGAATATCTTGTTTGAAGAATTTAATCAACTCATCTTTTGTGGCCAAGCTTACCAAATTCGGAATATCTGAAGCATTAAATGTAGCTGTGATTTGTGTTTCCAAATCAATGCGGTCATCCACAATCACAACTGTCGGATTTTTCAGTTCCGGTATCATACGCAATTTTTGCGCGGCAAATACCATCAATAAGGATTTACCTGAGCCTTGAAAGTGCCAAATCAAACCTTTTTTCGGATAGCCGGCTTTAACGCGTTCTACCAGTAAATTTGCACCCTCGTATTGCTGATAACGGCAGATAATTTTATATTTACGATATTTTTTATCGGTGGCAAAAATGGTAAAGAACTGGAATATATCCATAACTTTTGCCGGGGTTATCATGTCCTCAACGCTGATTTTAACTTCGGCTAAAGTTCCTTCACCTTTGTTAGTCGGCGTATGCCATGGTCCCCACAGGTTTATCGGCATACAAACCGAGCCATAGCGAAAACATTTACCTTCGGTTGCAAAATTAAATACGTTTGGTACAAACATCCGGTGAATGCTTTTTTCATAAGCGTGAATATCTCCGGCGGCATCTAACCAACTGATGGCATCACGCACTGGTGTTTTTAGCTCGCCGATAGCAATCGGGAAACCGTTAATCAGTAAGACAATATCTAATCTTTTGCCATTTTCAACACTTGGATAAATCCATTGATTGGTAACTACATATTCATTGAGGGCTAAATCTTCCGGTGTCATGGTGCCGAAAAAGCGAATTGGCACCATACGTCCGTTTTCGCCGAATGGAAATGAATTTTCTTCAAATATCAGTTTTTTGAATTGTTCGTTGCGCGTTACCAAATCATGTGCTTCTGTGGAGATAATCAATGCACGCAATTTATAAATAACTTCATCTGCGCGCGATGGATCTTCGGCGATAACCGGATTAAGGCGAATAAGGGCCTCTTTAACCATTGGTTCCACCATAACCTCATCATATTGGCGTGGCAGATTTTCAGCCTCAATATATTTCCACCCGTTTTTTTGCAGGGTCATCAGGAGCATTTTTTCAATTGTATTATCTTCATTAAACATTGTCATATCTCCTTATTTCAAATTTTCGTTAATCAATGCGTGCATAGTCGCATTCAAACTATCTAAAGATTTTTGTAACTGTTGCTTAGATTGCTCTGCGTGTTGAGCAAATTCAACAAATTTATTTTGTAAATTTAATGGCGGAATAATGCATTGAAAATTTCTTAATTCATTCATAGGCATTCTGGGCATACGTGCTCCGCCTGATAAATTTACAGCATACTTAACAAAATCATTACACCGCAACAATGTTGCTAAAAAATATTTATTTAAATAAGTTTTATTAGGTTTTAGCGTTACCAATTCTGTTGTGGCATATCCTTCGTCATCAGGAACAACTACTTTATTTAGGTATGGCCTTAATTTAGAATATAGTACCATTTCTGAATTAAAAGTCGTTGTCGAAGAACCAACTTCACTTTTATTTACTACATTTTTATGTATAATTTTTCCTGTCTGTTCTTCAATCATATCTAAATTTAATAACCAAACTCTTTCAGAATCTTGCAATACTGCATTTGCTTCTGGAGCTACTTCGATTAGTTTTTGAACTGGCCATTTTTTAGAGTTCTTCACGACATTTCCAAACATTTCTTCAAATTTAGCTTTGACAAGATCATCTGTTTCTTGAAGTAGCGTTTTATAGGCTTGTTTAGTTTCCTCGGCCGCCCACAAAATTTTTGCTAACTTTTTCTGTTCTTCCAAATCTGGTAGTTCAAATTCGTAGTTTTTCAGATGTTCCCACTTTACACGAGGAGAAAGTGAACCGGCTGATTTTTCAACGGCATAATCAAAGAAAGCATCATTTTGGATGATAAAAGGCAAAAGTTCTGGTGCAATTTTATTTTCAATTGGAGCAATAACGGTAATATCACCGGAACATATTCCATCAAATGGTGCAAGAGACGCTTTTTTCAGATAAGCTCTCCGGCGACCGAATAAAACATCTCCTTTATGAAACAATTTCGTAAACGTATTATCCGCGTCGTTACTCCATTCCGTCAGCTGCACTTGCTGAGGAATAAGATGCTCTAAACCAACAATCGGCATATTGGCTTTATCTGTTTTAATGCTTTCGCGGCGCTCTTTTGCAACTTCACCTAATTTTACCATCTTACGCCTCCTTACTCAACATTGAGGTTAGTGTATTATAGCAATTTCGCATTTCTTGCGAAGATGTTTGCCAGTCGGCACAGCTGTTTGACAACGAAAGTTCTTCAACTTTATCTTCTGTTTGTTGCTCTCGGGCATAAAGCGGAATACTCAAAGAGTAGTTATTAGTGGCAATATCCTTAATGGTAGCAACTTTGGCAAATCCCTCCACATCACGATAATTTTCGTATGCGCTGGTTATTTTATTGATATGCTCGTCTTCCAAATAACTCTGGGCATTTTTTCTGGCCACATCATTAACAGCATTGATAAATAGAACTTTTCCCGCTTTTTCTGGTTCTTTTTTCATTTTGCAGATTACAATGCACGCTTCCATTGGGGAATTATAAAATAAATTCGGCCCTAAACCAATGATGCAGTCCAAAATATCCATTTTCACCAGGTTCTCGCGCAAATCTTTTTCTTCTTGACGGAATAATACGCCATGCGGGAACAAAATTGCACAACGGCCGGTCTTTTTATCCATACTTTTGATAATATGTTGGAAAAACGCATAGTCAGCACGACCTTGCGGTGGCGTTCCTAAAATATTACGGCCCCATTTATCATTTTCAAAAGCGGCTCTATCCCATTGTTTTATAGAATATGGCGGATTGGCGAGCACGACATCAAAAGTTTTTAATTCACCACGTTCGGTAAATGCCGGATTTTTTAGCGTATCATCATTAACAATTTTGAAATCTTTAATCCCATGCAAAAAGAGGTTCATTTTACCGATGGCGGCTGTCAACTGAGTAATTTCCTGTCCATAAAGTTTTACGTTGCGCCATTCTTGTCCTAATTTTTGCAAATGTGACACACAAGAAATTAGCATACCGGCACTACCGCATGTTGGGTCATAAACAGATTCACCGGATTTTGGTTTTAATATCTCGGTCATTAAATGAACAACAGTTCTGTTGGTATAAAACTCTTGTGCCGTATGGCCGCTATCATCAGCAAATTTTTTAATCAGGTATTCATAACCTTGACCGAGTTCATCTTCCGGGCAGTTAGCAATAGAAAGTGTTTTACTGCTAAAATGCTCAATTAAATCTTTTAATAAGGTATCCGGCAGACGATTTTTATTAGTCCATGCCGCATTACCGAAAACACCATGTAATTTTTCGGTATTGGCTTTTTCTATTGCCTGTAAAGCATGCACAATAGCAACTCCGACATTTGATGAAACAGAACGCACATCTTTCCAATGATGACCCTCTGGAACAATAAAACGATGGTATTCTTCCCAAGAAAGTGCTTCCTCACCATATTCTTTCAAAATCTGCGCACATTCTTCATCATAAACATCGCAAATCCGCTTAAAAAACAGTAACGGGAAAATGTATTGTTTATAAGCACCGGCATCAATATGTGTCCGGAGCAAAACAGCCGATGACCATAAGTAGCTTTCTAATTCTTCTAAACTAATTCTACTCATGGATATATCCTCCTTCAACGAGCAACCGTTTTAATTTATCTTCTGCTGTTGTAACAGCGCTTAATGCTTCTAAAAATTCTTTTTTGACAACAGTTGGATCAATTGTTTCTTGCTGTTTTTTCTCAATATAGGAATTTACCGAAAGTGTATAGTCTTTGGCTTTGATGTCATCCAGTGTTACAATTTTACACTTTTCAATCACATCTTTATAATCAGCATAAAGGTCGCACACTTGTTGAATATCATCATCGGTCATAATGTTTTGAGCGCGCTTCGGTGTATAAATATTGGAAGCATCAATCAGGCATATTTTGTTTTTATGTTCGGCCGGTTTATTGTTATTCAGAATTAAAGCACAAGCGGAAACACCGGTGCTGTAAAATACACCACTGACAAAGGTAACAATGGCTTCAAGTTTATCAGATTCTACCAATTTTTGACGCATCTCACCATCTTTGCCACCATGGAACAGAACACCTTGCGGTAAAATAATAGCGCAACGACCTTTTTTCGGATCCATAGAGGAAACCATGTGTTGCAACCAAGCAAAGTCAGCACACGAATCACTCGGACATCCCCAGATATTACGACCATATATATCGGAAGAAAACGCTTCTGCACCCCAATTTTTAAGTGAAAACGGCGGATTTGCGATAACACAATCAAAAGTCTGTAAACTTCCACGTTTCAAAAATTCCGGATTTCTTAAAGTATCTCCCTGAACGACATTAAAATCTCTGGCGCCATGCAAAAATAAATTCATCCGACCGATAGCAGAGGTTGCCAGATTTTTTTCTTGGCCATAAATTTTACCATAAGAACTTTGAGTATGCTTCATATGGCGTATAGCTTCAATTAACATACCGCCGGTTCCCATAGCACCATCATAAACAGTGTCACCGTCTTGAGGTTTAATAAAGTTAATCAGCAATTTCACAATAGAACGTGGGGTATAGAATTCTCCCGCATTTTTCTTTGACATATCCGCAAATTTCTTGATGAGGTATTCATAACTATCGCCCATAACATCATCGGAGTAGTTTTTATTGCCGACTTTTATTTTAGACATGTGCTCAACTAAGTCCTTTAAGCGCTCATCAGAAAGTTTGCTCTTATCAGCCCAGTTGGCATCATCAAAGCTACTGAACACACCAGATAAGGTTTTTGGATTGGCACGCTCAATGCCGGTCATAGCATTAATTATTGCAGAACCGATATTGTGCGTTTTTTCTCTGACATCATTCCAGTGGCAATTCTCTGGAATGATAAAACGGTGGTTTTCAGCAAATGACGCAAATTCTTCATCTCCACCAGATGTTTCCAAGGCTTCCTGCGTTTCTTCATCATAAACATCAGAAATACGCTTAAAAAACAAGATCGGCGTAACATAGCTTTTATATTCATCCTGATTAATTGGACCACGCAGAATATTGCATGCTTCAAATAGATGGGAGAAAAGCTTTTGACTTGTGGTTTCTTCTGTTACTGCTTTAGTCATATTCTAGTCCTATAAATTTTGTTCTAATTCTCTTACCGTATCTTGCCATTTTTCTTCAGCAGAAGATATCGTTTCTTGGTATTTTGCGAGGCCATCTTGGTATTTTTTAGCTATTTCTATTTGCTTTTCAAACGGAAGATAAGGAATCTCAATATTTTCAAGGTCACGATAGCTGATGTTCATAACGGCAGTGCCTTGTTGAGTTGATTTAATCAGCTTTTTACCGATAGCGCTGTCCAGAAATAGTTTAAGGTATGTTCCAGATAATGCACCAGATTTTGGTCTGATAACGATTAAATTTGATGAGGCAATACAAGGATATGTCTGCTCATTGAATACAGCAGTCCGGATAGCAGTTCCACGTGCCGGTAAGAGTAAATCATCAGTCTTGAGAATATAATTTGCTACACGACGTTCTTGCTCGTCAAGATGATCAAGTGAATTGTAATCAATATCGTACTCTAAAATGTTAGATATATTTACAACACCAATGGAGCCAGTTGGATTTTTTTCAGTAATAGTTTTGCCTCTAAAAATTTCTGCAACATCTTTTAGCGGTATCTTCCGAACCGATGAATTTTGATATTGCGTCCAATCATCATCTTGTGAGGCAAAAATTTTATCTACGTTCCAATCGCCAAGAGCATCAAGTTCTTCCGGCATAATAAAGGTTTCATCCTGTAATTTAAGCGATAAACTTCCTAAGCGGCGATTAACCGGATTATCATTCTCAAAAACATAGCGCTTAATTGAAGTATCTTCATTGCCTTTTGCCGAAATAGTGAATAAAAATGTTTTGACACCGGTATTAGATAGAACTCCTACCGGTAATTCTGCTATTTCATCCAATGAATAGGAGTGCTGAATAAAGCGCCTAAAATCTTTAACTCGGCCAGCCGCAAAAGTAACGCGGGCCGGAAGTAAAATAATAAGTTTACCTACCGGAGAAAGGTGCAACAATAAATTTTCTGTGGCTATAAGGTCATATTCCCGGCACATAAATTGGTTATCTCTATTGAAAGAAGAACTTATTCCGTAGTTTGGAACGCTTAAAATAGTGTCAAACTTTTCGTTGATAAAGTCAGGTTCATATATTTGTCCTTGTATTATTTGAACGTTTCTTTGGTCCTTAAATATTTCTGTAAGCAAAACATATTCAAATTTTCTGGCTGTTGTTATGGTATATCGGCAATTTACGTCGTTCTCAACAATTGATGTCAAATATGGCGCAAACTTTTCGCCTTCTGGTATTAACATTGTGTCACCGGGATTTTTTATATTTCGCATTACAAGATCAAAGAATGTTTTTAATAAAAATGACGTACGAGGAGTTCTGTTTGTATACCTTTCCTTTAGTGCTAACAATATCTCATAATCAATATCACCGGTTATAAAATGGAATGCCGACATTAAAGCCTGTCGGTTTATAAAAGGGACAGATAAATCTAACTGATGAGACAATTTTTCACATTCTACCCACAATTCATTTTCGTAAACTGTGGATGGAAACATCTTTTGTAATTCTTTGACAATATATATAGCGGCATCTTCTTGATTGTTATTCACAAGTCCTCTTAAACAATCAACCGCCCGGATAACATTCTCAAATGATTGAGTATCTCTCATGATATAGCGCTCCTATTAATATGATAAGCGCTATATACCATATTTAAAATAAAATGTCAATATCTTTTTTGAGTATTCTAATACCAAAATTGTATTTTAATGTAAAATTAACTCTTGACATCGGCGGTTTTAAATAATATAAATGAGTCGTTCCGAGAGGAATGGCTCATTTAAAAAGGTTCGGTCAATAGAATGACCCTTATTGCGAATATCATTCTATAACACCTTTTTAAGAGAAGTCAACAAGAACTTTTGTGGTGTGCGACCGACATGCCACTCTTAAATAAGGAATTTAACTATGATTTATGTAGTTAATGCGGTTAGGACATCCGATAAAAAATGTCCAAGCGGATATGATAGCTGGCTTGATTTTTGGGAAAGAAAAACAAATAAGATGGCTACATATTGCAGAAACTGTGGTAAGTCTACCAGAAATTTGTGCGGTGGTCATGTTCAAAAAGTTGAACAGCATAGCGATGGCAAATGGTATAGAGTACCTGGATTGTATATTATACCTATCTGTCCTGAATGCAATAACCCAGAAAACAACAAGATTTTTCATGTTGATGAAAGAGAACTGGTAAAAGTATCATAACCTTACCAAGACAAGACTAAACTCCTTCGTGCTCCTTAGTATGAGGGAGTTTTTTATTGCTTTTTTCAGAGAAATTACATAGTCTGCCTAATTATGAAAGGTGAAATCTATGATTAAAGTTTTGTTTGTATGTCTTGGGAATATTTGTCGGTCGCCGATGGCGCAGTTTGTGTTTAAGCAAATGGTTGAGGAGCGCGGTTTATCCGACCGGTTTGAAATTGATTCTGCCGCGACCGAAAGTTACAATGAGATGTGCCATGCCGGCATTCATCATGGCACGCGCGAGATGTTGAAATCCATGCATGTGCCGTTTGAAGAACATTATTCCCGGCGCATTCGTCCGCACGATTATGCCTATTATGACTATATTCTGGCGATGGATGACAGCAATATTGAGGACATTCAATCGCTCGTCGGTCCGGATACGGAAAACAAAATCCACCGCTTGCTTGATTTTACCAATAATCCGCGCAATATT
>JBGULQ010000019.1:0-53870 GCA_045116295.1 Alphaproteobacteria bacterium
TACTTTACTCTAAAGAATTTCCTTAGGTTCCTTAATATACAGACTTTATATATCTTTATAGAAATATACCGTCCGCATATCCTCTAGTCTTATTTACTATTATCTTATAACCGGCCGTTTGGCCGCCATCATTCATTCACTATTTGTGAAATGGTGGTGAGTGGCTTTATAAAATGATATTAGTTAGATGTCAACATAAAATTTTTATTTTTTTTGATTTTAAAAAAATGTTTTATCAATCCATTGAATCAACTTAATTTTATTTTAAGATGTAAATATTCTCATAAGCGTTTTTAATCAGCATGAACGAGAGTGCGAGTCGAAAAATATGCAGTCGCCAAAAAATTGCTTTATATTTTATATAAATTTGTTACAATGGTCATAATGTTAACTTTAATATATGTATAAACATGGCTTTCAAATTTTTTACCTTTGGTGGAAAACAATTTTGGGAAGACCGATTCTTTTATAATGGCTGGAGAATACAGCGTAGCTGCATTACCGGCCGGTATCGTTTGTTAGATGAGTGGGATATAAGAAGAGAATCGGGATCACTTTTGCGATGTCAAAATGCATTTATTCATTATATAGAAGTGTATCAACTTTTGCGTCCGAAACAGAAAGCGGTTCTTCTGTTGCATGGATATGGACAGTCAAAAGATAGATATAATAAGATGGCGAGACGTTTTGAAAGTGAGGGATTTACGGCAATTGCCATAAATATGCCGACTTTGCGTTTTAGCTTTGACGCCATTGTTGAACAGTTGGACTTTATACTAAAGAATCTGAAAGATATTCAGGAAATTAATTTTGTTGTTTATGGTTTCAGCGGTTTAGTCCTACGCAAGCTGTTGGCTAAGTCGTGGGGATGGCGCAGAAGAATGAAAATTGGCCGTATTGTAACAATTAATGTACCGAATAATGGAGCTATTTGGGGACGTAAATTGAAAAATGCGCCGATTATTTCTCATTTTTTAGGGAAAGCAATGCAGATTTATGACCCTAATGAGGTAGAATTTTTGCCTGATTTTTCAAAAAGTCTCGAAATCGGTGTGTTAACAACATGGAATAGTGTTGGGCGAATCTTAGTTAAAATTACACCAAAATCATGGAAAGATATTTTTCCCAGCAGAAAAGATTCTTACATCAGCAGTGCAAAAGAGATTACTGCAGTCAAATATTTAGGAATTAATCCATGCGCCGGAAATAAAATAATATCTCATTGTATTAGCTTCATAAAAGACGGAAATTTTAAATCTTATAAAAAATAAAAAAACTGTAACACTTTTTATACACTTTTTATGTTACACTATCCTAAATGGTAGTGGGAGTACGCGATGAAAAGCTTTTTAATTAGTGTTTTGTTTTTTTTAGGACTTGTTCTGTTGTATTATACTAATATCTTGTCCCTATTCGCTTCTAAAAATGCTCTTTTATATTCTCTCCTGCTCGTCGCCGTAGTGATGTTAATCGGATTGAAAGTGTTAGGCAATCCCTTTGATCGAGGAAACAAACAATGACTAAAAATATCATGAAAAAAATCTGTTTTGGCCTTTGGGTTTTGGGATTGCTGATTGCAAGTTTTTCTGTGTGCTCAGCACAAACTTCTAACACTGTTCCAAGTGGTATTACACAACATAAAGGGTTTGATACTAAATTGGAAGACGGAAAATTATATTATAGGTTAGAGGGCGACAACGATGGTTGGACATTAATTGAGCTAAATGATAACGGCACGGCAAAAGGCGGCGTAATGGACGGATGTGTTCCTTTTCCAGTAAAAGTTGCCGAGTTGGAAAATTGTATTTTCTGCCCATTGTTCGATATATTGTATGAAGCCGCAAAAGTTATGGCAACAGCACCGTTTGCGCACCTAGCCAGCGCCTTTGTTAAATTAGTCTGGATTGGTTTTGCATTATATGTTGCATACTTAACGCTTAAAATGGTCGGTTCGTTTACAAAGCAGGATGCTCCCAAGTACATCACCGAGGGTATGACCATGGCATTTAAGGTGCTTTTTGCATCGTTGCTTTTGTCTCATGGAGCAGAAGTGTATCGACTGGGACTTGAGCCTCTATTGTCAGCTGGTATAGAAATGGGAACTTCATTTATGTCAGAAGGTGAGAATGGGAATCAGTGCGAAGGCAGTATATCAGGCACAAACGAGACATTTTATTCTGGAGAACTACAAACAAAGGTTAGTTGCTTTTTGAAAAAAGTTTCTCAGGAGATTGCCGTAACACAAGCTGTAGGAAGTTCGTTAATGTGTATAGCCAAGCACTCTGCGCAAAGTGAATGGCTTGGTATGTGGGACTTGACCATGTTTTTCACCGGATTGGTGGTATGGGCATTTGCGTGGTTATTATGTTTAGCCTTTGCATTTTATTTGATTGATACAATAATAAGACTTGGAATTATCGGGGCGTTATTACCATTTTTGATTGCATCGTGGCCATTTAAGATTACATCAGGCTTTGCCTCAAAAGGCTGGAGTATGTTTTTGAATGCATTTTTTACATTTGTGTTCTTAGGATTGGTAATTGATGTAAACCTCCAGTTGGCATCACAAGCCATAACCGGAGGAAACATTGGTGATGCCGGCAGCAGCGGTATTATTGCAAAATTAATGGGAAATGAAGTAGAAGCGGTACTAGAAACATTAAGTATAGGACTTGGTGGCTTTGTATTTCTTTTGATTTGCTGTATATTCGGTTTTAAACTTTGTGCTCAGACTGCACAACTTGCTTCGGAAATGAGTGGAGCAAGGTCATCAGGAATTGGCAGCGAAATTGCTACTTCAGGAGCAGCATTTGCCAAATATATGGGCAAGAAAGGAGCCAAGTGGAGTTGGGGTATTGCTAAAGGAAGTGCAAATGTTGTCGGTGAATTTCCAACTACTAATAAATATGGCACCGTAGGCAATAGTTTGAGAGCTGCAGGCGATGCTGTTACAAGAGCTCCGAGTACTTTGCTTAGAAAAGCTTATAATAGATTTACACCATCAGGGCGTAGGCTAAATGCAGCAAACGGCTACGATGGAGATATAGATGATGCATTGAACAATATGAATCCTGACAATATGAATCAGTCAGCAGGTACCCCAAATGATGATTTGGATATTACGCAGAATCGCGGGGGCAGACCTGATGGGGGTGATGGAGGACCGCGTGGTGGCGGAAACGGACCTCATGATGGTGGTACAGGTGGTAGCGGTGCTACCCCGCAAACTCCTCAAAGCGGTGCACAATCTGGTAATCCTGCTGATGATATATCAGTTGATCAAGCTATGGGCGCAGATAGTCCAATTGATCCAAAGACTGCGGCTGATAATGCCAAAGATGCAGCTGTTAATGATGGGAAGAATCAGCTTGATGCTGCGGCTAATAACAATGCAAACAAAGCACAAGGGCAAAATGCTCAAGGTGGTAATGGTAGCGGAAGTGGAGCAGAAAACAATGGTGCGCCAAGGACAACACCACAACAGCCTGCAGGCAAAGGATTTGATTTGGGCGGGTTGAAAGATGATATCACTGCTAAAGGCGGTACCGATACTGACAAGCTTACGGCTGCTCATTCAATAGAAACATTGGCTGCATTTATGAAAAATGGTGATTTGCCAAAAGATTATGAATTTGCAATAAAAGCAGCTATTGAAGGTGCAGCAGTAGCAGGTGGTGTTACCCCGCAAAATGCAGTTGCTGTAGCATATGTTTTGAATGCTGCTGTTCATGATGCTTCAGTTAGAAGCGGTATTGATGACTCTACATTAAACTCCGTACAGCAGCAGTTGAAACAGCAGGGAATTAACGTTGATTTGGGACAATCGGCACAGCAAAGTGGTGCGAAACCTTATACTTGGATGAAAGAAGGAAAAGTTTTTGGTAAAGATGGTAAATTGCAACATGAAGTAAAGAGGGATACAAATGGTGACCTTGTACAGACGAATTATGATAAGGATGGCAACGTAACCCATATTATAAGATTTGATGGCAAGAGACACATCGGAGATCAATTTGATAAATCAGGTAATGTGGTTCGGCACGATGAGCGTGAATTAGTTCTCGTAAATGGTAAAGTTGATATCAAAAGAGTACATACTAGAACAGCCAAATCTGATGTTATGAGAATTTATGAAGGTAATGGTCGGTATGACAGTAATGGACGTATAGTTGAGGCATATGCTTATCAGACTGATGGTTTCTTTGATTGCGTTGGCAGACATGGTCAAATAAGTTATAGTCCAAGGCAAAAGCTCTTACAAATAGTCACAATTAACGAACGTGGCGGGGACAGAATATACAAAGATATTGCAAATAATACCATAAAACATATTCGCAATAATGGTCAAGGTTTTTCTGTTATTGAAGATAGACCAATGACCAAAACCGAATTGGCTGATGCGATGAATGATATTAGAGTACATCAACAAGCGGGTAGTTTTCTGCCAAATAGCAGTCAGGATATAGGCGATGTCAATGTCGATGTGGGACAATCACAATCTCAAAGTGACGCACGTGATGTCAGTGGCACGGCTCAGCAACAGAGAAGTTCTGATAAAGGTTATGACAGTGATTCTGCCAGAGATGGTGACGGAAGTAATTCTGAAATGCAAGGACTTAAAGATGAAAACTCAAAATTGTCCGGTGAGAATAGAGATTTGGAATATCAGAACGAACAAGCTAAGCGGGATAAAGATACTAAGGAATCTGAAAACAGACAAGCCGACTATATAGCTCAAGGTTTTCAGGATGAAATAAATCGATTAACTCAAGAGCTTGCTGATGCTAAAAAACGGTTGGAAGAAAACAAGGGTGACAGCTATCTAGCCAGTGAGGTTAGACGGAAAAATGAGGAGTTAACACGCAAAAAAGACGAATACAGAAAGTACAACGAAAGTAACAAAAAATAGCATAGAGAAAGACGATGAAAAAAGTATTTGACATAGCAAAAATATTAAAAGTGGTGGCAATGTTCTCCATCGTCTTTATGTTGGCTGCGTGCGGTGATATCAGAAAACCTTCTACCGCCGCTATTACTCCTGGCACAGATGAACCAGCGACTGAGGAGGAAATTGAAGCACAAAATCGCGAATGCTGGCAAGCTTCTATCATCGGCACGATATATAAAGAGACTAGTGTAGTAACTATGGAGATGTATAAAAATCTAACTGTGGGTGCATTGCCGTTGATGATGATTGCTTTTGCCATTTGGATGTCTTTTCAGGTTATGAAGCATGTTAGTTCATTTACCGAGGAATCGCCGGCTGAACTATGGACAGAGGTGATGAAAAAGTTTTTTGTCTGTTTGATTTGCGGAATACTAGCAACATCAACTAATGGTGTTTTGTTTGTGCTTAATTCAATTATTTTTCCTATATATCATGCCTTTTTGGAGCTGGGAAGTGCCATGATGAGTCAAAATGTCGGCGATGCCCCAAATGATTGGGAAGTACCGATTATGGGCAAAATTACGCTTACAAATAGTGTTTGCAAAGCAAGTCAACTTACTAAAGCCACTGATAGTGCTGGTTTTCCTGATGGACCAAGAGAGATGATGGAATGTCTGGCTTGTGCAGTTAATGAAAGACTGAATTATGGCATATATCTCGGATGGAAGATTATAAAATTGCCGGGAGTTACGCCAACATTATGCGGTGCCTTTGTTGTTGTGATGTTCTTTTTTGTAAAAATGACTTTTGCATTTTATCTTGTGGATGCCATTTTCCGCTTTGCAATGATGGTTATGATTTTGCCGTTACTGATTATGTCGTTTGCATTCAAAACAACAAGTAAATGCGCAAAAATAGGGTTTTATTCAATATTAAATTCCGCGGCATTTTTGATGATGATTGCAACTGTTATGATAATGATTTTTGCAGCAATACAACAAATTTTGAATGAAAATAAAGCCGTGTTTGAAGATGAAAGCAGTTTTGGTGATATCAGTGTGGCAATGATACTTTTGGTTTTGACAGGTTTTGTTGCAGTAAAATCATTGAATGTTGCAAAAGATGTATGCGACAAGCTGGTAACTGCCGATGAAGGCGGAGACACAAACTTCCAGAAACGTTTTGTTACTTTCTGGGCTAATGTAGGTTTAGCAATAATAAGTGGTGGCTCATCAGCAGCCGGTAAATTTGCATTGCGAAACTCTAAAAAACTTCGTTCCGCTAAAGCTGCCATTGACAGCGCAAAATCGCGAATCAATGATTTGGCCGGGCGTAATAAATAATAAAGGAAAGGTTGCTGTCATGATTGGTTGTAAAAACATATTCAAAAGTTTATGCAGCAGAATTATTGTTCTGACAACTTTGGTGTGTCTGTTTGCAATATCATCGGCTAATGCGCAATTGGCAAGGTCGGGTATTTATACTCCTCAAGGTTTTCCTAATTATGGCGGAGGCTTTAACTTTGGCGATGTTTTAGGTAATAACAACAATGGCAACACGGGTTTTGGGACGGTGCCGTTTACATATACAGGAGGCACGCCAAACTCGGTTACAACCGATGACGGACATACAACCGTTATACATGGGCAAGGAACAGGTTCTTCTGCGTATAAAACCGAAGGTGGAAATCCGCCATCCAATTCAACAGAGCCAGAAGATAAATCATTGTTAGACAAAGGTATTGATGCTATAAAGGGAATAGCAGAAGGAATATCTGACTACTTCCAAGGATGGATAGATTTTATTGCTGCCGGCATGGAAGAAGTAAAAGAAGCTATAAACAATTTTATAAAAGGCAATAATAAAGAGGCATGCTCTCAGTCAAGAATGGATGACATATATCATAAAGGGTGCTATTCGTGTAAAGTGCTAAAATCATTGCTGACAGCTTTCTTGAAAGGATGTCGCGCGTTGGAAACGGTCGCTCAGGAGGCCGGACAAAAGATTTTGCTGATTGGGATCATACTGTGGATTGCTTTTTATATTATGAAACAAGTGAGTTCACTGAAAAATATTGAGCCAGGGGCGATGGTCAATGATTTGTTGATTATGCTTTTCAAAGTATTGTTTGCATGGTTTGCAATTAAGGCTGGTTTTAAATTGGCAATAGATTTTGCGTTGGTTCCTCTCCTCTCATGGGGCGCGGATTTTGGTTCTACGATGGCACAATCCATTGCTACAGCAATGAATGTAAGCATCGTAAACCAATCAGATGAGTTGGTATCTTCTCCGGCAGGATTTTTACCGGCAGATTTTCTAAACAAGATGATGGCGCTCGTTGCATCTGTTGATGGAACAACATCACAGCACATGAAACTCGGGCATATGCTTATTTGCCACAGCACGCACGCCGGTAGTTGGTATGTTATACCTAATCTTTGGACTTGGCTATGCGGAGCGTTGATTTGGTGTGTGGGTTTCTTTATGACTTTGGCAATTGTATTCTATTTGGTCGATATGTCATTTAAGATGTCATTATCTCTGATTGCTTTGCCGATAGTGGCTGGGTTGTGGCCGTTTGGTATTACAAGTGATAGATTTGTGGCATGTATAAAAATCATTTTCCATGCTGCAGGTATTCTGATATTTTTGCCATTGACAGCATCCGTTGCTGTGATTCTTGTTGATAAGGCTCTGACGGTTAATTCTGTCGGAGGAATTGCTGATTTGTACCAAGCTGTTGAAGACGGAGATACAGATTTTATTAGCGAAAAAATTTCAATCGCATCAACAGGATTTATTTTATTGGTATTTGCATATTTTTACGGGTTAAAAGTCATCGGAGCTACAGTGGGCGAATATGTAAACGTATTTTTCTCCGATGGTGTTTTGGGTAGTACAAACCCAATGCATGAAAAGATGACCGAAGCGGTGGCTCTCATCAAGCACCAAGCCGGTAAAGTTACCTCCCTTGGAGGAGATATTGCTGAACATCAAGGCGGAAAACTTTTTGATAAAGGTACGCATGCTGTCGGCAGAAAAGCCGCAAGTGTAACCGGATCCGGTATGAAAGTAGCTGGAAGCAGCATGAAAATTAGTGGTAAGGCCGTTAAAGGTGCAACTAAAGCAACTGCAGCAGGAATTAATGCAACGGGAAATCTTGTCGGTGGTGGAATTAATGCTGTATTACCGGGGGCAGGTTCTGTCGTCCAAGCCGGTGCAAAGGCTGCTGCTACTGCGGTAGAAAAGAGTGGGGAAATGGCCGGTAATGCTATTGAAAAAACAGGTGAAGCAGTAAAGAAAGCCGGTGAAACCGTAAAGCGAGTATCTCGTACGGCAAAGCAAGCTGCGAAGGCTGCAAGTAAGGCTTCTTCCGGAGGGAACAATAATGACTAAGAGCAATAACAATATGAATCTGTTGATTAAAGTATTACTACCGGTTGTGGTGTTATGCGGAAGTATTTTTGCAAGCAGTAATGCTTTTGCTGTGAGTGGCTCTTATTACTCCCCACTGTTGTATCCAGATAGTAAGACATCTCAGTGCACATATCCGCAAAAAAGCGGACACGGAGATTGCTTGAAAAATATGAATTCGAATTCATGTGTAGATACTGTTGCTTGCAGTGTTTCCGGCGGAGTACGATCAGAAATGTGTGTTCGTGGCGTGATATGGTGTAACCATAATCCGGGTATTCGCACTCGTTGCCCTATTGGGCCAGGAAAGCCTGCTCGTATTCATGCGGGATATGATTATAGCGCACCTGCATCTGCCTCTATTTTAGCTCCTTGTAATGGGACATTGACAAATCGTTCAAAGACTCATCATGATGGTATAGGATTCCAATGTGATCCTTCTCCGTGTGGAAAAAAGATTTCGTTCTATTTTCATCATAATCGTTCTGCAGTCAACAATGGAAGGTATAACAGAGGAACTCCTATAGGCAAGGTAGGTGGTTATAATAAGGAAAAATCTAATGCATTTAAGCCACATATGCATGTAGAGATATATGAGGGAAATTATAAAAGCGGTCGGCTTATGGATCCGATGAACATTCAGTTTGACGAATATGTTTGCGGTTGTGCCCCCGGTTATAAAAAAATGGACAGGTTAACTTGTTTTACCGGCGGTAAGACTCCGCCTCCGGGGCAATATAATACTGGTAATATGGATGATGCTATGTTGGGTCCTGATGGTGTATTGAATGATAATCCTGATGCAGAAGCACCAAAAGACGGGGCATGTATATACAGCGAAGTAATGGATAATTATCGCCAATTCGGATGTATATTCTGCACGCCTTTTAGAATATTGTTTAATACCGCCAGTGTGATGGCAAAAAAGACTTATGATGCCCTTGCAAAAGTAGTTGGCGGAGTAGTGGTAGTCGGATTTGCTATTTGGTTAGCACTGGTAGTTATGCGTTTTGTATCTCACTTTGAAGCCAGAGATCCGCGAATTTTTGTAAAAACAATGCTTAACCAGGCATTCAGGGTTTTGGTGGTAGTATTGTTGTTGGGCGGACCGGCCGAGCAGATTATGTCGTTGACGCTTGATCCTTTGTTTGAAACCAGCCTTAAAATAGTACAGGTTATAGGTGGCACTCCAATAGAAGCAACGTCAAAAGAGTGTTGGATTGCAGATGGCTCAGCCTCCGGTTCAGGAGGTAGTGGCAATGCTGCATCGGGTGCTGTTGAGGGAGTTGTGAGTGGTAACGACCAAGCCGGATTGTCACCGGAAATGGGAAATGGTATAATATGTACTATCAAAAATACACAAGACCAAATTATGGATATTATGGCAATAGGGCGTGTCACGCACTGTTTGGCGTGGGAGAATACTACTTTGATATTTATCCCGAACTTTGCATATTTAATCACCGCCGTTTTGTTCTTTATTGCCGCAGGAATTTTGTTGCTTATGTATCCATTTTTGCTGGTAGATTGCGTACTAAAAATGGCGATAGCAGTGGCTCTGTTACCTGTAGCTTTAGGAGCATATGCATTCAAAGTAACGTCGGGATATCTATCAAAAATATTCGGCACATTTATTGAAGCAATAATGACATTTTTCTTCTTATCATTAGTGCTAATGATTATATCTCAAATTGCCAAGGGATATATAGCTGAAATAATAACTGAAGACGTTGTAAACGGCGATATGAACGTATTAAGTACTGTTGTTTGGTTTGCTGTGGGCGCTCTTAAGATTTTGTTTGTCATGTTCCTTGGTTGGGCAGCACTGAGTGATATGAAGAAATTTGCCGATAAATTTGCCGGAGGAATCGGAGGAGGCGGCGGTGTCGGCAAGGGCATAAAAATTGGTTCCGCAGTAGGAGCTGATGTAAGTGCTTTTGCAAAATATTATGCAGTCGATCCGGCAATGAAGTTTGCGAAGAAACGAGTGAAATCTGGAGCGGCTTTGGCAAAAGAAAATATCGGGCACGGCTATCGCAAGGTAAAGAGTATGAGTTTTACGGCTATATCAAGGCGTGCCAAAAACGATGACGGAACAGATATGCTTGATGAAGGCGGCAACCAAATGTATAAAACCGGTGGCTCAAGTATAGGTCGCGCATGGAATGCAGCTTTAGGCAAAATGCAAAAAGACAATCCGAGATCATGGCTCGCACAAAAATTCAATAACGGGCTCAAAAAAGCTGAGGTAAATACTCACTCGCATTATAGAAGTTATGGCTATGATGCAAGTGGTAACCTTGTGGAAACAAAGACCAGAATAAATCGTGATGGGTCAAAAGTGGTTGTACAAAGAGATGATTTCGGCTCTATAGCTACTGCTTATGATAAAAATGGAAATGTCATCAAGCAAACAACAAAACCGGCAAAATCTTTGAAGCAGATGATCAATAAGCGCGGTGAAATTGATACGGCTACGGTAGCTGCATTTGTTCAAAGTTCTCTGATGTCGCATACAAACAAGCAATTGATGATTATGGAGACCTTGATTAATTCTCGTATGGGTAACTATGAAGGCGGCAGACTCGATGGCAGATTTGTCTCGCGAAATACACGGCAGTTTGTTGATGATAACGGGAACCAAGTGATGCAAATAATTCAACAAAATGAAAACGGGTCTGTAACCACATTTACTGCGCAGTTCAAAGGGAAACGGGTTATGACAAATGTTTCGACAATGGATAAAAACGGCAAAGGTGTTTCTTATGAAACTGACGGCATCATTCAGCGCAAATCAATTATCGATGGTGACAATGTAACTCGTTTGTATTCTGTTGCCGAGGCGTATTCAAATAGAGCTTTACACGCTGTTCACATTGATGGCAGTGTCTCAGATAATCTGCCAAAAGATGAAATTATGTTCAGTGATAATGATTTACAAGAATTTGGACAACAAGTTCTCAATCACGGCAATAAAGCTTATACATTTACAGAATTTAAATAGTCCGAGGAATCGCCTAAAAAACGGCAGGAACGAAAAGTTTCTGTCGTTTTTTTGCACAATATTGTCAGCTTTTGTGCAAAATTCTTGATTAATAATAAACTTTGATTATTATGATTGTAACAGTTCAAACATTTTTAGAGGGGGCATTATGGAAGAAATTATTTTCCCAAATCAAATTAGAATGTACAGAAGATTACGCGGACGCTCAATGCAGGAACTTGCAGATCATTTGGGAGTGAGCTTGTCGGCTATTTCTAAGATTGAAAAGGGATATCGTCGTATTGATCAGGAACAATTGGTGCGTGTATCTGAGTTGCTGGATTGTCCTATGCAAGATTTGTTCGTTAATGAGCAGAACTCTCAGGAAGAAGTTGTTCTGTCTTGGAGACGCGAGCAAGAAAGACGTAACAGAATCAATGAAAGAGCCGGACTTAAGACTCTGGGAGCAGGATTGCGCCAGATCAGAAACGAAAAGAATCTGACTTTGATTGAAGTTGCCGAGAGTTCGGATATGACTTTGTCCGTATACCACCGCATTGAAATGGGACAGCGCGAAGTTTCAGACAAAGAGATGAAAAACATCGCAAAAGCACTGTCAATGACTGTAGATGAGTTAAAAGATACTATTAAAAAGCTCGATGAAAAAGGCGCTTTGGAAGAGATTATTCAGAGAAACGACTCTAAGTATAAGTTGCTTTCAAATCCTCGCGGTGCAATTGCAGCATTTGATACGGCATCTCGTGAGACGCAGAGACTTTCTGTATATGGTGTTGCCGGCAAAGACGGAAATATATTGGTCGACTTTGAAAATGAAACCAAAACAGTATCACGACCAAATTCTTTGGTAGGAAAGAAAGATGCCTATGCCTTAAATCTTTGTTCTCGTCGCTTGGGTTCTTTGTTGCCATCTCGCTCAGTTTTGCTGATAAATCCTCAGGAAGTAGCCAGTGTCGGAGATATTGCAGCTTATTATGTTACCCCGAATGAGGCAAAAATTATCAGTATTCGTGAAGATGATGACGGCAAGCTGTATGGTATCAGATGGAATCCTGATGAAAAGATTGATTTAAGTAATAACGATTTGAGCCACTTGCATAAAGTAGTAGCTATTTATCTATAATTTTTTCTATACTGATTAACCTTGGTGCAGATAAAATAAGGATAAAGTCGTTGGCAGAAGATGTTATAACTACTGCCGCTTTCGGGCAGAATAAAAATAGCGATAAAGAAGAAGAACCAATCATTATCGCTCAGCGTTTTTTGAATATTTTTCGTCAGCTCCATATCTTTACCAAAGAAAAGAAAGAAGAGTTTGATGAACTGTTATTGAAACAGCCAAAGGCTGTACGAAAGTCATTAAAAACGTTGCCCGGCGGCTCTGTATTGCTCGAATATATGGATGAATTGGAACACGGCAGTGACAATCAAGATGATGACACTGCCGATTCATCTGATGTGAGTATTGTAGAAACAGCATCACAGGAAATTGCAACATCGCAGCCGACATCAACAGTTGTAACCGCCGGCGCACCGATTATTGATAGTGATAATTTTGCAAAAGTACTGGCCAGCAGTTTGGCTCAATCAAATGCACAAATTATTAAAGAACTGCGAAACAGTCCTAATGTTAAAAATTCGACAGCAGGTGCTGTTGCTGAGCAGCTTAAACTCGTTGCTGATGACACTTTTACGAGGACTATATCAAACGCTTTGGCTGAGGCAATCTCGGCTTCTGAACAAAAAAGGCTGGAAGACAATAAACTTATTGCGCAATCGTTTTTGGACTTACAAGATAATTTGAACAAGATGATTGAGCAAAACAATCAAATTAAGATTATATCAAACAGCGATGCACCTGCAGAAGCAGCAGCTGCCTTTCAAGTAAAAAATATAATTGATGATTTAGTAAAAGCTCAGTCAAAATTTTTGAAAGAAACTACTCAATCGCAAAAAGAAGAGTTATCTGCTCTCATTTCTTTGGCAATTAAAGACAGCATTAAGCTATCAACTCAGACCTTGATTGATAGTTTTAAGCAAATGGAAGAAAACGGACCTACTCCGATTACATATGCGGCATCTTCTCCTAAAAAACAGCAAGCTATGTTAGAAAATGTAACAGAGGCATTGAAGGCACAAGGGAGAGAATTTTCATCTATAATTGCAGCAACCTTGAAAGAAAGCCAACAAAATTCAGCGCAGACGATTATTCAAACAATAGAGAAACTTAAGGGAATGCCGGTTTCTTCTGATAATACACGTCCTAAAGTCGAAGAAATTATGAAAGCTCAAGCTGATTTGTTTAGAGAAATAACACATTCTCAAAGCCAAGAGTTTTCAGCAATTATTACTGCCGCTCTGAAAGAAAGCCAACAGCAGTCGACTAACGCCATAATTGCAGCATTGTCGCAAATGAAAAATGTGCCGGCAGGATTGGAAAAGATAAGCGAAGCAGTTATACCTTCTGTAGAATCAATTGATAGTGGCGCGGATGTTTCAAAAGATTCTGATACGGTTTCTTTAGTGCATGAAACAGGAATTTCGCCTGACAAAGATTATAGTGTTGTTGAAGATGTGGCAACTGCGGATGCTGAAACTAGCAAAAAGAAAAAGAAGAAAAAGAAGAAAAAGAATCGGGAAGAACAGATAGTTATTCCACCGGTTACAAAGGTTGCCGAAGATGATGAAACGCCTATTTTGGAAAAGCCTTTACAGAAGAAAAAGACTATTATTTCCGCATTACCGGAATTGCCTGTTATAGAGGATAAACCCATAGACAGTGCATCTGACTGGGGATTTGGCAGTACCACAAGCAGTAGCTCTGTTGATAGTAACTTGGCTCCTGTAAAAAATGAGGCAGAATCTCAGCTTGATACGACAGAGCAGGAAAGTGCTAATGAGGGCGACGGATGGACTTGGGAATATCAGCCGGAAGATGCTGAAGGCGAAACGGTTTCAGGTCAGGAAGGACAAGATTGGGAATGGGAATACGAAGAAGTTCCCGAGGAAGAATCCGTCGGTGAAGAATTATCCGGAACAGAGGGACAAGATTGGGAATGGGAATATGAGGAAGTTCCTGATGATGAACAAGCCGCAACTGCGGAAATATTACAAGAGCCAGTCGTGCCTGAACAAATTGTACAATCATCTGAGATTGTTGTACCCAGAGATTTTGAAATTGTACTTGCCGGTATTGACGATGATGCAGAAAAAGACCCATATTTTGATACCGTTAATAGCGTGGGATAAGATATCAATACAATTTACAATCTTTGTCTCCTAATCTAGTATTGAGTATATCAAGGAGTAAAATATGGCACAAGATTCACAAAACAATGGCAATGGGGACGTATGGTTCGTCGATAACTATATTCTGTTAAAAGATTATTATGACAGAACAATTTCGCGAATTGCTGCCCGCTGTGTGCGTAAGGGTAATATTGCGCTAGAAGATTACCCGTTCTATGGATATATACTTGATGTACTGGAAGAAATCAGCGAAACCGGTGATTATATTCTGCGACATAAGGATTTGTACCCTTATGTAGAGAAAAAAGTTGCCGGAGGTATTAACGGTCTTAAGCGCACTCTTGATGAATATAAAGAAGAATTGAGAAAGAATTCTACTCCGGATATGATAAAAAATGATGCTCGGGAAGTTGAAAAAATGAAAGAGGCATTATCTGTTCCCGATAAAGCTGTTGATCCAACCGTCGGGGCTGGTATGGGAATGGAGCAGTTGATGGAAAAACTACTGCAACAAGATAGCGAAGCAAAGGCAAAAGTAGAAGCCGAATTTGCCGAGGCAAAGCAAAAAGATAAGAACGAAAGTGACCAGTAATAAAAGAGTAAAATGAATGTTGAGCAAGCTGCATTATAAAGAAATCTTATGTACGTTGGCAATTGTGGCGTTATTGTCGGGTTGCAGATATCCGGACAGATATATTCAGCCACAACAAGCAAATCCTAATGTCGAAGTGGTTGATCCGGCACAGCGGGCAAACATTGTTAATGAAGTTGACCCCAATATGATCAGAACACCTGCGGGGGCCAGTGCTTTTGATTTGGAATCACCTTTGCGTTGCCGTGTAAACTGGAATTCACAAGAAATGATTACGACTCTGCCGTATAATTTGAAAGCCTTTAATCTCACAAGAAATGGTATTGATAATCCTCTCCCCCGCTATGAAGTAACCGGTTTTTCATTCAAAAAAATGCCGGCAGAAAAAGCATTGTTAAAGCTAACTAAAGAGGCCGGTATAAAACTGGTGGCAAAAGATGCTCCTTATCCAAGTATTTCAGCAGAGAATTTGCGGGGCGAGCTATCAGAAGTTGTTAAAATAATCACTGATGCAGCAGAAATTTATTATACATATAATGCGGAAACTAAGACGCTGACAATAGGACGAAAGACCAATTTTACTCTATATGTTCCAAAATCACGCCCAATCATTTTGGCTTTGCTTGATGTAATGAGGGGCGCGGGAATTACTGATATAACTGCTGACTGGTCTGATTATTCTCTTACTTTTAAGGGGGACTATGAGCTGCAGAAAAAGATCCAAAAGCTTTTAGATGATTTTGAAAACAATCCAAAATTGATTGCATATGATGTGAGTGTTTTCAAAATTATTCCCCACACGATGAATGAGGATATTGATTGGCAAAAGCTGTTACAGGTATTTGACTTTGGTTCTGTAAAAACAGCAAAAACCGGAATTCTCGGACGTATTCTTACAACATCTAACGAGATCAATATCGGAAGTCTCTATTCTTTTTTGGAGCAACAAGCGACTGTCATACAAATGGCTGAAGGAAAATTCGTTGTACCTAATTTGTGGATGTCACGTTTTGATATAGGCAAATGTTCCGGCGATCGTATTCCGGAAACTCAGTTGTCTTTGTTGGCAAAATCTTCTTTGATGCCGCACAACAGGTTGTTCTCAGACATTACTTTGGAAGGCCGAGATGGGCAAATTACTCAGTTCAGCATTCGTAGTAAATTAGGCGAAAATTTCTTGATTATCGGCATTCCGAATGAAATTATCGGGGCAAAGCCGGATAAATCTCAGACCGTTATTTTTATTGTTCCAAGAGTTATAAAAACAGCAAAGAAACAGACTGATTAGTTAAAACAAAATAATTATGAGGTAAAAAAATGGACAACACACAACAAAACAGACCAAAATTTAAGAAGGTTAAGCGCCCTATAAAGCGGTTTGCAAATAATGGCGTAAGTACAAATGTGGCGGTTCCATCAAAGACTGTAATGGAAAACCCTTTTAACAGCCAAGTGAATAGTTCGAACCAATTTAATGTAAATGATTATCTTGAAAGTGACAATTTGCCTCCAATGCAGCAAGATAACCGCCTTAATCCGGCATTTTTGTCGGAAGAAGACGGAGAAGATGCAAATATGTCGCTGAAAAAACGCTTTATGGTCGGAAATCTGTTTACAGGAACGGCTGTGATAGCTGTGGCAGTGGCATCATTGATTTTGGGTATATTTATTGCAAAAACTTTTCTTGCAACGCCTACGACCATTATGAATGGGTTACAGGGGGTGGTTAGCAACCACGAAGTGCCAAAAGGTCGTGCGCGTTGCGGAAAGGCAGAAAGAGCACAGGGGTGCGTTCTTTATGTTATGAACCCGCAGCGGAATGATATGAATGGCAGAGATTTTTATGATTGGGCTGCTCAATTGACAGGACGTCAAAGATTTGCCATTGAAACAGCAAATATGCGCTATGCGAGTGTAAAAGTTCGTCCCGGAGAAATTGCGCAGATAGATATTCCTCCTTTGCAATAATAAAATAACTCCCAAATATGGGAGTTTTTTATTATTAGGTAACTTCAGTAACAGCACGCAAGTTGCCATCACGGTTGATTTGCACCACACGCAATTTATGATGCATTTCTTCAATAGTTTTGCGGCGGTCAAGTGTTGGATAGGAGTGCAAAATACGGTCTACGAATGCTTCGTAAGCGGCACTTGAACTTTCTGCGTGGATAGTCGCAAGACAGTTATCGTGTCCTGACCCCATAAGCTCCCAAATTGCTCCGGCGTTACCTGTTGAAATCTCACCGCCGATTATTGCATCAGGCGTAAAACGAACTACTAAGTCAATGATCCCCTTATAATCAAATTCATTAGTCTGTCCGGTACGTGACATTACAATATGGACACGATTGGGGTGCGGAACTAAAAGCTCGCGCGCATCTTCAATAGTAATAACGCGTTTGTGAATATCCAAAATTTTGAGCAGGTTATTCAGGAATGTAGTTTTACCTGTTGCCGTTGCACCACTGACCAAAATATGGTCGCCTCTTTTGATGCTGAGCAAAAGCCGTTCATACGGATCTTCAGGATCTTTTATGTTTTTAAGAGGGTTAATATGATGTAATTGTTCACCCTGCTTTAGTCCATAATCGCCAAGGCCAAAAGCCACATCGTCACTGTGAACACGGATGGCTATTGCAACTCCGCCGGCAATATCGTCTTCATCATACATAACATTTTTGCCGCATATCGCAGAAAAACGGTGTTCTCCGGGAATCGTCGCATATACTACCGGAGTACCGGCAACCGGATCAAAAGGAAGCTCATAAGTATTTGCGACAATATAAAGAAGATCTGTAAGATACTCCTTGGTCAGTTTTTCGTCTTTATACATCACCCAAGGGTAGGCCCTTTTGCCACGAAGACGTAGCCACACCTGACCGGCTCGGTTGATTGCAACTTCCTCAATATTTTCCTGGTTATACCAATATGCCAGAGGACGTAAAACTGATTCTAATACTTCAAAGCTCATTATTTTCCCTCTCTAAAATAGTTGCGGAACATCGCCCGTCTCTTCGTCATCTCGGTTGTTTTGGTTAGATCTGTTACCTCCACCGCTATAATTACTCGGTGGCGGTGGGGGCGGAGTAGCCCCGACATTTGATCTTCCTTGGTTTGCAGGAGTATATGTAGTAGGAGAAGCTACAGGAGCAGCGGTGCCGCCTCCTCCTGTAGGATAACTAACTGTTTCTTGAGCTTTGCTTTCGCCCATTTTTTTGTAGTCTGCTTCCGTATACAGAGAATCTTCATACTCACCTGTGTCTATACCCTTTTTAGAATCATCTTTTGCATCATCAATTGTACGCAACCATAAATCGACTTTGGGAAAGATGATAATTCTGGTCCCGGCCGGCACCACTACAACCGTCTTTGTTTTCATGTAATCATCAAGCATATTTTCAAACATTTGTTTTGTGTCATCCAAGAAATTTTGTCGCGCATCGTTGGTGGCTTGCTGTTTTGATGTTTCTGTACTGTTTTCCCCCCCTTTTGAATCTTTGTCAGTTGAAAACAAGACACTTATGCCGTTTGTAATAATCGATGTGACAAGTGGTGTTGCATACTTTTTAGTCAATTGCCGATCAAGATACCCGAGAACACCTCCGCGACCTTGGGCGTCTCCAGTTTGAGCAGAAGATATATTAAATAAGATTCCCTCAGGAGTAATTATTCTATCCCATGTAATTGTAATGCGAGCAGAAGATGAACCTCCGTATCCGCCTCCAGTACTGCCAATTATGTGACTACCGGCAGGAATAACGATGTTTCTGCCGTCTTCAGCATACACATTGCGTTCAACATAGGCTGTGACCGGTGCTTCGTGTTCAGTATCAATAGTTCTTGCAATAACTGCCGGTATAGGCTTATCAGCCAGAATCATCTTATCCATATCAACCGGAAGAGTAGAAATAATCTTGTCCAATCCCCAATCTTTCTGTTTGCCATCAAAATATTCACGGCTATAGCTGGTGCTTTTTGATCCAACAAACATTCCTTGTCGACGTATGGCTTGGGCTTGAGCATTAACTTGTTGCTGGCCGATTGTAGGTTCATTGTTTGCAGGATCGAGACAGTTATCACCAAGACCGTGAGCTTCACAGTATCCTACATTTCCGGGAACAAAGACATTTGATGCTCCGTTTTCTTGAACTACCGGTGTTCCTGGGGTATTCGGCACCTTATCTAAAGGAACATTTATACGACGTCCTTTAACTTCTTTTGTTTCAGGATCAAGCACAATGTCTCCATCCACAATGCCTTCAATTTCTCCGGTTTGAGGATTGATTACTTGGTTTTGCACAATATCACCAAGATAATTTCCATTTAAATCAAGAGCAATATTGGCTGAACGGCGGTAATCTTTTTCCTCGAGCGGACGACTGCCGACCTGCGGAATATCTACATTACCGGGCTTTTCTTTGGGCGAATGCTCAAACCAATGCAGACTTCCAATTTCTACACCATTTTTATCAATAACCTTTCCGTCTTCTCCCATCTCTCCAATAGGATTGCCGTTCTCGTCAACCACTTGCTTGCCATCTGTAAAGCCTATTTGTTTCCCATCTTTATCATAGACAGGCTTTCTCTTATCTACCTCATAGTACTGCAACGGAGTGGCTTGAGCAATGTTCTTATCATTAGAATCCATGATATCTCCGCCGGATGCGAGAGTGCCGATTTTTTCACCGGTGTTTGAAATTACATCACCATTGAGCATTAACTCTCCAATTACATCTTTATTTGCGTTGCGAATGTGAAAATCACGATTGCCACGACCTAAGAGCTTTTGAGAGCTGCTGACGGCAAAACCGTGTATAGATTTGCCAAGATATTGATTTGAAAAAGATATTACGCCACCGTCAGGAGCTATATATCCTATTGTTTTGTTGGCATAATCATAAATATAGAGATCATATAATGCATATCCGACATTTTTACCATCTGATTTAACATAGCCGTCAAAATCAACTGTGCCAACTTTTTTACCTTGGCTGTCAATAACCTCTCCCTGCTCATTAACCGTTCCCATGAGGCGATTGTTGTCGTTAAAAGCATATCGGTACCTAAACAGCATACCCATGTGTGTTGATGTTTTGGAATTGACGCTATCATCCGGCATTGCGTAACCTATATTTTGGTTTTTGGTATCAACGATGCTACCATCCAACATGCTCCGACCGATAATCTTGCCATTAAAATCAATAACCGGAACGATAGAGATAATTTTACCTATCAATTCCTTTTGCTTGTTGTAGAGGCGACTTTGATTATCAATGCAGCCCAAATTCTCGTTTGCATAATTAATAACTCTGCCATCAGCTGTTGATGTGCCTATCGGCTTTCCGCCAAAATCAATTACAATGCCTTTATTAACTCCAAAACCTACAACATCACCGTTATCTGAAATAACTTGTGAGTTTGGCAATATTTTTCCCATATTAACTTCGCGATAATTACGAACATCACCGGCAGGAGTTACGGCTCCGATAAACTCACATTTATCATTTATAGCTGCCATAAAATCGGTAGCTTCACCAACGTTGGCGTGGCTATTGTCAAAAACAATTCCTCTTGAATTGACTTTTCCGAAAGTAGATGCGTTTATATCTCTTACTTGTCCTAAGTTGTCAATCATTCCGAGCATTTTGCCATCATACGATATGGCAAGACGAGCAGATGATCCTACACCGCTAACCGGCATATAGCTTGTTTGCTCAGACCATGGTACAACACTGTTATCCGGAAGAACTTTGCCTATCGGATTAAAAGACTGATTTAAGACTTGGTTGCCATCGGCAAGAATACCTACACTTTCACCTACGGAAGATACTGCATAAATAACGTCAACAAGTCCTCCGAGAACAGAGTTATGTTCATCAATATCATAGCCATATTGAGTTATACGGCCACTTTGTATGGTTCCATTGTTAAGAATCTCTCCGTTAGGGGACACAGCACCGATTGTTTTGCCTCCTATATCGTAGACCTGCCCCAATGAAATGGTTTTACCGGATATTCTGCCTTCAGGGTTATATACATATCCGAATGGTGAAACAACAAGATTATCGTTGTTAAATGCTATTGAACTGTTAATTCCCACCACTCCCATGGCCTGATTATTGTTGTTCAATATCACCTTGTTTTTCAACACAGAGCCAATAATCGAGCCAGTATTACTGACTGCAAAACCGTTTTTCATTGCTCCCAAAGGAGAACCACCAATGGTTACTACGCTCCCGTTTTTGAGAGAATGTCCGCGCAGTTCCCCTTTATAATCAAAAATAGGACCGGTTTGAATAAGCTGGCCGATTTGTTTTCCTTCCTTATCGTAAACGATATTCCATGGACCAAGTTGACCTATAATTTCATTACCTTTGGCAATTTTTCCTTCCGGCATCACTCTTCCCAAATATTTTCCGGAATTATCAGTTGCAGTGGAAGCGATATCAATCATAAAACCGATTATTTTTCCATTTGTGTCGGCAATATTGCCATCAGGTTGTAAATAGCCAATAAGTTTTTCACCATTTACTACTTCACCATTAAATGTAACCAACCCGATATATTTGCCGGCATTGTTAAATGCATAGCCGGAACTAACCACACTGCCAATTACTTTGTTATTTGAATCATATGCAAAACCGTTTGCCTTTATAAAACCGATTTTTCTGCCTTCAAAATCCGTTACTTTGCCACCGGGAGAAACATTGCCGATGAATTTTCCGGTCAAATTGACGACCATTTTTGACGATACAAGTCGGCCATCCAGAACGTAATCACTACCGGAGCGCCTGTAAGCATATCCGTCAGAGGTTACAAAACCGATATTCTGCCCTTTAAGATTTGCATACACTCCGTCACCGGTCAAACGTCCGATAGTCTGGCCATTATCAGAATATATCAATCCGGGGAAAAGGACTGCACCGAGTATATCAAATTTTTCATCAACGACCAGACCGTTGGGTAAAGCCTTACCTATGATTTTTCCAGTAGCTAGGCGCACCGCACCATCTGAACTTACTTTTCCCAGCATTCGGTTATCGTTACCGATAGCAATGCCTTGTGGCACAATTCCGCCAATCAGTTTGCCTGATGAATTGACAATTAAGCTGTCGGCCGTAATATTACCAATCAGTTTATTATCAAAACTAACGACTTTCCCGTCAGGAATAACTTTACCAATCAAAGCTCCGTTAAAGTCAATGGCGGTGATTTCTTGTGCCCAAAGCGTGTTTGCACAAGAAAATGTTGCGGCAATCGCAAAAAATATATTTTTGATTTTGCTACATACCATCGACATCAATTAGTTCCTCCGATTTTTAGCAACTTCTTGTAATGCGTATCCGGCAACTCGTTTATCCAAATTGATAAATGAGCCGTTACTCTTCAAATAACCGATAATTTTGTTGTTTGTATCAACGACCGTTCCGTCGGCGGACAATCGTCCTACATATTTACCAGTATTTCCGAGAATTGTCGTGCCTATTTTATAAATACGTCCCAAAATTTCATCTTCGTTATCTACGGCTAAATCAGTTGACAAGCTGTGGCCGATAATTGAACCGCGATGATCAATGACAGAGCCATCGGCGGAAATATAGCCGACAATTTTATCTTCATTATTTATAACCAGATCGCCGTCTACAATTTCTCCAATCAGCTTGCCTGAGTTATTAAGGGCGTTACCATCAGATAAAGAACGTCCGATACGTATGTTTGAGGTATCAATGATTGAGCCGTCTGGCATAACCGAACCGATGACCTTTCCTGCAAAATCTATTACCGTACCGCGTTTTGACAGGCTTAGGTTTTTATCAGTAGAACCGCCGGGCAAAATTGCAGTTATGCTTTTGCCGTTTAAGTCTATAACATCGCCGACCGAATTGGTGTACCCTTTATAAGCACCCCATACATCCATAACAATGCCTTCGGGAATTACTTCACCAATTATAAAGGATTTGTTATTTAAGACTTTGCCGTCGGGGGTACTGTGTCCGACCATTTTTCCATCAAGAGCAATTACACGTCCGTCTGACAGAGCATAGCCAAGAAATGAGCCGTCATACCCAATAGCGGAGCCTCTTCTGATAATTCCGCCTTTGAGATTACCTTTGCTGTCAAAATAATAGCCCTTAGCGTCGAGATACCCAAGTTTTTCTCCAAAACGATTGGTAACGACACTATTATAGGCGACAGTACCAACAATTTTGCCATTAAAATCTGCGACCTTTCCTGTATATGCAGAATAACCCGGAGCGTTATTATAAAATGCATTACCATCACCGTAAAACTTGCCAATAGAAAGACCTTTGCCATCATATACATTTCCGTCCGGGAAGAGGTGTCCGATCAGCTTTCCTTGTTTATCAATAATGCTGGTTCTTGCAGGTTGCGATACCCCTATAATTTTGCTATTTTCATCAACAATCAGTCCGTTAGGCAATAAGCGACCTGATGTTTGCCCGCGAATAGGAATACGGGCTCCGGAATTTACCATTCCTATAAAATTACCATCTAGGTCATAAGCATAAGTATTGCGCAAAACCTGACCTATGTAAGCTCCTTTTTTATCAAAAATATCACCATATGTACCAACGCAACCAACGGCTTTTCCTTGCTGAGAAAAAATAAGACCATTTTCGTTAATCTGCCCTAATAAGCTACCATTATAAGAGATGGCTATTCCGGAACGAGCAACACCCCCTATAATATCCCCTTTTTCATTCAGCACAGTACCATCAGGGTTAACACAACCGACATAGTTACCGTTTTGACGGACTATACCATCAGTGTCAACTTCGCCTATTCTGGTACAAGAATCATCAAAGGCCGGACCGGGAACAACAACTTCACCAATATAATCACCGCTGGCATTAACTATTACGCCATCTGCATTGACCTTGTATCCGGTCTCTTGATTTGATTTACGGACGATACCGTCTTTTTCAAGATATCCTATGTTCTTGCATCCTTGCCCGACAACAAGACCGCCGCGAACCATTCGTGCGATGATATCCGAGCCATTAGGACTTCTAACCAAGCCGTTAGATAAAATTCTTCCAACGACTTGTTTTTGCGCATTTTCAATTGTACCATTGTTGTTAACCGTACCTAGAACTTCACTCTTAGGAGTAATAGGAATCATTTGCTCTTGAACAAGCCGTCCGACAATGTTGGTGGTATTGGTAACTACCCGTCCGTTTGCATCTATTGAACCAATAACATTACCATTGATATCAAATACTTCACCGTCATGTCCGATATATCCGGTAATCTGATTATTTTTATCCAACAACAATTTGGCAAAATCACCAACTTCACCTATTTCTTGCCCATCTGCAGTAATAATTTTGCCAGATGGAGCCATTTTTCCTAAAACATTGCCGTTAAAATCGATTGCATTGCCATTTTCATCGATATACCCGATAACTTTGCCGTTCTTATCATACGCCAATTGTTTTGGGGTTGTACCAGTACTGCCAATAATTCTTCCAGCGTCATCAACTACGGTACCATCATTGAGCAATGTGCCAATTTTGTTGCCATCAAAATCATGAACTTCACCCTGATCATCTACATAACCGATTGCATTTCCTTTTGGTCCATATGCAAGACGATATCCTTGTTCTTTGACATCACCAACTTTACCGATTACATTGCCTTTTGTATCGACAATAATACCATCTTCAAGTAACTTACCGATTTCTTTACCATTCACATCACGGACGGAACCCTGTTCATCAACAAAACCGATAATTTTTCCATCAGGACTATATGCAAGACGATAATTTTTTTCATTATCACCACCAGATTTACCGATTACATTACCTATTTCATCAACGATCGTGCCATCTTCAAGTAACTTACCGATTTCTTTACCATTCACATCACGGACGGAGCCATGTTCATCAACAAAACCGATGATTTTTCCATCAGAATCACGAGCAAGACGGAGTCCTTGTTCACTAACATCTTTGGCAGCTCCTATGTTATTACCGTTTTTATTGACAATAGTGCCATCTGCATTCATAGTGCCAATTTCTTTACCGTTCATATCATATGCGATGCCATTATCATCAACATACCCTATGTTATTACCTTTATCATCATAGGCTAATGCTTTAACCTTTGATCTGCTATCAACATTGGCTATAATCTTGCCATCGGCATCAACTATTGCACCTCCAGAAGATACTTTGCCTATCGTGTTTCCTTTGAAATCACGAACTTCATCGTTCTCATCAACATAACCTATAACATTGCCATTGTTATCATAGGCCAATGCCTTAAATTTGGAACTTTTATCGCTATCCGGTGCGGCACGCCCGATAACATTGCCATCGCTATCAACAATTGTTCCGTTTGACGAGACGGTACCTATTTTTTCACCATCTGCACCAATGACATTATTTGCATTATCGACATATCCTATAACTTTTCCATCATTGTCATATGCAAGTAAAGCGCCTGATGTTGTTAATTTGTTGCCATTTTTATCGATTATTGTTCCGTCAGGACGAACTCTGCCTATAGAATTTCCCTGAAAATCACGAGCTGTACCGTCATCATCAACATAGCCGACAACTTTGCCTGAATTGTCACGAACCAAACGTTGTTCCACACTGCGAGCCGGATTCTTTTGATTGGCAATAACATTACCATATCTATCAACAGTGCCTATAGTTTCTCCTTTGGCATCGACGACCGTTCCGTCCGGCATAACAACCCCTAAAATATTGCCGTTTTCATCAACCGCAACACTACCGGTTTCATTAACGTGGCCAATTGTACTACCTGTATCATCAACGACCTCGCCCTTCTCGTTCAATCTACCGATAACGTTCCCGTTCAAATCTACAACTGTAGCATCAGGCATAACTTGTCCGATTACATTACCAGCTTCATCATAAACATAGCCCGTATCAACCGCTCGTCCAATAGTTTCGCCTTCGTTGCTTATTACCGTACCATCCGGCAACATACGTCCTATAGTGCTATTATTAAGATCAGTCACCGTGCCGTTAGGATTGACATATCCAATTACATTGCCTTTGTCATCAAATACGAGTTTGCGATTGTTAGCTATACCAATAATGTTGCCTTCATTGTCAAGAGCCAGACCGTTATCATTTAGACGTCCTATAACATTGTATTTTTCATCACGCACATAGCCATCTTCATCCGCATAACCGATTACATTTCCCTCAGGCCCGACGACAGCCCGTGTCAGTGTTTTACTATCAGCTTTGGCGACTTGTCCGGTTGGTACCGTATCGCCGACAGTATCGCAGAAATTGCAGTCCTCTTTGGTTACCGCATTGCCGATAACCGGTACTTTTGCAGATTTTGAGCTGGTCTGAGCTAAATGAGTCTCATGCCATGAAATTATGAAATTGTTTTGCACATTGCCGGTTTCAACCGGTGTCCAAGACATTGTAATATCACATGTTTCAGAGCCATGAAGAGCTTTTCCCGAGCATTTTTCTTCGTACACAAAACCATCGAAAGGAGCTTCTGCCAACTTTACGGAAATTATACTGATAGACGCTTTGCCATTAGTGCCTAAGGTTAAGACGTTTTTGGCCGTGGCTCCGACAATAACTTGTCCTAATGGCACCGGATTAGGTGTAGTTGTGATTGGCGGTGTGCCATCATCAGGTATGGAAAATTCTATTTCGCTACTTTGAGGAGTGGTGTTTTCGGTTGGAAACGCGTCGTCATTATCGGTAAACTCAATTCCGACTTCATCTGCCTGCTTATTATTTGAAAACAGCAGGTATACTCCTAACAGAAAAATGATAAATGAAGTAATACCAACCGCAAGAATAATGCGGTTGGTCTTTTTTATGTAATTTTCAGAATTTGTTAAAACTTCTTTACTCATTACGTTCTAACCTTTATTCATTGCGTTCTAACCACGCTGCAAAATACACCGCTTCTGCCAAGACGACTGCATACACCGTCCCCTTCCTCAAGAGATTTTACAGGCCCGATGCGGAGATGGAACAACTCCTTACCCTGCCCGTCTGCCGGAGCGTCAACAGAGAAGAACGGATCATATTTACCAAGTATTTTCGAATGTTTGGTTGAGACGTCATCCCATAAATTTTCCAAATTTTCAACCTTTGCATCAGTACCAAGCTCTATCGAAATATTTGAACCTGCCGTATCTACAAAACCGGAACCATAACGATATTGATTTGCAATAGATGATGCCGCTGGATCAAACTGTTGAGTATTTTGAATACGATGCATTTTTGAATAGTCAAAGTCTCCGGCACCTTTACCATATCCATTAACGGTGTATTCTGCGCTGTCTGAGCCGGTATCAGAACCCACCATCGGAACATTTGCCGCACCATTAACCGGTCCGGAACTTAAATCAGGGTAAGACGCACTGCCTGCTTTTGATTGAGCGCCTGCAGGAACTTTTGCTCCGCGATCCCATTCTTTATCCGTAACATCTTTGGCATAGCTTACATCTTCAAGACCAGCCTCATCGGAACGGCGCATTTTTAAGCAAACAATTCTTTTGCCGTTTCTTAAAACCATATCACCAATCGCCTCGACAATAATTAAACGATTGTTTGGCCCTTTGGTGCGGAAACCTACAGGCACCTCCATTCTCTCAACAATCAGAGAAACAACGGGTCTTTGTGTCATATTAAGAGATTTTGCACCTAAATCGATATATGTGAAAATGTTATCGCGCCATACACGTTCAGGAGCAATAACCACATCATCAGGGTTAGGAACATAAACCTCAATATCAAAGCGAAACTGTGTAGGATCAAGAGGGATGCTTTCAATCCAGTTGCTTTTTTGGTCGCGTTTAGTAAATGTTGAGTCGACCGACTTTCCCCCTCTGCCAAAATAAGAAGAAGCATTTATATGCCCGCCGCCACCACCGGATGACATAGAACTACCACCTTTATTACCTCCTCCAACGACATCAATATCAACGATGGCATTGGTCAGGCGTTCTGTATTGACACCCTCGCTACGTGCATAAAAGACGTATCTGTTGCCGGAACGTCCAAAAACAACAATATTAGTATCAACACCAACATTGGCTCCGGCTGAAGGGTAAAGTAACAAAGTATTCGGACCGGAAATTTGCCCATCAAACGTTGAGTTATCACCGATATAGATATCCTCAATCATTTCCCATTCGGGAAAGTTAATCAGTGTTATCATACCTTCACGCAAGCGTAACGGCAAAACCAAATCAGGTGACCAATAATATTTTGAATAAGCAGGCTTACTTTGGCCTTCGCCGAGATTTTGCAGAGGATCGAGCCATGCACTTTGCACCATACCCAAAGAATTAAAGCCCATATAGCTCATATCCATCGGCTGATAAGCACCTTGACTTTGTGCATTTGCCTGAGCAGCCCCAGCAGGAACGTTTTGTGCTTGCGCCATATTACTAATTGCCAAGCTGCTTAGAACAACTATTGTCAATATCAAATATTTTGAAAGTATCGCTTTATTCATATTATTGCACCTTATTCAAACTTAAAGAATAATTCGTTACCGTAAATCCGGCCGGATTTTTCAAACGCTCTGTGTACTTAACCCTTTTGTGCCTGTACGCAATTTTCAAAGAAGCCGTCCAATAATTAATACTTGGCTCAGTAGAGTCCGGAAACATATCGCGAGTTTCATATTCAACCTGCCAAATTCCGGAGCTCAACTCATTAACGGTTACAATACGGACATTACGCACCATATGGCGTTCTTTAATAAGCTCAAGAGCACGATTGGCAGTATTTTTTAAGAAATCCTCATACACCGCCTGAGATGACATTTCTTGGATAGCACCTCCCGGCATCCACCTAGCCTCAACCTCCATGGTGTCTTTATTAAAGCCGCTACGCATCAGCACATATTGCCGAACGAACACTTCGGTAATGCTTCTTACATCAGCCAAATTACGCTTTAGCGGTTGAATGTTATAAACTTGTTCCTCTTTGTTTTGAAAATTAAGCAGGAACGGCTCTATCCTATGCAACGGAATAACTTGGGAAATCGCCAGCAAAAGAACAATGTTACAGCAAATGCTTACAGCAACAATAATTGCAAAGGCACGCGCGGTCCACAAATATCTTTTTTCGGCAATGTTAGCCACAAATATATCTTTTGAAGCTCGCGAATCGCGTTTTGCACGCGTATTGTTACTGCCAAGAAGACGTTGATTACTATTTCCAAGTTGTTGTACCATGCTGCACCTTACAACTAAATTGTTTCAACAAACCAATCAGGTAGTGTATGCGGTAATTCAACTTGCAGGCATGCGCAAGGAGACAGTTTCAGCTCATCAACGTCCTTACCGATTTCAACCGGCTCAGGCTCGTAGTAAGAGCCAAGCAGGCCACATCCGGCTAAAAGCACGACGATAAGCAATAATACGGCTTTTTTTATCATAAGAATATTCCTCTGTTAACTATAGTTATTTTGACTTTATTATTTTTTTTTACAAAAGTCTAAATATAACAAACTTATTAACAGGCAATATTAAAAATGAACACGGCTTTGGCTGTATTTAGTGACAGTGAAGCCCAGAGGATTAATCAAGCGACGCCCCAAGAACAATCTTTCGGGAATAAAATAGGCTGTAACTGATGCTGTCCAAAAGCTGGTATTAAGTGTGAGATATGTGCTTCCGGCTGATCTTGACACCTCGTAAATTTTAAAGTCAACTTTCCAAACAGGACTGTTTTTTCCACCAACCCTTTGTGAGGATATAATTTCTACTTCACTGTTTAATTTTTTTCCACTGTTTCTGTTTTCGACCTCTTCGCGTGTTTTATTGAATTCTGTAAAAACTTTGTTTGAAGATAAAAAGTGGACTATTCCTCCAGGTTGCCATCGAGAACGCATCTCCATACTATCATTTACGTATGAATTTCTGTATATAATATACTGTCGGACAAAGATTTCCATGAATTTGTCTTTTGAGGCCATATCCCTTGCAATCGGCTCATAGCGAACAGCGTCTTCGGAGCTGTTTTGATTGATAATTAAAAACGGCTCAACAGTAACCATAGGGGCTAATTTAAATAATGCAAGCGAGGCAGCTAAAAGCAACGCCAATGACACAAAGGCAGCAAAAATGAAAAATCGAGAAAGCCATAAGTAATAATATGCTTTAGCACTGTGTTTTTCTTTTTCGGACTGACCGAGAAAGTGGTATGTTCTACCACTTTTGTCGGTCAATGCCATTATTTTTGTATTTTCAAGAATATTTCCTAACTTGCTCATTGATACAATTCTCTAATACGGCATGCACACTGGCTGTTCGTAATTATCAATTTCTTTCTGAATTGCATCATAACCTTCCTTACGTGACTTTTCAATTACTTTTTCGTTTGCTTTTGCAGTTTTGATACTTTGTTCAAGCGTGCTACCGGCAACCGTATTGGTTGTAAGATTTACTTTGGCATCGTTGTCTTGCAATAATGCTTTGTATGTATTGTAGACTTTTTCATATCTTTCTTTTACAACGCTGTTTTCGTGGGCAATTGATGTCAGCTCTTTATTTATGCGACTCATAAGCGTATTTTTTCCTTCTTTCAGCTTTTGAGCAATATATTTATAATCATCAGCATTTGAAAAATCCACATTGTCTTTCAGTGCAAAGTTTACTTTTTCAAACATTTCTTTGACGCTTGTTTTGAAGTCATCCATGTTTGCCTCAATCTCGTCAACGTTTTTCTTGACTTCTATCTCTTTGTCAACAAAGTGTAGAAAATCACCGATTTGGTTTGTAGTAAACATAGCTCGCTGGTAGATGTTTTCATATGCGGTCAAATCATATTTGCCATCTTTTTCAGCTTTTTTCTCCTTGTCAATCAACATGGTATAACCGTAGTGAGGTAAATCATTAACAGATAGAACCCCTTCTTTGTATTTCAAAAACATACCGAGTTCACTGTTTGCGGGATCGCTCACGCTACCGGAAGCATTGCCATATGTGTCACGGTGTTTTTTATCTTCTATCTCATTGTCGCGTATAATATAAGTATTAATAGTTGCTGCAATGCCTATCTGACGACCTTTGACTTTGAGGTCTTTGCAAGGTACATAAAGACGATGTGCCTGCTGGTTGGCGGCTGTTGATTGTTTTTGGGTATCAATTACCGAATATTTACCGGTATCATCGCCATCAATTACATATTTATCGCTGGTGCATGGCAACTGAACGCCACGTACAAAGGCTTTGCCCTCACCACCGCGTTCAAGTACAACTCCAAGGTCAACTCCCTTTTCAACATAAGCCTTGTCCGAAAGTAATAATCCCCAAATGCTCGGCTGTGTCAGGCCATATTGCAGGAAAGCTTGACGGCTCAGGCGTCCATCTGAACTTACATCCAGATTTTTGTAGTCTGTAGTATCAAGGTGAACTACGTCTCTGACCGGAGGATAGTGTTCCATTGCCGGAGCTTTTGGCGCGGTAAAATCACGTTCCTTGGCCGGAAGTCCGACAAAGTATTGTTCATCAGGTGCATTACAACTATGTTTTGCACAAATGTCCTCAATAAGCGGTTTGAAGCTTTCTCTTAATATAGAAATAATGCTTTCTGCGTTCGCCGACATAGTACCGACCGCAGTCTTTACACTACGCTCAAGGCACTGACGCGGCAGGTTTTCCAACTGTTCTATAAGAGCCGTATGTTTAGAAACGACTGTCGAATTATTAGAGTTCATGTATAGGGCATCATCTTCTCTCATGGCGGCGAGATCGTCCTGATGTTTTTGAATAAACTCTATTGCACAGCTACGAGCTGCATCGACAAGATTATCCGCTTTTTTAATATATTGAAGAGCGCTGTTGTTGCTGACCTTAAGCTCGCTAAATATTGTCTGCAAATTGGTAGCTGAAGAGCTATCACTTTGCAGTGCGGCAATTTGCGCATCATATTCACTCTCTACGGAAATTATTTCTTCTTGATACTTTTGTTGTATAGTTTTTATATCAGCATCGATTGTATCCATAGAAGACTGCAAATCTGCGCGGCTATTTTCGTATCTTTTTAAGAGGACACGCTTTTGATTTAGTGTTTCCATGTCTTCAAGACGCTTTTTAGAAGACTGTTCGAAAGACTCCTTAGCCATTACGTAGTCTGAAGATCCCACGTTTGCTCCGCGCTTTTCTATCATCATAATCTTATTGTGAGCACTTTCTGCAATTGATTTGTTTTTAGCAACTGAGTCATTGAGTTTTTCAATTTCTTCAATTGTATTGGCAATCTGCTCACTCAAAGCGTCTTGTCTTGCAACCAACTCAGCTTTTCTTGCCTGATGTGGCATTAATTCGTTATTTTCTTTTTGCATTACGGTGTTAACAGCGGCAATTTTTTCATCTGCCAACTTACCGCTAGCTGTCACTGATGAGCCGTTATTTTCAATTTCTGAAACCAACTGACTAATTACGCCATGAACTCCGTTTTCATCATCTTCTGATATTCCGGAAATGAGCTTTTGGACTACGGATACAGCGATATTTGTTAAATCAGCATTGTTCAAATAGCCTTTCATATTTTCGTATTTTCCATCAATATATTGGTCATAGTAGCTACGCTGGTCATTCCATAATGGGAATGGATGTGCGGCTTTGCCATATACCGGATTTTCAGAATATTGGTCTTCAGCCAAGATTTGCGCAGCTTTGCGACCAATCAGCCAGTTAAGTTGTTCAACTTCACGGATAGAATCTGAAAATTCTTTTTCACGACTTGGTGTCTTGTAGTAATCGGACTGACGTTCGTTTTGAACTTCTTTTTCAAGTTTTTTGACGTCGGGTTCAACCAGTTCCTGAGTGTCTTGTTCAGGGTCAACATCAGCACCGGCAAATGCATCCATATCAATATTGTTTCCTACTGAGGCATTGGCTGTTTTATATGTTGTAATCACCCATCCGGACAGTCCTTTACGACTATCATAGTCACAAGTTTGTTGCGGAGCTGATGACTGACCAAACCACACTTTGTTAGGTTCAGAATAGCGGCGACCGACGTATCTGATTACACAGTTATCTGCTTTTACGACCGAATCAACAGCTTTTTCATGCAGTTGTTTATATAGACTATATTGTTTATACAAATCTTTGTATTCCGGCAGACGTTGTAACAGATTATGAACATCCAACGCATTGTTAATTTCTGTTTGAACATCAGAAATGCGCTTTAAGGCATTGAGTTCATTTTCACTGCCGGCTAACGGAGCCGGTTCTGCAGGAGTGTCAGGGACAACAAAAATGCTTGCAGCTTGGGAAGTTGAAGACGATTCATCCGGCAAGGCATTTGCCGATGTTGGGGCCGCGCTTGTCTGCTTGCCACTCATCAGCTGCGCAAATACAATTTTTGTGCTACCGCTTATTTCTGAACTATCAAGTGTATTGGCTGATGTATTTTGAGGTTTGTATTCAGGTACAACTTTGTCCTCCATGAGCAATTTTAAGGCATAATATTGATTGCGCATTGCTGTCAGCTCTTCTGTAATCTTTAAGATATCGTTCATTTTACGTGCGGCAAGATACGTATTATAATCGACGCCATTTTCAATTTCTGAACTGGCTGTATTACTATCTCCGGCATTAGAGTCAGAAGCGGTCATAGCCTCCTCAGTAAAGGCTTCTACTTCTTTGCGAAGGGTATTCAGCTTGCTTTCTAAGCCGGTAATTGAAGATTTAATTTCAACAAGAGTGTCATAATAAAAGTCTTCGCCTTTTCTGGTATATGCTGTATTTTGTTTTGTATCAATGAAGGTTCCTGGGTATTGTAAGAACAGATCTGTAACGGCAATTTTTACGGCATTATAGTCTGTCATATCGACAGAACCTGCTGAAGCAAATTCCTTAACACCGGGGATCTTTGCCACAATGTTCAGAATTTTTCCCTTAATTTTATCCACATTAGATTTTATCTTGGTGATATGTTGTCTGATTTGAGCAACATATTGTTCTTGTATAGTCGAAAGATATTGTTGGCCTTGCTGAATGGTCGACTTAATATCTCCCTTGGCATCAAATGAAACACCAAACAACAATTGGGCATCAGCCGGTTGGGAGAAGAATAATGCGGTTGCAATAACGCAAGCATTTAAAGAGATACGTTTGAATATTTTCATTGATTTTCTCCTTTACCTTCCGTTGTTGTTGGAGTTTTCTCGCCGCCGCTGTTTTGACCAGAAGATTGATTGTCAGTAATAGCGGCTTCAAATACACCTTTAGATGCCTCCGTAAGCGAGCCTTCAATACTTTCTCCTGGTTGGGCCGGTTCCAATTTTACCTTTTCAACACTATAGTTATCTTCTGTCGGTGTATATTTATAGTTATCCAAGTTAATTTCACCGGTAGCAGTTCCGGTATTTCGGAATCCGTGTTGTGTCAAATCGTAACTCACGTCAAGCTTTAACTTTTGAAGCAAAAGCTCGGTATAGTTAATGAGTGCGAGCATATTTAATTTTGCCAATTCAATGCCGGCAATAGCATCGCCTGGACCCTTGCCTTCAATATAAATCGCTGCATGGCTTAACTTTTCAGCACTCTCATTGTCTGCCATAAGTTCGGCACGGATTGCGGTAGTTCTTTGCATGATTACGTTAAAATCCTGCCAATACATGGCATCATATCTTTCTCTGTTTGCCCAAAAGCTTTGTACATCATTTTTCTCGTGTCCACCGAGAGTCAGAGATTTTAGTGTATCTTTTAGGTCATCAACAGAATCATAATTCTTAGCTATGGATGTAAACTGGCTTATCTGAGAGGTAATTTCACTTTTCAGTATGTCTTTTTGACGATTAAACTCATTTTTTACCAATGCAAAAGCGTCGTTAATGCTGGTAATGTTGTTATTTGTATCAAAAATAAGGTTATTCTTTTGATTTAGCAATTCAGCAATTTTTTCTCGATTGATAGTTGCACGAGAAGGATCTTGAAGAATTTCTTCCTGCAATTTGTTGATGTCAATGTTCAAAAACTTAATCTTGGCATTGTTCTTTTCTATAATCGAAGAAATTTCCTGTGTGGCTTTGCCTTTGGCATCAGATAACTGAAGATCTATCTTGAAAAACTTTGAGGCAATATCAGAAAACTGCGGATATTGAGAAATCAGATTTTGAATGGAATTGATATTTGTGGTTTTTACAAAATCATATGCTTCTTTTGCACCTTCTCCATATTGGATGGCGGTTTGCACAAAAGTACTTTCCATTACTGTTTTATATGCCTTTTCAACTTTGGTTTTAATGGTCGTGAACGATTTTTGCAAACTGTTTACAACGTCGGTCTTAAACGGGGGCAACAGGAATGCTTCTGCATCGGATGGCGCGACTGATAACAGAAGTGAAGTAATAATTAGTATCTGGGGTATCTTTTTCATAACTAATCTCCTTCCTCTGTATCATCAGGTGTTGCTCTCTGACCGGCTTTGACAAGTTCCAACTGCATTTCAGTCATTGCACTTTGCATATCCCAAATGCGGGTCCAACGTTGTGCCGCTTCCATTACTTCTTTATTAAGAGCTTGTTTAATTTGACGATCATTACCATATTCCGGGGGGGCATCATTTGTTTCTGTTTTACGATTTTTAGCAATTTTTGCACGGAGGCTGATTGCATATGCTATTAAACGAGACCAATCTTCACGAATGAGCATTTGGTTTATAATCTTGCTACCGGCATATTTCATGGACAAGTCCTTTCCCGCGGCGCTGAATACGGTACCACGCTTGATGGCTTTTTCCAATTTTCCGATATTATCCATGTTATTGGCTAAAATAGGGATGGTGCGAACCGGAATTTTATCAAACTGAAATTTGCTTGGTATTGGCGGGAGCACGCCCAATGGGCCTTGACGAATTTGATTGTATGTACTTTCTATTTTTTGATATTTTTCCTGAATGACCTGATATTTCTTTTGGACATTTTCCAAAAAGCTCATGGTGGTTTCAAGAAACTCGTGGTCAGCGCGAGCTTCAGAGGCAATCGACATCCCCACGCAGAAAGCCAACAGTGTCAGAAATATTTTTCTCATAATCTGCCTCCATTACCACTAATTTTCCGGAACAAAAGTTCTGCCCTTGAATCTCTCGTTATATATTCTTTCACTCTCTTCGTGAATCTTTGCCTGCGTGGCAGCAACATCGTCTGGTTCCGGTTCTGCCTCGACAGTAGGCTCGGCGGTACTATTTCCAGAGGATTGTCCGGCATTATTCCCAGAGGGTTGTGTAGCTCCATTTCCAGAAGATTGAGCAGAATTGTTATCTCCACTGTTTTTATAAGGATTTGTGCCTACCTTTCCTCCGTTTTTGAGATATTCATTCAATTCATCTATGGTCATTGATTGAGAATGATCACGGAACCATTCATACTCTGCATCAGGATTTTCCGGCTCTGTATTTTGAGATTGTGTGTTTCCGTTTCCTGAGCTTTGAGAATTGCTGTCTGATGTTTGCCCATCATCTTCTGCTTCTGTATTTTCAACAAATACATTACTTGAAAGCGAGCAAAGTTGATTGGTGGCTTCAAAGATAATCTCGCCGGAAAGCATTGAAGACATTCTGTTTAATAAAATTTGAATCTGTTCATTGCCCATGGCATGTACACCATTATCACCTTTTAGTGTGCTAGGACCGGTTTCAGATGATGAAGTAATTTTTTCTTGTTCATCTAATGTGTCTTTATAATTTGAAGCCTCATTTTTAGCTTTAGTTGCTTCTGCTGACAAAGCAACAATCGTTTCTAAAACCATATTTTGACAGTCTTTACGACTATTGAGAGCATACTCCATATCTTTATTGTTGTTTTCGGCAACAACTTTAGTCAGGCAGGCTTTCATATTGTCAAGCTTTATTAAATTTTCAATACTCATGCCACAGCGTTTGGCTAATGGAGTAATAAAATCTCCCTTTGCACTATAATTTACGCCTTGTGTACTTCCTATTTCATTTGAGCTATTATCAGATGTTTCGGAAGCAAATAGCTGTCCGCTTGTATAGCTTAAGTTACTCGACAAGTTATACGAAGCTTTGTTATCCATTCCTTTAGGACCTTCATTTCTGTATTCTATCGGATCTGCAGTAGAAGGTGTGTCCATTGGCACAGGATCATCACCGTGACCTGATCCCCCCGAAGATCCGGAGTTATTGTTGCCGGACGGAGTAGTAGGTGTTGTGGTCGGAGATGTAACGGGAGATGTCGGTTCGTCTGCCCCAAAAACAGTAGTTGGTTTAGTTATATCACTTGACGTATCTTCCGTATTAGGAAGCCATCTGTCAAACGGGCTCTGATTAGTTGTCGGCTGAGTCGTTTCTGTTGTAGGAACTTCGCTGCCAATTGCATAGTTATCTTCTGTGCCCAACGTATCTGTCGGCTCGTCCGTCGTGATACTATCATCTGAAAGCGGTTCAAATCTTCTGCGGTGATAACCGAAATCATCTTGTGTTGTTTCAGCTGAGCTGTATGAACCGACATCCATGTTGGTCTGGGCTGATACTTCGTTTCTAATGATGCTTGATGAAGGGACTGTGTTTACGCCTGTGCCTCCTGAAACAGGTGTGCCTGAATCCGGAAGTTTTGTAGAGGGATCGATAATCTTTTTGGTGGAGGGGTCATTATCTGTGCCACCGTATGGTCTGATGGCACCAGAACCGGTAGTGTTTGTGTTTGTGTTTGTAGGTGTAGTTGTAGGTGTAGTTGTTGAAGTACTCGTAGACTGGTTAGTATTGCGGTTGCCGGCATTACTGCTCGAACCATCATTGTAATCCTCTTTTCCACGGAAGGAATTTAGCTTATCCATAAGAGCCTGATATTGAGCTTGACGTTGTTTTACTTCGTCCTGGTAGCGGTTATAGGCTGCGGCACCTTCTTCAACGCGCTTTTTGGCTTCTTCTACGAGTTTGATTGCTTTTTGCAAATCTATACCAAATTTTGATTTAAATTGGTACAAAGTACCGGCAGCATCACCTATGATTGAGTTCAAAAGGCTGCCGTTGGTGATTATTTCAATACTTTGCATAATTCCGGTTGCACCATTGGCAACGATGCCAATTGTACCGGCTATATTCCCTGGGTCCATTGTGATAATGGCTGATGCAGGTGAAGAAGTGAGAATTATTGCGGCACATGCCGAAACCATACTAATTGACTTAATTTTTATCATGCTACCCTCCGTATAGAGTCCTACCTCTGTTTTATGGTAGCATGAAAAAATATGTTTATAAACTTATTTTTGCTAAATTACGAAAAATTTAAATATTTTGTAACAAAGTTTTCTTCACCATATTGTTTGATGAGTTCCTCAACCAACAAAACGTTTTTACGGCTTGAGTTGTAAAGCTTCAGGTATGGCCCAAGACCACTTAAATCGACATCAAGAATTACTGATTCACCGGTAGCAGGGCGTGATAATAAAATTGCATATGGAAATTCACGATACGACTTACCAAAAACAAAATCGATCTCGCGCTGATTCAGGTTCCAGTTTGCGTAATCTTCAGGACGCGCTTGAGGGTTGCGGAAGAAAATTACGGTTTGGCACTGACCACGAATGACTTCACCAACACCAAGTGAATCAATGATGTTCGGTTGTTGAAATGCACATAGGTAAGCCTGACGTTTTTTACGCCCTTCTTGTAAACCAATGATAAAGTAATCGCGGAACATTGGGTGCTTTAACATAGGCGCAGTTTCATCAATCATAATCAGTGACGGAACACCGGTCTCACCCGTTTCTGACTGAATACGGTGCATAATATAGCTGATAACCGCCGGGGCAAGGGTTTCATCTTCAAAGATGTGTGTAAAGTCAAAGGCCATAAAACGTTTAGTGTGCAAATCCAAACTATCATTGGTTGCATTAAAAATACGTCCGTATTGATCAGGGTTAACCCAACGATAAAGCTCTCGGCGCATATTACCGGTCGGAGAAAAACAACTTTTATACAGGTTGGTCATAACGCGTTCTTCGGGACGCAAATAATCAAACGCAGTGGTTACCGCACGGGCAATTTCACGCTCAGAAAGAGCGTCTTCAACCATGGTAATAGATTTCATCCAACGGCGCAAAAATGCCCTATTATTTGGCGTTGGCGCGGCGTCAAACGGATTTAGGGAAACATTCTTTTCATCACCATCAAAACCGATGTATGCGCCACCGACAGCGCGTGTAAAAATTTCAGCACCCAAGTGACGATCGAAGAAGAATACTTTTAAATCTTTGTGGCGCATTGCCTGACCGGCTAAAAATGTCAGCAATGTAGTTTTACCTTGTCCGGTCGGTCCGATAATGCAACAGTGTGCCACAGCAGCTTCTTCTGACGACACGTGGAATTGGAAGCGATATCCCGAACCGGTTGTAGTACGGAATGTTGTAATTGCTCCCGGACCCCAGTCACATTTGTTGAAGCCCTCTGCAGGACGGTCAAAGCATATGGCCGCTGTAACAACACGGGACAAGTATAAATACATCCGAGGATAGGTTTCATAAGTTGGAAATTGATTGAAAAAGGTTGCTTGAGTAACCCAACCTTCACGTACGGGTGTGACACCGAAAAGGCGACAAATTCTTTGTACTTCGCTCTCGGCAAAATCAATTTCTTCCTTATCCTTACCGAACAAAATCATTGACATTGAGTATTGCGTCAAGGCTTGATAGTTAGCATCACTGTCTTCTATTGCACTCATTGCCTCGCTATATTGGTCAATAACATCTTGCGAAAAACTGGTTACACGAGCCATATTGCGCTGCTGAATAAGCAAAGCGCGCGCCGCCGGTCGATAAATTGGTTTGATGTTATGCAGTAGTGTGAGTTCACAGTCTATAGCCAACAGGGAAGCAACCATTGACTCATCCATATAGTCACCGGCAGAGCGAATCCCCATGGTGATTGCGAGCATCTCTTTATCGCCTGAGAAGTAGCGAATTACCCCTTCTTCACCGGTAAAGTGAATGTGATCTGAAGTCAGAAGTTCATTAAGCTGAGCTCCTTCAGCATTGCCAACTTTAGGGTCCGGTCTGCTCACCGGACTGCAGATGCGAGTAAAAACATGAAAAGGACTTTCTTCAGCGGAACTGTGTTCGTCCTCATACATTGCGCGAACACCATATTCGCTTAAAGTTGCTAATAATGATTGAGACGCGTAATTTAAGTCTTTTAGTGCGTCAGGGCGGTCAGGGACAGATATAATTATATAGTGTGAATTGCTATAAACTCGATTTAGTGTTGATTGCCATGTATAAGCAACTTTTTCAAGAATTTTGTTATCAAACGTATTTTCAATGACGTCGGCGGGAACTCTTTCACGCAGCGTGATGGCACGTGCCGTTATTTGCAGATCAGACATGCTATCAATCCATGCTTTGCGAGCTTCAGCCATTGATAAAACTTTTTCCTCGGTTGCAAAAGCCAGATCTGTTCCTTCGACCTTAAACACCCTGCAATATGATCCGTTATAGCAACGTATGGTCATGCCGTCAGACATGAGTTTATTGAACGGAAGAAAATCAGAAACTCGAGATTCATTGGGTTGCGGCAAAACTATGCGACCGATTTTTGTTGCCCACAGACCAGCAAAAGCCGCCGCCGAAATAAACCCGATGAAAGCTACCAAAACTTCTTTGCTGCTTAATCCCTGCACAAAGATAGTTAAAAAATCAAAATCAGGGTTCAAATTTATTCCCCTTTGTCTTGTATAAATTATTGGTTATACGAAAAGTTTGACCAAAAGCCATAATCATGTTGGAGATGTGTGGTTCTTTGCCACCCCACAAGACAATAGCAACGTGGGTCAAAACTATTGAGAAAACAAATATCAACGGATTAATTGAAAACATGCCGATTGCCGAAAACATCGCAGGAAACTGAATCCCCAGATTAAGCAATACCGGAAGATATGCGCCCCATAAAAGTTTGGGAGGATTGGCAACAGCTTTTAATATAGGTTCTCTCATAAAATCTCCATTCTAATAATGATGGATTCTATAAAAAAAAGTTTGTGATTGCAACAAAAAAACCTGTGATGTTAGCATATAAATGAATCAAAAATATGCACCACGATGTGGTGCATATTGGTAATGTAGATTAGGGGTTATCAGGGGGAAAAGCATTCAAGAAATCCCCATATTTAATTTTCGAACCGATATCTTGTTCGTCATTACTGAAATATTGAATAAATAATCCCATGCTCGAAACGAGCAACAGACTGAGACTTATTGTTGCAAGATGTTTAAAACTGATTTTACCAAATACTGCAGCAAAAGAAAACGCAATAAGGCCAAATCCGCCCATAATGTATATAACACCCTTCAGACCGTTTAGAACCTTAATAATCTTTTCTCTCACTTCAGAGAAGATGCCACTATCTGCATGTGCCTCAGCAATACATAACAATAAAAAGAATGTTACCAACAGAAGCAATGATCTATTTCTATATATAAACCTCATAGCAACCTCCTATTTCAAAGTATCTTCCACGCCAGCAAGCCCATTGCCTGTCATGTATTCAACAATTCCTGAGGTTCCTGCCATAACCATCAACCCTATAATAATCGCACTAAGCCATTTCCAGTTGAAGTTTCCGAAAAGGCCTCCGACGGCAATTGCTATAATGCCAAATCCAGACACAGCATAGATAATTTCTTTCATACCATTAAAAATCTCTGTGCCTTTTTTGATCAAATCTGCAAACAGACCGTCATCTGCATAGACATTGGTTGCAAATAAAATTGAAGAAAGCGCAATTACAACCAATGTTAAAAGGGCTGTTTTCTTTAATTTTATGTACAACATATTTTTCTCCTTATATTTGTTATTAGATGGGTAAGGGAGCGGAGTACTCCGCTCCCAGTATTCTTATACACCCGAGTTACTGAATGTATCGCTAATTCGGCTATCTAAGCTAGCACCGGTGCTGTATTTAATGACAGCACCTGCAGCTGCCAGCACTGCCAAACCAACTGCAAGTCCGGCAAACCATTTCCAGTTGACTTTTCCGAAAATTGCCAAGAAAGCAACCACAACCAAACCAAAGCCACCTAAGATGAAAACAATAGTTTTGACGCTCTGAAACAGGTTTGATAACTTGTCCATAACCAGCTCCATAATACCGGAAGCTTCTTGAGCGCAAGCATTGCCGGTCATGGCAACAAAGGCCACCATGGCAAAAGCCATCAATGTCCAAATATTTTTATTTATAAATCGCATAGTTTTTCTCCTTAAAAAAATTTAAACTATTTCTTACACACTTTTAGAATATCTGATTTTTTGAAAAAATGCCAGAATATTCGTCGCTGTTAAAAATGCGACAACCTATTGTTTTTTATTATTTTTTGCTCCATGTAACAAAAAATTCATAGTCACATTGCAGTAAATTTAAGGGGTTTAACCGGTATTTAAAGATGCAAAATTTTAAAAATTGATTTTATTAACAGCCCCAAATAAGACCTTGCCAAGAGTCACGCTTTATTTTACTTTTATTTTCGGATGGGTAAACAATGAAGAAAATAATTAAGGGTTTTTGCTTAGGTTTTGTGCTCTCCTCGTTTGCAATTTGGGTTGCAAGTGAGGTGCTTTCTTCTGTTGTTCCAGCTCCCCAAAAAGAAATTGAAATTCCTCAAAAGAACATTGCTTTATTCTTCCGGCAAACAAATTTTGAACCTAAACCTGTTGCAACAACGCGTGTTGCCAGTGCATCTCTGCCTAAGTTAAAAGCAAAGAAAAAAACACGTGATAATGATTTGACAAGTGCTGAAATTGCAGCGTTGACAATGGATGTTAAAGAGCCGATAAAAATTGCATCAATTGAAGATGTGGCCAATATTCCTATTGAACAAAATGATGGCGTAACTGCAGAAGATATCGTTTATCAGGGGGATGATGATTATGACGCCCAGCCTATGATGACGGCAAGCAGATCCGCAGTACCGCCAATCATTAAAAAGACCCCCCCTACCGACAAGGGAGATAAGAGGGACGAAAACGAAGACATTATTAAAATTGCCGATGCTTCGGATATTCATGAGCCGGAAGTTATTATGCCTCCATCTGCCGTTGAGACAGATGAGATGGAAACGGATATTATTCCGATTGAGAGCAGTAAACTAAAAACAAAAAGTGAGAATGTTGAGGTCGTTGATAGCGCACCACAAACATTGGTAGCGGCCGCTAACAAGCAAATATCTATAGACGCGATGTCAATTGAAGTAAATGAAGATATTGAAGAGCCTAAGCAGCGCGAGTGGCAGGAAATGAGTGAGATTAATGATGATCCATGGGTAGTCGCCAAGGCGAACAAGTTTGCAAAAAACAACAAGGCTGTTGAAGATTATGCAGCAGAGGACAACGAAGCGCGGATAGAAGAAATGCTGGCTCCTGCAAAAATGGAAGACGAAGGAAAAGAAACGCAAACGGCGCGTGTGTCGAAAAACCTTTTAATCAAGATCCCTGATGATATTTTAAATGATGAGAACCTTACACCTCAATTGGTATCTCCCAAAAAAAATCTAGTTAAACGTGATGATGATGAAGATGTTGTCACGGAAGATGATACGATTGAAGAAGAACCAGAGAAGAATAAAAAAGGTGTATGGGAAAAGATTACTTCAATATTCGGAGGAAGTGATAAAGATGTTGAGGATGTTGACACCTCAAGTGACAATAAGGAAAAATCTCCGAAGAAAAAGATAAGAAAGGTCTACAACAATGCTGACAAAAACCCATCCAAGATTTTGCCGGCAGAGATGAAACTTTCTTTTCAACCGGGACGTGCCGAAATTTCGGGACAAACCCTGCGTTGGGTTCAAGCCTTTGTTAACAAGGCTGCGACGGACCCAGATATAATACTGGAGATAAGAATTGATAAAGACAGTTCTTATACTCTGCAACAAAGACGACTTGATCTTTTACATACTATTTTTGATCGTAGCGGAATAGATGAAAGAAAAGTCAATACAGTGTTTACTTCTCGTGAGCCAAACTCCTTTATTATCAGGACTTTGCGTGTTAGCGAGGAAATGCAAGACAAGTTGATTAAAAATAATGTACAACAAAAATCAGATTATCAGACATGGTGATAACATTTTGAGGTCTCTTGATTATTTTTTTTCAGCTTGTATGATGGTATAAAATTGATATTAAAATAAATTGGAAAGCATAGAAAATGAGCCACAAATTTCTTTTATCAGCCAGTTTTTTAGGAGTTCTGTTATTATCCGGATGCGCCGGTTTTGACAGACGTCAGGGGGCTGCCGAGTATGCTACGCTTCAGGAACCAGCTCCGATGGAAACTGCACAAACCTGTCCGTCAGCACAATATCCGGACGCATATGATACCAAATGCGCAGCAGAAGACGAATTTGTTAACTACACAAAGGTAGCCGCTGACTATCGTGAATTTGGTGAACGTTCACCGCGTGACTACATGGTAGTTGACGGCAGTGCCGGTAGCAATATGTCTGCGACCATTCCGCCATCTGTTGAGGGTGAAGTTGTAGATTATGAGACGGCTATTGATCCTAACGGCGATGCTATGGAAGTATATGATGACGGGTATGAGGGTGATGAATATGCGCCTGAAGATGCTGTTGAAGATTGGCTGGCTGAAGAAGGAAAAAGTTTGAAAACAATTTTAACCGAGTGGAGTGAAAAGTCCGGTTGGAGATTGGTTTGGAACACAAACCGCAATTATACATTGACGGCCGGCGCAATGTTCCGCGGACGCTTTGCGGATGTAAGCTCGGCTTTGATCAGGGCTTTTGCAAGAGCAAGACCTGCTCCGATTGCAACTTTTTATAAAGGAAACCGCGTCTTGGTAGTTGAGACTAAGGAGGATGAAAATGCTTATGAATAAGTGGGTAAAATACGGCTTGAGTTGTGGCGCAGTCGTTTTGATAGGAGCATGCTCAATTTCAACAAGCATGGACGCTACTCTGGAAAGAGAGATTGAAGCAACTACCGAATTGAAAGAAAGAGCAAAGGCTCCGGCTGAAATAGTCCAAAATGATGTGGTTCATGTTAAAGATGAGATTTGGTTGGGTGATAAGAGCGAAGTCGAATATGACGGCTCTCCTGTTCCTGCTTATTTGGAAACTAAAGACGGCATTACTTTGATTAGTAATCGCCCGATTACGCTTTATGAAATCGGCGGAATGATTACAAAAATTACATCAATCAGAGTGAGATATGCATCAGGCCTTGAAGATGAAGTAAAAAATGAGGCTAAGGGGAACGAGCCCACTCCGGACAAAATGAATGCGCATTGGGCAGAGCCAGGAAAAATGCTGGTTTCATACAGAGGGCCTTTATCGGGTTTGTTAGATGAAGTTGCGGCGCATTTCGGTTTGTGGTGGAAATATGATAAGAATGAAGTTCATTTCTATAAATTTGTAAGTAAAACTTTTGTAATTTACAGTTTGCCAACGCAACAAAGTCTAAATGCACAAGTTGGCGGTAGTTCTACAGATTCAGGCAGTGCCGGTGATTCATCCGTATCGCTGACAAGTCAGGCTTCTTTGGAATTGTGGAACAATATACAGGAAACAATCGGTTCTATGATAAGCAGCGATGCCAAATTGGCTTTGGATAAAAACAATGGTACAATTTCTTTGACGGCAACACCGACAGATATAAAGAAGGTGGCAAGCTATGTCAATGAGTTGAACTCTCGTTTATCAAGACAAGTTGCAATCAGCGTAAAAGTGCTACAAGTTAATGTAACTGACTCTGATGCGTTCGGACTCAATTTTGAGGCAGCATTTGATGATGGTCAAACTGTTCTTGGTGCAGCTAGCCCAGCTGGTTTAGGTGAGGATATCACCAAAAACTTGACCATGAAAATTATGCCTGGTAACTGGAAAATTGATACCAGTATTCAAGCATTATCAAAGCGCAATACCACTAACTTGGTAACCAGTGGTACGGTTACAACGATGAATAACAAGCCGGCTCCGATTCAGGTAGTCAAGAAACAGAACTATATTTCTGAGATTACAAAGACCAATAGTGGTGGCGACGGTGACAACTATGACTTGTCAACAGAGACCGAAGAAATAGAAACCGGTTTTACAATGAGCGTTTTACCAAGAATTCTGGAACATGGTCGTATGTTGCTGATGTTTAATATGACATTATCTGATTTGTTGGAATTACAGAAAGTTGACTTATCAAGTTCCGGTGAAGGTGGTGAGTTTATTCAAAATCCAGTGATAGAGTCTCGCGGTTTTTCTCAAGAAGTTGCTCTTAAATCGGGAGAATCGTTAGTTCTTACCGGCTTTGAAAGAGTTGAGAACTCCGCTGATAAGACAGGATTTGGCTCAGCTGATAACTCTTTGTTAGGTGGTTCAGCGGCAGCCAGCAAGGTAAGAAGCATTTTGGTTATTATCTTGACACCGGTAGTTATCGAATCGCCTCTTGATCCTGAAACTCGTGTTCATGAATAAGCCATAGAGGAAATTGCAGTGGTAGAAAGTACAGACATAGATAACGACTACAACGGTGGTGGTCAGACTTGGGGAACTCGCATTAATGTGGGTGGTGCCGAGTATGCTACCAGCCTGTTTTGGCAGTCGTTACAAAATCAGGACAATCCACAAGCCGAGATTATAGAATCATCTCAAGGTGTGTTAGAGGGTGCTGATCTGTTCTGTATAAAAAAAGGTAAAACCCCGCAATTTGGTATTTGCGTATCAGCTGATGGATATAAAACCGGTGAGAATGTGGCGGCGATTTCCGTGGCAACCGCTTTGGCGGATCAACCATCTTTTGTAGCCGTATTTAAGGTAAGCAACGGCTGGTGGTACATTTGCGTACGTGATGATGTTATTTTGGCAAACGGTGATATGCTGTATACATCCGAGGAAGATGCCAAAAAGCAATTCATGAGTATGTTGATGGTTCCGGATTGGCGGTTGAAAATCGCACCGCCTGAGTGGGGGGTTGAGGACTCATTATATCCTGATCTAGAAGATATAATGCAGCGAGGCAGCCGCGTTAAACTGCAAAAAATTGATAGAAAAGGCAAATATTTCTATCTTATTGTAGCGGCGATTGCTTTTGTGGCACTGTTTTTGGTGTATAAGTTGTTTATGACATTTATTGCTGTGCCTTCAAAACCGCGTATTCCGAATATTCCGCAGATTCCGCCTAAGGAACAGGAAGTCCCTCCTGAGCCGAAACCTTGGGAGAACCTTCCGTTGCAAGATGTATATATGCAGCGTTGCTATGCAAATACTGTCCAGTTGGTCGAGATTTTGCCTCCGGGATGGGGAATTGGTCAGGTTACTTGTACGCTTGGAAGTGTCAGCACTTCTTGGGGACGGCAGTTTGGTCGTATTTCGACCATTGATAAAGCACTAACCGAATCGAAAGTTAATCTTTCAGGGCGATCAATTTCTCCTGATGGTAATGTTGCTATGGCATCAATCAGCATGGGAAAAATTGATACCGAAAATTCTGAACCGACGAAAAATATGGTAGATTTGAAAAATATGTTAAATAACTTTTTCCAGTCTATCGGACAGGCAGTGCAGTTGTCTGATTATACTTATACTTCACCGCAACAAAATGTTTATCGTTCGGTAAAATTTAGCTTTGTCTCAAATTATAATCCGAGAATTTGGAGCAATTTGTTAACGAAATTTTCAGGACTTGAGATGAATACAATTAAATATGACCCCGCAAACGGTGTTTGGAGTTATGAAGGAGCTATCTATGCGTTGTAGTTTTAGAAATATATTATGTGGATTGGCCGTTTTGGTTGCAGCAGGATTGCTCGCCGATTTGGCTTATGCGCAAGGGAATGTCACCTTATTAGCAGAAGATGACGATGATACAAGTTTTGACCCTATACTGCCGAACGAATCTGCTCCCAAAAGCGGATTGATTTCTCCGCAGGCTCCTGCCGGTCAGAGTAAACCATCTGATGTTATTCCGATGGATGTAGATACACATACTCCAAGCGATTTGGCTGCGGATTCCGGTGATGGCAATGCAAACATTGATATGCAAGTGGAGACAAATGCACAACCCGATGCTACTCAGCCGGTTGCAGCCGGAACCAGCAACACTGTGGCACCGACAGCAGCTCCGGCTGCCCCTGCCCCTGCGCCTGCTCCTGCTCCAGAAGTTGGAATTGCGGCGGTGCTAGCGGATAATATAAATAATGAATTATTTATGCGTATGTCTGATTTGGAAAAGCAAACAACATTGCTGAATTTGGAGTTGAAAAAAGAACGTCTTGCTAATGAAATTGCTGCCGTTAAAGCACAAAGAAAGAAGGCTCAGGAAGAAGAGGAAGCCAGGAAAGCAGAAGCCGAACGCAAGCGTATTGAATGGGAAAATGAGCAAGAGCGTCTGATGGTAGAAGAACAGCGCAAGTTAAAAGAAGTAGAAATGGCTTTGGAAAAATTGCGTCAGGAAAAGATTGTTAAGGCGTATAAGGAGACAATGTTGGCCTCAACTCAAAAATGGATTAAGAAAAACGCCGAAATTTATGCTGAAGTCGCAAGAAAAGATGAGCAGATTAATGAAATGCTGAAAGATTATAAAGAAAAATTCGGCATTTTAGCTCAGCGTGCTGAAGACGTAAAAGGTAAAGCAGAGGTCGCAAAAGTAAATCACGACAAAAAAGTTGCTAATTTGGAAAATCAGATTGCTACTTTGAAGACCAGACTTGAGGCAGAAATTGAAAAAGCCAGACAAGCAGCATTAGCCGGAGGTAAGGGCAAGAACCCGTTTGCTGACGGCACTTCTGAGGCTGTTGCTCCGGAAAAAGTCAAACTGAGTAAGGAATATGCTATTATGGAGATTCTGGGTTCAGGAGACGATTTGGCAGCAAAACTGGTTAATGATGATGGAAACGTATTTATGGTCAAAGTAGGTACCACTTTGCGAAATGGTTATACGGTTGATGAAATTACAAAAACTTTCCTGAGTGCAGTAAAGGATAATGATAAGGACTATTTGTACTTCTCTGCAGGCGGAATTTTGGATCGTGAGCCAATTAAACCAGCGGTTACAATAAAGGAACCGACAGGCGGATCAGCCGCAAAGAAAAATGAGGCTCAGTCATCAGGTCCTGCCTTTATGAGAACACGGGGTATTCCCAGCCTTGGTAACGGAATGATTGTTAAATAAACTTTGAAGCAAAATGGCAGAAGAAGAAAAAACAACAGAAGAAGAGACTAAGGAAGAAGCGGCTCCGGGAAAAGAAGCCAAAAAACCCTTTGATGTAATGGCTTTTATCGAGGGGTTGTTTGATAACGGTAACTACCTTTGTACTCTTCCGGGAGCAAAACTCCCTGACGGAACGGTATTGAACATTAACGATGAAACAAGACGTCGTTTGGCCTTGTTCTCGGACGGACAGTTTTTGGTTGCATCTGAGCACAAATTTGATGGTCCGGTTCTTAACTTTCAGACTGTTGCCGCAAAAAAAGGGTTGGTTATGCAACCCCCACGTTACATTTCGCAAAACGAGCTTAATACTATTTATGCTATGGCTGAGCGTAACAAGACGATTTCAAGTGATGATGTCGACTTGGAACGTCTGCAGATGCAACAAGATTTTGTGAATATTGTTAAACGCGCGTCCTCAATGAAGGTATCAGACGTGCACGTTGTTGTGTCTGACAACTACTCCGAAGTGATTTTCCGCACCAATGGTATTATGGTAAAGGAAATGGAATATAGCAAAGAGTGGGGAGATCTGTTTGTGCGTGCAGTATTTGCGTCGGCAGATATTTCAGACTCGAACTTTGCGCAAAATGAGTTCCAAGGCGCACAAAAATTGGGTTCGACGCCGTTGCGCGGTTCTAAAGGAAAATTAATGTTACCGCATAACGTATTGGCTATACGTTTGCAATTTAACCCTATTGCTTTCGGTTCTCAATATTTGGTTATGCGTATTTTGTATGCTGATGATAACCCTGACGGCAGTGATGACTTGGCGGCATTGGGTTGCGGAGAATATGAGCAGGATTTGTTGTTCCGTTTACGTTCTGCTCCGGTAGGGTTGAATGTGGTTGCAGGGCCGACCGGCTCAGGAAAATCGACGTTGTTACAACGCAATATGATTAAGCTTTTGAAAGAAAAAAATAACGAAGTTAACCTGCTTACTGTGGAAGACCCTCCTGAGTACCCAATTCCGGGCGCAAGGCAGATGCCTGTGACCAACGCCAATACAGAAGAAGAAAAAAATGAGCAATTCGGGTTGGCTCTGAATGCGGCTTTGCGTTCTGACCCTGATGTGTTGATGGTTGGTGAAACTCGTTCGCTATCTGCGGCAAGTTTGGTGTTTAAGGGAGCATTGTCAGGTCACTTGGTTTGGACAACGTTGCACGCAAACTCTGCTCCGGCGATTGTTACTCGTTTGCGCGATATGGGTGTTCAGTCTTATATGTTAGGTGATCCCGAGTTGTTAAAAGGTCTGGTATCTCAGCGTTTGTTCCGTAAACTTTGCCCATACTGCCGCATGCCGGCGCGTGAGCATTTGGACAACCCTGCAGTTCAACGTCTGCGAATCGCCCTAGGTGATTTTGGAATTGAGAATTCTTATTTGAAAGGTCCGGGGTGTAAATTCTGCGGAGGACGTGGTATTAAAGGTCGTTTGGGTGTGCAAGAGATGATTTTGCCTGATGCAACGTTTTTGGAGCTGATGATTTCCGGCGAAACCAGAAAAGCCATTGATTATTGGACCAGTGATTTGAATGGTCGTCCGTTGAAAGATGCGGCGTTGGAGCGTATGTTAAAAGGGTTGATTGACCTTGATGAAGTGGAACGTTGGTGTGGTTTGTTAGACCAACGTCCGGTATATTAGGAGATAGTTTATGCCAATTGGAGATCAAAATTCTAACTTAGCAAGAGCAATGCGTAAATTGAACGCAATTGAAGTATATTATGCCAAAATTATCTGCAATATGTCCGGTGAAACTCGCCTGAAAATGTATAGAAAAATTGCCTCATTGATGTCAAACCGCTTTTCGTTGATGAATGCGTTGGATATGCTGCACGCTACAGTAACAAATGACGGAAAGAATCCAAGTGAACCGATGGCGATTGCGATTGCAAGCTGGGCGAATGCGTTGCAAAATGGTCAACCTTTTTCAGAAGCGTTGAGAGGTTGGGCTCCTGACCGCGAAAGATTGATGCTTTCGGTGGGTGACGTTTCCGACTTGGAAAGTGCTATTCGTAACTTGATTAAGGTAACTGAGGGTACAACCAAAATGATCCGCCCGATTGTCGGCGCAATCAGTTATCCGGCATTTTTGATGATGATGGTTGTACTTATTATTTATGGTATTGGTGCTTATATGGTGCCGCCGATGATTGAGGCCGCACCTGATGTAAAATGGACCGGTATCGCCAAAAATTTGGCTGATCTGTCTGACTGGATCAGAGTTTATTGGCCGATTGCGTTTTCAATTGTGCCGGCAATTGGTATTTTGATATATTCAACAATTGGTATATGGACCGGAACAATAAGAGCCTATGTTGATAATTTGCCACCTTGGTCACTTTATAAAATCTTTACCGGTATTACGTGGCTGTTGGCAATGTCGGCACTGATTAAGGGTGGAACTCCGGTTGCTAATGCATTGCGAGCATTGCGGCGTGATTCGACTCGTTATTTAAAAGAGCGAATCGACAAGACGCTGGTGTTTATTAATAACGGTGATAACTTGGGACAAGCGCTTTCAAAAACCGGACTTGAATTCCCTGACAAAGAGATTATCGGTGACCTTAAAATTTATTCAGAAATGGATAACTTTGAAGAGGCGTTAGACAAGCTTGCAAACGACTGGCTGGAAAATTCGGCATACACCATTGAGCAAAAAGCAAGTATTTTGAACATGGTAGCCTTGTTGATGGTATCCGGCGTGATTGCTTGGGCGGTTTGGGGGACATTTGTAATGCAAGACCAAATCACCAGCGCAATGGGAATCGGCTAAAGATGGATCTTAATAATAAAAATAATTTGTTTATTTTGGGTATAATCGGCGTGATTGCAGTGTTTGGACTGCTGATGGCGTTGACGAATCGTTCACCAAAAGTGCAACCGGCTGAAATAGTGGCAAAAATTGTTGAAGAAGTGCATACAAATTATGCAAATAAGGCCAATTATTGGGGGCTTGATAGCGAATCTTTTGCAAGTAACGATATATTAACTAAATTTCGCTATAAAGGGAATCAGCTGATTAATACCTTGGGCAAACCAATCCTGATCGGGAGAGGGGAAAGCGGCGATGTCGTGATGCCCGGCGAAAAAAGCTTTGACGTTGTTTTTACTGATTTGACGACTAAAGAATGCGTTGACGCAGCGGCTTATCGGTTTGAGCAACCGGAAAATTTGGGACTTTTGCGAATCACCATAGGCCATGGCGAAAAAAGTCAGGTCTTTGAGTGGGGCGCGGAAGACCACAAGCTCCCGATAAGTCGGGTCGAAGCAAAGCGTTTTTGCTCAAACAAATCAAGGGTTATGTGGACTTTTGAGTGAGGGGAGAGCAAAGAGGTTTTCAGAAAAAAATCACTTGCAATTGTTACAGTTTTGTGACATAATGTAAAGTGGGATGTGATATTTTTTGAGGAGATTAAAAATGATGAAATTTAATAGTGAACAATCCGGACGTTCAATGGTTGAAATGCTCGGTGTATTGGCCATTATCGGCGTTTTGTCAGTTGCCGGTATCGCCGGTTACTCAAAAGCTATGGCTAAGTTTAAGCAATCAAAGTTGATGGATCAGGTATCTATGACTGCAGCTAACATTCGTACTGCTTATTCCGGTCAGCCAAACTATGAGGGGTTGACGAATAAAATAGCAATTGACTTGGGGTTGATTGAAGAGTCAATGAAGAATGGTTCATCCGGAATTAAGCATGCTTATGGTGATGCTGTAACCCTTGGAACGGCTGATAGTAATGTTACATTTTCTATGGCATTTGCAGGTATTCCGCAGGATGCTTGCGTAGCCATTGCTTCTGCTGACTGGGGATATGGTTCCGGCGGTTTAAGTTCATTAGTTGTTGGTAGTAAGCCTTTGACAGTTGATGATAACAGTTTAACGACCGTAGCGAGCGCTTGTAGCGGTGGTGCTACTATGACGTGGTACTATAGATAACCATCCTAGTAGAGGAAAAGGTAGCTTTTGCTACCTTTTCTTTTGTTTTAAATGCTATTCCTCGCATGGCGTGTCTGTTGCAGACATCATGCCTACATCAAATATGTCAAAAATAACCCAACCTGTCATGCCTCTTTTTTAGCTTGCTAAAAAAGTCAAGGCATATTCAATATTGTTTTTTATTTTGTCATGCCTCCGAGGACAGCTGTCCGAGGTCAAGGCATCTTCAATATTTTTTTAAATATATAACATCTTCAATATTTTTTAAAATAAGGAAGATCCCTGGACGATTTTGCAAGCAAAATCGAGGGATGACTATTTTTTATTATTTAAGTGCTTGTTAAGAATTGCAATGCTAAAGAATATGTATTGCTTATATAAAAAGGACTACCAAAATGAAATCGTTGACTAAAGTGTTGTGGAGTAGTGCGCTGTTTTTAGGCGGAGCAATGGTAGCTCTTGCAACATTAACTCTATACTATTGGCAAAGAGTGAGTGTAAACACTGTTTTTATGCATATTACAACACTAGATGGTATTCCTATGCAATTAAAGGTAATTTTTGCAGTTTGCACATCTACTATTGCTATATTGTTTGTCATCTTCGGCCTGAA
>JBGULQ010000020.1:0-37939 GCA_045116295.1 Alphaproteobacteria bacterium
GCCGGAGAAGACCATGCTTTTACCGCTGATATCGGCATTCAAGCCCATATGCATAATTGCTTCTTCGCTGATACTCAAATTGTTAAAATGCTCAACTTTTTGGTTGAATACAACTTCACCATTGTTCGAACCCATAACATTGATGTTGTAGTACTGTCCGTCAATGTTATCGTTGAAAGTAATTATACCATTGTTTGTACCGGTTAGATTGAGGTTAAGCACAGAAGTATTTGTTCCATCCATATAAATGGCATTTGATTCACCATTAACCGTATTGCCCTCAAACAATGATGTGCCATTGTCTGCGGTGACCGGTAAATCTTTTGAAGAATAAATAGCACCACCATGCGAATTCTCATTACCGATAACTTTGTTATTTACAAAGTTAGAATTTAAAATATTGCCCAACGAACTCGTATTGTTTATGGCACCACCATGAGCATATGAGGCAGTTGATTCTGCAATATTTCCGATAAAGTTTGCGTTAACGGTACCTAATTGAGCGTCAGAAGAACTCAAAGTATCATTACTGATGGCACCGCCGACGGCATATCCACTTTTAGCTTTTGCATGGTTGCCTATAAAATTGCCTTTAACACTGTCAATTTGTCCATGGTTATCAATTGCACCGGCGTGAACATATCCGCTGCCTGTATTCTCAGCCAGGTTATTTATAAAATTGCCCTCAATACTTCTGATGATTGCATATTTATTGCCTGTGCTATTATGCGATAAGAAGATTGCCGGTCCTACGGTAAAAGTTCCGGAGCTTACCACCTTGTTATTTATAAAATTACCTTGTACCTTATCAGCAACAACATCTGAAGCTCTGAAAAGAATGCCTGCGCCATAGGCCGGTCCTATTACATTGACACTGTTGTCCACAAAATCAGAAACTATCTCTACACCCTCGACAGAATCAGTTGCATTCTTAATCATAACAGCAGCACCCATTTCATCTGTGCCATTAATTCCAGTGAACAATTTATTTGTAACATCGTCGTTTGTAAAATTACCATCTAAACTCGTCGATGTTTCTTCATAATTTGTTGGCATTGTATATGTATAATAAAATGTCTGATCACCGACTTGTACCTCTGTTCCGGTAGAATCCGACCAGCTGATGTTTGGTCCGGTCAGACTGTTCAAATAACTAGACGTAACATCAAAAGCACTTGCTGAAGTTGCCAAAAAGGTTCCGGCAGATAAAACAAATGCAAATTGCGATACCTTTACCATAAGATTTCTCCACATATTTTCACTTCGATGCCACCAATCTATAACATCTTGATTAAGAAAACATTAATATAGGAGAAATCAAAAAAAAGTTATTGTAATAAAACAAAAAACCGCTCGTTTTCGAGCGGCTTTTTGCTTTAACAGGAGTAAATTATTTTACTTCTTCAAAATCGGCATCAACAACGCCGTCATCTTTTGGTTGTTCACCACTATTTCCGGCAGTTGTACCCATATCCGGCCCTTGTTGAGCACCGGCAGCTGCTCCGGCTTGTTTATACAAGGCTTCACCGAGTTTTAAAGAAGCTTGCATCAAGCTTTCGGTTTTTTCTTTAATAACGGCAGCATCGTCAGCTTCTAACGCTGTTTTGAGGGCTTTTAACTCTGTCTCAATAGCCTTTTTATCAGACTCTGAAATCTTATCTGCATTTTCTTTCAAAGTCTTTTCTGTAGCATGAACCAAACTTTCAGCTTGGTTGCGAGCTTCAACAACTTCTTTTTTCTTTTTATCTGCTTCTGCATTAGCTTCTGCATCTTTTACCATCTTTTCGATATCGGCATCAGACAAACCGCCACTGGCCTGAATACGGATGGCTTGTTCTTTGTTAGTAGCCTTATCTTTTGCTGAAACATTAACAATACCGTTGGCATCAATATCAAATGTAACCTCAATCTGCGGCATTCCGCGAGGAGCAGGAGGAATTCCGACCAAGTCAAATTGACCAAGCAACTTGTTGTCAGCAGCCATTTCACGCTCACCTTGGAATACACGAATCGTAACCGCGGTTTGTCCGTCTTCTGCAGTAGAGAAAACTTGGCTCTTGCGGGTCGGAATAGTGGTGTTACGGTCAATCAAGCGCGTAAATACACCGCCCAAAGTTTCAATACCCAAAGACAACGGAGTAACGTCGAGCAACAAAACATCTTTAACATCGCCCATCAATACACCGCCTTGAATAGCTGCGCCAACGGCAACAACCTCATCAGGGTTGACACCTTTATGCGGGTCTTTACCGAAAATTTCCTTAACTTTTTCTTGAACTTTCGGCATACGTGTCATACCACCGACCAAAATAACTTCCTTAATTTCGCCTGCGCTCAATCCTGCATCTGCCAAAGCCTTTTTGCACGGCGCAACTGTGCGCTCAATCAAGTCATCAACCAAAGACTCCAATTTTGCTCTGGTCAATTTGATATTCAAGTGCTTAGGACCGGTTGCATCAGCGGTAATAAACGGCAGGTTAACATCAGTCTGAGTGGCTGAAGACAGTTCAATTTTTGCCTTTTCAGCAGCTTCTTTCAAGCGTTGCAAGGCCAAACGGTCATTTTTCAAATCAATACCGCTTTCTTTTTTGAACTCATCAGCCAAATAGTTAACAATGCGTTGGTCAAAGTCCTCACCACCGAGGAATGTATCACCATTGGTAGACTTAACTTCAAATACGCCATCGCCGATTTCCAAAATAGAAATATCAAAGGTACCGCCGCCCAAGTCATAAACTGCAATTGTTCCGCTAGTGTTCTTATCCAAACCATAAGCCAAAGCAGCAGCAGTAGGCTCGTTGATAATACGCAAAACATCAAGTCCGGCAATTTTACCGGCATCTTTAGTAGCTTGACGCTGTGAGTCATTAAAATATGCCGGTACCGTGATAACCGCCTTATCAATTGGCTCACCTAAATATGCTTCGGCATATTCTTTAATTTTTTGTAACACAATTGCCGAAATTTGTGAAGGAGCATATTTTTGACCTTTTACTTCTACCCAGGCGTCACCATTATCACCGGGAACAATTTTGAATGGAACCAGCTTTTTGTCTTTTTCAACTTCAGGCGAATCAAAACGACGGCCAATCAAACGCTTAATTGCAAACAATGTATTTTCAGGGTTAGTAACAGCTTGACGTTTTGCGGCAGCTCCGACCAAACGTTCATTATCCGTAAAAGCAACAATCGAAGGGGTTGTTCTTGCACCTTCGCTGTTTTCCAAAACTTTGGCGTCTTTGCCTTCCATAACGGCAAAGCAAGAGTTGGTTGTACCCAAATCAATACCAATAACTTTATTGCTCATAATTTGTTTCCTTCATTAAAACCTGTTAAAATCTTTTCTACCTGCTTATATAGGGAACAAAAAAAGCCGATGCAAGAGCACCGGCAAATTTTTTTATAAATTTTACTGTTTTTATTCTATATCAAAACCGGTTTTACCACTTTCAATCATAGAGGTAACAAAAGCAAAGTCGTTTTGATTGCATGAATAAATACGATATAAAATATCTCCCGCGCTTACAGAATCACCGGTCTTTCTGTATAAATCTATACCGGCACCGGCATATTGACCAGCTCCGGCTAAAAGAGCTGCCTTTGCAATAAATGCAGTATTTATCCGCACGATTGTTCCGTCTTTTTCTGCAACAACATCTCTTGTCAAATGACCGAGCTTTGGGGATTCAATTTTTCCCTGAGCTTTCAAAATCATGTCAAAAGCATCAAAAGCCTTGCCGCTCCTAAGCAATTCTTTTGCAACCAAATAGCCTTGACCACCACGGAGTTTAGAATCAAATTCCAATATTCTGCCGGCCATAAACAAAGCCTTTTCACGCAAATCATCAGGAGCATCTTCTTTGTTTTTCAAGACTTTGATGATATCTCTCGCCTCAAGAGCAGGGCCAACTCCGGCTCCGATCGGCTCGCTTCCGTCAGTTATTGTTACATCAATGTACAATCCCAATCTGTCGCCGACATATTCAATAAGTTTTCGCAAATGTGTTGCCTCAGCCGAGGTTTTAATTTTTGCCCTTATTCCGACCGGAATATCAATTAACAAGTGGGTAATACCCGAGGCCAACTTGTTTGCCAATAGTGAGGCAATTCCGCATTCCATCGTAGATAAACCGTTTTGTTTTTCAATTTTTGCAATAATTCTTTCAGCTTCGCAAATTTCAACTTTTTCAGCATTTACAATTGCTCCGCGTTTTTCCAATACTTGTTTTTTTAGATTCCGTGTATCAACATCTATGTTGGCCAAAGTTCTCATGGTATCAATCAAACCGCTGCCTGAAGTTGAAGACGATGATATAATTTTGGGCATCGGCAATCCATAAGCAGCAACAATCGGGGCTATTATCAAATCAACTTTATTACCCGGAATATCGTCCATGCAGTAATAGTCTGCTACAATTTCCTCAGTTCCCCAATCAATAATCTTGTCACCGCGCAGTGCTTCAGCCAAATCCAAAATTTCGTTTGGGGTAATAAAAGAATTCATTGCCACCAAAAAAGAGGCAATATCCATGTTGGAGTAACGATGTTTAGAAATATCATCGACAATCGATGCATAGTCATCACTGCTCAAAACATTACCTGCAATTTTTCTTCTTACGGCAGCCAAAGATGGTGCCGGTGGGGTCAACGTAAGCGTAACTTCTGCCCCCTCAGGCAATCCCATTTGCTTGAAAGCCTCAGTGTTTAACCCCAATTCATCTGGGCGCACAAACTTATTGTTGTCAACAATTTGCAAAAAAGCAAAAACAGGGGCCTCGCCACCGTGAATTTCAATTCTGGTTAACGAGTTGATATTACTGACTTTATAAATCGAACAGTCCTTATGAATATAAGCAATATTCTCATTAAAAGAACGAATAGGTACATGTTTTAATGCAAGCATGTTTTTCTCCTGAGTAGTTTATATAGCCTGCACAGCAACTTGCGACTATGCGGATTTTTTGTTTTTTTCGCCTTTGTCTTCTGCTGGCGCAACCCTCTTATTAGATAATATTTGTAAAACTGTTGCCAGAGTGTTTTTCATTTCTGACCTGTGAACCACAATATCAACCATTCCGTGCTCACGCAAATATTCGGCTCGCTGAAAACCTTCGGGCAATTTTTCACGGATAGTCTGTTCAATAACCCTAGGACCGGCAAAACCGATTAAACATCCCTTTTCGGCAATATGAATATCACCGAGCATTGCAAAAGATGCTGAAACACCACCGGTAGTTGGATCTGTCATTATTGAGATAAAGGGCAAACCGCTTTCCTTGACACTGTTAACTGCAGAAGTTGTGCGCGCCATCTGCATCAATGACAAAATCCCCTCCTGCATACGCGCTCCGCCCGAACTTGCGATGGTAACCAGCGGAATTTTGTTTTTCATAGCAATTTCTGCAGCTTTTACAATTCCTTCGCCAACAGCCATTCCCATTGATCCGCCCATAAAAGCAAAATCCAAAGCGGCGATAACGCATTTTACACCGCCAACACTGCCCTTTGCTACTACAATTGCATCCTCTCGTCCGCTTGACTTACGATACGCCCGCAGGCGATCTGTATACTTCTTGCTGTCCTTAAATTTTAGGGGGTCATCAGGAGTTTGCTCTAGTGCAATTTCTGCGTATAATCCGTTATCAAACAGCATTTTTAGACGCTTATCCAAATACAAACGCAAATGGTAATCACACTCCGGACAAACGTACCATGTTTTTTTCAGTTCTTTTGTAAACAATAACTTACCGCAACTTGGGCATTTAAGCCACAAATCGTCGGCAATTTCTTTTTGTGCAGTTTTCTTAACCTTTGGGCGTACAAAATCAGAAAGCCAATTCATACATCATACCCTTATAAAATTACAAACTCCAAAAATCGTCTTTTTTGCTCTTTTTCTTAAACAATCCGGACATTTTTTGCTTAATTTTTTCTGACAAATTCGGCTTTGGTGAAGTCATCAGTGGAGCCTCGGCAGACTTCATACTTTCGAGGTTTTCTTTCAGACCTTCAACCTTTTCTACCAATTTTTGCTGTTCCACATTCAGCTTTTTGTTTTGGCGTTTTTGTAAGCGCAAAGCTGAGCGCAACGGAGAGTAAGCAATCCATGAGTCAATTTTGCCAAATATGAACCCCAGCAGAACCAGTGCAATAATAACAATGCTCATAGCTGCCTTTATATCTATATAAAACGGCCACATATTTATTGAAACCATGTCGTTGTTCATAACCGCCAATACGGCCACGGCAACAATCAAAGCGATTCCGATCAAAAATCTGAAAAAACTCATGGAGCTTACCTTTCAAAAATTTACTTGTTTAGCATTTCATACAGCAGCTTACCGGCCTTAAAATGCGGAATGTTACGAGCTTCTACCTTTAATTTTTCACCGGTACGAGGATTTTTTGCAATACGTTCGCTGCGAGAACGCACTGAAAACGCGCCAAAACCCCTAAACTCAACTCTCTCGCCCTTTGCCATAGACTTTATAACGCTGTCGAGAATAACAGAAACGATTTTTTCAATATCTCTTACTGTCAAATTAGGATTCTTTGCAGCAATTTTTTCAATTAATTCAGATTTAGTCACTTTTTTACCCTCTTTAATAATGTTATTTGTTATTTGTAAGTTAGCGATTTTTACAAAATAAATCAATAGCCGTATTTAAAAATCCCTAAAATTATACGACTTTCTTGTTTTGAAAGACAGAATCTTCAGAATTTTGATCAAATTCTATCATTTCAATTTTGCCGGCTTTATTGATAATTTTTGCGCTCGATGTTCTTATTTCTTCAACATCACGCATAGATTGTTCAAAATGCCGCGACAAATTTTCTGCTCGTTCATCAAGCCGTTTTACGTCTGCCATCAACAAACCCACTTCCTTTTGAATAATTCCGGCTTGTTGTTGCATGGTAACATCTTTCAAAACGGCACGGATTGTGTTGAGAACAGCCATCATTGTTGTTGGGGATACAATCCACACCCGTGCTTTATACGATTCCTGAACAACGTCTGTAAAATTAGCGTGCAATTCAGCATATACACTCTCGGCCGGAATAAACATTAATGCCGATTCTGCGGTTTCTCCGCTTATGATGTACTTTTCTGCAATATCTTTAATATGTTTTAGCAACGATGCCTTAAAAAATCTTTCTGCATCAGTTTTTTCTTTGTCTGTTGTTGCTTGACGCAAGGCTTGATAACTCTCAAGCGGAAATTTTGAGTCAATGGCAATAACCCCTGGAGGATTGGGCAGTTTCAGGATACAGTCGGCCCTTTTTTGATTTGACAATACATATTGAAACTCATATACCGACGGTGGTAACACCGATGTTACCAAATCATGCAGTTGAATTTCTCCGAATGCACCGCGCGCTTGTTTATTTGATAATATTTCCTGCAAAGATACGACTTGCTCCGACAATGATGAAATCTTTTGCTGTGCTGAATCAATCTTAGCCAATCTTTCGCGCAAATTCATAAGTGTTTCATTGGTTTTTGCAGTCGATTGCTGTAATCCGGTTCCGACATTCTGTGCAACCTGCATCAATTTCTGGTCTATTATATTAAGCAAAGACAACTTTTGTTCGGTAATTGCTTGTGCGATTTTGTTTTGCTCCAAAGATGCATATTGTGACATCTGTGCCAATCGTCCGACTAACTCTGACTGATTCTTTTCTAACTCATTGTATATTGCATTTTTTTTGAACAATGCAACCAACATTAATGCCAATGCCAAAAAGATTAAAACGGCAATCGCAGATAAGGCTATTTCAACAAAAGACAATTCCGGCATTGCTACCCCGCATCATCTTCTTGTTCAATATTATGTCCCATTTCAAGCACTTTTTGGTTTCGTTGCTTTTTTAATTCATTTCTACTAAGCAACAAAAGTTCTGACAAATGACGATATATAGCCGCATCAACCTTTTCTATTGCTGCTACTGAATCACGATGTGCGCCACCTACCGGTTCTGCGACAATTTCATCAATTACATTCAATTTTTTCAGATCTTGTGCTGTTAACTTTAAGGCTTCGGCAGCTTCTTTTGCCTTATCTGCCGATCGCCACAAAATTGAAGCACACCCCTCGGGGGAAATAACCGAATAAATAGAGTTTTCCATCATCAAAATTCTATTGGCTGTAGCAATAGCAATCGCACCGCCGGATCCGCCCATTCCGATAACCACTGATACAATTGGCACACTGATTTGCAAACATTTTTGTATTGATGATGCAATAGCCTCAGCTTGTCCTCTTGCTTCTGATTCAATCCCCGGATAAGCACCATCCGTATCAACAAAACAAATGACCGGCATATTAAATTTGTCTGCCAAATCCATCAAACGTTGGGCTTTGCGATAGCCCTCTGGTTTTGCCATGCCAAAATTGTATTTTACACGCGTTTCCAAATCTCGTCCTTTTTCTTGGCCGATTATAACAACCGAAATTCCGTGATATCTGCCGATTCCACCAATCATGGTTTGGTCATCGGCAAAGACTCTGTCTCCGCACAGTGGCACAAAATCGTCGACCAAGGCGTTAACATAATCAAGACACTGTGGACGCTTTGGGTGACGAGCAATTTGAACCCTTTGCCACGGTGTCAAATTTGCATACGAAAGCTTAATTTGTCTTTCCAGTTTTAACTGCAGGCGGTTAAGTTCCTTGCTTATGTTAACGTCGCTATCCTTAGCAAGAGCAGTCACAGTTTTGATTCTGTCCTCGATTTCAACAATTTTTCGTTCAAAATCCAAAACTACATTTGTTTCATCACTCATTTTATAACTCTTTTTGTTTCTGTTTCTGTATGCAATAGCACAAAATCTTTCAAATTTCGACAATTATTTTTTGTTTATGTGAATAGCCTTTGTTTTCAAGGTGATAACCTTAAATATTTGATTGAAATCTGATTCTAAAATTATTAGCATAATAAAAAACTTGTTTTACTGGAGATTATAAAGTGCTCACATTTAGCTTTTTTGCCACGGTATTTGTCAGTATTATGTGGTTAATATACGTCAGTATTTACCTGAGTGTACGTCTGGCAGGTATAGATATTATATCTCTCAGCCTTACAGATACGGCAATTTATACCGCTGTAATTTTTCTTCCGCTTTCGGTGCTGTGGTCGATATGGGGGCGTTTTTACAATCTGAGTCACGAAAAGAAGTTGCAAAAACAACTGCATATGTTGTCGGCACAATTGACGCAAAATCAAGAATATTCTGATGTTATTGCCCGCATTTTGCTTAAAAACAATCAACAACAAATACACTCATTCGCATTGAGCAAGGTAGATCTTTACATCAGTGAAATGAACGAGATTTTATCTGATGTCCTGCAGAGATATGAATTTTTGGATAAGACATATTACAGTACGGTCATCAGAACGGTAGCTCAGGGCAACCGCTGGGGTTTTGCTAAAGCCGTAGTCGATTTGTATAATAAAGATCCTGATTTTGGGAAAAAACTTACCAAATCAGCTCGATCTCAACCGCTTTTAGCCGGCAGTATCACTGAGTTTTGTGCAAATTATACCAGACTTTTGCGCCTCTTGAAAGATCATGACGAGGACAATATTTTGCAAGAAATTATAGAAACAGGCGCACTAGGCAAGGTTTTTGCGGTTTTTGCTCCGGTTGTTCGCAGCCTTCATGAACCTGAAGTTAAAAAAGAAGCCCCTGAAATCAGAGTAATTCGCGATGAAGGTCCGGAACTGCGCGATGACGAGAGGTTTTTTAAGGATGACAACCTGTCGGTAAGTGACGACGAACCTGAAGATTCTCCGGTCAAAGCCAGTGTTTTACATCGTCGCCCGACAGTTTTCAAAAAGATTATCAATCGCATTATCCCGTCGCACGAAGATGCTGATGAAGGCAAAGAAAATCCGGATGCCTTTACAATGGCTTTGGAACGCAGTTTTAGCAATAAAGGGATACTTGAACAAGCTCCGTCATTTTTATCGCAGTCTTGGTCGGGTAACGAGCCGGAAGAAAACACGTTGTTCGTTTCTCCTGAGCCGGAAGAACGCAGAGAGCCGATTTCCTCTATTCTTTCCCGTACCATAGAAGAAAATCCTGAAAACTATGATTCAGAACCTAAAGCACCGCGTTTTACATTCGACAGCACCAATAAAACCATTAAAAATCTGCAAAAAGAATGGGAAGATATGAAGAAAAAAGATTTTGCCCCTACTATTCAGGAAAAAACAGCAGATGAATAGGTTGTCGGCCTTTATTTTTGCTATTTTATTTTTGCCGGCATTTGCGTCTGCTCGTCCGCTTGAGCATATAGCATTATATGGTGACGCAAAATATACCGGAAACTGGCAATCTTTTGAATATGTACGCTCCGATGCCCCGAAAGGGGGGCGCGTAGTACTTCCTGCATATGGCACTTTTGATAACTTTAATCCGTTCATATTCAAGGGAATAGCCGCTCCGCAAGTGGCCGACTTAACCCTCGATTCGTTGGCATTTGTTCCTGCTGATGACGTTACCGTTGCTTATCCTCTTTTGGCCAAAAGTTTTGAATTAACAAAAGAATACGTTGGCTTTTTTTTAGATGAACGGGCAAAATTCAGTGATGGAACACCGGTTTTGGCCGATGATGTAATTTTTAGCTATAATAGTCTGATTGAAAAAGGCTCCCCTTTTTATAAGGTATACTACTCAGATGTTGAAAAAGTAGAAAAAATCAACGATCTCCATGTTCGTTTTTGGTTCAAACCCGAGAGCAACAATAAAGAACTTCCTCTGATTATTTCACAAATAAAAATTTATTCAGCAAAGGACTGGCAGGGACGCGATTTTTCCAAACCTGAACTGCGTGCTCCTCTTGGTAGTGGCCCATATGTTCTGGATAGCTACTCTCCTAATAAATATTTGATTTTTAAGCGTAATCCCGCTTATTGGGGGCAAGACATACCTTCTCGCCGCGGCTTTTATAATTTTGATGAAATCCGTTATGACTATTACCAAGATACCACGGTAACGCTCCAAGCTCTCTTTGCCGGCAATATTGATATGCGCGAGGAATACATTGCCAAAATATGGGTAACCGGATATAACAACGAACTGGTTAAAAGCGGACAAATCATAAAAGAGGACATTTCGCACAACAACACAGCTCGTTTGCAAAATTTTGGTTTTAACCTCCGCCGCTCCAAATTTTCGGACCCTCGTGTGCGTGAAGCAATAGATTGGGCTTTCAATTATGAGTGGGCGGGAGAAAATTTGTTTTATAACCAATACTCACGCTTGTTTAGTTACTTTACCAACAGCGGAATGGAAGCAACCGAACTCCCGCAGGGGCGCGAACTTGAAATTCTTAATAAATACAAAGAAGAACTTCCTGAAAGCGTATTTACAAAAGCCCCATCAAACCCGATTTATGCCGATATAAAATCGTCGCGAGCCAATTTGCGCCACGCCGTAAAACTCCTGCAAGAGGCTGGCTATGACTTTGTTGATGGCAAAATGACCAATCTCCAAACCGGAGAACCGCTCGAAATTGAGGTGCTTAGCAATTCTGCAAACGGCAGTTCTTTTACACGCGTAATGTTGCCGTTCATCAACAATCTCGCCAAAATAGGCATTAAGGCCGAGTTTCGCAATGTTGAGGTCAACGTGTTTAAGAACCGTCTCGATAATTTTGATTTTGATATGGCCATTTTAACTTTTCCCATCAGCCAACTCCCCGGCAATGAGCAAAAGGAGTTTTGGGGCAGCGCTTCTGCCGATATCAAAGGCAGCTATAACCTGCTCGGCATCAAAAATCCGGTGGTTGACAAGATTGTTGACGGCTTAGTTACCGCCCAAAACAAAGAAGACTATGTTGCCCATATTAAGGCACTTGATCGAGTGTTGCTCAATGGTCACTATATGATAATGCAGTGGTATTCTCCATACGAGCGTATTGCTTACCGCAACCGCTTTGATCATAAAAAAACAAAATTAAAAATCGGTTTTCAACCGGACACTTGGTGGATAAAAGAGGACAAATAAATGCGCAGTTATATCATCAAACGCTTATTGCTGATTCCGGTCACGTTGTTTGGCATTCTGCTGATAAATTTTGCCATAATCCAAATGGCTCCCGGCGGTCCGGTTGAGCACGTTTTGGCGCAATATCGCGGCATGAACACCGATGCAAAATCGCAGCTTACATCATCGGTGCAAATGAACTCTAACACAAGTCGTTATCAAGGCGCACAAGGCGTTCCCGAAGATCTTATTGCCGATTTGGAAAAACAATTTGGCTTTGACAAGCCGGTTCATGTACGCTTTTGGAAAATGCTTAAAGACTATGCAACTTTTGATTTCGGTAGCAGTTACTACCAAGATAAAACGGTTTGGCAGTTGATAGTCGAGCGTATGCCGGTTTCAATTTCTTTGGGACTGTGGTCGACACTTATTATTTACCTCATTGCGATTCCTCTGGGAATAAAAAAAGCCGTAAAAGACGGTTCAAAATTTGATATTTGGACGTCGGTTGCCGTGGTTATCGGTTCGGCGATACCGGTGTTTTTATTTGCAGTTTTCTTAATTGTTTTTTTAGCTGGCGGCACCTATTTTCATATTTTTCCGTTGCGTGGCTTAACATCTGACAACTGGGAAAACTTAAATTGGTTTTACAAAATATTGGATTACCTCTGGCACATAACATTGCCGGTAACTGCGATGGTTATTGGCGGATTTGCCAGTCTGACCATGCTTACAAAAAACTCATTTCTTGAAGAACTTAACAAACCTTACGTTCTGACTGCCCGCGCTAAAGGATTAAGCGAGCGCAAAGTGTTATATGGTCACGTTTTTCGTAACGCCATGCTTATCGTAATTGCGGGATTTCCGGCTCTTTTAATCAAAATGTTGTTTACCGGTTCTCTGCTTATTGAGGTTATTTTTTCGCTCAATGGCCTAGGTTTGCTTGGCTATGAGGCAATAACCACCCGTGACTATCCGGTAATTTTCGGCACACTGTATATTTTTGCTTTGCTCGGATTAGTTCTAAAACTTGTTAGCGATATAACTTATTCACTGGTTGATCCACGTATTAATTTTAGCAAAATTCAATAGTATCAATATATTTATAGCATTGAAAAAACACATAAAATATATGTAACAATCTGTAACAAGATGTTAGCAGATTTTTTGTGTTAATTCTGCTACATTACGCGCAGATTTAATAACAATTTACGAGGATTGTACTTATGGGAAAACTTAAAGTTGCGGTTATCGGTGCCGGTATGATGGGCAAAAATCACATTAAAACCTACAAAAATATGCAAGATGTAGAGTTGGTCGGTGTATACGATATCTTCCCTGAAGCCGCTAAAGCTGCTGCAGAAACTTTTGGCATTAAAGCCTTTACTTCTATGGAAGAAGTTGCCAAAAAAGTAGATGCTGTAAGCGTGGTTACTACCTCTGTAACCCATGCCGATGTCGGTGAATTTTTCTTAAACCACGGTATTCACTGCATGATGGAAAAGCCTCTTGCCACATCGCCTGAAGGTTGTCGCCGTTTGATTGACGCCGCCGCCAAAAACAAAGTTGTTTTGTGCGTAGGACACATTGAACGTTTTAATCCTGCAGTTGAGCAAATGTCTAAAATCCTTTCCGATACATCAAAAATCCGCTCTTTAACTGCTCAAAGAATGTCAGCCGCTTCCGGTCGTATCACCGATGTTTCGGTTGCTATGGACTTGATGATTCACGATGTTGAAGTTATACAATCTTTGGTAAAATCTCCGGTTGTTGACGTGCAAGCTGCTGCAGTTAAAACCCCTGATCACCCAGAAGGCAAGGACTATATTACAGCTTTGTTGCAGTTTGAAAACGGCGTTACTGCCAACATTACAGCCAGCCGTATTACTCAAGCGCGTGTTCGTACATTGACGGTTACTACAGATACTAACTATATCGACATGGATTTCATCAACCAAAGCATTAATGTACATTCTCAAGGACGTATGCCTTATGTAAATCAGGAAGAAATTCCTGAATGGATGAACTATGGTTTGAAAGGTAGTGTCGAACAATTGTTTATTCCGACCAATCAGCCTTTGCAAGCCGAGCTGACACACTTTATCAAATGTATCAATGGCATTGAAACACCACGCATTAGCGGTGAAAACGCCTTTGAGGCTCTCAAAGTCATTTGGGAAGTTGAACGCAAACTCGGTCTTTCATCAGTTGAAGCACCGGTCAAGAACAAATCATCAAAAGTTGCATAATGACGCAGAGATACAAAGCTGTTGTTGAATATGACGGCACCACTCTTTTAGGCTGGCAAAAACAGCTTGATGGTCCCAGTGCCCAAGAGTTTCTTGAAAAATCAATTTTTGATTTTTGCGGTCAAAATACCGAGGTATACGGTGCCGGACGCACCGATGCCGGCGTTCATGCATTGGCTCAAGTTGCCCATTTTGACCTCAATTCTCCGATTGATACTTTCCGGATTCGCGAAGCTATGAACGCCCACCTGCGTGAGCTCGAAGCGCCGGTATCTGTGTTATCGATAGAAGCCGTTGATGATGATTTCAATGCAAGATTTTCTGCTCAGGGGCGTAGTTACATATACCGCATTACTAACCGCCGTTCTCCGCTGATTCTCGACAAATATCGCAGTTGGTGGGTATATGTTCCTCTTGATGTTGAAAAAATGCGTCAGGCAGCTGAATATTTACTTGGTCACCACGATTTTAGTTCGTTCCGTGCCTCTAAATGTCAGGCAAAATCTCCGCTTAAGACACTTGATGTCTTTGAAATTACGCAAAAAGATGAAGAGATAACCTGCTATGTAAAGGCAAAGTCTTTTTTACATCACCAAGTCCGCAATATGGTCGGCACCCTTAAAATGGTTGGTGATGGTCACCTCAATCCTGAAGATATAAAATCTATCCTCGAGGCCAAAGACCGCGCTATAGCAGGACCTACCGCCCCCGCTCATGGATTATATCTAAAAGAAATATTTTACTAAACAAAATCAGTTTTTACAAAAAATGCCATAAAAACAGGCACAAGCTAACATAACGATAATTTTATAAACAAAAAAACTTGACAAAAATCATAATTATGTGTATCATAATGACTACAAACAATTATTAATTTATATTAGGAATATGGAAACAGCAAAAGAACGAGGTTCTTCTATAGAAAACCTCATGGTCGAAATTAGCTTTTGGACCAAGAATCTTTGGATCTTCGGTGTCGGTCTCGCTATTGCAGCAGGTTATTTGATGAACTTTGTGGTTTCTCCAATATGGGGTTCAAAACTTATTGAGTATGAACAACTTAATGAAGTATTGTTCTGGATGGTTATCATTACCGGAACTCGTGATGTTATAATCATCGGATTTAAAAAAATTGGAGGGGAGATTCACATCACCAACTCTCCGTACAGTGAGGAGAAACAACCACTTCGCAAGGCTGTAAAAAGGTATTGGATACCGATTGTCGGCTGGGCGTTGGCTGGTGGGTACATTTGCAATTGCATCCTTTGGCCACTGGGAGGCATAGACACCACAGTAGATTGGAACAGTATGCGTTATGTATTACTGGTGCTGATGGTAACACTGGGTGGACGAGATGTTACCATTACCGGAATTAAACTCTTTGGAGGAAAAATTTCTATCGCCAATCCAAAAGGAAATCCTGGAGATTATCCCCCAGAAGAAAATACGGAGCCGTAGCCAGTAACTTTGACCAACAACAGAAAGAGCAGACACCTAAAAAGGTCTGCTCTTTCTGTTTATAGCTCTTGACTGCCATTCAGCCTGTTTGATATTTTTTGCGCACTTGCCTAATCTCAGAGAAATATTTTACTAAAATTTGTTGTTTTTTTACCATCTTTCTTTATACTCTACCCATACATTCAAAGGAGAATATTAATGGGGCATATCATCAAAGTATGTATGGGGAGTTCCTGCTTTGCCAGAGGAAATTCAAAAAATCTCCAAATCATACAAAACTATATTGAGCAAAAGGGGCTTGATGCCGAGATTGAACTGACCGGCTTGCGTTGTTGTGACCGTTGCTCTTCAGGTCCGAACATCACTATTGATGACGAAGAATTTCATAATTTAGATCAGGGCTCAGTGCTCGATATTTTAGAACAAAGATTTAACAAATAGGATAATTTCAATGTCAGACCGCGAATACCCCTTATACACCATCAAAAACAACTGTCAGGATTGCTACAAATGTGTTCGTCGTTGCCCTGTAAAAGCCATCAAAATTGAAGATAACAGTGCCCAAATTGTTCCGGATCTCTGTATAGCATGTGGCACATGCTATCGTGTTTGTCCGGTAAAAGCCAAACAGCCCCGCAACGACTTGGTTCGCGCCAAGAATTTACTTAAATCAGGCAAAGATGTTTATGTTTCTTTGGCTCCGTCATGGATAACGGAATTTCCCGATTGGAGTTCTGAACAAATAATCGCCTCGATTCGTAGACTTGGTTTCAAAGGCGTCAGCGAAACTGCTGTCGGAGCGGAAGAAGTTTCGGCCAATCTTGCCAAACTGTTTACTCAGAAAAGTGAAGGCTTATTTATTTCTACAGCATGCCCCGCGGTGGTAGAATACATTGATAAATATATGCCTGAAATGAATAAATATCTTACTCCTTTATCCTCACCGTTGCTCGCTCATTGTCGCCTGATGAAAGAGCGCCTCGGACACGATATTGAAATTGTTTTTGTCGGTCCGTGCATTGCCAAAAAACTCGAAGCTGATCACCACCCCGATTTGCTCAATTTGAGCCTTACTTTTGGCGATCTGCGTCAATGGTTTAAGGATGCTGATATAAATCCGTCGGAGATCAGAACCAGTGTTTACGACAAGTTTGCCATGCAAAAAGCAGAAGAAGGCACCGCTTATCCTATAGAAGGAGGAATGATTGAAACGCTCCGTCCATACAAGGATGCTGTTTTGGGTACATATATGACCCAGATATCAGGGATTTCTAATATAAAACGAGAACTTAAAAGCATAGATCCCGAAAAATTGCGAGGCAAGGTTTTTATAGAATGTCTGGCTTGTGCCGGAGGTTGTGTCAGTGGACCATGCGTAACCGCCAATCAGTCCGGTTTGGATAAACGTGTAACAATTCTCAACAATGCAGATTTTTCTGTCTCTGCTGGCAAACGCCAACCACAATCAAACATATATGAGAGTTACAACAGCACGGCAATAAAACAATCCGAATGTTCCGAAACAGATATCCGTAAGGCACTTGCACGGATTGGAAAATACAACGTTGAAGACGAGCTCAATTGTAATGGTTGCGGATATGATACTTGCCGAAACTTTGCCCGAGCCATGTTATTGGGCAAAGCCGAACCGGAGATGTGCGTTTCTAACATGAAACAACAGGCACAGCGTAAAGCCAATGCCCTGTTGCGCTGTATTCCGTCGCCGATTGTAATTGTCAACGGACAACTGCATATTTTGGAATATAATAACAAATTTGTAGAAACCTTTTGGTCTGATGAAGAACACGCTGAAAAGTATAATCAAGAAGATTTGCGCACTGCTGATTTGCGAGACTTTATAAGCTTCACCAATTTGTTTTCGGCGTCTCTTGATTTAGAGCAGGATATTCGCAAAGAACATGTTCGTTTTCGTGATCGCCTCTATGACGTAGTAGTTTTTAATATAGATAAAAAGCAAATTGTCGGCGGTATAATCCAAGACGTAACCAACATGGAGATGAAAAAAGAGCAGATAGCTGCCAAAGCCCGTGATGTAATCAAGAAAAACCTTGCAACTGTTCAGCAAATCGCTTGCACACTTGGCGAGCATATGGCCGAAACGGAAATTTTGTTACGTTCAATTGCTCATGACTATTCCGATCACGAGGATGACACCAATGGATAGCTCGCTGTTTATTGATATTGGTTCATATCAGGTTCAAAAAAACGGCGAAGACTGCTTCGGCGATACTGTATATGCCAGAAAAATACCTGAAGAACAACGAATTATCGGTATATTGTCCGATGGCCTCGGCAGTGGCGTAAAAGCCAACATTTTGTCTTCCATGACAACCCGCATGGCTATGAAATTTATGGAAGACAACACTGATTTGCGAGAGGCTTCTGAAACGATGATGGACGCATTGCCGATTTGCCAGATTCGTAAAATCAGCTATGCCACATTTTCGATTGTTGATACTGAACTGGAAGGCAAAACTCGTATTTTTGAAATGGACAACCCTCGCTACATTTTTATACGAAATAACCGCTTGTTTGATATTAAAGGACGCGAGTTTTCATCTCCAAAATGGAAAGACCGCAAAATATTCGTCTCACAAGTCAACAATTTGCCTGAAGATCGCATTATTGTCATGTCTGACGGCGTTACACAAGCCGGTATAGGCAACAATAAATATCCTCTTGGTTGGGGACGTGACGGTTGCATAAAATTTGTATTAAAAACATTGGAGCAAGACCCTTACATTTCGTCCTTTTCTCTATCAAAAAAGATTGTCAATGAAGCGCTTGACAAAGAAATCGGTCGTAAAGCTGGCGATGACATAAGTTGCATGTGCCTGTATTTTCGTAACCCTCGCAAATTATTAATCGTTACCGGCCCGCCGTTTAACGAAGAAAAAGATAAAGAAATTGCGGAGCTTGTTTCTACATACGATGGTAAAATAGCAATTTGCGGCGGAACCACAGCTAATATTATCGAAAGAGAGCTCTGCGTAAAATGTGAGATTGACAAAACCAGTTTTGACGCTAAAATTCCAATGGCATCGACAATGGAAGGTGTTGATTTGGTCACGGAAGGCATTTTAACCTTGACCGATGTGTATCGTATGCTAAAAGAGGGGATAGATAAAAATTCCAACACTGCATCGGTAAGACTGGCAAAAATGCTTTTGGAAAGTGATAAAATAGATTTTGTTGTCGGCACAAAAATTAACGTTGCCCACCAAGACCCGAGCTTGCCGATGGAATTGGAAATCAGACGCAATATTGTCAAAAAGATATTTAGGTTGCTGCAAAGCAAATATCTTAAAGAAATTTCGGTTCGATACGTCTAATTAAGGATAAAACTATGGAAAAAATAAAAGTCAAAATCTGCTGCGGAACATCATGTTTTGTTATGGGTGCATCACAAATTCAGATTTTAGAAATTGATCCTCCTGCTGACATCAAGGATAAGATTGAAATTGAGGAATCTCGTTGCATGGAACACTGCCATACCAATGTTTCTAAATATAACCGCGGACCTTTTGTAGAAGTAAATGGCGAGGTTATAGAAGAAGCAAATTTTGAAAAAGTTGTAAATAAAATCAGGGAAATAATAAATAAGGACTAACTAATAATGCTAACCCCAAAAAATAACGCTAACCAGATGCGTACCCGTATTCTGGTTAAAATTGTTGAAAAATTTCTACAAGGTAAGTTTGCAGATGCCGACCGCATTCCTCTCGAGTTGCGCCCTAAAGGTGAACCGTTCAATCGTTGCTGCATATATAAAGACCGTGCTATCTTAAAATATCGTTGTATGGCCGGCATGGGATTTGCTCCCGAGGACGAAAAAGATGAGCTGACCACTTTGCGTGAATATGGCGAGCAAGCAATGGCTCGTACTCAGCACGCCCCAAACAAGCTGTCAGTTATTACTGATGCCTGTTCAGCCTGCATTAAATCTCGCTACATGGTTACTGATGCCTGCCGTGGTTGTTTTGCGCAACCATGCAAAGTCAACTGCCCTAAACAGGCTATAAGCATTGTTGATGGCCGCTCACATATTGATGAAACCAAATGTATAGCTTGCGGGCGTTGTCAGGAAGTTTGTCCGTACCATGCGGTTATCCGTGTGCCGATTCCCTGTGAAGAAGCTTGTCCGGTAGGTGCCATCAGTAAAGACGAAACCGGCAAAGAACACATTGACCCTGAAAAATGCATTTTCTGCGGAAAGTGCTTGCACTCTTGCCCGTTTGGTGCGGTGGTAGAAATGTCGCAGATTGTTGATGTTATAAAACTATTGAATGATACCAACAAAAAAGTTGTAGCCATGCTGGCTCCGGCCGTAATCGGTCAATTTCCCGGAACCATAAACCAACTCATCAGCGCCCTAAAGAAGATTGGTTTTTCAGACGTTGTTGAGGTCGCGGTCGGCGCAGATATAACCACTCAAAATGAGGCTGCCGAGTTTGTTGAAAAAATGGCACAAGGCGAAAAATTGATGACAACCTCGTGCTGTCCGGCATACTACAAAGCAGCTGAGGTTCATATTCCTGAAATAAAGCCGTTTGTTTCACACACGCAACCACCCATGTACTATACGGCAGAACTTCTCAAAAAAGAACAACCTGATTGTGTTGCTGTCTTTGTCGGTCCATGCTTGGCCAAGAGAATAGAAGCCGAACGCAACCCTAATGTTGACTATGTTTTGACCTTTGAAGAAGTCGGAGCAATGCTGGTCGCCGGCGGTGTATTTGTTATGGATTGTGAACCGCAAGACTTTGCGAAGATTTCATGCGCTCAGGGACGACGTTTTCCGGTCAGTGGTGGCGTTGCCGGTGCAGTGCAGTCCTTAGTAGAAGGCAAAGCTGATTATAAACCTTTTGCCATCAATGGCCTGAATAAAGAAAACATTAAACTGCTGAAACAATATGCTACCAAAGGCTGTGATTATAACATGATTGAAGTTATGACTTGCGAGGGCGGTTGTGTAGCCGGCCCTGGCTGCGTCGCACTCGCTAAAAAGGCGGCAATTATGGTTGAAAATTATGTCAAACAAGGGCCTGATTTAAAAACCAAATAGCTGGTTATATATTAAATTAGGAGCAGATTTTTAACAAGTCTGCTCCTTTTTTTCATAAGCCTTGACACATATCTACTAACGAGTTTATTTTTATATAAAAAACAACAAGGATGCTACCGATGTCACTACTTAAAACCAAACGTTTTCTTCCGTTATTGATTACGCAATTTTTTGGCGCGCTTAATGACAACCTGTTCAAAAACGCACTTTTGACCATGGTTGCACTCAAAATGACCGCCCAGTCCGATGTCTTGTCCAACGTGATTGCCGGTCTTTTTATTTTGCCGTTTTTCTTGTTTTCGGCCACTGCCGGAGAGTTGGCGGACAAATACGCTCGCAACACTATTGCGCGCGTCTTAAAAATTACGGAAGTTATTTTAATGCTCGGTGTTGCAACAGCATGGCATACTCATAGTTTGTCATTGCTCATTGTTATTTTAGCTTTAATGGGGACACAGTCAGCATTTTTTGGACCAATAAAATATTCGCTTCTCCCCCAGCATCTCAAAACCGAAGAACTGATAACCGGCAACGCCTATATTGAAAGTACGACATATTTGGCTATTTTATTAGGGCTGATTTTAGGTACATTACTTCCGACTGATTACACAATAGTTCTGCTGGTTGTTCTGGCTTTTTCCGGCCTTTGTGCATCATGGTATATTCCATACGCACCGGCTCCTCGTCCTGAGCTCAAGTTGCGATACAACATTCTTGGCGCAACTATTTCAAATTTTTCTTTTTTGAGAAAAAATAAAACCGTCTTTCAATGTATACTGGGTGCGACATGGTTCTGGACTATCGGAGCTCTGGTTGCCGTGCAAATTTATCCTATATGCGGGCAAATCCTCAATACATCGGAGGGGGTTATTACTTTCTTTTTAGTGCTCTTTTCTTTAGGTGTTGCTGTCGGCTCTTATGCGTGTAACAAAATATTAAAAGGCTTTATTCATACCACCTATGTGCCTCTCGGAGCTATAGGGATGGCAATTTGCCTTTATCTAATTTATGCATTTACAAACAATTATCCGACACCGAGATCGCAAATATCATTTACCGAATTCTTTTCTTTGCCCCATGCTTTCGGGTTGAGTGCGTCATTGTTTATGCTGGCTTTTTTTGGCGGTTTATATATCATTCCGCTCAACGCTCTTATGCAGTCACGCGCTCCAAAAGCCTATGTAGCTTCGGTAATTGCCGGCAATAATATTTTGAACGCTTTAGGCATGGCACTGATTGCCATATTTGCCACGGTGTTTTTATCCATGGGGCTTGGGCTTCCTAAACTGTTTTTGACTATGTCGATTGTCAGCGCGCTGGTATCATTCTACATATGCAAACTTTTGCCTGAAGCACTGCCTCGCTCACTGGTTCAAAGCCTTTTAGGTTTTCTCTTCCATACTAAAGTCCACGGATTAAGTAACTTTCGCAAAGCCGGCAAAAGAGTACTTATTGTAGCCAATCACGTATCACTGCTTGATGGCATACTTATTGCCGCCTTTATGCCCGAACGCATAACTTTTGCCATAAACACCGCATGGGCAAACAAATGGTTTATGCCACTAGCCCGATTGTTAGTTGACTTTTATGCCATAGATCCGCGTAACCCTATGTCTTTACGCAATTTAATTGATGAACTCAAGAAAAACAAAAAGATAATGATTTTTCCTGAAGGTCGCATTACCGTAACCGGATCGATGATGAAAGTTTATGAAGGAGCGGGAGTAATTGCCCAAAAAGCCGGTGCCAAAATTCTGCCTGTTCGCATTAACGGTGCGCAATATTCAAAATTTTCATATCTTAAAAACAAGATTCGCACCCGTTGGTTCCCCAAAATAAAGCTTGAGATTTTGCCTCCGCAAAAATTTGAGATTGACGCAAATGTTTCCCGACGCCAATATCGCCATTTGGCCTCACAAAAACTATACGACATAATGGCATCAATGATTTATCAGACATCAAAAATCAATCAAAACATTTTTAATTCGCTACTGGATGTACGCCATATCTATGGTGGAAAACATATTTTGGCGGAAGATGTCAATCGCAAACCGCAAAGTTGCAAATCGTTTATTTTAAAAAGCTATATTTTGGGTGTTGCATACCGTAAGCACTTTGCTAAGCAGGACAAAATAGGAATTATGCTTCCCAATGTTTTGGCCAATATTATCAGCTTTTTTGCTCTGCAATATATTGATAAAACACCGGCTATGCTCAATTTTACACTGGGTACAACGCCGTTTTTGGCATCACTTAAAGCAATTAACTTAAAAACAGTCATCACATCCCACGCATTTATTGAACAGGCCAAACTTTCGCGTCTTGAACAGGCATTAATTGATTCTGGCACTAATATTATCTACCTAGAAGATTTTTCCCGCCAAGTCACATTGCTTACCAAGTTGCAAGGTTTTAAGGAATATTTGCAGCATCGACGCCCGAATAAAAAACCGGATAAAACAGCAGTTATTTTGTTTACATCGGGGTCCGAAGGTATGCCCAAAGCGGTTTTCTTGTCGCACCGTAATTTACAGGCGAACCGCTATCAAATTGCCAGCATAATTCCCTTTAACTCGAGCGATAAGGTTTTCAACGCCCTACCAATGTTTCATTCATTTGGTTTAAGTGTCGGTACGCTATTGCCTCTTCTTTTTGGTGTAAAAACCTTTTTCTATCCATCGCCGCTTCATTATCGCATAGTCCCTGAATTGTGCTATGATACTGTTTCGACGGTAATTTTCGGAACGGACACTTTCTTTGCCGGCTATGGCAAAATGGCCAATCCGTATGACTTTTTCTCGCTAAAATATGCTGTAATCGGTGGCGAAAAACTAAAGCCGACAACGGCAGATTTGTGGATGAAAAAATTTGGTGTCCGTATATTGGAAGGATATGGAGCAACCGAAACAGCTCCTGTTTTGAGCCTTAATACTCCTATGCACTACCGCGAGGGTAGTGTAGGGCGGTTCGTTCCCGGTGTTGAGTATAAACTGGCACAAATCAGTGGTGTTGATAACGGCGGTGAATTGTTGGTCAAAGGCGACAACATAATGCAAGGGTATATGAAAGCAGACCAACCCGAAGTTTTACAACCGCTCAGCAAAGGATGGTATGACACAGGCGACATTGTCAGTATTGATAGCGATGGTTACATTTTTATCCAAGGGCGAGCCAAACGCTTTGCCAAAATCGGTGGAGAAATGGTTTCGCTAACAGCAGTTGAAGAGGTGCTTGATCGCCTGTATCCGCAGTCGCTCCAAGGTGTACTATCAATCAACGATGACAAAAAAGGCGAACAGCTTGTGTTGATAACCGACCGCGAAGATGCTGATATTACAACAATCAGGGAATATTTCAAAAAAGAGGGGCTGAGCGAACTATGGATGCCCAAAAAGGTTATCTACACACCAAAACCTCCGGTACTCGGCAGTGGCAAATTTGATTACATCTCTGCAATGGAATTGCTTAAAGAATAGCTATTCTCCCTGCGCAGGCGTATTGCTGTCGTTTTGCCCGTTCAGATTATCAAGAAATTGATGCTCAATCTTGAGATATTGTTTGAACAGCCAACTTGACTGAGTCAGCAGCAAAATTGAGCCGATAGCCAAAGTCAGTGTAACTTTGGTATTTTCGGTCAAAAACTGGTGCACAACGGTTGAAACAATGAACAATACCAGCAACAGCCTGAAGCTGGTCATCAGCATCAAAGGTAGTCTGTTTATCTTTTTTGCATTCCATAGTTTATAATATACTGCAGATGCTTTGTGGTTTGATATAAAGAAACTTTTATCTGTCAAAGCTTGTAAATACAAATTACTCAATTTTATTGTGTTTCCGACCACTTTTTGTGCAATGTTCTTCTTACTTGTTACGTCGCCTTTATTTTTTCTTCTGCGTTCCATTACTTCCTTGATTTTATCTCTAACTACCGGCGGAACAATTGTTCTCCAACCGATAATAGCTTTAAGGAACGGTGACATTAATAACAAGGTAATTGCCGTAACCACGATCCGAGCAGTCAAGTTAGGTAACATTTTGTGGACATATGGTTTTATAAAATAGTTTGCCAGACCGAAAATAGTCAAAGAGATCATCGTGAGCAAGACCAAGCGTATAAAATAGTTTTTAAACAACAATTTCCAACGTTGTTCCTCAATTTTTGTTTCCTGAGCAATTGCGGTGTTTTCGATTCTTTTTAAAACAGCTTCCGGCAACATTTTCTGCACATATTTATAAGCCGGATCAGCAGCTCTTATCATCATCGGGGTCAAAAATGTTGTAATAACTGATACCGCAACAATAATCGGATATACTTGTGGGCTCAGAACTTTAATGCTCATACCGAGGCTCGCGATAATAAAAGCAAACTCTCCGACTTGTGCCAGAGAAAATCCGCCGTGCATTGCTGTTTTTAAGGTTTCTCCTGAAAATAAAAAGCCCATACAGGAAAAAAACACCATTCCGACCACAACAATCAAAGTAATAACCAAAATCGGCTCGGCATAAGTTATAAACATGGTTGGGTCAACCATCATACCGACAGATACAAAAAACACCATTCCGAAAAAATCCTTCAGAGGTTTTATGTTTTTTTCGATTCTATCAATAATTGGTGTTTCAGCCAAAATAGATCCCATCAAAAATGCCCCCAAAGCCGATGAAAAACCTGATGCCGTTGCCATAAGCACCATACCGAAACACAAGCAGATAGAAATTATAAGCAACATTTCATCGTTTAAGAACGAGGCAATTTTTTTCAAAAAGCTCGGCACCAAATATATTCCGATAACAAAACACAGTACTAGGAAAAAGGCTAACTTTGCGATACTTTGAGCCAATTCTTTTCCGTTTATGGTGCTACTCAAAGCAATTGTCGGCAATAAAACCAACATCAAAATTCCCATAATATCCTCAACCACCAAAACTCCGAAAACCAAGTCCGTGAATTTTTGTTTACGAATATTCAAATCTTCGAAAGCCTTGATAATAATGGTCGTTGATGACATGGAAATCATACTGCCTAAAAAGAAGCTGTCCATTATCGACCAGCCTAATAACAGACCGGTATTGTAACCCAAAAACAGCATAAATAAAATATTGGTATTTGCAGTAATCAATGCCGATTTACCGACATTCATCATTTTTTTGAAACTGAATTCCAATCCCAACCCGAAAAGCAGGAAAATCACCCCGATATCCGCCCATACCTCAAGGTTAGCCCTATCTGTAACCGTTGGCACCAAACCAAAATAAGGACCTGCAAAAATACCCGCCAACACATACCCTAAAACCGTTGGTTGTTTTAATTTCTTAAAAATCAGAGTGGTAATACCGGCATAAATGGTAATTAGCGTTAAATCCAAAATGAGCGAATTGATTGAATGCATTTTTAATGTCCTTATTTTTGACTGTGCCAGACATTATAATATAGCAAAGGTTAAGATTATTATAAAGAACGTCTTTAAAACATCAAAAACTTAGCTTGGTTATTGACTAGTTTAAACCGCTGTAATAATCTGTGAACCAACCGTAAATTCAAAGCAAAACAAAAATTAAATGATAAAAATCCGTAGAAACATCAGATTATTCAAATTAAATAATTTTTTTATATACATGTGGCCATTATCAGCGGTGGCTATCATTTATTTTGATCAAATAACTGGTAGTTATGCCTCTGCATCTTTAATATTTTCCACCTATATTTTGACCCAATCTTTGGCCGAACTGCCGACAAGTTTGATATCTGATAAATGGTCTCGAAAAAAAACATTAATTATGTCTGGAATATTTTTAATTTTATCGGGATTTTGTTTTGCTTTAGCAGGGAATATGCATAGTACATTTTTGTTATTTCTGGGAGCCCTTTTTTGGGGGATAGGAGATGCTTTTAACTCGGGTACGGATGAAGCTCTCATGTTCGAAACCATGAAAGATTTACGCAAAACAGAAAAATATGATATCATATTTTCTGCAACAAAAATTTACAGGTGGTTAGGCGCGGCAATATCAACAGTGATTGCTGTTCCTGTTATATATTTTCTTAATCTAAACATTTTAGCATGGGTATCTATACTCCCTGCTGTTTGTCAGTTATCTATATGCTTTTTGTTTGTAGAACCTTCAAATTACACGCCTTCGTCCACTAATACACTAAAACATTTTATAGACGCCCTAAAACAATTCAAAGAAAACAAAAAATTGCAAAAAATAACCGTAGCACAAATTATGAATTATAGCTGGGGAGAAACCCAATATAGACTTAATAGCATATATTATAATTTGTTTATCCCTTTATGGGCTGTAGATATTGTGGTGTTTATTTATAGAATTTGTAGTTCAATAGGATTTTATTTTGCAATGTTTATGCGCAAAATCGGCCTATTTAAAATGGCTTTTGTTTCAAGCACATTTAAATGCATAACCATATTTTTAGGATTACTGATTAATAATGTCTTATCACCGTTTATTATGTCTGTTTCATCTTTAGCAACAGGTGGGGAACATTCTGCAGAATCAGCACTATTACAAAAAGAATTTTCAGATACACAACGTGCAACCATGCGCTCTATTGTTGCGATATTTGGCGGCTTGTTAACAACAGTATCGTTTTATATTTTTGGTCTTATTGCAGATATGTATTCTATATATACAGCTTTATCTGTATTATTATGCTATAAAATCACCATAAGCATTTACTATTGGGTACTCATGAAACAGTTAAATTCATAGCTTTTCATTGACTATTTACAACAAAAACCCTCCGCAAGAGAGGGTTTTATTGTAAATGGCGGACTAATATTCTGTTACACAATTTCCCATACAAAATGTGTAGAATCTAAACCTTCTCTATAAACGAAAAATCATTTTGAGAAATCAGTCTTAAATCAAATTTTTCTGCATGGGGTAATATGAAAATTTCAAATTGTTCATAACGAATATTGCACCTTTCTTTTGATAAATCTGCACCACTGCGCGCCCGACATACTCTGCGTTGAAATTCTGTTTCTTTATCAATTTGAATAAAAATTTTATATGAATCTGGAAGTTTCTCAGTCAGCAACGCTGCACCTATACCTTCTATAATCACAATATCTGATGTGTCAGATTTAAGGGCGGAAAGCAAGGGTGAAAAATCATAAGAACCAGGAAAGGTTGAGGCCATATATTGTGTTTTTGTTTTTCCATCTTTGCCAACATACGTTTTTGTTGTTTTCTTGCGGTGTTCTTTATCTAGCATAAAGTCATCTGTATGAAACACACGGACGTTTTTTCCCGTATTTTGCAGCGTATCTTGCAAGTTGTTTGATAGGGTCGATTTCCCGCTGGCACCATTACCTGAAATCAGGACATACTTATGTCCAGATTTGATAATCAAGTTACAAATATCTTGCATATCATACTTCATCGCATTTCAATTATATTTGTTTGTTTTTTTGTTTGCAAGATGTTTCTCAAATCATTGATTATCAAAAAAAGCATTGTATAGAAACAGATGCTTGGAGGTGTAAAAATTGGGCTTTTGTCACCCATACCAAAGTCAATGCATAAAAAATTCCGCTAGAGAGCGGGCTTTTTGAGTTGGATACCGGATATCCCAAAATAATGGCGGATAGAGAGGGATTGTCCGCGACATTGCTTCGCAATGCTTGTTCCACTACGCTCATTCGGCTTCGCCTCACCGGCGTTCTTCCGCCCGCCTTTCGCTTGTAGTCGAACCCTCTTTTCCGAGGGTTCAAATCTTATTAATCTTCACTATTTACAACAAAAACCCTCCGCAAGAGAGGGTTTTATTGTAAATGGCGGATAGAGAGGGATTCGAACCCTCGGTACGCTTTAGACGTACACACGATTTCCAATCGTGCGCCTTCGACCACTCGGCCATCTATCCAAAACGCTTATTGTTTAGCGTTTTTTATTCCAATTGGCAAGAATTATTTTAAAATCAACAGAGCCGTTCATAACAAACGGCTCTGCCAAAATCAAACAATCAAATCTGATTATTTCTTTTTCAAAGCTTCGCCCAAAGCATCGCCTAAAGTAGAGCCTGAAGTTGTGTTGGAATATTCTTCCAACGCCTTCTTCTCTTCTTCAATTTCCAATGCTTTGATTGACAAAGTCAGTTTGCCTTTTTTCTTATCAACACTGCTGACTTTAGCTTCAACAACATCACCGGCTTTGAATTTGTTCAAATCCTGACCGGCTTTGTCTTTTGCCAAATCGGCTTTTTTGATTGTTGCGGCAACGCCGTCAACCTCAACGTTCAACACATCGTCGGCAGCATCAACAACGGTGGCTTTAACATTGTCACCTTTCTTGAAGTTGTCCAAAGCGGTAGCATTTGCGTTTTCGGTTAACTGCTTAATACCGAGGCTGATACGTTCTTTTTCGACATCAACATCAATGATTTTAGCCTGAATTTCCTGGCCTTTGGTGTAGTCTTTAACAGCTTCTTCACCGGCTTTGTCCCAAGAAATATCAGACAAGTGAATCATACCGTCGATTTCGTCGTTCAAACCGATGAACAAACCAAATTCGGTAATATTTTTAATTTTGCCTTCAATAACTGATCCGACAGGATGCTCTTCAACATAAGCAGCCCATGGGTTAGGAGTGCATTGTTTGATACCGAGGCTGATTCTTCTCTTTTCGGCATCGACTTCCAAAACCTTAACTTCAACTTCTTGAGAAGTAGAAACGATTTTGCCAGGATGAACGTTCTTACGAGTCCAGCTCATTTCAGAAACGTGAACCAAACCTTCGATTCCGTCTTCCAATTCAACAAATGCACCATAATCGGTAATATTTGTAACCTTACCTTTGCATACGTCGCCGACATGGAATCTTTCTTCAACGTTTTGCCACGGGTCATTTTCCAACTGTTTCATACCCAAACTGATGCGTTGGTTGTCTTCGTTGAATTTAATAACCTGAACTTTAACTGTCTGACCAACCGACAAAACTTCTGCCGGATGATTAATACGCTTCCATGAAATATCGGTAACGTGCAATAAGCCGTCAACACCGCCCAAATCAATGAATGCACCGTAATCGGTAACGTTTTTAACAACGCCCTCGAGAACAGAGCCTTCTTTAATGGCGTCGATAAGTTCGGCGCGAGATTCAGCACGAGTTTCTTCCAAAACAACACGGCGAGAAACAACAATATTGCCTCTAACCTTGTCCATTTTCAAAATTTGGAACGGCTGAGAAATTCCCATCAACGGAGAAATATCGCGGATCGGACGGATATCAATTTGAGACCCCGGCAAGAAAGCGATAGCACCGTTCAAATCAACGGTAAAGCCGCCTTTAACACGACCAAAGATAACACCGTTGATACGTTCGCCGGCGTTCATAGCCTTTTCCAGATCTTGCCAAGCTTCTTCACGACGAGCTTTTTCACGAGACAATACAACATTTCCGTCTCTGTCTTCATAGCGATCAACATAAACTTCGACAACATCGCCGACGTTTAATTCCGGATTTTGACCAAATTCACGCAGAGGAATACGTCCTTCAGACTTCAACCCTACATCAACCATAACAAAGTCAGGAGTAATTTTGACAATAGTGCCTTTTACTACTGAACCGGCAAAATGTTGCTCGCCCATTTGCTCATTGAGCAAGTCGGCAAATACTTCTTTTGTTTCTGGAACTTGAAATTCTGTATTCATATAAAAAATCAATTCAAAAAATGCCAACCCGAGAACTAAAAAAGGGTGGACTTGTGCGTGTTACAATCCTCAAAAAACAACGCACCGTGTTTTCAGAGTCAGGTCTTTTATACACACAAATATTTATTTTTCAAGATTTTTTTTGTTTGACTTATGCATTTTCGCAAATTATCCTAAAACTGCATCGGCTGATTACCGGTGTAAGGATTGAACCCCTTATGAACGTTGCTCGGTTACGGGCGTAAAAACTGCCTTTTAGTCTATGACTGGAAGGCAGCTAATAAGGTGTGTAGCATATACACGCCAAATACACTGCACATTTCGTTCAAATGGGTTCAACTTCCAGTCGCTTTCATCAAGCGACTTTTTTATTGTATTGGAGTTGAACATGACTAAAAGACTGTGCTTGTTTGCCGGCTATAGCAAACAAAATATTATTGAAGATTATGTTGTTTATTATCTCAAAAAACTTTCCGAATATGCCGATATTTATTACTGCGCCGATTGTGATATGCCAAAAGAAGAATTGCTTAAAATTAAACCTTATACCAAGCTTTGTCTTGCACAAAGGCATAAAAAGTACGACTTTGGCTCATGGGGAATTTTATATAACAAAATTTTCAATTTGACAGATTATGATGAACTGATTTTAGCTAACGATTCGATGTTTGGTCCGCTATATCCTTTAGAAAATATTTTCAAAAAGATGGAAAAAGTCAATGTTTCGGCATGGTCATTGTGTGCCAACAAATTTATGATGAGTTTTTTTGTTGTCTTAAAACCGGAAGTTTTTGCTACCCGATGGTTTAAGGATTTTATAACCGATATAAAAACTGAAATGGCTAAAAATGATATTGTCCGTATTTATGAAAAAAAGATATCTGCAATTATAGAAGAACACGGATTAAAATGGGACGCAGTCTTTTCAAAAAATAACTTAAAAGAACAAATCAAGAAAAACCAATCAGTTATCAAAAACGGCCTTAAAACTATTCCTTTTTTTATACGGCTTACTCATCGTTTTCGCCCGAACAAAACCCGAGTATATGATGACGATTTTTTTATCCTTTTCCTACTGGGTATGCCGCTCATTAAAAAACAGGCTTTCCTTATGGACAATAACCATTTTCAAAAACTTGCTCCGCTGTTTATTAAAAAATACACCGAGTATGATTATGAACTTATAAGCAAATTTTTGGATTCGAATTATGCTAAAAACTCAAATTTTGAGCCACTTTCTAAAATCATCAAATCAATCAAAAACTTTGTTTTTGAGAAAAAATACAAGGGAAGAGGAATAGTTTACCGTTTTTGCAAAATAAAAATATACGAAAAGAAACATCGTACGTATTAAACAGCAGCTTGTTTTTTCTCGATTATTGCGCATACTTGGTCAAAAACCTCATCAATTGAAAGGTCTGATGTGTCAAAATGTATGGCATCTGCCGCCGGCTGGCTTCCAGCGCGGGCATAATCATTTTTGTCGCGTGCGATGGTTTGTTCAAGCACTTCTTCATAATTAGCGGCTTGTCCTTTTTCCTGATATTCCTTAAAACGCCGCATTGCCCGAACTTCCGGTGAGGCAGTTACAAAAAACTTAATATCCGCATGCGGGCATATAACTGTTCCGGTATCACGCCCGTCATAAATTGCCCCGTCAGCCTTACTTCCGTCGGCAAAGACCGGATTATGCGAAAAATTTTGTTGCATTTGTAACAAAGCTTCTCTCACTTTTGGCATAGCTGCCACTGCCGACGCTGCGCGACTTCCGTTTAATGAGCGAAATTCCGGATTTTTTGACAACTCCATCATTTTTGGAAAAGTTAAGTTCTCGGCAAAATCTTCTGCTTTTTTATTATCGCTCAAATCATATCCGTTGAGCAGCATCTCCAACCCGACGGCACGATACACCATACCGGTATCAAAATATGCCAAATTATATTTTTTAGCCAAGCTGGCCGCCAGAGTCCCTTTACCTGCAGCAGCAGGTCCGTCGATAGTTATAATCATATTTTTTTGCCTGTAACTAAAACTTAACTAACCATGAGTTATAATAGTTAGCATCAAAACTCAAGTTTATTGAGTCATTTATGCAGAATTTTGTTAGGGAGAGCCACGTGCCGAAGACTTCAAAAATCCGTATTTATACAGATGTCGATTTGTCTGTCGATTCCGTTGTCGAATTGAATGCAGAACAGAGTCATTATTTGCTTACCGTTATGCGTTTGCAGTCTGGCGACAAATTGCTGGCTTTTAATAATCGTGATGGAGAATTTGACTGCACACTCACCCCAAAAAATAAAAAATCTGTTTTGCTTAAAATTAATAGCAAAACTCGTGATTTTGAATGCGTCCCTGATATTTGGCTGATGTTTGCTCCGCTCAAAAAAGACCGCACTGATTTTGTTGTTGAAAAAGCCACCGAACTTGGTGCTTCTCGCATTGTTCCAGTCATTACACGCTACACCATTTCGGACAAGATAAAAATAGAACGTTGGCAAGCTCAAACGATTGAAGCTGCCGAACAATCACGCCGCGTTGATCTTCCTTTGATATCAGAGCCGATAGCCTTAAACAAACTTTTAACAAACTGGGATCCGACCCGTCAACTTTATTTTATGGATGAAACAGGAGCCGGAACTGACATTGCTTCCACCTTTGCAACGTCGCAAACGCCTGCAGCCATACTTGTCGGCCCTGAAGGTGGCTTTAGTGAAGAAGAATTAGCCTTATTGCATACACAGTCATATGCTCATTCAGTTAGTTTAGGCAAGAGGATCCTGCGTGCGGAAACAGCGGTACTGGCAGCTCTCTCATGCTATCAGGCAATTTGTGGTGATTGGAAAAAGGAGTAAATTATGGCAAAACAAAAAATAGTTGAAAATCCGGCCGCTATTCCCCTTTACCAGCAGGAATTTTACAGTCGCCTGTACGAAAGCAGGTTTCTGACTAGGTTGTTTAATCATCAACGTTTTTTAAATTTTTTGACATTCGGCTACAGCCAAAAATTAGCCGATTCCTGCGTTGCAGAAGTCAGCCCTCATCAACAAGTTTTGCAATTGGGAGCAACATTTGGCAATCAACTTGGTGAGTTAGCCGCAAAAATAGGTGTTTACGGCCGACTTGATGTCGTCGATGTCAGCTTAACGCAGCTGCGCTACATTCGAAGCAAATATCGTTTTGCATATCCCTACATGAACTTTATAAACCGTGATGTTGCAGTCCCATTCAGCGGCAAATATGATGTAATCATTTGCTATATGCTGCTACACGAGTTACCGCTGCCTACCAAGAGTAAAGTAATAAACCAAATTCTTTCCAATCTTGCGCCGGAAGGCAAGGTTGTTTTTATAGATTACAATAATGCTGTTTGGTGGCATCCGCTGAAATGGTTTGTCAAAATGTTTAATCGTTTATATCAACCATTTGCCGAAAGAATGTGGCAAACCGAAATCAAGGATTATATTGTCAACCGCCGCCTGTACGAGTGGCACAAAACAACCTACTTTGGTAAAATGTATCAAAAGGTTGTCATTACGCGTAAAAATAGCCTTTACTAAAATACCAATTCTTTTATTTTTTCGGCGACTTCAACAGATGGGCGCAGCATTTTTTGCGGAACAAAATCTATAAAGTTTTCTGAAGAAAAATCAACAGCATATCCTTCGTCTACCAAAGATTTTACAAAACGCATATGCTTTGAGGTTAACCATTTTTTGCCGGTAAAAATCAATACCGGTTTCCCTGTTCCGCAAGCCTCACATGCCATTGAAACAGAATCACCGGTTACAATAAAACGATCCGCACAGGCATAGAAACCCATTATCGGATTCTCTTTTTTCTCTCCCCACAGATATGTATATGTCGGAATTCCTTGTATTTTGTTCATAATTATATTTTCTGCCGCTTTTCCTGTTCTGCGTGAGGACGTAATCAGAATAGAGCCGCTTGTTTGTTCTTGCACATAAGCAATAGCATCTGCTAACAAAGAGGCATTGCTATCGCTAAAAGGTTTTCCCTTGATTGCCCCACCGACCAAAACAACAGTCAGAGGGCGTGGCAATTTAAGAAATTCCGCCGTCCACTTTTCTCTTGCCTCTGCCAATGTTTTATCATTAATTCGATGCGGACATCCGGTAATATAATACAGATTATTGCCTTCAACTTTTCCCCTATCATGTTCCGGCACAATTACTAAATCCATATTCTTAAGTCCGTATTTTCCCGGCAACATCAATTGTACAATTTTGGTTTTTCCGCCTGATTTACGCTTAATCCACAATGCAACAGGGGCAGTTCTGCGACTTATTGACATAACAACATCAGGATATTCCTCAACGACCAGATTGTCTGATAACTGCCGATCAACACCGATAAGAAAATTGCTTCCTCTGATCCAATTTGGCATTGCTCCCAGCTTTGTATAAACTATCTTCTTTTCTACGATTTCAAAATCGTCTGTCAGTTCTTGTAAGATTCCCTTCGCTTGTCCGACACTTCCCATTCTGTCATCTAGCAAAACCCAAATTGTCTTTTTCATTGTATTGCCTCAATATCTAATTGCAAAATCAAACTAAACAGTATTATATTAATCCTTGCAACAAACTCAATCATAAATTTACATTGAGGGAAAACTATGAAAAAAATACCGCTTATTTTACTCGCAATTTTATTGTTATCGTGCAATGCTCATGCACAATTTGCAGCGACCAAAGACGCTCAATATCTGGCAGTCATCAAAGCGGTTGCTGACTACAAAATTGATGATGAGGAAGAACTGAAAGATGTGGAAGCATTACGGCAAAATGCCAACTTTAACCGCAAACTGCAAAAAATGCTCGAAAAACTCAGCAACAGCAAAAACAAGAACTCTGAAAACCGCCGTGTGCTCCAAATTTTGGAACGAGCAGGCAAAGAAATTTATGATGTGTTAAAATAAAAGTTGCCAAATTTGTCGAAAAGTGCTAAGTTCCGTTTATGCAATTTTAGAAAAGGACTAAAAATATGAAAAAAATCAATATACTAACCCTCGGACTCTGCTTAATTTTGGGTGCTTGCCACTGCGTAAATTGTACTAACGGCTCTTGCGAGAACTATTATGCTTTGTTCTGCAATCGTCCGATTCGCAAACCTGTAGCTCCTCGTGTCCAACCTCAGACTGTTATGGTTCCGGCTGTTGCTCCTGTAGTTGCTGCTGCTCCAATTGTAGACGACAAAATCAGTTACTATGTTGTAGAGCAGGATACCAGCTGTGTTAGTGAAAGCGCGGTAATTAAAGCTCCGACAGTCAGCAAAGATGTAAAAGTTGATGAAAACGAGTACAAATCCTTTGCCAACCGTGTTTCTGTTCAAAGTCAAAATGATAATTCTGTAACATACGAATATCGCGATATTCAGGTTGACGAAATGATGCCTTTGGCAGCACATTATTGCCGTGAGCATGGTAATCGTACGGCCATTATGCGCAAAATCAATTTATATCATGGCTATTATCGCCGTGTTACCTTTGATTGTGTAAACTTGTAATCACCGAAAATAAACCCTATATAGATACTGAAAGGTCGTGAAAAGTATCAATGGGAAAAGATTTATATGCAATATTAGGTGTTACTAAAACAGCAAGCAAGGCCGATATCAAATCGGCCTATCACAAGCTTGCTCGTAAATATCACCCTGATGTCAACAAAGACAATCCTGCCGCTGCTGAAAAATTTAAGGAAGTTTCAGCAGCATATGACATTTTGGGTGACGAATCAAAGCGTGCCAAATATGACAACAACGAGATCGATTCGGACGGAAAACCCACAGGTTTCGGAGCCGGTTTTGGGCAGGGATTCGGTCAAAATGGCAACCCTTTTAGCGACAACAACGGCTTTTATTATAGCTCATCCGGAAATTCGGGAGCCAATTTTGATTTCTCCTCTATTTTTGGTGAAGAGATATTTTCTGCATTTACCGGCGGAGCAGGGCGTCAACAAACACGCGCCCGCAAAGGTGAAGACATTACCTACACGATGAAAATTGACTTTTTATCAGCTGTCAGGGGGGCGGAAAAACAGGTCAAAATCGGTGGCAAAAGCATCAATGTCAAGATTCCTGCCGGCACTGTCGACGGTCAGACCTTGCGCCTGAAAGGTCTGGGCAAAACCGGTCATATGGGCGGTGCCAACGGAGATGTTCTGATTACCCTCAATGTTGCTCAACACCCATATTTCAGACTCGAGGGTCAAAATGTGCTTATGGACTTGCCTATTAGCCTGAAAGAGGCAATTTTAGGGGCAAGGATTGTTGTTCCGACAATAGATGGCAACGTTGCTGTCAAAATCCCTCCATACGCATCCAGTGGCGAAAAATTGCGCCTTAAGGGCAAAGGATTAAAAAATTTCAAAGGGACCGGCGATCAAATCATGACCCTGAAAATTATCTCTCCTACAGATAAAGTTCCGGCTCTCGATGAGGTTGTTGCCTCGCTTCCCGATGAAAATGTCAGGAGTTTTTGATGCTTTTAGAGGCTATACGTGACTTTGACTGGCTGAATGAGCCGAATTTTCGCCTTGGAACCGACAATTTTATTGTTATTCCTGATAAAAAAACTGATTTCTGGCAGGACGTTCGCCATGGCATTAGCCGTGATAACGGCCATTTTTTCTATACGGAATATACTCGTGACTTTAATATTACCGTCAAATGGAAAATCGATGATTTACAACCGGTTGGAGCCCAATGCGGCTTGATGGGACGAGTTGATGAATATAATTGGTGCAAAATCTCTCTCATTCGAAACCCCGACCACAGTTGGTCAGTAGCTACATCAGTAACTTGTAACGGAACTTCTGACTTGTCACTGGTACCGCTACCCGTAATTTCTGATCAAATGTCATATCGATTAGAAAGCTATCAGGACGAATTTTGCTTGTCCTATTCCCTAAACGGCAAAGATTTTGTTAGGATTCGCCTTTTTCAACTGCCAATATACGCCGGAGAAATAACCGCCGGCGCATATATCTGCAACCCGAGTATAGATGATTTTAGCGCACCCTTGCTCGAAATTGTCCGTTAATCCTGCTGTTCTACAACCTCAATTTCTTGCCACCCATAGCCACAAGTGAAAATGTCACACTGCATTTTTCGATCTATTTTCAGCACAATTTTACCATCTTCAGGTATATCTTTTCGTTTTAAGCAGATTGTTCTCTTAAAAGGAGGTTCTTCATCTTTTGTCAGCGACCAAACTGCAACTTTTTTATTGTTAATCAAAACATCATCATAATGTTTTTCTGATATTAAAGCCAAAAATTGCATTTTTATACAAACATCCTTTTCAGTTTTTATACTAAAATTAAGTTCATCGGTGTATATTGGACTAACTTCAAAAGCATCTGTTTCTGCATATATTGAAGCGAATTTTTTTATATCATTCTCTTTCATCTTAATGCTTAATGGCAATTTTTCAAAATTTCTAACAGTAGCTTGTTTAACA
>JBGULQ010000021.1:0-17895 GCA_045116295.1 Alphaproteobacteria bacterium
GGAAGAAGGCGGTCGTCATACTCCGTTCTTCAACAACTATCGTCCGCAATTTTACTTCCGCACCACCGATATTACCGGTGCTGTAGAGTTGCCTGCCGGAACCGAGATGGTAATGCCTGGCGATAACATTAACATGGTAGCCAAATTGATCCACCCGATTGCAATGGAAGAAGGCTTGCGCTTTGCTATCCGTGAAGGTGGTCACACCGTAGGTGCCGGCGTTGTATCTAAGATTTTGAAATAAGATACAACTCCTATCTTAAAACAACAAACAAGCCACTCGTTTCCGAGTGGCTTGTTTGTTTCTAAAAATAGTAGCTGTTATGGCTTCATCACACCCAAGTAAATTTGAGCAATTAACGTGTCTCTCAGACCTTTAGAAAAGCCACGCCTTGCTTGTTGTAAAAGCAAATAGGCGCACAGTTCATCTGGCAGAGTAAAAACTGCACTTATAGCTTCATCCGGCAGATCTGCTTCCTGAATATGGTGATAGAAAACCCTCTTTCCATCTTCGTTGTCAGGATACCTGGTCACCAACTCAAACAACTTGACCACAGCCGTAAGCTCATGCTTTCCATCAATGACATAAGCCACCAGCAACCGAGTTGCCAAATCAATGGGCAGTGCAAATTGCGAATTTGATGTATCAAGCATAATCCCCTCAGCAACAGAACCTACTGAAAATGCTTTCAGGTAAGTAACGGCAAAATCTGCCAGTTCTTCACTTTCAGGATAGTCGATGAGCAATCGTAAGAGTTTTTCTACCGCAACCTCCCAAAGCGCACAGCGAAAAGCCATCAGCACAAGAAGATCCTCAGACTCCATTTCCAGTTCTTCCTGTGAAGCACATACTTTTTTGCTCAGATTGATATGCGCCTTCAGCAGGCGAATAACGATTGCGCGAAGCTTGCCATCATGATAGAGATCTAACATCTCCATTTGTCCATCCTGATCAAGACCATGTTTTGCAACATACTCTTCAATCGTATTCACCAACGCCTCACATCCTGAATGTTGATCAAGCAACCTGATCAGCTTTTTATCAGATTTAAATCTCCGCCCAATCGGAACAAATTCTTCCACCAGACGGAGGACGATTTCAAAGGGCAAGCCTTCGCTGTTGCTGTCCTCTGCTACAGTCAACATTGCGCTTTCTGCCTCTGGGTCAATTTTGTGCCACAAAATAATGTGTCTAATGACCAGATTTATCAAATCCTCATTGGTGGGATATTTGGCCACCAACGCAAGTAGCATACAAAACGCTTTACTACAAAGCTCTTGTCCGTTGTCAATAGTTGCACAAACCAGGCGAATTGCCAAATCCAGAGGCAAGCCTTCTTTGTTCTCGTCATCGGCTACAGTAAGCATACCGCATTGTACATCATCATCGGATTTGTACTTGAGAACCAGCTCTATCAGATCCTCATTGTCGAGATACTTAGCCAACAATCCCACAAGCTTCTTTCGGGCTTTTTGATGTAATTCATTAAACCTATTCTCAGTACATGCACGTACCAGTCGAATAACAACATCCAAAGGCAAACCTTCTTCGCCGTCATTCTCGGCTACTGTCAACATATCACTTTGTGCGCCGTCACCAAACCTAGTATATTTGATAATCCACATGCCAAATTTTTCGGCATACGCTACCGGCAACTTAAAGATATTGCTCTGCACTTCCGGCTTCCACATGATATTGTGGTCTCTTTTGCATGCTATTGTCAGCACCGCCACAATTTTATCAAGTGGAAGTTCAAAAATCTTTCTGCAATCAAAATTTTTAGGATATTGATTATCAAAAAGGCTCACAGCAAACCACATCCTCAGCGCCCATGGATGAAGAAAAAGCACTTCCTCTTCCTCAGCATTGAGTTTGCAATCACAACATGCGCGGGTAACAATCCACACTTTTTTAAAGAAATCCCTCATAATTATAAAACTTTTTTAAATTAATAATTTTTTATCAGTGTCCATCATACCACAAACAACCTCTTATGTCAAATGTTTTGTCAATTTTGTATTAAAAAATATTTTACCCTATCAATGTAGCTTCTAAATATCGACAAAAACATTTACAAAAACAGGATTCAAATATGTAATTTTTGCTTGAAAACAATCAAACTTGTGCTATTGTGCGCCTGAATTTGGAATATATTAAACGAAAGAAAATCAAAATGGAGCTTAGAAATATAGCCATTATTGCTCACGTTGACCACGGCAAAACCACCCTCGTTGACGGGCTCTTAAAACAAAGCGGAACTTTTCGCGACAATCAAAAGGTTGAAACTTGCGCTATGGACTCAAACGAACTTGAGCGCGAAAGAGGTATTACCATTCTTTCAAAATGCACTTCTGTAGAGTGGAAAGGTGTTCGTATTAATATTGTTGATACCCCCGGACACGCCGATTTTGGTGGTGAGGTTGAGCGCATTCTTTCTATGGTTGACGGCGTAATTTTGTTGGTTGACAGCTCCGAAGGTCCTATGCCTCAAACCAAATTTGTACTTGGCAAAGCCTTAAAAGTCGGACTTAAGCCGATTGTTGTCATCAACAAAGCCGACAAACCTGACGCTCGTGTTGACGACGTCTTAAATGAGGTTTTTGACTTGTTTGTCAGCCTCAATGCTACTGATGAACAACTCGATTTTCCGGTTCTTTATGCTTCCGGACGTAACGGCTGGGCAGTCAAAGATTTAAGCGAAGAAAAGAAAGATTTGAGCGTTCTTTTTGATCTTATTTTATCAAAAGTTCCTGCTCCTTTGTGCTACCCTGACAAACCTTTTTCAATGTTGGCCACAACTCTTGAAGCCGACAAATTTATCGGTCGCATGCTCACCGGAAAAATTTATTCCGGTAGCGTCAAAGCCGGTGATACCGTAAAAGTTTTGACTCACGGTAACAAAGAGGTTGAACGCTTTCGTATTACCAAAATCATGGCTTATCGCGGTCTTACCCGTCAAAGTCTTGATGAGGCTTTTGCCGGAGACATTGTCGCCATTGCCGGTGTTGCCAAAGGCACTGTTGCCGACACTTTGTGCGATTTTTCCGTAACCGAAGCCATTGAGGCTCAACCTATTGATCCCCCGACATTGGTAATGACTTTTTCGGTTAACGATTCGCCGATTGCCGGACGTGAAGGCGACAAAGTTACATCTCGTGTTATTGCCGAGCGTTTGCAAAAAGAGGCCGAAGGCAACATTGCGCTCAAGATTAGCGCTACTGCCAACTCTGATGCGTTCGAAGTTGCCGGACGAGGAGAACTGCAACTTGGTGTTTTGATTGAAACCATGCGTCGTGAGGGTTTTGAGCTCTCGATTTCTCGTCCTCGCGTTGTATTCCATAAAGACGAAAACGGTCAAATCACCGAGCCGGTTGATGAAGTTGTTGTCGATGTAGATGAAGAATTTTCCGGCACCGTTGTTGAAAAAATGGGACTTCGTCGTGCTGAACTTATCGAAATGATACCTGCTCAAGCCGGTAACAAAGTTCGTCTTATCTTTCATGCCCCAACCCGTGGTTTAATCGGCTACCACTCCGAATTTTTGACTGACACCCACGGCACCGGCGTAATGAACCGCAGTTTTTATGAGTATGAACCCTACAAAGGCGAGATTGAAGGTCGTCGCAACGGTGTTTTAATTTCAAGCGAAAACGGAACGGCAATTGCCTACTCTTTGTGGAAACTTGAAGACCGTGGTCCGATGTTTATTGACCCGAATGTTCCTGTTTATGTCGGCATGATTATCGGTGAACATACAAAACCCAATGACATTGAGGTCAACCCCTGCCGTTCTAAACAGCTTACCAACATTCGTGCCGCCGGAAAAGACGAGGCCATCAGCTTAACACCTCCGCGTCGCATCAGTTTGGAAGAAGGTCTGTCTTATATTCAAGACGACGAGCTCCTTGAGGTTACCCCCAAGACCATTCGTCTGCGCAAGCGCATTTTGGATCCGATTCAGCGCAAGCGCTCATCAATAAAAGTTGAATAATTCAAAAACCGGAGTCAAAACTCCGGTTTTTTATTGCCTAACACCTTTAAATATCGTATTTTTTAGTAAGTTTTAATTTTGCTTGAGAAAGACAATGCGAAACAACAATCGAGAAAACAACCAACTTCGAAACATTGAATTGATTCCCGGTTTTAACCCCTATGCGGAAGGTTCTTGCTTGGTTAAATACGGAAATACTCACGTTATTTGCACCGCCAGTGTTGAAGAAAAAGTCCCTAACTGGCTCAAAGGTCAAAACCGTGGCTGGATTACTGCCGAATATGGAATGTTGCCACGTGCCAACCGCCAACGCACTCCTCGAGAACTCAAACAACCATCTGGACGCACCCATGAAATCCAACGCCTCATCGGTCGTTCGTTGCGAGCTGTTGTTGACCTTGAACAATTAAAAGATATTTCTATTTGTATTGACTGCGACGTAATTCAAGCCGACGGTGGCACCAGAGTTGCTTCAATCACCGGCGGATTCGTCGCCTTATATCAGGCAATTCAATACTTAATTAAAAACAAGAAAATTAAGAAAAATCCGATTAAAGAGTTCGTCGCCGCCGTATCCTGTGACATTTTTCATGGTAGCAAAATTATTGATGTTGACTACGACGAAGATTCAAACGCTCAGGTGGATATGAACTTTGTTTTAACCGAAAGCGGAAAGATTGTTGAAATCCAAGGAACTGCTGAAGAAGATCCTTTTGAAGAAGCTGAATTCGGCGAATTGATGAAACTGGCCAAAGATGGCATCAAACAACTTATTGCCAAACAAAAAGAAGTTTTAGGAGTAAAATAGATGAAAATAACCAAACTTGTCGTCGCCAGCCACAATATGGGAAAAATAAACGAGATAAAATCTCTGCTTGCTCCACTCAAAATAGAAGTACAATCAGCTGCAGAGTTACACCTTACTGATATTGAAGAAACCGGTAAAACTTTTGAAGAAAATGCTAAACTTAAGGCCAACACCATAAGCTTAAAATGCGGGCTTCCATGTCTGGCCGACGATTCGGGATTATGTGTTGATGCTTTGGGCGGTCGACCCGGAGTATATTCCGCACGTTATGCACCCAATCGTGATTTCAAAAAAGGCATGGAGATGTTGCTTAAGGAAATTGACGATTCCGGCTCAAAAAATCGCAAAGCTCATTTTTCGTGCTTTATGGCCTTGGCCAACCCCAATCAAAAAACCAAAATTTTTGAAGGTCGTGTAAACGGAACCATCGCCGAAAAACCGCAAGGCAACGGTGGTTTCGGCTATGACCCGATTTTTATCCCTGAAGGATACGACAAGACTTTTGCAGAACTTGGCGATAACATAAAAAACAAAATTTCACACCGTAGCCGTGCTCTTGAAAAACTCATAAAAGAACTCGAATAAGGAGCGCAGATTGCCACACGTCTACAACATTCCTCTAAGTTGCTCGCTGGTTGATGTTTTAGCATCTCACTTGCTGAAAAAGTATGCCGACAACTTGCTTGAATTAACGGACGTAACCGTTCTTTTGCCCAACCGCCGCGCTGTTAGAGAACTGCGCAATGCTTTTATCCGTTTGCACGGGATGAACGCCACTCTGCTCCCGCAAATTTTGCCTCTGGGCAATGTTGACGAAGATGGATTTTTCTTTTCCGGCAACGATATTGATATCCCCAACGCCATTTCTCCCACTGAGCGTTTAATGATTTTCATCAGACTGATTACCGCTCGTCCCGATGACTTTAAACTAGAGCACATTTCTTTTGCTCAGGCTTGTTATTTGGCTCGTGAGCTTGCATCACTGGTTGATATGGTCAACAACGAACAGCTCGACTTTGCCAAACTTCAAAACCTTGTTCCTGAGGAATACGCTGCTCACTGGCAAAACACCTTGGATTTCTTAAAAATCATCACCGCTTATTTTCCGCAAATTTTACAAGAACGCGGTCTGATTGACATTGCTGAATACAACAATCTTCTGCTCAAACAACAAAACCAAATATGGCAAAAAAACGCCCCTCAAAAAGAAATTATCATCGCCGGCACAACTGCCACTTTTCCGGCAATGAAAGAACTTGTAAAAACCGTTGCCGAAATGCCGAACGGCTCGGTATGGTTATCAGGAATTGATAAATATCTTGATGACGCATCATGGAATATGGTTGACGAAACACACCCTCAGTTTGAGCTAAAACAACTTCTTGATTTCTTAAAACTGTCTCGCTCCGAAATTCCTGATATCGGCAACCCGACAAATACCGCGCGTGAAAAACTTTTTTCTGAGGTTATGCGCCCTGCTGATTCTACCGATAATTGGAGAAATTTAACTCCTGATAGTCTTAATCCTTCTGCACTTGACGGACTGAAAATCATAAACTGTCGTGATTCGCGCGAAGAAGCTATGGTAATAGCCTCAATAATGCGGCAAAACCTCGAAACTCCGGAAAAAACCACCGCCTTGATTACCGAAGACCGCAATTTGGCACGCCGTGTTTCAAACGAGCTGTTACGTTGGAACATCAAAGCTGACGATTCCGCCGGTATTCCTCTGTCACAAACACCGCAAGGAATATTTTTACGTTTGATTGCAGCCGTATGCGAACAAGATTTTGCCCCATTGCCCTTACTCAGTTTATACAAGCATCCTCTGAGTTGTTTCGGGCAATCATCTCCACAAATTCGTACTGAAATTCGCAATTATGAAAAAAACTTTCTCCGCAACCGCAAAGAGCGCAACTCTGACGGTTCCGATTTTATTAATACTCAAAAAGAGATTTTTGCCGAATTTTACAATCTGATTTCTCAGCCGCAGGCCTCTTTTAAAGGGCTTTTAACTGCACATATAAAATTGGCTGAACTGATTGCTTCTCGCCCTGATAAAAGTGGAGCGGAAATTTTATGGTCAGGAGAAAACGGCGAAGCTGCTGCCGCCTTGATTACCGGCTTGATTGAAGCCGCCGACACTCTCGGCGACATACCCAACGGACAATATCTCGAACTGTTTGAAGCAATGCTTGCCGGAACAATGGTGCGTAGTAAATATGGCTCTCATCCTCGTTTGCGGATTCTTGGTCCGATTGAGGCGCGCTTATGCACTTTTGACTGCATAATAATCAGCAGTTTAAACGAAGGAACAATGCCGGCAAATTCATCTTCAGGAGCTTGGCTTTCTCGCCCGATGAAAAAAGACTTTGGCTTTCCTCTTCCTGAAAAAGCTATCGGTGTACTTGCTCACGACTTTTGCGAAATGGTGTGTGGCAAAGAGGTTTTTCTTACCCGCGCTGAAAGAGTTGACGGCGCTCCAACCGTAAAATCACGCTGGCTTATGCGTCTTGAAACTGTTCTTAGTGCCATCTCAATTGATATATCAACTTTATTTTACAAACAGCAACTACAGTGGATACGGAAACTTGAGCGCACTGAAAACATCGTTCCTACAACCGCTCCTTGCCCAAAACCACCCCTCGAAGCACGCCCTCGTGAACTATGGGCAAACGATATCGAGCGCCTTCTTTATGATCCTTATACCATATTTGCCTCCAAAATTTTGCGGCTGCGTAAAACTGAAGATATTAATCCCGACCCTGATGCAATTGACATTGGCATAATCACTCACGCCATTCTTGAAAAATTTTATCTTCAGTACCCTGAAGATCTTCCTCAAGATATGGAACAACAGTTGCAAAAGCTTGCTTCCGACGAGCTTGATAAACATAATATTGACAATGAAATACGAGCTTTTTGGTGGCCCAAAATGCTCAAAACCATTGACTGGATTGTTGTAACCGAGAAGAACTATCGTTCCGACATTCGCCGCACTCATTGTGAAATAAGCGGCAAAACAACTTTTAACGCTCCGGCCGGACCTTTTACAATCGGAGCCCGTAGTGATCGCATTGACCAAACTAAAGATGGTTCTCTCAATATTATCGACTACAAAACCGGCTCTGCACATAGCTTAAAACAAATTGTCGCCGGTTATGCTCCTCAACTGCCTATAGAAGGTATTATCGCCTTAAACGGTGGCTATCCTGATATTCCTGCCGCTCCTGTAAAAAGCCTTTCTTATTGGAGATTAAACAAAGAAACGGTTACTGCAGAAAAAGACATTGAAAACGTGTTATCGGACAACTTTGAAAAAATAAAACAGCTGATTGCTATGTTCGACAATCCTGAAAACGGGTATTACACCAAACCTGACCCCAAACACGCATTGACTCATTCCGACTATCAGCACTTGTCACGCATCAACGAGTGGGAGGTAAACGACAATGACAAATAACAACGACATTTTATCTCTCCGCAAACAGCTCGGACTGATTGCAACTGCCCAGCAGCGACAAGCCGCCGACCCTAAAAAATCAGTTTGGGTTGGAGCTTCTGCCGGCACCGGAAAAACCAAGGTTTTATCCGACCGTGTATTGCGATTACTGCTCTCCGGTGTTAATCCGTCAAAAATTCTTTGTCTGACATACACCAAAGCTGCTGCTGTTGAAATGAACTCTCGTGTTGCTGAACGACTTTCAAAATGGGCAATAATTTCTGAAGATGAACTCGAAAAAGAGTTGTTGTCACTCTTTGGCAAATTACCTGACGACAGCACCAAATTTTCTCGACTTAAATCACGTGCACGCCAACTTTTTGCCACTTTGCTTGATGTTCCCGGCGGCATAAAAATTCAGACTATTCACAGTTTTTGTCAAGAAGTCCTCAAACGTTTTCCTCTTGAGGCAGGAATATCACCGTATTTTGACATTATGGACGATCGCAATGCTATTGAAGCAATTAACGAGGTAAAATCAAAACTTTTCCAAACCGCCGGCTTACATCCTAACAGCGAACTTGCTTTAGCAATAGACTATCTGACATTTCATGTTAATGAACGCGGTTTTTCCGACATTATCAATTCTATCATAAACAATCGCGGAAAAATCAACCGTACAATTGAAAAACATGGCGGTAAGGATAACTTAATTTCCGTTATTGCACAAAAATTAAAAGTTGACGACAATCTGACTGAAGTGCAGGTTATTAAAGACTTTTTTGACAATATGCCTATCGACAACCTGCGCCGTCTGGCATCTTCCGGCATGGATTCTCTCTACCCTTGGATAGACGGGCAAAATTTCGATTCGTTGGACTATGATACCTATTCACACCTCTTTCTAACCTCAAAAGATGAGATTCGCAGTCCGACCAAAATGCCTTATCTCAAAAAAGATCCTTCCCTCAAACAAATATTTGATGATGAAGCAAATCGTTGCCTTGAATTATTTCAAAAACTAAAATCAGTTAAAATTTATCTTTCAACCAAAGCTGTGCTACAAATTGCTTCAGCGCTGCTTGATGGTTATAATGAATTCAAACAAAAACATGCCAGACTTGACTACGATGACATGATCTTGCTCACCCGCAACCTGCTTGAAAATAAAGATGCTGCAAGATGGGTTTTATTTAAACTTGATGGCGGCATTGATAATATTTTGATTGATGAAGCACAAGATACATCGCCCGATCAATGGGCAATTGTTCAGTCAATAAGCGATGAATTTTTTGCCGGTCTCGGAAGCTCTGAAAACACTCGCACCATTTTTGCGGTCGGCGATCGTAAGCAATCAATTTATAGTTTTCAGGGTGCTGATCCCGATAAATTTGATGAAATGCGTGACCACTTCAGCGCATTAGCCCCTGATTTTGAAAAAATAAATCTCGAAATTTCTTTCCGCTCCGCACCGGCGATTCTTGAAGCCGTAAATCAGCTTTTTGATAACGATCAGGTCTCAAAAGGCGTTGCTTCCGAGGGAGAAACCATTCATCACCGCGCTTTTCGTGAAGGAGAAAGCGGAGAAGTCGAGTTTTGGGAAATGATTGAACCGGACGAAACACGACAAGATGACAAATGGCACTTGCCCGACCACCGTATACACACGGTTTCAACATCATCACAAATGGCCAAAATGATTGCCTCAAAAATTCATTCCATGGTGGCTGGCGGAGAAATTCTCAAATCAAAAAATCGCCCTTTGCAATACGGAGATTTTTTGGTTTTGGTTCGCAGTCGCGATAGTTTTTGTGAAGAGCTGATTCGTGAGTGTAAAAACCTCAATATTAACGTTTCCGGCATTGACCGTATTCACCTTATGGAGCAAATTGCTGTGCAGGATATGATCAGCCTCGGTAAATTTTTGCTTTTGCCTGAAGATGATTTAAGTCTTGCCGAACTGCTTAAATCCCCTCTTTTTGGGCTCAACGACGACGATTTGTTCAAACTTTGTTACCGCCGTAAGGGTACGCTTTGGAACAGCCTGCTCACCTCATCGGAATTTTCTGATGTTGCCGAACAGCTTAAACAACTCTTTAACAACATAGACTATATGCGCCCGTTTGAGCTGTATAATTTTGTTTTGGGCAAAATGGGAGGACGCAAAAAATATTATCAACGCATGGGACCCGAAGCCGAAGACGGACTTGATGAATTTATAAATTTGAGTCTTTCTTTTGAAACTGACCACATCCCTACCCTGCAAAATTTTATCGAATGGATTTTGGCTGACGATGTCGAAATAAAACGTGAAATGGAAAGCGGAAAAAATAACATGGTACGTCTGATGACCGTTCATGGATCGAAAGGATTACAGGCTCCGATTGTTATTCTTCCTGATACCACCAGAGTACCAAATTGCAATCGCGAAGCCGGAATTTTGTGGGACAATGACATTTTTCTTTACCCCACACAAGCTTCAGATTTTAACGACTACTGCGACAAACTGAACGAAAAACAAAAAATCAAAATGCTCGAAGAATATCGCCGCCTTATGTATGTTGCGGTAACCAGAGCCGAAGATCGCATGATTTTTTGCGGTTTTCGTAAAAAAGTTAAAGCACCGGAAACCTCGTGGTACAGTATGTTTAAAAGCAGCTTTACCAAAATTGCTTCTCTTGATGAAAAAAGCAACGTTTGGACATACCGTAACGAACAGATTATAAATGTCGAAAAAACAAAACAATCTCCAATTACAACTGTCAACGATACTCTGCCCGAATTTTTCTTCACACCGGCAGAAGCCGAAAAGCCTTTAGCAAAGCCCCTGTCTCCTTCAAAACCTGACGACGAACCTGCTACCTTATCACCGCTTGTGATAAATAATGACGCTTTGTTATACAAGCGTGGATCATTAATTCACAAGCTTTTACAATTTTTACCTGATATTTCTCAAAACCTTCATCATGAAACTATTCATAATTTCTTAAAAAACAAAGCACCGGAGCTTTCCGAACATCAGCGTGAAAAAATATGCAACGAAATATTTTTATTGCTCCAAAACCCTGAATTTAAGGCTGTTTTTGGTCCCAACTCCAAAGCCGAAGTCCCGATTATGGGAGAAATTGACGGTAAAATCATTTCAGGACAAATTGACCGACTGATGATTGAAGAAAATCAAATTATTGTTGTAGACTTCAAAACCAATCGCAATCCTGCCAAAACTCTTGCCGAAGTACCGAACGTTTACCGCTCTCAACTTGGAGCATATAAGGCACTTCTGCAAAAAATTTATCCACAAAAAAACATCAAAACCTTTATTTTGTGGACCAACAACGCAAATATGATGCAAATCTGATAAAATAATATTGTTTTTAGCAAATTAACCTTTAATATAATTAAATAAATAACTATATAATTACCGACATTAGCATAATCGAAAGGAAAAACTATGTTAGCAATTAACGATGCACAATTTGAGAGTGAAGTACTTAAAAGTTCAGGTCTAGTACTGGTTGATTTTTGGGCAGAATGGTGCGGTCCTTGCCGTCAATTAGGTCCTATTTTGGAAGAAGTCAGCAAAACCATGGGCGATAAAGTAAAAATCTGCAAAATGAATGTTGATGAATCCCCTAACACCGCTGCCGGTTACGGAATCCGTAGCATTCCGACAATGTTCTTATTCAAAGACGGCAAACAGGTTGACACCAAGACTGGTTTAACTCCGCACTCTACCATTGTTTCTTGGATTGAATCTTTTAAGTAGAACTATAAGCCCTGCACTAAACAGGGCTTAAAACATATGGATTGTCTGGCATGAAAAAAGCAAACAAAGATTTTTACTCGAAACACAAAACTATTTTATTGCTCAGCAGTATAGTTCTGTTTATAGCCTTGTTGGTGGCCTTATTTTTTGTTCTTCCTTCCCACAAACAAACGATTTCTACAGCCTTGCAACAAGTACGAACCGGTGAGACGGCAAAAAATGAGGCTGCGGAATTTATGACTGCCATGACATTCAAGCATTTATCAATATATCCTTTCATCTGCCAGCAAAACGGCTATACAATGAAAAACTATCAAAAAGCTTTTATTGATACTTTTTCATCTGAGCTGGAAAAATACAATAAATATCTATCCCAAAACAATCTTACCGAAATAAAAGCATGGGACAGATTGCCTGAAGACTATGTACGCAACATTTTCTTTTCTGTTGACTCGGAAATACAATCTCTTACCGATGCGATGAACAAGCAATCATCATCTCAGGGTACCAATTCTACAGCAAAAGATGCTTGTGCGGCAATCGATAACGGAGCGACTTCTCTGTTTGCAGAAAAACTCAAACCCCAAATAAAAGACAAAATCAGCAGTCTCTAGCCCTTTTATTTGCCTCAAAAAAGCTTATTTTATATCCGGAGGTTCTAATGTTCTGGATTATAAACGGGCTGATCTATGGTGTCTTTACGGCAATTTATACATTATTTAACCAGCACTACAAACTCAATGCCTATTTGTTAGGGGTATGGAGGGGCTTTGGTATTTTCGTTTTTTTCCTGCCGTTTTGTTTTTTATTTCCTTTTCCAAAATCTGTATATTATTGGGAACTTCTTATTGCCCAAGGTATAATGATTGCAATTTATGATTCTCATCTGTTTTTTGCTTCTGCACATTATGGTGCAGGACCGACTTCTCGTATAATGGCCTTAACAGCAATAATTACCACTGTTTTATGGTGGTTTTTAACTCCACAATCATTTATCATACTGCTCAACAATGAAAGGGACGTTATTATAATCATGTTTTTGCTTTTAGGTTTTACCGCCAGCTATTGGTTTATGATAAAAACTCCTGTTTCCCGCCGTTTGGTAAAATATATGATACCGGCAATTTTTTCGCTTGCCGGCATGAGTATCGTCACCAAAGAAATTGCATTGCACGGCTCATCGGTTTGGTGTTCTTTAGCCTATTATCTGACAGTATCAACTTTTGTCAGTGGAGCCGTAAATTTTTACTGGTTTTATAGCAAAAATCATAACCGCCTCATTAACAGCCTCAAACAAACATTTTCACCGCAACTCACTAAAGCCGGACTTTATATCATATCCTTCAGCGCAATTTTGATTATCGCCAAAACTTTAGCTCTTCGCTCTGCTCCAAATCCCGGATACGTCACCGCCCTACTGCTGACATCTCCGCTTTTTGTATTTGCTTTTAATAAATACAACAAAATCCCTGACAATATTTCCGTAAAAGCAGGATTTTCAATGATTATATTTTTATTTATTCTGATATTAACCGTCAGCAACAACTCGGCAATAACCGACTAGTTTACGCCACAATACTTCGTTTTCCGGTATGATCAGGAGGAGTAATAATACCCTCATCCTCCATTCTTTCAATTAGGAGTGCTGCGCGATTATAACCGATTCTCAGTCTTCTTTGAACATAGCTGATAGAAGTCTTTTTATCATTACGCACAATTTCTACCGCCTGTGAATACAAATCTTCATCATTGCCGGCACCACCGCCCATTGCTGTCTTATCAAAAACCGCACCTGTATCTTTAGTATTAAGCTCACCCTCAGTAACACCGTCAACATAATGAGGTTCACCCTGTGACTTAAGATACTCGACAATTGCTTCAACTTCGCTATCTTTAACAAAACTACCATGAACACGTATCGGACGTTGACCCGCTGGCATATACAACATATCTCCCATTCCGAGCAGTTGCTCTGCTCCCTGCTCTCCCAAAATCGTACGGCTATCAATTTTTGATGTAACCTGAAAACTAATTCTGGTCGGGAAGTTTGCCTTAATTACACCGGTAATAACATCTACTGATGGTCTTTGAGTTGATAAAATAAGGTGGATACCTGCAGCACGAGCCATTTGTGCCAAACGTTGAATTGCCGCTTCTACTTCTTTGCCTGCAACCAACATCAAATCGGCCATTTCATCTACCACAATTACAATATACGGCAATGGTGTCAGGTCTATTTCCTGCTGTTCATAAATCGGGGCTCCGGTTTCCATATCAAAACCTGTCTGCACAGTTCTTACCGGCTTTTCTTCGCTATTGCGCAACTCTTCTAACCGTTTGTTATAACCGGAAATATTACGCACATTAAGTTGTGCCATTGCCTTATATCGATCTTCCATCTCTTTTACGGCCCATTTCAAACCAATAACCGCCTTTGCCGGATCAGTAATTACCGGTGTAAGCAAATGCGGAATGCCGTTATATACAGAAAATTCCAACATTTTCGGGTCAATCATGATAAGCTTACATTCATCAGGACTCATTCTGTATAGCAGTGATAAAATCATCGAATTCATGCCGACGGATTTACCTGAACCCGTTGTTCCTGCGACAAGTAAGTGAGGCATTTTTGCTAAATCTGCATAAGTATTTTCACCGCCAATATCTTTACCCAAAACAACGTTTAATGTATTTTTCGTATCTGTAAAACCACTGCCCTCAAACAAATCACGTAGCCATACTATTTCTCTTGTTGTATTTGGCAGCTCGATACCGATAGTATTTTTGCCCGAAACAACAGCAATACGAACAGAAACTGCAGACATAGATCTTGCAATATCATCTGACAATCCGATAACTCTGGCGGTTTTTGTTCCGGGAGCCGGCTCTAACTCATACAATGTAACAACCGGACCTGGGCGAATTTTAACAATTTTACCATTAACTCCAAACTCTTGCAAAACTTCTTCAAGTTTATGTGCTGTGTCCTCAAGCTCTTTTTGATTAATTCCGCCTGAATTATTATTTTTCGGCCTTGAGAGTAAATCAATCGGTGGATATTGATATCCGTTGTTTTTAGCCTCTTTTACTTTTACCTCTTTCTTAGGAGATTTTGGCTTTGCTTCTTGTTTAACACTGATTTTCGGAGCTTCTGATATTGTCGGTTCTCTTCTTTCAACAACAATGTCGCTCTCATCAGCAAAAACAGGCTCCAGCCTTTCCTTCTTTTCCGGCAGGTTTATTCTTACATGACGGATTTTGTTAAACGCCATTCTCAATACTTTGCCTATAAGTTTAATTCCTCTGTAAACAAAAACAAAAATGTTTTTAACACTTTCCAGCCAAAAACTCAGCCGCAACGAAACCGCATAGTTAAAGGCCAAAAAAGCAAAAATCCCTGCTGTTGTTACTATAATTTCTTTTTCATACGGAATCCGTGGCAATACTTGAGTTATGTGCGTATACAAAAGTTTTCCGAGTTGCCCTCCCATACCGACACCACTCAGAGCCAAAGACGCTGAAACAATGCCTGCTAACCAAAAAAACAGTCTTAGGAACCAATGCGTCATTGGTTGTAAACAGCACAATGCATATCCCCAAATACACGAAGCAACCAAAAATATCAGTAACGACACGCCCAAAAAAGTCAGTATAAAATCGGCACTGTTTGCTCCAAAATTGCCAAGCAGGTTTGTAACTTTATTTCCGGCATAATTAAATGAGCTGTCCAATGGCGAATAAAAGCAAACCGCCCCCAACAGTGCAACACTCATCAAAATCAAAAACAAGCCATATATTCTGCGGCTTATCTGATAATAAATACTCATTTTTTTCTTTTTTTTAGTCATTTTTTATCACGCTACCAATATGTTTAATCTTCCATTTCAAGCATTATAACATATATATTATTTCGCTTTGGTTAACAAAAGTTTTTTATCTTGACTTTTTATGGTTTTTAAGCTTAAACAAAGCGGAATAACAATATGTGCAAAGAGGTTTTTTATGAAAAACGCTTTTGTTTTTCCCGGACAAGGATCACAATTTGTCGGCATGGGAAAAGAATTGGCTGAAAACTTTGTATCAGCACGCGAAGTATTTGAAGAAGTTGACAATACTCTCAACCAAAAACTGTTTCAACTTATGACCACCGGCCCTGAATATGAGTTGACCATGACAATCAATACTCAGCCGGCCCTGATGGCTGTGTCTATGGCTATTGTTCGCGTACTTGAAAAAGAATTTGGTATTGCCATTAAAGACAAGGCAACTTTTGTTGCCGGCCACTCTTTAGGAGAATATTCGGCCGCTTGTGCTGCCGGTGTTTTTTCTTTAGCAGATACCGCCCGCTTGCTCAGAGCTCGTGGTGATGCCATGCAAAAGGCTGTTCCTGTCGGTGTAGGAGGCATGGCAGCCGTAATCGGGCTTTCTTTTCAAGATGTTAGTGCTTTGGTTGAAGCATGTGAAGACACCAACAATCTTTGTGTTGCTGCCAACGACAATTCTGAAGGACAAGTTGTACTTTCCGGACATATAGCCGCTATTGATAAAGCGGTTGAAATTGCTCCTGAATTTGGAGCCAAACGATGCATAAAATTACCGGTTAGCGCACCATTTCATAGTCCTCTAATGCAGCCTGCTGCCGAAGTTATGGCCAGAGTATTCATGGAAGTACAGGCAAATCCGGCACAAATTCCACTTATTGCAAATGTTTTAGCAACTCCTATTACTAATGAAAAACAAATTATAAAACACTTGGTTGAGCAGGTTACCGGTTCGGTTCGTTGGCGAGAAACAATGGAATATATGCATTCTCACGGCATCACCGATATTTATGAACTGGGTGCAGGAAAAGTTCTTTCCGGAATAGTAAAAAGGGGTTATAAAGATATTAATACTGCCTCAGCTTGCACTCCGGCAGAAATTGAAGAACTAGCAAAAAACCTTTAACAACAGACAGCAAAGGAAAAAGACATGTTTGAACTCAAAGATAAAGTTGCCCTAATTACCGGTGCCAACGGAGGCCTCGGAGACAAAATCGCACGCACATTACACGCTCAGGGAGCAACTCTTGCCTTAACCGACCGTCGCACAGACAACATGGAAAAACTCAAATCTGAACTTGGCTCCAATGTTGAATATTTTGTCGCAGATCTTACAAATGCTGATTCTATTTCTCAATTAGTAAAAGATGTTGAAGAAAAATTCGGTCGTATTGATATTTTGGTAAACAACGCCGGACTGACCAAAGACAACTTGTTTATTCGTATGAGCGATGAAGATTGGCAATTAGTTCTCGATGTAAATCTTACAGCCGGATTTAAGCTTGCAAAAGCTGCTGTTCGCGGCATGATGAAACGCCGTTTCGGTCGTATCATCGGCATTGCTTCTGTCGTTGGTGTTACCGGCAATGCCGGACAGGCAAACTACTCTGCCTCAAAAGCCGGTATGATAGCTATGAATAAATGCCTTGCTCAAGAGGTTGGTTCTCGCGGTATTACTGTCAACTCAATTGCCCCTGGTTTCATCAGAACACCGATGACCGATGTATTGCCTGACGACGTAAAAGCCGCTTTATTGGCAAAAATCCCTGAAGCCAAACTCGGTGAAGCTCAAGACATTGCAAATGTTGTTGCTTTCTTGGCCAGCGATGAGGCTCAATACATTACCGGCCAAACTATTAACATCAATGGCGGTATGGCAATGATTTAATAAAAAAACAATACAAAAACACCCTGCCGTTTGCGGGGTGTTTTTTGTTGTCGCTCGAGGTCTTAAAAACTGTCATCACTCGATTTTGCCTGCAAAATCGTCCAGGGATCTACAACTTTTTAAGAATATTGAAGCAGTGCAAAGCACTGAAGCCAAGATTCCTTGACGCACGGACGCG
>JBGULQ010000022.1:0-3851 GCA_045116295.1 Alphaproteobacteria bacterium
ATTTTGGAGCTGTTATTAAACAGCTCCTTTTTTTATGAAAGGAAAAGAGATGAATTTTTATCAAGAATACAAATCTCCGTTTGGGTACCAGACAGGTACAAACGGGATAGATAGTTATGGAGTTGACCATAGAGGTTTTGATACCCGAGATGAGCTGGAATATCAAACAGCGAGAAACACAAGAGAACGTCGGTTGGCAAATGATTTGCAACGACAGGGGATTGGAGAAAATGATTATCCTCAATATGGAACAGATTTTTTGGGAAACAGTGCAAATAAAACTGCTTGACATAAAACGCAAAATTGATAGTCTTTTTACATAATACAAATTATGTTGTAAATTACTAAATAATATGAACTATTAAATTATTTTGTTATGAAAAAAGCTGTATTCTTAACTCCTTTTCCGCAGTTGATTGAGGCATATAGGGCTGCCGATTTTACGGAAACAGTGAAGTGCTTTAGGATACTTGAAGGATTCCTTATTTCGGTGAGGGATGTGGATGTCATTTATGCCTACATGGTGGCAAAAGATTGGATCAAGTGGGTTAGAGGTTCCGATGGCCGTGACAATCCGCTGAGCGGTAAGCAGAAGAATTATCGTCGACATCTCGAAGTGTTTAAAAGCTTTGCTCAGTGGTGTGAGCAGGCTTTTGACAAAGAGCCGGAGAAGATTGAGGCCATTATCTGTGAGCTCAGAGAGGGGACAGTTGCCGGTTGGTATCTTAATGATTCGACTGAGGATGAGCTGACATATGAGCATATCCATGCATTACGTCTTGTTGCGCGCTACTTTGCGAAGAAGGGAAACTCAAAGTTCGAGAAAATTCTGCTCGAAAAAGGCGTGCCTTTGATGGCAGACTGACACCTAAACAAAAAACCATTGCTGACTTCAGTTAGCGATGGTTTTTTGTTGTTGAGGAGAAGAAGAATGCCAAAATCGCATGAAAATACTTGACAAAATTTGTAAAATAATATAGCTTGTCTGCTGAATCCTAATTATGTTGTAAATTACTTAATAATAACATTATAAACTATTTTCTTATGAGACAAGCTGTAGTTATATTTCCATTTCCGCAGTTAGTTGAGGCTTATAGAACTACCGATTGTGAGGAAACAATAGCCTGTTTGAAAGTAGTGAAAGAATCTCTTGTTCTTATGAGAGATTTGGACATTGCTTATGCTTACATGATGGCGTATGATTGGATCAAGTGGATTAATGCTCCCGATGGGAATGATAACCCTTTGAGTGGCAAACAGGAGAATTATCGCCGGCATCTCGAGGTGTTCGAAAGCTTTGCTCAATGGTGTGAACACATTTTCGATGAGGATCCCAATATGCTTGCCCCAATTGTTGGAAAGGTATCAATAGAATTGAGTAACATTAAATCTGTTATTGATTGTCCTGGATTGACTGTGGATGAGCATATGAATCTTGTTCGTAGGCAGAGTCCTTATGAACCGGTCTTAAAAGATCTTCAAAATGAGTATATCCATTTGTTATACGCTATCGGTCGTTACTGTGACATGAAGCGGGTGCGCGCTGGTTTGCAAAGGCAGCGCGCTGTTTTACAAAGAATGCAAGTGAAAAGAGGGGGACAATTGAAAATGATGTAACTCTGATGAGAAAATTGTGCGCCCAAGACTGACACTTAAACAAAAAACCATTGCTGACTTCGGTTAGCGATGGTTTTTTGTTGTTGGGAAGGAAATGTATGTGATATTTATAAAAGACTTGACAAAAATTATGAAAATTGATATTCTTGCCACGAAACAATTAATTATGTTGTAAATTACTAATAATTAAGTATATATGGATGAGAGAGATTTTGTGCCATCTCCGTTTCCGTTGCTAAAGATAGCTTGTGAGAGTGGAGATATTGAGACGGCAATGAGTGCCTTTGCCGTTATGCAAAAGGGGGATATGCCGATAAATTTTCAGGACGTGATCTATGCCTATCTGGTTTCAAAGAAGTATGTGAAATGGATTACCGGTCCTAATGATTCTAGCAACCCTCTGAGTGGTCGGCAGGATGATTATCGAGCAAATCTCGATACTTTCCAACGTTTTTCCGAACGATGCGAGTTGAATTTTAGGGAATATCCGAATATGGTCGCACAGGCCATTAATCAACTTACAACCGAAGCCATTGCTTTGAGACCTAAAAACAAATTGGTCGAGAGTTATGTTTCTTCGTTGTGTCTTGTTGCGCAATACTTTGCAGAGCGAGGTAATAGTATGTTCAATGAGATGCTCGTAAGGAAAGGAATTTGCTGAAGATGACATTTAAACAAAAAACCATTGCTGACTTCGGTTAGCGATGGTTTTTTGTTGTTGGGATATTTTGTATATCCATTTAAATTATAATGGTGCGACAATCATCATCATTTGGCGGCCTTCAACTTTGGGCTCGGCCTCTACCTTGCAAACGTTTTCCAAATCTTCAACCAAATTGTCAAGGACTTTACGTCCCATGTCGTTAGCACTCATTTCACGCCCTTTAAAACGAATGGTGAATTTTACCTTGTCGCCTTGCGATAAGAATTTTTTGGCCTGTTTGACTTTTACTTCATAATCATGAACATCAATCATCGGGCGCAGTTTGAGTTCTTTTATGTTGACTACCTTTTGATTTTTCTTGGCTTCGTTCTTGCGCTTCTGTTGCTCATATTTATATTTGCCATAATCCATAATTTTGCAAACAGGGGGAACAGCCTGCGGAGAAATTTCAATCAAATCAAGTCCGGCTTCGTCAGCCAGCAGGAGTGCTTCTTTAATATTAACAACTCCCTTGTTTTCTCCATTTTCATCAATTAAACGAATTTCTTTTACTCTGATCTCTTGGTTAATGCGTGGTCCGTCACCTTCTCGTACTGGCGCATTGGTATTTTCTTTTATTATTGTAGCCTCCATAAATATTTTTACTATCGCTAATCATACAAAACAAATCTGTATTTTCAAGCAAAATTTGAGTTTTGAAAAATTTTTTTCAAAAAAAATAAACCTTTTAAAATGTCGCGACGTTATAGAGGGTGTGAATGAAAAATTTTGACCTTAATTAAAGGAGTTTTGAAATGAAAAAAGTATTTTGCTTGTTAGCTATGTTGTTATTGTCAAGTAATGCTATGGCCGAAACAGTCGTCGTGGTTAACGGCTCCGGTACAACCCAACAAATTGTCAGATCGGAACCAATCTATTATACGCCGACATATACTCCGGTGCAGACAAGCTATTATTACGAAAGTTATAACCCAGGCTTGAGTTTTGTGGCCGGATTGAGCACAGCAATAATTGGTGGAATCGTGTTTGACAGTATTCATCATCACCATCACAAAGCTCCTAAACATTTTGCGCCGCACCACAACCCTGGACATCATGGAAAAGGAATCGGTGGTGGTCATCATGCCAAACATGGTCCGGTAAAACCGGGTAAGGGCGGGCATAAAAAAGGATAATATACATCATATATAGTATGGTTATAGTCAAAGGTTCATCTGCATCTTGCAGCTGAACCTTTTTATATGGAATAAAATCTATCTTGAACGAATCGAAAAAACAGGGTATTGTGGATAAATAATTTGAAGAATACACAAATAAAAATGTATGTTTTTCAATCAGTTGACACTTGTATTAAAATATTTTTAATTTTTTTGAAAAAAGTTGTTGACATCGGCGGTCGGGTGGCATATAACCCCCTTCAGTCGCGCAAACGACAGTTTATTCAAGCAAGGCTTGAGTGGTTATAAAATAATAGTAAATAAGGCTAGAGGATATGCGGACGGTATATTTCTATAAAGATATATAAAGTCTGTATATTAAGGAACCTAAGGAAATTCTTTAGAGTAAAGTA
>JBGULQ010000023.1:0-10681 GCA_045116295.1 Alphaproteobacteria bacterium
CATTCAATCGCTCGTCGGTCCGGATACGGAAAACAAAATCCACCGCTTGCTTGATTTTACCAATAATCCGCGCAATATTCGCGACCCTTGGTATACCGGCAATTTTGACGAGAGCTATTGGGATATTTACGAGGGCTGTCAGGCGTTTTTAGAGCATTTGAAGCTGTAAGGCTTGAATTAAATATACTCGGCGAGGTTGATTATTTTTTTATCGTATTTTCTCGCAATTTCAACTGCTTTATAGGCTCCACCTGATTTATGGTTTATATAGCAAACGATGTAATCGGTATTTTTAGCAATATATTCGTTGCGACGTAAAATAGCAACCTGCGGTGGTGCTTTTGCCACTTCTTCCGGATACATTAAATCGTAGTCATTATCGTCCATCCAATCAAGTTTAGCATTATTTGGATAATATGCGGGAAATATGCAAAGAGTTATATATTCAAATTCTTTTTTTACTTCCTTCATTACAAGGCGCGACAAACAATCAAAAGTGCCTTGTTCACAAAGCCAAAATTCAGTTACATCATGATTTATAATTAAGCCTCTGACAACTTCCGATAAATGGTTTTCTATTGAAGATGACATCGGGGTGTCGCGGTGGCCGAAAAACGCGCATACAGTCAAAAAGCTTTCACCAATCAGCCCAAACAAATTCACCCACCTTGTAAGGTGGGTGGACGTTGTCACTACAAATAACACGATAAGTAGCCCAGCTATTGGGTATATGCCTTATTCACTGGCATCCACCCGAAGGGTGAGATGCCCAATATGGCAACTGTCTTCTGCATTAACAATGTAATACAAAAGCTATATCTCGCCCGTGTTATTTAGACTGACAATGTCCTGTCGGAACTTGGGCTGTTCCAACGAAACTAACTATAAACAAGGAATCTTAAAAAAACAATAACTATTTTACTTTTGATTTTGATGCTCTAGTCCAGTGAAATATGATATAATGTTGAATTTATCATAATCCACTTAAATCCACATTTACAATCATTGATTCATCATGATTATTTTGTTTCAGAAACATCACTAAATACCAAGGAAGATAGGTTATTTTCTCGGTTTTTTGGATATTGTCCATACAAAATACAATACCTTTTTTGAGGTTCCATTCCTTAACTTTTAAGGCATTATTAAGTGCGGCATGTGTTTTATAATCTTTACCTGATTTAATTTCAATCGGCATGACCTCATCATTTTGCTGAACCACAAAGTCCAGCTCTCCTATATTCTTTTTATTAAGATACCGCAATGCGAAGCCATTGGCTTTTAAAAGTTCGGCAAAGGCATTTTCTAATATTCCACCCATATTTATAGATAAATTACCCTGTAGTATCTCAAATTGTATATTTTCCAGGCTCATTGCGCATAGTAAGCCGACATCACTCATATAAAGCTTGAACAAACGGCTTTGTTCGTTAATTTTAAGCGGGATCTTTGGCTCTGTCAGATTATAACAGGGCAGAGCAACTCCGGCATCTGAAAGCCAAACAAAAGAATCCTCATAATCACGAAGTCTGGCGCTCTTTTGAATTGATGAGAGCATAAATCGGCGATTTTTATCATCCAGCTGTGATGGTATATTATCAAATATATTGTTAATCATATTTTTGCCGGTGGTAGAATATTTGCTTATATCCTGTCGATATTGGGCAATAATATCTCGTTGAACATTTACGACTTGTCCTATATCATGTGTGTTTATAAATCTTTTGACCACATCAGGCATACCGCCGACAACAATGTAATACTTAAACAGATTAGACATGGTTTGATGAATGGAATCAGTTATCGGTGTCTGTTTTTTATAACATTCACGCAAATAATCAAGCGTTGATGGTTGAACTCCATTGGCAATACAAAATTCTTCAAAATCCATCGGATACATCTGGTATATTTCTTCATATCCCACAGGATAAGATGGAACTTGCTTATATTGAACGCCTAATAATGAGCCTGATTCTATGTAATCAAATCGGCCATCATCAACCAAAAACTTAATGGCTGTTCTTGCATTAGGACATTCCTGTATTTCATCAAGGAATATCAAGGTTTTCCCTTTTTCCAATGACTTTCCGATGAATGCTGTTAAATTCATGATTAAAGTATCGGCGTTCAGATCACCGGAGAAGATATCTTTGGCAGAAGGTGTTGTAATGAAGTTAATTTCTACATAGTGTTTATAATTAGCTTTACCGAACTCACGCACGATATAAGTTTTACCGGCTTGCCGTTGACCGGTTATCAATAAGGCCTTTTTTTTCGGATTAGCCTTCCAAGCTTGCAATATTTTCTCTGCTTTACGATACATTCGCTGTTCCTTAAATATATTATACACATTTTATAAGCTATATTTAACATAAAAATACACAAAATTCAAGAATTATTTTGATAAATTATACACAAAATTCTAAATAAATTCGATTTTAATATACACATTTTTCTTAAATTAGTCTGGTCACCATTTCTTATTTTTGTAATGAAAGCATGGTTGCGATACGGGGAAGGTAGTGGCCAGATATGGGTAATGGTCCGGACAATTAGAGATATCAATGGTTAGAATAATTCACAAACCGGCGCGAAAGTTATCCGATTTCGCCTTTTAATATCCTATCCACCACCATATAAAAGCCTCTTCGCAAAGAAGAGGTTTTTTTGTTTTAAATTTATTGCCATTTCTTCCTTGCAATTTCAATCAGTTTGTATAAAAATATTGCCATTATTGTAATAACTAACGGACTATTTTAATGACGAATCCAGAGGACTTAGCAAGACAAAATATTGATAATGTACTAACGCAAGCAGGTTGGATAATACAGAACCGTGAGGATTTTGACCGCACAGCTGGTTTAGGCGTGGCTGTTCGCGAGTTTTTGATGGACGATAACACAGAAGCTGACTATCTTCTGTTTGTAGATGGCAAAGCTTGCGGTGTTATAGAAGCAAAGAAAGCCGGTGTTGCTTTAAGCGGTGTTGAAAATCAATCGCACGGATATGCTTGCCATTTACCGGAATACGTTAAAAACTGGCAAATGCCGTTACCTTTTATTTATGAAAGCACCGGTGATGAGACTTTCTTTTGTGACGGGCGGGATAAAATCTGCCGTTCTCGGCGCATTTTTGCTTTCCATTCGCCCCAATCATTGCTGAATATGCTTGAAGAGGCAAGCACCTTGCGCAATCGCTTACAAAATATGCCTACATTAGAAAAAGGCTCTTTGCGTGATTGTCAATTTGAAGCCATTGAAGGCTTAGAAAAATCATTAGCGGAAGGCAATCAAAAAGCACTTATTCAAATGGCAACCGGTGCCGGTAAGACTTTTACGGCTTGTAATTTTTCTTATCGCTTGCTTAAATATGCCGGAGCAAAGCGTATTTTATTCTTGGTAGACCGCAATAATCTCGGCAAACAAACCAAAAAAGAGTTTGAAAATTTTCGCCTTCCTGATGTAAATCGTCTGTTTCCTGAAGTTTATATTGCTCAGCACTTGCAACATAATAAGGTTGATCCTGATGCCAAAGTTGTGATTACCACCATTCAACGGCTTTATTCAATGCTCTGCGGTGAAGAAGATTATGATGAGGCGGACGAAGATGCTTCCGCTTACGAGCTCGGTTCAATGGGTGCACCTAAAGAAGTTAATTATAATTCTGCGCTTCCGCCGGACTATTTTGATTTTATCATAACTGATGAATGTCACCGCAGTATTTACGGAGATTGGCGGCAGGTTTTAGAATATTTTGACGCTTTCATTATCGGTTTAACAGCCACTCCGTCTAAGCAAACCTTTGGTTATTTTAACCGCAACATTGTTGCCGAATATCCTTATGAACGCTCAGTTGCTGATGGAGTTAACGTTGATTATCAGGTTTTACGCATCAAAACCAAAATCAGCGAAGACGGTGGCAAAATTGACAAATCTTTTCCTGTGCCGTTGCGTAATAAGAAAAGCCGTAAGATAACTTACGAGCAACTGGACGAAGATTTAGAGTATAAAAAGAATGACTTAGACCGTTCTGTTCTCGTGCCAAATCAAATTCGCACCATTATGGAGTGTTATAAAAATTCGCTTTATACCGAGCTGTTTCCGGAACGTGAGCCGAATTTTGCGTGGACACCGAAAACGCTTATTTTTGCCAAAGATGACAATCACGCCGAAGAAATCGTCCGCATCACAAGAGAAGTTTTCGGGCAAGGCAATGATTTTTGCAAAAAGATTACCTATAACATTACCGGTGAAAAGCCGGAAGAACTGATTAAGCAGTTTCGTGTTTCTCCTTTGCCGCGTATTGCCGTAACGGTTGATATGATTGCCACCGGCACGGATATTAAACCTTTGGAAGTAATAATGTTTTTGCGTGATGTTCGCTCATCTCTTTATTATGAGCAGATGAAAGGTCGTGGCGTTCGTTCCATTAATGATACGGACTTAAAACAGGTAACACCGAATGCTGAAGGTAAAAGTTTCTTTTATTTGATTGATGCCGTCGGTGTAACCGAGAGTAAAAAGACCGCTTCACAACCATTGGAGCGCAAACGTTCGGTTTCGTTAAAGAAGCTTTTAGAGCAAGTGGCACAAGGCAAAACTGATGATGACACATTGAGCACGCTTGCCGGACGCATTGTCAATATAGAGCGCAACTTAAATGATGAAGAAAAATATAAGATAAAAGCTCTAACAGGTGGCAAGCCGTTGCATGAAATTGCCGGCAATATTCTTGATGCCATAGAGCCGGACAAACTTGAGGGCAAAACCGAGCAGGAAATAGAAAAAATCAAAGATGATGCGGTTAAACCGTTTAATAAATCAAGTTTGCGGCAAACTTTGCTTGATATGAGTGCCAAAACCGGCATTTACATTGATGAACTGGCGCAAGATGAAGTTATTTCTGCGGATATCAACGGCGAAAAGGCTAAAAATATCATAACTTCGTTTAAGGAATTTATAGAAGCCAATAAAGATGAAATTGACGCACTTTCTATCATTTATAATGCGCAATATGGCAAGAGAAACCTGACTTATGCCAATATCCGTGAACTGGCAGAAAAAATGCGTGAGGCACGTCCGCCTTTGGCACCGATAGAGATTTGGCGAGCGTTTGAGCTATTGGAAAAAGATAAAGTCCAACATGTTAAAAATCCGGTGCGGTTGCTGACCAACTTGGTGCAACTGGTGCGCTTTGCCATTGGGCAAGATGATAAGTTGGAAGAGTTTGATAAAGTTGCTAATCAGCGTTTTAACCTTTGGAAAGGTCGTCAGCTCAAAAAGGGTATTGTGTTTACAGCAGAGCAAAACGAATGGCTTGAGATGATAAAAGACTACATTATCGCCAATGTCCGCATAGAGCCAAAAGATATTCAAGAAACAATGGATGATAAAGGCGGTATTATCCGCGCTCGCAAAATCTTTGGCAAAGATTTAGACACCATCTTGGCAGATATGAGCTTGGCATTGGTGGCGTAGAAAGGGAAAGAGATGAGATTTTCAGAGAGAATTAAAAAAATTACCACTTCTAATATAGTACAAAGAAATGGCATGAATGATGCATTGCGCAATAGTTTATGGAACATGTTTTATCTTTATATAGAGAATGACCATTATAATAAATTCACATATGAATTACAGAAATGGTTGTATTGTCGTTTATATAAACGTCCCATTGATGAAATAACTTCTAGTAATAGTCCTTTATTTCTTAAACAAATGATATTAAATAGTGAATGGTACAAAGTATACGATTTATTAGAAGAGGTAGTGCCTTTTTTAGAAACAGATAATTCTTGTCACCTTATAAATAAAAGCAATTTTATAGAATATTGTAATATGATTTTCCAAAGGGAAAATTCTGCATACCGTTTTATTGAAGAAGTAATTACGGAAATTACAAATGAAGATGAAATCCAAAGTATAGAAGAAGGTATTAACAAATCTATTGATAAAGTTAGCTTTCATTTAAGAGAGGCTTTATTTTTATTATCTAACCGAGAGCATCCTGATTATCGCAATTCAATTAAAGAAAGTATTTCTGCTGTCGAGGCAATTTGCCGTCATATTACAGACGAAAGTACTTTAGATAGGGCTTTACCAAAATTAAAAAATAAAGGAATTATCATTCCTGATATACTCAAAGAAGGAATGGAAAAAATTTATTATTTTACTAATGGGAAAGGAGGAATACGGCACGCGCTTATGGATGAAAGTATAAAAATTGACTTTGAAGAGGCAAAATATATGCTTGTGTCATGTTCCGCCTTTGTAAATTACTTAAAAGATAAATTAAATAAATCTGGTAAATAGAGTTAGAAAATGGTTGAAGTGAATTTAAATATAAACTTACCTGAAAAAGTTGATGAAAATGTTGGTAAAGCATTAGTAATTACCGCTTCTGCAATTAAAGATATCACATCCACTTGTTCAAAAGTGACAAATCTTCTTTTAGATGCACCTTGTACTCTTCTTGCCCCTTTAGCAGCTTTCTTAAAAGGCGAATCCTACAAAATAGCTGATAAATATTTACCTTTTCAAAATAGGGTTGAAATGAGAAAAGAAGTCGCGCAAATCAAACTAGCACAATATGTTTTAGAAGATTTAGCTGATAAAGAACGAAAAGGCGAAGAGTTACCACCAAAAATTGAGGACACGGATACTCTATTTTCAATTCAAAATGCAGCATCGGAAACAACAGATGAAGAGTTTATTAAATTTTGGGCAAGGTTATATACAGAAGAAGCGTGTAAACCAAATACAGTTAGTAAAAAGACAGTTAATTTATGCAAAGATTTAAATAGAAATATTATTAATTTATTGGAACGAGAGATATTTCCTTTTTGTGATGAGCATGGTTTCTATTTTGGAGATTATGATGAACATATTGAAGCTGTTTCTATGGCAGAAGATTATGGTTTCTTAAGAACGTGTGAACAAGCTATTATATCGGATTATATTGATTGTTTTTCCCATCATAGAATAGGAAAATTTTGTATTCAACTCTTTCCAGGGTATGCATATGGTCTACCCTTTAATCATAAGATGCTTACTCAATCTTCTTTAGAAATTTTTAGGTGTCTAAAATTTGAAACTTCTGTAAATGTATGGGGATGCATACAACAATTAGAGGAAATTTCAAAGACTTTTCAAATAGCAAAACCATATAAGAATTTAATAAAATATAAGATACCTATCTCTCACAAATTTTTTGTAACTTTGGGCGATAAAATTGTTTATCCAGAAGATATGAAAGAAAAAAAATTAAATGATGTAATTAAAGAAACATTTGATAATATAGAATATACGGAAGAAGCCGCTTCTTTCCGTTCTCCACAGTCCGTCTATATAACTATATTCTTTGATGAAAGTCCACAAAATGCAAAATAATCTTCCGTTAAATTGGTGTAAGTGTTGTATTAAGGATATTGCAAATATTCAAACGGGAAAACTTGATGCAAATGCTGCTGTTGAAAATGGATACTACCCATTTTTTACATGTGCTCTTGAACCACTCAGAATAAACACTTATTCGTTTGATGGAACTTGTTTAATTATTCCGGGAAATGGAAATATTGGGTATGTAAACTATTATAATGGTAAATTTGATGCTTACCAAAGAACGTATGTATTATCTGATATAAAAATATGCGAAAAATATTTATATTATTGCTTTATGTTTAATTGGAAAGAATACAATCAATCTAAATTATATGGTTCAACAATTTCCTACATAAGATTGCAAAACTTAACGGATTATCAAGTTTCTTTACCCCCTTTGGCGGAGCAGGAAAGGATTGCGGATAAGATTGAGGCGTTGTTTCAAGATATTGATGAGGGTGTAGAACGCTTAAAATCAGCACAGGCACAGATTAAGCAATATCGCCAATCCGTCCTCAAATCCGCCTTTGAAGGCAAACTTACAGAAAAATGGCGAAAAGCCAACCCCCAGCGCAAACAAGACATTAAATCTGATATTACGTTATATACAATACCTGAAACATGGGTGTGGTGTAAGTTGCCTGATATAGGAGAACTGAATAGAGGAAAATCTAAACATCGCCCAAGGGATGATGAAAAATTATATGGTGGAAAATATCCGTTTATTCAGACAGGAGATATCAAAAAGGCAAATAAATACATAGCAGAATATCACCAAACATATAGTGAGTTTGGTTTGTCTCAGAGCAAATTATGGGATGAAGATACCTTATGCATAACAATTGCCGCTAATATTGCAGAAACAGCTATTCTTAAAATTAAAGCATGCTTTCCAGACAGTGTTGTTGGATTTATAAAAAATGAACATTTGTATGCTGTTGAATTGGTTGAATATTACATTCGTACCATAAAAAACACTTTGGAGAAGTATGCTCCAGCCACAGCGCAAAAAAATATTAATTTATCAACATTAAGTGACATTTTATTCCCTCTTCCTCCTTTAGATGAACAAAGACAACTGTTGGCGGAAATAGAAAAGCGTTTTGCAGTGGCAGATGAGTTGGAAAAAGTAGTTAATGAGGGTTTAGAAAAAGCTGATAAGCTCAAACAATCAATCCTCAAAAAAGCTTTTGAGGGCAAACTCGTTGCTCAAAACCCCAACGACGAACCGGCCTCCGTCCTCCTCGCCCGCATCAAAAAATCACCAAACCCCACGAAAGGCAAAAAGAAATGATGCTTAACGAACAACAAAAACAACTTCTCAAAAGTTTAGATAAAAGTATAAAAATGGCGGAAGCTATATCAATACTTAATAATAAGGAATTATCCGAACAAGAAAAATATAATAAATTGTGGGATATGATTATAAAAGAAATTATGAAACAAATATCGGAAAACAGTAGAGGATATTAAATGACTGAAAATAATCTTGTTACAAAAGTTTGGAATTATGCCAGCGTGTTAGCACAAGCCGGTGTCGGCTATACCGAATATGTGTCGCAGTTAACATATCTTCTGTTCTTAAAAATGGACGAAGAACGCACAGATTTGCTCAAAGAGGAATCTCTATTGCCTGCTGATTGCCGTTGGTCTAATTTGCTTAAACTTTCTGGAACGGAGCTTTCTGATAAATACCAAAATATATTGGATAAACTTTCTAAACAAACAGGAATTATCGGCACCATTTATAAAAAAGCAAGTAACAAAATTTCTAATCCGGCGAATTTATCGCGCTTAATTTCACTCATCAATGGTGAAACATGGATGGGGTTGGATATTGATGTTAAGGGCGAAATATATGAAGGTCTGTTGCAGAAAAATGCGCAGGAATCAAAAGCCGGTGCCGGTCAATATTTTACACCGCGTCCGCTCATTCGGGCGATGGTTGAGGTTATGCGCCCGACACCGGATACAACTGTTGTTGACCCTGCATGCGGAACCGGTGGCTTTTTATTGATTGCCTATGAATATATGAAGAAGCAAACACAGGATAGAGAGAAAATAAGGGTCTTAAAAGAGAAAAAGCTTTTCGGAACCGATATTACACCGTTGGTTGTGAGCTTATGCGCTATGAATATGTATCTGCATGGTATCGGCGGCAAAAATTCTCCGGTGACAGAGGGCGATTCGTTGATGAACGCCGGTGATAAACGTTATGACATGGTGCTGACAAACCCTCCGTTTGGCAAAAAAGGCGGGCTAAAAATTATGGGCGAAGATGGCTCGGTTACAACGGAAAAAGAAGAATACAACCGTGATGACTTTATTGCCACAACTTCAAACAAACAGCTCAATTTTGTGCAACATATTATGACAATTTTAAATACGCATGGAAGAGCTGCAGTTGTTGTGCCGGATAATGTGTTATTTGAGGGCGGTGCCGGTGAAAAAATCCGCCGTCGTTTATTAAACGAGTTTAATCTGCATACGGTTTTGCGCCTGCCTACCGGTATTTTTTATGCGCAGGGTGTTAAAGCTAACGTTATTTTCTTTGATAAATATCCCCCACTTGATAAAGGACACCGCACAAATGATGTATGGTTTTATGACTTGCGCACCAATATGAATTTAAGCTTGGTCACAAACTCATTAAATGACAGCCATTTAGCAGACTTTATTAAGTGCTATAACGCAGATAATATTATGGCGAGGACAGAGAGCGAACGCTTTAAGAAGTTTAGCTATGACGAGATAATCAAGCGCGATAAGGTAAGCCTTGATATTACTTGGCTAAAGGATGAAAGCTTGGAAAGCCTTGAAAATCTGCCGGAACCGGAAATTTTGGCAGATGAAATCGTTGATAATTTGGAAACAGCTTTAAGTTCGTTTAAGAATGTAATGAATTCGTTGTAAAATTGCGGTATAAAAGCGCCATGATCAAAGTTCTATTTGTATGTTTGGGGAATATTTGTCGGTCGCCGATGGCGCAGTTTGTGTTTAAGCAAATGGTTGAGGAGCGCGGTTTGGCTGACCAGTTTGAAATAGATTCTGCCGCAACTGAAAGTTACAACGAGATGTGTCACGCCGGCATTCATCATGGCACGCGCGAGATGCTGAAATCCATGCGTGTGCCGTTTGAGGAGCATTATTCTCGGCGTATTCGTCCGCGCGATTATGCATATTATGACTATATTTTAGCGATGGACGACAGCAACATTGAGGACATTCAATCGCTCGTCGGTCCGGATACGGAAAACAAAATCCACCGCTTGCTTGATTTTACCAATAATCCGCGCAATATT
>JBGULQ010000024.1:0-17812 GCA_045116295.1 Alphaproteobacteria bacterium
GCCGGAGAAGACCATGCTTTTACCGCTGATATCGGCATTCAAGCCCATATGCATAATTGCTTCTTCGCTGATACTCAAATTGTTAAAGTGCTCAACTTTATTATTAAGAACAACTTCGCCACCGTTTGAACCAAGAATGTTGATATTATAATTTTCTCCATCAATACCGTCATTAATGGTAAGAATACCGTTGTTGGTGCCGGTTAAGTTCAAATCAATCAAATTTGAACTGCTTGCTCCCGCCATATAAATAGCATTTGATTCACCATTAACTGTGTTACCCTCAAATAATGATGTGCCGTTGTCTGCCATAACTTGCAAATCATATGCTGAATAAATAGCGCCGCCATTAGAGGCATCATTACCGATAACCTTGTTGTTAATAAAGTTTGAATTGGTTATACTACCCATTAATGTATTATTATGAATAGCACCGCCACGCGCATAACCGCCGGTTGATTCTATAGTATTGCCAATAAAGTTACTGTCATAAATTTTACCAATGTATGCATTTATACTTGCGCTCGATGAATTAATGGCTCCTCCCAGAGCGTTAGCGGTTGCTTCTCCGTGATTACCAATAAAATTAGCTTTAATGCTGTCTATTTGACCATGGTTGTCGACTGCTGGGCCATGAACTGCGCCATCAGAGGCAATAGCTATGTTGTTGATAAAATTACCTTCTAATATTTCAATAGTGCCTTGGTTGAGATATATTGCTCCACCGTAAGCTTTATCACCAATAGTATTATTGTTGATAAAATTACCACCAACATATGCTACTGTTGCACCGGTTATAACATATATAGGTGCTGCGTAAGAAGCATTTTCTGTATTTGCCACGTTGTTAACAAAATCGGCACGTACTTCTATATCATTTGTACCGGTACCCGAGATTTTAACAAGATGATCTTCAAATGTTGTAGTAATGGACTGATCAATAAATAACTTATCAGAAACACTTTCGTTGCTATAATGATCTGTTGTTTCTTCGTAACCTGCCGGTTTGGTGTATGTATAATAAAAAGTTTGGTCACCGATTTGCACGGCTGTTCCGGTAGAATCTGCCCAACTGATGTTTGAACCGGTCAGACTGTTTAAATAGCCCGATGTAACATCAAGCGCATTGGCCGATGTACTCAAAAATGTTCCCGACATAAGAACAAGTAAAATCTTTGATAGTTTCATTGTTTTGCTCCGCAATTTATCTACTTTGTGGACATGATATATTAAGTTATTTAAGAAAGCATTAATGCACAGAATATAAATGCATACAATCGTTATATATTCCTTTTTGTTGACATGGTAGCGTTTTTGTGTTTTATCTCGAGATAAAGGAGAAAAACATGGGATATTCTATCGGACAGGTTGCTAAAAAAACCGGACTAACGACTCATACATTGCGTTACTATGAAAAATCGGGATTGTTGCCTTTTATCAGGAAAAGCAGTTCCGGATTGAGAGTTTTTTCTGAAGAAGATTTGAAATGGCTCTCTCTGATTGAGTGTTTGAAAGAGACAGGAATGCCGCTGAAAGGGATTAAACAATATATTGATTGGTCGGCAGAAGGGAATTCAACATTAGAAAAAAGATTGAAGATGTTTGAACAGCATAAGGTTAATATTGATAAAAAAATTGCTTTGTTAGAAAAAAACAAAAGCAGGATAGAATATAAAATCGGTTTGTATAAACGTGCAGTCAAGGTCGGGTCTTTAGAAAAAGTTCTTGAAGAAGAAAAAGCAAATAAAAAACAGCTCTGAACATCAGTTCGGAGCTGTTTTTTTCTGAAGTTGCGGACTCAAACTCAAGCATGGTTGCGACGTTGAGCGCGTTTGGCGCGTTTGGTGCAACCTTTTGCCTCAGAACGCGCTTGCTGATAAGGTGTCATAAGTTTGGGATTCTTGGTAGCACCGGTCTTTTCCTTACGAGTTTGGCGACCGCCTTTGTTCTTGTTTGGCATAAAAATAATTTTTTGTTGGTTAATAAAGCTTAAAAATAAAAAATGTTTTTTCTTAATACACCAAATTTAAATTTTGTCAAACATATTTTATAAAAAAAATCTTGACTTAGAGTTTACTCTAAATGTTACACTTTTTATCAGGAGGATTGAAAATGAGTGAGACAAGAGCTTTTTATTATAATTTTAACCCGCTCAACGGCTGGTTGATATTAAATTCTGTACTAACGATTATACTGGTATATGCATTGTTCAGCTGCCCGTGTTTGTTATATTGGTGGCAATCATGGGTTTTGGTCGGTACAGTGCTGGTTTCAACAATATTATGGGGATATAAATATTTATTACGTCACAGAATGGCATTGATTGATGATAAGGCCATAACTATCGACCATTGTGCTCCGCTGAAATGGAAAGATATAAAATATGCAGAAGAACGTGTTGTGCGTTGCTGGCTGTTGCGATATAAGATTATTGCATTGGTTCCTAAAGATAATATTGATTATAAATATAACTTTTTACAGCGGCATAATGGTGATTTTGGAGCATTTTCTATTCCGTTATATAAGGTAATAAGCAGTGACGATGCTAAAGAAATCTCAGAGATTATTGCTGATAAGACAAAGCTGAAGCGGATATCCGAGTAGTATTTTTCAGCCCCTTGTTTGTGATGTAAGCAAGGGGCTTTGTTTTTGTGCAAAATGCAAAATGATAATTAATAAGTTGACCATTGTCATTTTTTAGGATACATTGTGGGTGTTAAATAATTATTCGCATTTATTCATCTACATTAAAACTGATTATTATGGAACAGTTAGATTTTGAGCGAGCGTCACGCAGTTATCGCGTCGCGTTTGCCTGGTTTGATGCAATTTGCACCGGCAAGATTCAGCTTCAAACTGCAGAACTGGTACGAGCTTATCAGATTGCAGATGAGTGGTGCACACTTTTGACGGATCGCAATGTGATTCTGGCTGTTTACAGCCACCCTGCAGGAAAAACTCCGAGGTTAAGATTTCCATTGCTGTATGGTCCAAAACAATGTGAAGTTTATAACAGATGCCCAAATGTACAAGCTTACGGGGCCTCTCTGAAAATGATGCTCCACTACCGTGGAGAAATTGCCGCTAAAGTTGCCGAAAAGATGTCGACTGTATGGAGCGTTATGGCTCAGATTGATTTTTCTGCCTGCAATAAAAAAATTATCACTGTCAGAAAAGACGGATCATTGCGACGGGCAGAAAAATTGTTCAAAGTATGCAATAGGGTCCCTGATCTTAAAGCAGAATTTGACATGTCAATTATTGATCCTCTGTCCGTGTCGGAATCTGAAGAGGAGAACATCGCTGCTTGTTGGAATGCTTTTGCGCAGGTTGGTACTGAACTCTACATCAACTATCCTGCAGTTCGAAGGCGTTTCAATAAAGCCATACGATCTGCCGAAGATTTTCTCGCTGAATGTGAGGAATGTTCAGATCCTGTTTTGCAGGCATCTTTAAAGGAAATTATTTGATTGGCGAACACCCTGCCCTTCGTGGACAGGGTGTTCGATTTTTTAAATTTGAAGATCGCTTGACCAAAAGACTTACGCTTTTGGAGCGATGACGGTTTTGATTTTTAGGATGGCGTGTTGGTTTTATAAAAAAATCGTTTTTAAAATGTTGACTTTTGTCTAGTTTCGTGTTATGTTTGCCGTAATTTGCATTATTACTGACATTATTAATATATTTTTATGGAAGAAAAGCAAAATTTTACTTTAGAGAAACTGCAAGCGGTGAAGGACAATCCTAAGGGGTTGTGTGACATGTTGGACCAAATTGCGTGGTACAATTACACAGGAGAGCTTGATTTTCTCATTATGACCCTGTGGTATGTCAGCCAAATGAGGATAAACATTCAGGCGCAACAGACACACCACGTCCATCGGATGTCCACTCGAGAACGAGAGCTATCTGGCATCAGCCTCCGCTACATTGCCCGCACCCTTGTGGGAATCTTGGCTATGCCCAGCAGGCGGGGAAGGCTCAAGGCTCTGGTCCAAAATATTGATCCCGAGCGATTGGCCTTGTTCATGAGAACCCCCGATGCAGAAGACCGTGTCTTAAAAAAAGGCTCTATAGTTACGATAGACGCAATCTGTTGCGTCATCTACTACTTTGAGCAGACTGAGTGCGAGAAGGTCAACCCGTTTGCTTTGCCGTTAAGTGAGGTCATGAAGCTGGCTGAGCTCAAGGCATTGAGGCATTTGCCAGACTGGCAGAGAGAAAGGCTGGCAAATGCTGAGCCCTGTTCGTGGTATAAGCACGACTTTTTGCCGATTTGACATTTGACGACACCCCTTTCCCATTGCGTAAGGGGCGTCGTCGTTTTAAACGGTTGACTTAAAAATATTCTATGCTATGTTGGAAAGGTTAACTTTTATTATTAATAAATTAAAAAAATAGCTTATGACACTTACGACAACGTATTTAAGTAACAATTTACTTGATCCTCGCATGGAGATAACTCTCATAAAAGAGGTACTCGATGGAAAACATCACTCCATGGATGTTGAGGATTGGATGTATGCCTACTTTGTAACAGATGCATATTGCAAGCATCTGTCCGGTCCGTTGGCCAAGTACGCTACATCAAGATGTGGTAACGTTGATGAGATGCTCAATCAGATGCAAGAATTACGCCAGAGGTTAGCCAAGCGGTTGGCTCAAAAGGAGGCAGAAATCTGGTTGCATTTTTCGATGCTGGCTGATGGTGCTATCGAGATCGGTCGTTGCTATGATGACCCATTGGTTCCTGCTGAAAACAAGCGATACTATGCAATGTTTGAAAGCGTTGCACAGATGTTCGATCAGGAGCGCGGTGATACGCAGTTCAGCGATTGCCTGAAAATCTGATTAAGCGTTGTCTGTTTTAAAAATCCCCTTCTCCGCATGGAGAACGGGGATTTTTAGTTGGCTAAACTTGACTTATGCATTTTTTGAGGCAAAATGGCATTAATTGAAAGGAAACGCGATGAAAAAACTGGTGATTTTATTAGCATTAATGCCGTTTTATGCAAATGCATTGTGTCTGCATTTTTATTTTGATAAATATGGGCAATCGCACGCTGTCAGGTGTGGCACAAAAATTCCTGAAGCTCAATGCTCGAGAGAAGAATATTGGGACGGTATGGCGTGCAGAAAAATTGAAATAATTCAGTCATGCAAAGCTCAAGGCGGACGGTGGAAAGAAGCTCAGTTGAGAGTTCCTGACGGAAAAAACACCTCAGGAAGAAGAGATTTTATTTATTTATGCGAGTGTCCGAATAAAAAGGTCTGGGACGGAAAAAAATGCCGTTCAGATATTCCTCGCAATAAACAATGCACAAATTATATGGGTGATGGGACTATTCGTATGACACAAGAAATTTTCGGGGCGGCAAATTGCCCGAGATTCTGATAAAAAAATATTGACTTTTGTCTATGATACTTATAATCTGCGTTGGTTAATTTGTATTATTAATATAATTTTTGCCTATGGATTACATTGAAGAATTAGAGTTAAATCGTCACGATTTTAAGATGGTTTGCAGTTTGCTCGGTAAAGTACTGAGGCGTAAAGCTCCTCTGCAGGTGTTGTGGGCTTATATGGTTGCCTGTGTGTTGTGTGATGAGCTGACTTTTCCGCAGAGAAAAGACGGACATCTCGTCGGCGAATATCTGGATCACCAAAAGCGCACCGAATATGTGGGGAAGCTCTGCAATTATAAGGAGCAACTGAAGAAGGAGATTATACGGAACAAGTCGCTTGTGTACTCAATCTTTGACATGATTGCAAAGGGTGAGATTGACAATCAGTTCGGTTCTGTAGACTCTTCGCGTTACCGTAAGATGTTGTGCCTTGTTGCGGATCTGTTCAAGGACGAGTACAAGGACAGTAGCCTCCATGATGCTTTGATCAAGGGGGGATTGTTGCGCGGTGAGGCACAATGGCTTGAAGCTGCTATGGAAAATGACATGGCGCATAAGCTGCAGATGATTGCCACATTGTACAACTCACCGGCATCGCCTATTGATTATGCATGGGCATTTTATTTTGCTCATGTAATCAAAGAGTTTGCTGAAAACAACCGCTCGGGGGTTGAAATGTTGTACCGCTTTTTCCATGAACGGATTGTAGACTACCAGCCGGAGATTGAGGCATATTTCAAGAATCTGCCGCCCAATATCCATTTTCAGGATTTGACGTACAAACGCAATCCTGCCGCTGATGCTTGGAGCACAATGATCGAGGTAGTCGAAAAAGGCTTCAGACCTCTCTAAAAACTCTCTTTTTCAAAGGCACCCTACCCACATCGGGTCGGGTGCCATTTTTTTGCTTGACTTTTGTCAATTTCGTCTGTATATTGAGTTAGTTTAAAAATTATTTAGGAATTATGACGAATACAATTACAAAAATGATTGAAGCTCCGAACGCTGATGTGTTAATCGGGGAAGTTGATGCTCTACTGAGGCAAGACAATGTCTTCATGTTAGAGGTTATGTTTGCATACTCAACAGTATCTGCAATGATGACCAAATGCATGTTTGACAATACGATGTCAGATGAAGAGAAGAGCTGCGTACGGCAAAAGCTCGCTCCACACAAGCTCAAATTACAGAAGATGATTTTGCAATTTGACAAATATGGCATAGCAACTCTGATTAAGAGCTGTGCGACACGTGTCATCCCTTTGTACAAGCAGGATTCTCGTTGGGTTGAGTACATTTGCGCTCTTCGCTTGGTAGTTGAACTGTATCTCGAAGAACCGGCATATCCTGTGATGTTGCGCTGGCTTGAGCAGTGTAGCTATTCCCGTGATGTTGCGCTGGCTTGAGCAGTATAGCTATATGTGTTGATTATTTTCTGTAAAACAAACTATAAAAATTTCATTATGAGAGCAAACTTAATTGACTTGCGGAATCAACCTCAGAAACTGGTTGCCCGCATTAAACAACTGTTGCCGTTGCTCCGCACACTTGAGCTTAAACTTGTCATACAGATGTATTTTCTGGCTGACGAAGTCAAGGACAAAGTCGATGTGAGCGACGTATTGGAAACAATTGCAGCCAATTTGGTCTCACGCAAAAAGCATGTATCTATGCTTGTGGACCGGTTGCCCAAAGGATTGAGTAGCGCAAGTGATGAACATTCGATTTTGTTACGGCAGGAATTAGACACCGTAACCATGATGTTTAAGCACAAAGGCTTTGACTATCTAAGAAACACTTTTGAGCGCAAGCTCTAATTTTTTATTATTCTAAATTATGAAAAAAAATCAAATTGAACAAACGTCCGATAGCCCTAGCTTAGGGAAGAAGGCAGAACGTTAATTCATTAAGGATTGAGTAGCGTGACTGATGAGCGTCTGATTTTGTTACGGCAGGAATTTGACACCGTAACCATGATGTTCGCTCGAAATGGCTACGACTACCTTAGAAAAGCCTTTGAGCGCAAGCTCTAATTTTATTGCGAATTCCCCCTGCCCGTGTGGTTGGGGGGATTCGTTTTTTAAACTGGATGAAGTTGTTGGCCGCTGGGGATCCCGTTACATGCGAACTATTCGACGGATTCAGTGATGACATCAGGCAACTTCACAAGAAGCTGATGTGGAAAATCATCAAGGACAACGATTTCCCGCACTTCGTTGCGGAATACTGGCTGCGTGATGATGACCACTTCAACACAACCAAATTTGTGATCAAGGTAGGGGGATACAAAATGACCTCTAATTGCATTAACGATACGATGGTTGAATATATACCCTCAAGCCCGTTCAACATTGAGCAGGTAGTAATTGACGACATCATCAACACCGCGATGGCCGTGCATGGCTAAACTTGATGCAAAACGCCTACCTCTAATGAGGTCGGCGTTCTGCATTTTAAATAAGCTTATCAATATATTGTTCAAATAAGTTAATATGTAAAATTAATATAATGCCAACAAAAAATCGCCACAGCCGGAAGGTGTGACGATTTTTTTGTTAAACTTGCAGAGTTATCACTTTGTTTTGCTTAAATAAAATGTAAGCGTATCGGCGGCAATATTCTCATCCATACAGTCCGGATAGTGGTAATAGATGGAGAGGAGCAAGAGCAGCTTTTCTTTTGCCTTTTGGCGTTCATCGGTTCTTTCAAACTCGCGCATGGCCAACCCGACTTCCTGATGAAAATAAGGGTTATACCACTTTTTCACCTCATCAGGAGTAGCATTGGCAGCCTTGAGACGCTCAACAATCATTTCAGGCAAACAACTGCTCAGACAATCAACCTGCTCGGCAATTTGCTCACGAGTTAGAGGATTGCACTCTGCGATGTGTTCTAAGATGTTTGTTTCCATAATAGAATCAATTTATTAGTTAGTTAAATGATATATGAATAATTATTTGTAACAGCGGTTATAGTAAAAATGTTCAGAAAAGTCAAGTTTTTTAACGGATTACAGTATTTTTGAAGTATAGTTAATGCCAACATTATCAAATATATTCATATTGTTATATAAATATGTTAATTTACAAGATTAAAAACAACATTTTTTAAAAACAAAGAAAACCGTCAAAAATCATCTTTTGATTTTGACGGTTTTTCAATTTGTTGTTGCGTCTTCCGAATATTTTGCCTCACCTACTCCGTTTTAGTCGTCATTAATCTTAGGAATTTTGAATGTTGCAAAAAACCAGAAGACCGCTGTCACAAGGAAAATCACCCCTATTCCGGCCAAATCGCATTTGAGCGGAATGTCGTTGGCAATCATCGCACAAATAGCTGTTGATGCGTATAAATACGGTCTAACGCTATCTTGGTTACACTCAGCTCTCTTGAACAAAACCTTGTACATTACAATGCCTGTAGGAATGGCCAGCAATAGCCAGTGCGGATAGATTGTTGCGTAGATCAACAGCAGTAGTGATGTGAGACCAAACACTGACTTTTTGAAGCTTAAAGCAACCAAAAAGCCGATAAAAACCACCATTGTGGTATACTCAAGGCTGAACTCGGGGGTTATTTCCCAGCTCTGCTCCGGAAGAAAGTAAAGAACTCCGTACAAAGAGATGTACAGCAACACAAATGTGACAGCAATAAAAAGCCATTGATTAGGCCTGTTTGATAACTTGCTCATAACTAAAGATAATTATAAAGTTCATAATTTTTATTATAGCTAATTTAGACGAAATTTACACAAATGTCAAGATTTTAAAATGGCAATCCGCCGAGGATAAACCTCGACGGACTGCAATTGTGTCAGAAAATGAGCTGATGACGGAGGCACCATACCGCTAACGTCTGAAGCGGAGTATCGGTGACATCTTGCGGTTCTGTAGCGGTGCAACCGTTGACAAACTCTTCCACGCTGGTGGTAGGCTCAAGTAGACTGAGTACCGTGTTCTCGATGGCAGAGTTGCTGAGCGGGATGTACTTGCCAATCACCATTCGGCACGGAGGGAAAAAAAGTTTTTCTTCCCCATACTGAAGGCGGATAACAAAGTCAACCACGTTTGCACATTCGCACTCCTGATCGTCGCCAGTTGCAAGAGGCCAAACCACCTCGTTGGACAGGACTTTCACCGCCAAGAAATCGGCAAGGTGAACTCTGTTCGGGGAAGTTCCCTCTTTTGCCTTTGCGATGTTAAGCCGTGTAATCCACGTGGCACGGACGGCGTTACTGCGCTTCAGCATCTCGGCTTCAATCAGTCCAAGGACTGAGGAATAGCCACGGACAAACGGATCCTTTTTGGCAGCAAGAGCACGTTTGAACTCCAGATAGAAGTCCCGAAGGTCAGCATCAGATATGTCTTCGATTACATCTTGGAAGAACCCATTGGTGAGGTCCTTCTGGTTAAAATCAAAATCAAGTCCGAAATATTGGCGGAACTTTGCTCTAAGAAGCACATCGCCGTCAAAAAGTTGACCAAAACGCTTAATCCATTTTTTCATGATAAACTGCACGGGCTTTTACCGTAGCCTGCTTTCTTCTATAGTTTGTTAATAATTATTTATCGGGTTGGCTTTTATCCGGAAAGATAAACTTATATGCCGCGTCTCCGAGCACTGCTATCAAGACAAATATCTTTGATATTATGTATATTCGGAGTATACATAATGCTGAGCAGATAAGAAATGCGGACAAATTGTACCCATTGCCAATAGGCGTCAATCCGGCATAGAGTGCCGTAAAAATCAACGCAATTACCAAAAAGCCTCTAACCATCTCTTGTGTGGACTTGTTATCATAGGTATAGCGAAGACCAAAGAATTTTACAAAAAAATTCCGAGGTGGCTTCTCAAGAGCGCTGTGTATTCCAACAATAGCAAGGAAGATAGTTGCGGTACCTCCAATCAAATAGGTCAGAAACTCGATGGTTCCGAAGGAAGACAATAATTCTGCCATAATAAACTGCACGGGCTTTTACCGTAGCCTGCTTTCTTCTAAATTGTTTGTTAATAATTATTTATTGAGCGTTATTTTAGACGAAAAATTTTAAAAAGCAAGAAATTTATAACAAAAAAACAAAACCCCGTCGAAGCTGATGCTTCAGCGGGGGTAAGACAATCTCTTGCAGGTATCATCAAAATATGTTTGTCATGAAGAGACATTTTCATCACATCGATTTTTTCTCTTATAATGAACAATATCTTTATACAAAAACAAGAGGGGAAGCAGAAATAGAAATATAAGTACTCTTGAGAATGTGTAGATGATGAATACATCTCCTACTGAACGTGCAAGGTAGTCGTGCCAAATCAGACCTTTGCCAAGAGGCTCACACGCTGCGAAAATTAGCGTGCAGAGTAGTGCTACAACAAGAAAGCGCCGATTTTCTTTTTGGGTCTTGGGGTCTGTATAATTAATATTTATACCAAATAATTTGGTGAAAAAAGTTCGTGGTGTTTTGGTCACGAAATCCGCTAGGCCGACCCCAGTAAGAAGAGTACCGGCTATCAAGACCGTAAGTCCCACAAGAAAATCCGTACTAAATAAAAATCGTAATAATTCATTCATAAAATAGTTGCACGGGCTTTTACCGCAGCCTGCTTTCTTCTAAATTGTTTGTTAATAATTATTTATTGATGATAAGTGTAGATTAAAACACTATAAAATGCAAGTTACTTTTTGATATCTCTTATTTTTTAGGTTTCCAGCATTTCTTCAAAGCTCTTAAAACGGAAGAAAACGTGGTGTCTGGCATTTGGAATGATATGCAATTTTTCTTTATAAAAATCCTGTTGTGCCGAAAGTCTGAAAATCAGATCATTATCCGCAACAATTGCTTTATCAAATAAAGGATTAATTTGCGCCCTACTCTCATTATACATTTTTTGCAAGGCGGTAAGCTCGTCGGCACAACTTTCAAGCGTGCGCAAGGATTGCAGTTGATTATAACGCTCGTATTCATCGTTGCTAAACACCATATAACGGCGACGAAAATCAAGATAATTATCTAAGGTTATGTCATTCAAAACTTGAACTGTTGCCTGAGAAATACCTAAGTTTTCATCAAACAAATAGGGATTGCCGCAAACAGCAATTTTGCAGCGTAAATTTGGGAGTTGGTCGGCCATAATTGAGGCAACAAATACGCCAGCAGAATAGGCAATGACATAAATATTGGCATAGCGGGTAAAATCAAAATTAAGACTTAAATCATGATAGTCGTATAAAATAAGGACATCTTTGCGGTCATGCAAGTTAGTAAACTGGTTCTCATCACAGCCCCAACCGGCAAAAAATACGATTAAATCATGGGAGTGATGATTTTCAAAAAAATATTGCATTTTTGTATCCTAAAATGATTTGTATTGAGGTAGTATAATGGAGCTTATGCTAATATTTTCTTAAATATGAAAAAATATTGATATTCTTATTTTTGTTGGTATTATTTACTCAAATTGTACTTGTTAAAAAGGATTTTTGATAATGATTAGAAATATATTTTGGGATGTTGACGGTGTTTTGGCAAATCTTAATTATGCTTATTTTCACTTTTTAAAAGAGCACCCAAAATATCGTTCTATGTATGGTGACATCAAGTGGGAGGATTTGCCTAAGGTTCTGCCAATTGTACCAAAGTATGGTGCCTTGGAACTAAAAACTCATCCAACACTCGGAACAGAGCTTGATTATGATTTTTGTCATTCACCTGAATTTTTTACAAATCGACCATTATATGATGGGGTTGTTGAGACATTGAAAAAATTTCATGATAAAGGGTTTAAGCAATTTACCCTATCTGCTACATTTGATGTTGAGACTAAAACAAAGTTTTTGAATAATTTGCTTGCTGAAGTTAAAGATTTTTTGACTATCAAATGTGTACAGCACGGAAAATTTATGCATGATACTGCAAAAGTAGATATGCTGAAGGCTTCGTTTGAGGAATATGGGATTAAGGCTGATGAAACGATTTTGGTAGATGATCGTATTTATAACCAATATGCGGCTATTGATGCCGGTGCGCATCCCGTTCGTTATCGCTGCGAGTTTACAACCGATTTGCCGGAAGAATTAAGATGGATTCCGGAAGTACATTCGTTAAAGGAGCTTGAGGATTTGATTGATGACGTAAATGCAGGCAAACGTACATTAAGCACTGCAAATAAGGTTTCCTGAACGAACTATTGTGTTTTTTCTATATGTGTGTATTTAAATTATAATTTTTATCTTTTTTCTTCGCGTTTCATCTTCGGCACTAAATAACCGAAACCATAAATCATCATCGAGGCTTGTGCTAAAACACCGACCACAAGACTGACAATGTTCGCCTCAAATGATACCAGATTATGATTAACAAAATACCATACTGTATAAACGCCAAGCGGAATATTTAAGAAGATGCTGGCGATTAATCCGGGGTTATATTTGTGTTTGAAAATGACCGCCATGCCGACGTGAGACAAAGCGTTTAAAGCAGAGAAATAGGCTGTCCACAAACCCCAGGCTAATCCGAAGAAATGAGCCAAAACCGCTGATGCCGGCATTGCAATATAAATCAGCGGAATATTAATCCAAAACGAGCCAATTTTGGTCAATGGATAATCTCCATATTTTGATTTCATGACGTTGTGGTTAAAATAATCCAAAAATCCGCTCGGATAAATATATTCTTCAAATTCATGCACCCAATAAACAATGCCTTGCAGCCATATTAGATACAGTGGATAATTTACGTCTTTAACGTACAAAAACACCAAAATAAAGCTGTAAAAAGCCAAAAACGGCGTTGCTTTCATCCAATTATCATATAACCATTTCAACATCTTTATTCTCCTTTCAAACATTTTTCTGTTATGTCATAAATTTTGCCATTAAAATATTCTTATTTTTCACATTCGCCGCAATTGGAACAACCATTGCATATAAGGCGTGATCCACATGTTTCACAATTTTTGCGCCAATGTTTTTGATACCACCCGTCATCAAAAAGCTCGCTTTGTGGTTTGTGCAACTGCCATTTTATCGTTTTTCCCGCAAATTGCAAACCTGATTTGTATGCCATCTCGCTTTGCAATCTTTTGCTCGGCATGGTATAGATTTTGCCGTCTTTTTCAAACTTTGTGCCGGTTTCAATAAAACAAAACATTACATTATTTGTTTTACATTCCTCATAAAGCGACTTTACCCATTCGTATTTTAAAACTCTGTTGCCGTCATAGTTTTCACCGCCGGCAACAACCTGCTCTATTTGTCCGGTTTGGAGCCATTTTTGTAAGCTGATTGAACCAATAAACGGCGCAGTCATAACCCCCTTATGTTTGAAAGGCAAGTCCATTAAAATCGGTAATCTTTCATCGGCTCGGGCCTGATTTTCTGCCGTTACGGAAAAAAACACATTATCCCAACCGTTTCCCCAATCTTGAGGTAAATGTTCTGCCACTCTTTCCGGACGTTTAGTAAGCAAATAAAATCCGACATCGGGTCGCTGTTTGATAATGCGCCACGCTTCATCACGCCATTCGTCCGCTTCCTCCAAAAAGAAATCCGAAGTTAAGCACGCACGCAAACATTCTCCGCTTTTGATTTTATATGAACCATCGGCGTTTTTGTGTAAAGGATAATCAAAGTTGTTTTTGACACGATATATTTTGGAGCCGTCAGCATTTCTCTGCTTGTCCAAAAAATACATATAGCAGTGCTGACAGCCCTCGCTCTTTTTTACGCAACCGTGCCATGGGTTCCAAATATCGTGCATCATTTACCTCTTTCATGAGATAATAGCCAAGCTTTAGCAAAATTGCAAATTGTATTGCTTTTTGTTCTGTCATAAAATACCATTACAAAAATAAGAATTGATGACCGGATTAAAATGCTGGACATTCTGAATTTACTACTGTAAATGTAAATAAATTTAAGGAAAAAATAATGGCTGAAAACATTACATTTCGTTTGGAAGAACCTAAAGATTATCGGTTAGTTGAAAATATGGTGCGTGAGTCATTTTGGAATGTCTATCGCCCGGGATGCCTGGAACATTTTGTGCTTCACGAGTTGCGCGACAATCCGGATTTTGTAAAAGAGCTTGATTATGTGATGGAAAAAGACGGTGAAATCATCGGGCAAAATATATTTATGCGCGCACATATTAGAGTTGATGACGGACGTGAAATTCCTGTTTTGGCGATGGGACCGATTTGCATTACGCCAGAGCTCAAACGCCAAGGTTACGGCAAAATGCTCTTGGATTACACATTGGAACGCGCCAAAGAACTGGGATATGGTGCCATGTGTTTTGAAGGAAATATTGATTTTTACTCTAAAAGCGGCTTTACCTATGCTTCTGAGTTTGGTATCAGATATCATGATTTGCCGGAGGGTGCAGATGCCTCATTTTTCTTGTGTAAGGAATTAATCAAGAGTTATTTGAACGGTATTACCGGCGAATATACTCCGCCAAGCGGTTATTTTGTTGACGAGGCTAAAGCCGAAGAATTTGATAAGCAATTTCCACAAAAAAAGAAAGAAAAACTCCCCGGACAGATTTTCGGTTAGTAAAATTTTATTTGTAGGCTAGATTTTTCCGTGAGCTTAACTCGCTAAATGTTATTGACTCTCCATATTTCCACGCTAATAATAGAACAGAAATAGAACATTAAAAAGATAGGAGAATATAAAATGCTAAAGAAAATATTATCTAAGATACTTGTAATATCCAAAATAATTTTCAAAATTTTTATTTATCTCATGGCGTTTTGTGGTTTTATGAGCATCTTTGTACGTAATATTGATTTAGTTGGTGATTGTGCCGATGATGGTGGTGTTTGGGACGATGAGTACAGGGTATGTCGTTTTGACTGCATGCATTGGAACGAAAAGGGTGGTTGTATTTTAAGGTCAGATGAAGAGCTTAAAGACTACGTTAACGGATATTGCAAAGGGGATGGAAAAGGTTTATATCGTTGTAGTATGGCAGAATTAGAATTGTCTAAAAGACAACTACGTGATGAAATGAATGGCTTAAAAGATGAAGATAAAGATTTACAACAATCCTCACAAAATTTTGATAAAACACCTATTGATAAGATTGTAATAGAAAAAAATCTGCGCAAAATGTATTTGATGAATGGTAATAATATTATAAGGGAATATAAAATATCCTTGGGCTCGGAGCCGATTGGGGCTAAGCATCAGGAAAATGATGGCAAAACACCGGAAGGACAATATGTTATAGAAACGCGAAATTTCAATAGCAAATTTCATCGTGCCTTAAAAATTTCGTATCCGAATGATGAAGATAAAAAGTGGGCAAAAGAACATAATGTTTCTGCTGGAGGTGATATTATGATACACGGTTTCCCCAATTGGACTCCCAATTTTTTATTCAACTATATTCACAAATCAGATTGGACAAAGGGGTGTATTGCTGTAACGGATGAGCAGATTGAAGAAATTTGGGCATTGGTAAAAGACGGCACACCTATTGAAATAAGACCATAATTAAAGAGGTAAAATGCGCCAGCACGTTATAGCATTGATTGATTGTGACTGCTTTTTCGTTTCTTGCGAACGAAAAGATAATCCTGATTTGCAGGGCAAGCCGGTATGCGTGATGACCGGCGCAAGCAGTAAGGGCATTATCGTTTCTCGCTCAAAGGAAGCCAAAGCACTCGGGATTAAAATGGGACAACCGTATTTTCAGGTTAAGCCGAATTTCCCGACTGCAATTTGTATTCCGGCACGCCACCACCGCTATACCGAGATTTCTAAAGAAGTGATGGACACGATTAAAACTTTCAGTCCTGATGTTGAGGTAACCTCGGTTGATGAGGCGTTTGTTGATTTGACTTCGCTTAATAAGGTTTATCACTCAACTTATACAGACATTATCAAAAATATCCGCCAAACGGTGTGGGACAAAGTCGGCATTCCCGTTTCCATCGGCTTGGGAACTTCCAAAACGCTGGCAAAACTGGCGAGCGATAAGGCAAAAAGCAATAACGGAATATTTGTTATTCCGCCTGATAAAATCTTGGATATTGTGGGTAGTATGCCAATTGATGATGTCAGCGGTATCGGGCGCAAAAACAGCGAGCACATGAAGTTCAGCGGCATTTTCACAATTAAAGATTTCGTGAAGAAAGAAAACGGCTGGATCAGAAAAGCCTTCGGGATTAACGGCTTAAATCTCAAAAGCGAGCTGACAGGAATTGCCACATCGTTGGTTAATAGTGAGCCCACCGCCCCGCAGAGCATACAGGTAACGCGCAGTTTTGAGGACTTCACGCAAAGTTTGGAATATCTGGAACATGAATTAAATCGGCATGTTCATGAGGCTTGTCAGAAGTTGCGTCGGTGGAACGGCTTTTGCCAAGGGGTGGAAGTTATGCTCCGCACAAAGGACTTCAAATATCTCGCTATCGAGGCGAAACTGCCCAACCTGACCAACGGTGATCAAGAAGTGCGCATGATGTCTCAGAAGCTCTTAAAATCGCTTTATAGGCCAAATTTAATTTACCGCTCAACCGGCGTAACTCTGACACATTTGACCTACGGCGAAGTGCAACAATCGCTGTTTGAGGAAGTAAAGCCACACGACGACAAACTCTCACACCTCGTTGACGAACTGGAAGCCAAATTCGGTAGAGGGATTGTCAAGACTGGGGGATGATTTGGTATAAACAAAGATGAAATTTTATTGATAAAAATAAGAGTATAGGTAAAATATGGATTTTGTACATCACTACCAATCACCATTAGGTGGAATTACAATTGCAAGTGACGGAGAAGCTCTGATTGGGCTATGGTTTGACGGGCAAAGATATTTTGCGGATACAGTTGATAAAAATGCTCGGGAAAAATCTCTGCCGATTTTTGAACTTGCCGACAAATGGCTAGATATTTACTTTAGCGGTGTTGCGCCTGATTTTACGCCACCGTTAAAAATGAATACAACATCATTCAGAAAAACTGTGTGGGAGATTATGCTTTCCATACCTTTCGGAAAAACCATGACTTATGGCGAAATAGCTCAAAAGATTGCCATGCAACGTGGAATGAAAAGAATATCGGCACGGGCGGTCGGCGGAGCTGTCGGGCATAACCCTATATCGCTGATTATCCCCTGCCATCGAGTTGTCGGTGCTAATAGAAATTTGACCGGATATGCCGCAGGGCTGAACAAAAAAATCAAACTTTTGGAACTGGAAGGTATAAGCAAGCGCTTTGTAGCGGGCTTATAAATCAAGTGAATTCAAAAATGCCTGACAGCCCTCGTAAATATCCCAATAGCTCTCGTCAAAGTTGCCGGTGTACCATGGGTCGCGAATATTGCGCGGATTATTGGTAAAATCAAGCAAGCGGTGGATTTTGTTTTCCGTATCCGGACCGACGAGCGATTGAATG
>JBGULQ010000025.1:0-38146 GCA_045116295.1 Alphaproteobacteria bacterium
TTTCTTGCAACCTACATCCCGCTGATGACAGACTTCCTGACATTTGCGGTAGATTTCTTCCGTCCCAAGAAAGAAACGGTAGAATAAAGAAGATCGTATTCAATTTCCCTGTGCCTGTTGATGGCGAGGAAGTGAAAGAACTTCCTTTGGAAACTGAAACAACTGTCGACAATGGCCTTAAGAGAAAATGCCAAGTCTTCTTGCATCGGTGGTTCTCGAATATATTTAAGGTCAGGAAAGTTAAAAGGATTAGCTGAATTTAAGACTAGTTTTGGTGGATCCATATACACAAATTATGATGGTAAATATATCTTAAAATAGATTTTATAAAGATAAAATGCTCATAGTAAAAATTTCCTTTGCAACAGTTAGAAGCATCTAGTCCATGTTATTAACAACCTGCTTTAATTATCCCGGATCCGTATTTGTTCTCAAGCTGGTCAATTACCCGGGAGAGTTTATCATCTTCCGGCTCTAAATTATCAAACAGCGAGAACTGTCGTTTTTTGCCGATAATAAGGTCCATCAAGGTGATTCCTGTTGACCGGTAGGTCGTACCGCGGTGGTACAGCTGATCTAACAACTTATGCGCCGCATCTCGCAAAGTCTTTTCGGAGTTCGTTGGCTTTTCAAGTTTTATTTCTAATTGATAGACCGCAAATTCCTTTGTCCGGACCATAACCGCAATAGTTGAACAATATCCGTTCCATAGCCGGAGCTTTTTAGAAGCATTGTGTATATGTCCGGACAGTGTGGAATGCAGGTAATCTATATCTTTTGAAAATTCTGCAAACGCGCTGGTGTCCTGAATAGATTGCGGTGGTTCAGGTTTTGGATTTACCGATGAGACTGTTTCTCCTAGGAGTTCGTGCTTCAGGGTCACACCATTCACGCCAAAACCTTTTCTCAGCCAGCTGTCCGACTTTGAAACATATTCTCGAATGGTATTGATGTCATTATATAATAAGTGTTTAGAGTTCTGCCGGCCAACGCCACATACAGAATCGATCGGATCATCGCCGACTTTTTCAAGGATCTTATCGACTTCCGGTCGGATCACATAAATACCACCGCATTTTTTTGCTTTATCACTGGCCAACTTTGCCAGGGTCTTAGACGAACACAGGCCGATTGATACCGGAATTCCTGTGCGCTTTAAGACCTCATCTCGGATATTAGTGATGAATTGCGTGTAGGTTATCTTATGCAATTTATTAAAACCGGTCACATCAGCGTAGGCTTCATCAACCGAAACAACCTCAACATCAGGTGTAAAATCCCGAATGGTGTCCATAACTTGTTGCGATATTTCGTGGTAAAGGGAGTGATGCGCAGGAATACAAATTGCATCAGGATGTTCTACTTTGGCCTTGAAATACGGTTCGCCCATCTTAACGCCGAGTGCTTTTGCCTCCTTTGACCGGGAAACAATGATGCCTTTATCACCACCGCCGGTCATGACACAGACGGGCCTGCCCTGTAATTTTGGATCCCTGACCCGCTCACAGGACACGAAAAAACAATCACAATCTATCAAAGCTATAATCCGTTGCATAAGAACAAGAGTAGAACATCTAACACAAAAAGTCAATTCTAATACGATTGTATGTTCACATCATAAAAAGCATTGTTTTACAACAAGTTAAGGCCACGTTTCGCGACAAAAGTGTAGGTGTCCACGTTGGATTTGAACTTCAACCCAAATATCAAAGTATGTAAATATATAAGAATCAATTACTTATGACCACGTGGCGCGTGAAAGTTGTCCAAGTGGTCAAGGTATACTTTTTAGGGTATAGGTATACTTTTAGGAGCAGAACTATCTAAGCGACATCTTGGTGCATTAAAAATTGACAGGGTGGAATAGTGGCTGAAACTGGGCTTTAAGCGGGTATAAAAAAAGCGGACCCTAAAAGGTATCCGTTTTTATTTTTTTATATTGGTCGGAGTGACTGGATTCGAACCAGCGACTTCTTGCACCCCATGCAAGCGCTCTACCAGGCTGAACTACACTCCGATATACTATTTCGACATAATAATTTCTTAAACCGGTGCAAGAAGTTCTGCGACTTCTTGTCTTGCTCCGTAGGTTTCGAGCTAAAGCTCTCAACAACTCCGCTTCGGTCAAAGTACTTGTAACGTTTGTTCGCGCGGCTTTTGCCACTCACAAACTAACAAGTTCTTTTCAAAAGTGCTCAAAACTTGACATCAAGTCAACTTTTTATCACTTTTGCCCATGCAAGCGCAGAACCTAAGCTGAACTACACTCCGATAATCCTCTCTATATATCCGCTTGTCTGAAAATGCAAGCAAAAAATGAGGTTGACTATTATTCGAATAATTGCTAACATCCGCGCATCAAATAATTATTAACATATCATTAAATTCTAAGCATCATGAGCAATTTAGAAAAAGCCGTAGAACAGTATCGCAATGATTTTGGGCATTCCCCCGCAGAAGATGGTTACAGCATCGCTCAAGTAGGCAATCAAGTCGTATTGTACAAAACACAAGATGTCTACGATGACTTTCTGCGTTACCAGAGCGATTTTTCCACCTGGGAAAAATATACCACACTTATCATTGTGTTAGGTATCTTGCTTGTTCTCGGAGGCATAGCATACGAAATATACCGCCTCGGACATATAACGCAAGAGTATGTCTATTGCACAGCACTGGCTGCCATCATTTTGTCGTTTGCTGATCTTGGCATTATCGATACCCTTGAACGAAAATATCGAAAGTTCATAAAAGATAACCAAGACAAGCTGCTATGTCTGTACTAAAAGGCTATTTTTTCAAAGAACCTCACCCTTGTGGTGAGGTTCTTTGTTTCTTAGCTTTTTAAGTTTTTGAAATAGTTGATAAAAAACAATATTAATGTGCTAAAAAACAAAATTACGCTTGCAATCGCGCCACTAACACATAACCACATTGGCGGCTCAAGATAAAATATCAAATACACGCCCAAAATTACGGCAGCAATAAACGGAAGCAATAACTGATCAGGAGATATTTTAATCTTTCTGCTCAACAACCCCATAATAGCATCAATCGCCAACAACCACAAAACTTCTGCCACAACTACCAAATACGTAACTTTGCCACTGTTATGCCACGGCGAAAACTCAAAATCTGCGGTATAAATAATGAAAGTGTTATATATCAGGGTTAATAACAACAAATTCAGAGCCACATAAAAAATTCGGTATAATCGCAAATTATCAATCATGAAAATTGCAGCAATAAAAACCGTACAGGCAATAATAAAAGGCATGTCATAGCTCCCACTTGATTGTTAAGCTCAAAGATAATAATATCAGAGTTATCCCTTCTGCTCCCATGATCCGTTTGCATTTTGTTGCCAATAAAATACGTTGATTTCATGATTTTTCAGCTCTTTCCAAAATGCTCGTGCCTTTTCCAAGGCTTCTGCAGAATTTCCATCAAAAATGTTAAAAACTCGCTCATAAGCCATAACTTCTTCAACTTCAGCAACGGCTCCATCAACCAAAAACAAAAACACTGCATGATTAGGGTTATCATTTTCGGATGTCAGCCAAATGGGCTGTTTGTCTGCAGAGCCGTCTTTTTTGCTTCCATGTGGCAAAAATGATTGATCTTCAAAAGTCCAGAGCAAGCTGTTCAAAAACTCTACACGTTCATCATTTCCAACGCGTACCACAGCGTTTTTGCCAAGCTCGTACGCTTTTATCAAGAGTTGCGGTAAAACGTCCTCAAGTTTTTTGCTTTGCAAATGATAAAAATCAACTCTACTCATGTTTTTTCAGCTTTACAGATACGGCAGAGATTGTCCCCTGATCCTGATTTTGTAACATCAACATAACCGGACGATTATTTTCCTGTCTGGCTTCTTTGATATAGCCCAAAGCAGCCTCGGTTGTCATGACATCTTTTTTATCAATTTTCAACACAACATCGCCTTTTTTTACACCCTGCGCAGCTGCATCGGAATTAGCCTCAACATTTGTAACAACCAACCCCATGGTTATCGGAGACAGCCCGAATGATTTCAACAGTTCGGGAGTAATTTCTTCGACTTTTATACCAATCTCATACAAAACTTTGTCATCATCATTCATCTGCGATGGTACTGTCGGTCTGCTTATTGTAGGAGCAGCCGGCATTTCTTCCACCAAAACATTGAGTGTCATAATTTCGCCATTGCGCCATACAAGCAAGGCAATCTCTTTTCCTATAGGGCTTTCTGCGACGAGGCGCGAAAAGTCCTTAGAGCGGGTAATTTCTTTTTCACCCAAGTTCAAAATCACATCACCAACCGCAATACCAGCCTTTGCCGCCGGACTTCCTTCAGTTATTGCAGAAACCACCACTCCTTGATGATTTTTCAAATTCATCGTTTCTTCAGTTTCAAGATTGTTTGACTGAATTTTAATTCCTATCCACCCGCGCTTTACTTTCCCGGTTTGCTCCAGTTGGCTGATAATCCAACCGGCAGTATTAATCGGGATAGCAAATCCGACCCCCATGCTATTGCCTGTTGTCGAAAACAATGCTGTATTAATTCCAACCACTTCGCCTTTCATATTAAACATCGGTCCACCGGAGCTACCTTGGTTGATAGAGGCATCTGTTTGAATAAAATTGTCATACGGACCTGCGGCAATGTCGCGCGATTTTGCCGAAACAATACCGGCACTAACGCTACCACCCAAGCCAAAAGGATTACCGATAGACAACACCCAGTCACCGATTCTCAGTTCATCAGAGTTACCAAATACAGCTTTGCTCAACTCAAACGGAGGATCAATTTTAATCAGTGCCAAATCGGTTTTTTCATCACCACCGATAATATCAGCCTCAACCTCTGTATTGTCAAACAAGACCACATTAACCGAACTGGCGTTTTCAATCACATGATAATTGGTAATAATGTATCCTTGCTCATCGATAATAAATCCCGATCCCAAAGTCTGACGCAATACTCCGCCATTTTCGGTATCCATTTGGGCGGCAGCGGTTTCACCGTCTGTATCTTCAGGCAGCGAAACATCAATTTTTTCCGACTTTTGGATTGTAGAAATATTGACGACAGTTGGCAACAATCTTTCGGCCAAATCGGCAAAAGACGGAAAACCGCTTTGTGCATTAACCTGAGATGTCATTGTTGCCAACGCAATTACTACAATAGAACCCAACTTTTTGAACATATTATTTCATTGCCTTTCTAAAAAAGTGAAAGAATTCACTATCCGGTGACAATACCATTGAAGATTTTCCATCGGTTAACGAATTTTTATAAGCCTCCAAAGAGCGGTAGAAATTAAAGAACTCAACATCTTTTCCGGCGGCATTGTTCCAAATTTCTATTGCTTTTTCATCCCCTTGACCACGAATAATCTGTGCCTGTTTTTCGGCATCAGCCAAGATTATGGTTTTTTCTTTATCCGCACTGGCTCTTATTTTTTGAGCTTCCTGACTGCCTTGTGCGCGGAACTCCTTAGCTTCTCTTTCGCGTTCTGTTTTCATCCGCGCATTAATGGCTTGCAATACTTCCAACGGCAAATCTGCTCTGCGTATACGCACATCTGCAACACTCACACCGATTTGTGTAGCATCAATTTTTACGGCACTGCTGATATCATTCATAATCTTGGTACGTTTTTCCGAGAGCAACTCCTGCAAAGTAATACGTCCCAAAATTTTGCGCACTGATGAATTTACAATTTCAGCCAATTTGCTTTGAGCCTGTTGTTCTGTACGCACAGTTTTATAAAACTTGATCGGATCAATAATTTGATAACGCGTAAAACTGTCAACATCCAGACGTTTCTTATCGTTCAACACCACTTCCTGCGCCGGCGGATCAAGATTGAGCAATCTCTTGTCATAAAATACCACATTCTGAATGAACGGAATTTTAAGTTTAAGCCCCGGATCTTGTACTAACCTTACAGGACGACCAAATTGCAGTACAATAGCTTGTTCTGCCTGATTGACAATATATACGCTTGTGCCGATCAAAAACACAACAATCAGTACAATACCGCCCCAGAAAATTTTCATTTTATCTTTCATCTTTCTTCTCCTATTTCACAGTGTTTAGCGGTAATACCGGCAGTACGTTTGTCCCTTTAGCAGAAGGGTCAATAATGGTTTTATTAGCTTTTTTCAAAACTTCTTCCATGGTTTCAAGATATAATCTGCGAAGAGTAACATCTTTACCTTTTTGATAAGCTTTATAAACAGAATTAAAACGGTCTGCTTCACCTGTTGCTTTGTTTACTACAGCTTGGTTGTACGCCTCTGCGCTTTGCAAAATCTGAGAAGCCTGACCTCTGGCATTAGGCACAACCTCATTGCGATATGCTTCAGCTTCGTTCTTAAAACGCTCCATATCGGCTTTTGCACGCTGAACTTCATTAAAAGCATCAACAACTTGTTGCGGAGGGTCGGCTTTTTGCAGTTTTACACGTACAATTTCCACCCCTGACCCAAAGTCGTCTAACACTTTTTGTAACTCAGCCTTAGTGTCGTCTTCGACTTTGCCACGATCACCTGAAATAATCGGCATCATTTGTGATTGACCGACAATCTCACGCAATACAGACTGAGCGGCTACCCGCACGGTTTGTTCCGGCTCTCGCATATTGAACAAAAAGTCCTTAGCGTTTTTAATGCGCCAAACAATTGTAAGGTTAATATCGACAATATTTTCATCGCCGGTCAGCATATGAGTTTCAGTAAACGAATTATCGCGAGAATTACGGTTATACGATCCGTCATTCACACCCAGATTGATACTGCGCTCTTGAGTCATGCTTACTTTATAAACTTCCTCAATCGGGTAGGGCAGGTGATAGTGCAACCCCGGCTCGGTAGTATCAACATATTTGCCAAAACGCAAAACCACACCGTTTTCGTTGGTTTGCACCTGATAAAAGCCTGTCAAAGCCCACAAAACAACGACAATAACCACCCAGGTCAACGGACTGATATTAACCTTTGGTGGTTTTGGTTTTACAATTTTTTTGAATTTTACAACCTTTTCACCTTTTACGTTGTTCCAAGATGTTTCGGTAGTTTCGTCCTCATCATCCCATGGACTCTTAGTATTTGCCATATTTTTACCTCACACAGTTTATTTTGTTGCATTTACCCAAATATATAATATAAACATTCTAAAGACAATTTAAGGATTTCACATATCAACAGGAGGACGCAATATGGCGGAAACCGAGGCAGTAAGATCCCTCGCACTCAAATATTTCAATCCCGAAAATATTGACAGTGTTAATATTTTTAACAACCATGCAATTATAACTCTGATTAATATACCGGAAGATACGGCAAAAGCCGATTCTCTCAAAAAAGAGATTTTGCAGCTTGAAGGCGTGTCCAAGGCTTCAGTTGTTTTTACTGCCGTCAAATCTGATGAAAACGACCACCACTGGAAAATTCGCGGTGTTAAGAAAATCATTGCCGTAGCTTCGGGCAAGGGCGGCGTCGGCAAATCAACAACCGCCGTCAACATTGCTTTGGCTCTCAAACGTTTGGGGCAAAGCGTTGCCTTGTTTGATGCCGATATCTATGGTCCGTCGGTTCCGACCATGCTCAACTATGAGGGGTTAACGCCAATCTCTAAAGATGGCAAAACATTTGAGCCTTTTGAAGTCATGGGGCTACAGACCATGTCAATCGGCACACTTGTTGACCGCAACACTCCGCTAATATGGCGTGGTCCTAAAGCCTGCGGAGCTTTGCAACAACTGCTGTCTGATGTCAACTGGTCAAATGTTGATGTAATGGTTATTGATATGCCTCCCGGTACCGGCGACATTCAAATTACCTTGTCGCAACAAGTTCGTATCAATGGTGCGGTAATCGTCTCTACTCCGCAGGATATTGCCCTTATAGATGCCATCAAAGGAGTAAATATGTTCAAAGCGGTCAATGTTCCGATTTTGGGCATTGTTGAAAATATGAGCTACCACGTTTGCGAACAATGCGGACATAAAGAATATATTTTTGGTGAACACGGAGCTGAGGATACCGCCGCCAAAATTGGTGTTGATTTCTTGGGCGGTGTTCCGCTTAATATCAAAATCCGCAGCCACGCAGATGCCGGCACTCCGATTGTCGAGGCCGAGCCCGATGGCGAGTTCGCCAAAGCCTATATCTCCATCGCCGCCAACATCATTAAAAAACTGAATTGATTTTTAAAAACGCAAATTCCGCCGAGCTCACACCCGACGGAATTTGTTTTTTAAGTTCTTAATTATAGCAATTTACTTAATTCTGAAAAGATATAGCCAAGAAGACAAAATGCAACTACCGTCAAAATAATGCCAGTGTAATAACTATTATACTTAGCCACTTCTTCTTCCCCTACATTCCAAAGAAACCAGAGCACGAAGAAACCAAAAAACGATGCAAATATGATATTACCTATTATTGTCATCGTTGATTGTGATATAGACAGACTAGGTTGCAGCTCAGGCAAGGGCAATAACGGTAAACAAAGCCACACGACAACAGCAGTAATCCCCACAACAAGCCATGTATACAGGTAAGTACCTTTTCGCGAGCCAACGGGCCTTTCATCATCACTATGAATAAGCAAATCAATAAGAAGAATTACTAATCCGATAACAACGGTGATGGCTCCAAGATGCAAGCATGACATAACAGAAAGTGCCCTCCCGACAAGGATAACAACAATTCCCATCAACGCCAGCCAGTGCTTTTTCAAAAATTTAATAAACTTATTCATGCAGACAATAATTTTAAGTTAATAATTAATTTTGCTACACGTTAGCACTTTTTGACAAAAATGTCAATAAAAATATGCCACATCAATTAAATGTTATATAATCTTCTTCATTTCTTTTTCTTCGTCTTTAATCCGCATCATCAAATCATCGAGTTTGAGGCGTAAGGTCTGCGACGGGTTGGACTTCAACGCTTGTTCGGCCTGTTGTCTGGCCAACTTTATGTCATGCATTCGCAAGCTGTATTCTGCTGCGGCATAGTTATACCCTGCGGCATTTTGCTGTAAACCATAGGCTCTCGACAGCAAAATCCATGCATAACTGTCGGGGTTATAAATCAAAACCTGATTGAGCATATCAACAATCTGCTGTTGCTCTGCCGGATTTGGAGAGTTCTCCAGCATTGCTTGTGCCAAATTCAGCTTAAACAATGACGAGTTAGGGCGTAGTCTTAATGCTTTTTGATAAATATTTACGGCCTCACGAATATTTCCGGTTTCCATCGCCATTTGCCCTTTTAATTCGTAAAAATAAGGGTTTTGAGGTTCTTCTTGAATTAGTCCGTCAACCAAAGCTGTCGCTTGAGACATCTTCATCTGTTTAAAATAAGCGATTGTCCGCGCATACCTTGCCGGAATTGAAACATCATTTTCGGGATATTTAATAAAAGTGTTTTTCGGTTCCTCAATATACGCATAAATTTTAGCTTTGATTCTGGCAAAGGTGCTTTCTTCAGCTCCCGTTGTCGGTGCATTTGAATCTTTAGTTGCCTTTTCTAAAAAAGCTATTCTTTCTGATGTAACCGGGTGAGTGCGGTAATAGCTGGTTTCTTCAATACCTTGCAATGTATTGTTTCTTTGAATTTTTTTCATAAAATTTAACATTCCCGCCGGAGATTGATTAATGCGACGCAATAGTTTAATGGCGGCTTCATCAGCACTGCGCTCCTCGCTGACTTGATAAGACAACATATTGCTCATTGCCGACCCTTGTGATCCCAAAATTGCCGCAATACTTATATCCGGTCTTCCGGCGGCAATTCCGGCTGCACCTCCGAGTAACATTGAGGCCAAACTCACCCTCTGTACTTCTCGTGCCTGAATTTTATGCCTCAACAAGTGTCCGCCCTCAATATGTCCGGTTTCGTGCGCCAACACGCCGCTGATTTCATTTTGGCTGTCAGCATTCATCAATGTTCCGACAGTTACAAACATATTGTTTCCGTCGGCGACAAATGCGTTCAAGGATTTATCATTTACAATATAAATGTTTCGTGGATTAAAGGTTGTACCCGATGCCTGAAAAATCGGCTTTAACGTCTGGTGCAAAAATACTTCGGTCTCTTCATCGGAAATCAATGACAATGCCCACACCGGCATTGCGGCAAAACAAATTGCCGCAGCCAGTATAGACATTATATATTTATTTATCCGTTTATGAGCTTTTTCCACCAAGCAACCTTTCTTTTTTCTGATTTTTCTTCCGGCTCAGTCGAATTGTTATTATCGGCAACCGGTTTTTCTTCAGCAGATTCGGCATAATCGTTTCTGCGATCACGACGGCGACGGCGGTCAAAACGGTTACGTCTGCCATATCTTTCTCTGCGGCGACGGTACTGAGGCTCATCGGTGCTTTCTTCATCATTAACCGCAACCTCGGTAGTTATCTCTTCTTCTTCAACCGGCTCATCATAAGACTGCAATGGCACTGGTTTCGGCTCTTCCGTCTTAACGGCCTTTATGCGCTCAATTCTATATTCGGCAATGTTTTTAACATTGTTATCTGCACTGATAATCACTGTCATGTTATAACGTTGCTCAATATCGCAGATTGCCTGACGTTTTTGGTTGAGCAGATATACCGCATAATCAGCCGGAACAAAAACATTTACGCTTGAAGACCGACCTTTGGTGCCTTCTTCCTCAATTATACGCAAAATTGACATTGCGCCGGACTCAACCGTACGAATAATACCTCTGCCGTGGCAGAACGGACAAGTCTGATAGTTGCTCTCAAGGAACGAAGAGTGCATTCTCTGACGAGAAATCTCTAACAGTCCGAAACAACTCATCTTACTGATTTGAACACGTGCACGGTCATTTTTCATGGCTTCTTTCATGCGTTTTTCAATTGCTTGATTGTTTTTCGGCTCGTCCATATCAATAAAGTCAATAACCACCAAACCGGCCAAATTTCTCATTCTCAGCTGTTTAGCAATTTCATCGGCAGCCTCTAAATTGGTCTTAAGCGCAGTCTCTTCCAAATCAAGCTCTTTTGTAGCACGCCCTGAGTTAACATCAATCGAAACCAAAGCCTCGGTCGGGTTAATCACTAAATAACCGCCCGATTCTAGTGGAACATTCGGATCATGCAACTTATCCAACTGGCTTTCTACTTGAAAACGCTGGAACAATGGTACATCATCAGCCTTGCATGATTTCAGTTTTTTCATGTTGTGCGGGGACAAAATACGCATAAAGTTGCGAGCAGACTTATAAGCCTCATCTCCATCGACAATAATTTCTGAAATTTCTTTGGTAAACATATCGCGCAAAGCACGTTTAATCAGATTACCTTCTTCATAAATAAGAGTAGGGGCTTTGTTTTTCAACGCATCAAGACGAATTTGATTCCATGTTCTGATCAAATAGTTATAGTCGCGTGTAATGTCAGCCTTGGTCTTTTCTTCACCGGCGGTACGTACAATCAAAGACATATCATTTGACATTGGCAATTCTCTAATAATGCCTTTCAAACGTTTGCGGTCTTGTGCGTTGGTAATTTTTCTTGATACACCGCCGCTTTTGATCCGATTCGGCATCAATACGCAATATCTGCCGGCCAAAGATAAATAAGTTGTGAGTGCCGCGCCTTTGTTGCCACGTTCTTCTTTGACAACTTGAACCAACAAAATCTGCCCTTCTTTCAAAACATCTTGAATCGCGCTGTTGTGGAACAGTTTGCGCATCAAAATCAGCTTGCGTTGAGCATCAAAATCATATTCTCCGTCGTCATCATCATCGGGCATATCATCATCAGCAACATTATTGGCTGTAATATTGTTTACTTCTTCTTTGTCATCATTGTTTTCGACAACATTTTGAGCAACATTTTCGCTTGTTTCATCTACCGTATCGGCTGAGACTTCTTGGGTAATAGTCTCTTGTTCTGTTCCCTCATCATCAGCCATTGTCTTGACCGGCTTGCGGCGATATCTGCGCTTTTGTTTTTCACCGGCATTTTCCAAACTTTCATCGGTCTGTTCAGTAGCTGTCGCACTTTCGTCAGAAATCAAATTCTCGGCAATTTTCTCTTGTGTATTAGCTGTCAACTCAACATCAGTTATACTCATATCGGCGGTTACGCTCTCTGTCTTTGGGCGGCGACCTCTGCGATATTTTTGTTTAGTCGGTTCTTTAGTCTCATTTTGCTCGGTATTAGAAGACAGAATAACTTCTTCAACAGCCGGAACTTGTGTATCGACATTTTCCTCATTTTTAGAAAATTGATTATTTGTATCTTCGTTCTTTGTCACAATCTCAGCATTCAGATGCTCATCTTTTTCAGTCTGTTCCTGCACAGAAATAGGGGCAGTCTCAGACTCTACCGTTTCATTGGTGCTTTTCACCATTTCAACTTCTGGGGCAATTTTGTTTTCAGCTTCAGCAGCAGCGACTTTTGCGGCTTCTTCTTCAAGACGTTGTGCGCGTTTCAAAGCTTTTTCTTCGCGAATTCTTGCTCTTTCAGCCTCGCGCTCTTTAATCATTTGCTTTTTATTTTCAATAATTTCATCGACCTCTTTTTCATATTGTGCCAAAATTTCCTGTGATACATTATAGTAGTCGGGATGAATTTCGCCAAAAGCCAAAAATCCGTGGCGGTTTCCGCCATAGTCTACAAATGCTGCCTGCAAAGACGGTTCGATTCGCATAATTTTTGCTAGATAAATATTTCCTTTTATCTGGCGACGGAAAGTCGATTCAAATTCAACATCTTCAATTTTGTTTCCGTTGACCACAACCACTCTGGTTTCTTCAGGTTGTGTATCATCAATAAGCATTCTTTTTGTCATAAAAACTCCACAATCAGCGTATAAAACACGCAACACTCCGCAGAAAGAATATCGATTGAGAATTTAGGAAGACGGATTCCTTCCCTGTATTTTGAAAAAGTCAGTGCATCTGCACTACATCCGCATAATGACGCTATAATGTCATACCTGTTCAAATACTATCCTTTTTTTGAACATTGTTATTGTTTAGTTATTTTCTGTTCAAAAAAATCAAAAATTCTCTCTGAGGAAAAACCTCTCCAAAATCAAACTTGCCCAAGCACGATTTTCGCTATGAAAACGGCGACGACCGGATTTTTGCACTCTGTAGTTCCATCATATGTCATTTGTTGCAAACCCGATCAAAACAAATTTGACAATCATAAAATATAACAAGCTAAAAAAAATTACAACAGGTTTTTCACAATTAATAAAATAACATTTTGCAATGTTTTAATATATTGGTAATAAGTAATAGGTATAATATACCAAACAAGTGGCATAAAATGAAAAAACTGATTTTAACATTTGGCAGATTAACATTATTTGCGATTCTGTTCTGCGTTGTATCTTTACCGGCAATTGCTGGCGAAGTTACAGGATTGCGCATTGGTCAAGGCACTGACAATGTACGAGTTGTTTTTGATGCAACTTCAAATTTTCACTATAAGGTATTTTTGCTTGATAACCCCAAAAGGCTTGTCGTTGATGTTGATAATGTTAACGTTTCCCGCTCAATTGAAAACACCAAAGATAAAAACAATATTGTTGGTCGCGTACGAGTCGGAACCCTTGAAGGGAACAAAAAACGCATAGTTTTTGATTTGCAAAAACCGGTTACAATCAAAAAAGCTTTTATGCTCTCTCCACAGTCTAACTTTAATTGGCGTTTGGCAATCGATCTTAATGTTGCTGCCGAACGTGATTTTTTATCTAAAGTCGGACTTGGACACTCTATCGGCAACAGCGCAAAAAATAATGGTGGTTCATCTACACCCGCTATCAAAGCCACTAATAACGACAATGCCAAAAAAACAGTTGTTATTGATGCCGGACACGGCGGACACGATCCAGGAGCTATAGGATATTCCGGCGTTTATGAAAAAAACATTACGTTAGCTGCAGCCAAGGAGCTAAAACGTCAACTTGATAAAGAGGGTAAATACAAAGTCTTTTTAACCAGAAGTACAGATATCTTTATTCCTCTGCGTGATCGTGTCAAAATTGCTCGTAAATATAACGCCGATTTGTTCATATCTCTGCACGCCGATAGTGCCAGCAACCGCAGTGCTAAGGGCTTGTCTGTTTATACATTGTCAGAAACGGCCTCAGATAAAGAGGCTGAGGCTTTAGCCGAGCGTGAAAACAAAGTTGATATAATTGCCGGTGTCAATATGTTTGAGCAGTCAAAAGAGGTAAATGACGTGTTGATCAGTCTTGCTCAGAGAGAAACCAGAAATCGCTCATCTGAGTTTGCTCGTTGTATTGAGCTTGAAATGCGAAAATCAGTTCAATTAATCAGTAATACCCACCGTTTTGCAGGTTTTGCCGTACTTAAGGCTCCTGACGTTCCCTCTGTCCTCTTAGAAATGGGGTATCTTTCTAACAAAAACGAAGAACGTCTTTTGCGTCAGGACAGTTATCGCCGCAAGCTTGCATCATCGGCAGTTAAGGCAATTAATCGCTATTTTGAAGATATGAAACATAAATCTTTGTTTTAATATTAAAAAAAATAGTTGTATGAAACTCTAAAAACTGCTAGTTTTATTGAAAACTTATAATCAATGGACAAGATATAACATGCTTAGAACTTTATCATCATTGCTCAGTGCCTGCTTTTTCTTTGCAGTAGTCGGGCTGATTTTACTTATGGTTGTATTATTGCGTATCAATCATAACCTTCCTGATTATCACCAGCTTGAAAACTATGAGCCGCCTGTCACTACACGCCTTTTTGCCGGTGATGGACAGTTGATGATGGAGTATGCAACTGAACAACGTCTGTTTATGCCCATTGAAAAGATTCCCGATATGGTAAAAAATGCTTTTATTGCTGCTGAAGATAAAAATTTTTATACCCACTCCGGTATAGACTATCTGGGTATTGTCCGTGCTATCTTGGGCAATCTTAAAAATCTTGGTAGCGGACGCCGTCCGGCAGGTGCTTCAACCATAACCCAACAAGTTGCAAAGAACTTTTTGCTTTCTTCCGAGGTTTCATACGTTCGCAAAATCAAAGAAGCAATTATTTCTCGCCGTATTGAAAAAGCTTTCACAAAAGAGCACATTTTGGAACTTTACCTGAATGAAATATATCTTGGTAACCGTTCATATGGTGTTGCTGCGGCAGCTCTCAATTACTTTGGTAAACCTCTTGATAAACTCGCTATTGAAGAGATTGCTTATCTTGCTGCTCTTCCCAAAGGTCCGAACAACTACAATCCCCATCGTCATTATGATGCAGCTATTGCCCGCCGTAACTGGGTTATTTCACGCATGCAAGAAGAGGGGTATATTGATGAAGTTACAGCTGCTGAAGCTCAGTCAAAGCCGCTAAATGTTATTGAACGCTCTGACAACTATGTTACTAACGCCGAGTATTTCAGTGAAGAGGTGCGCCGTGAAATTCAAAGCCGTTTTGGTGCAGAAGATCTGAATGAAGGCGGACTGATTGTTCGTACCACACTCGATCCTCGTTTGCAAAATATCGCCACTAAGGTTTTCCGAGAAGAAATTGAAAATTATGATATTCGCCACGGCTGGCGCGGTCCGTTGGCCAACATAAAAGTCAACGATAATAAGGCTTTTGAAGACATTAAACTACCGTCATATCTTAACAAATCTTGGCAAAAAGCCATTGTTGTCGATGTTAACGATGACGAAGCATTGATTAAAACAGAAAATGGCACTAATGGAAAAATTCCGATGGCCCTGCTAAAATGGGCGCACAAGACTTTACCTGATCAACGCATCGGCGACACTCCTACCAAAGCAACAGCAGTTTTGAACACCGGAGATGTTATTATTGTTGAGCCTGTAAGCGAAGACAAAATTGCTAAACAAAAACTTCCAGAACACTCATACTACCTGCGTCAGGAACCAAACGTTGATGGTGGTCTTATAGCTATTGATCCGCATACAGGCAAGGTATTGGCCGTAGTTGGAGGTTATGCTTTTGGTCGCTCGCAGTTCAATCGTGCAACTCAAGCCAAGCGTCAAACCGGCTCTGCATTTAAGCCGTTTGTTTATTTAACTGCTTTAGAAAACGGCTATTCTCCGACAGACTTAATTTTAGATGCTCCTTTTGTGCTTGACCAAGGTCCCGGATTGCCAAAGTGGAAGCCTGAAAACTACTCTAAAAAATTCTATGGTCTTATGACCTTACGTGCCGGCATAGAAAAGTCGCGTAACCTGATGACCGTACGCCTTGCGCAAGATGTCGGTATGGACAAAGTTGCTGCTTTTGCGGCCAAGGTTGGCATCAACAAAAATCTTCCCAAGTTATTATCAATGTCACTTGGTGCCGGAGAAACCAAACTTGATGATTTGACCTCAGCTTACGCAATTATCGTCAATGGAGGTAAAAAAGTTACTCCGTATTTTATCGAACAGGTTCAGGATCGATATGGCAATACTATAATGAAACATGATAAGCGTAAATGTGAGGATTGCAATTTTGATAAGTGGAATTCTCAAGATGTTCCGCAGTTGTCTGATCCGCGTGAACAAGTCATCGATAGTCTTTCGGCCTATCAAATGACTTCAATTCTTGAGGGTGTGGCCATCCGCGGCACCGGTGCACGTCTGCGAGGTTTGGGACGCCATCTGGCTGGAAAAACCGGAACGACAAACGATAATAAAGAAGGCTGGTTCGTCGGTTTTTCACCTGATTTGGTCGTCGGAACATATGTCGGTTTTGACGAGCCGCGCTCCCTTGGTAAAGTTGAAACCGGAGCAAGTGTTGCACTGCCGATTTTCTATCGTTTTATGGAAGAAGCTCTTAAAGGGCAGCCGGATACGGCTTTTCGTATTCCGACCGGTATAAAACTTGTTCGTGTAAATTATGAAACCGGTAATCCCGCTCAACCGAGTGACAAAGTTGTCATTATGGAAGCTCTGAAACCTGAGTTCAGTTTTTCAAATACCGCCCGTGTAATCGGTGGAAATGATGGCGATTCTTCTCAGGCCGACGGTAGTTACAAGAGTTTTGGCAACAGTTCGGGACAAGATGCCTTCCAACTGGGAACACAATATTAGGAAACAACAGAATGCAAGCCGAAGTTTATAATTTGAATGAGGAAATTAAGCAGTCAATCAGCCTGCTGAGGAGGTCTCTTTGACTATGACAATGCGGTTATTCGCCTTGATGAACTAAACAACCTTACTTCTGATGCCGAGCTTTGGAATGATGCGACTAAGGCTCAAAAACTGCTGAGCGAAAAAAATAAGCTTGAAGCAGATATTAGCCTGATCGATGAGCTCGAAAAATCACGCTCTGATTTGGTTGAACTGTGTGAGCTTGCCGAACTTGAGAACAATCAGGAACTTATTACCGAAATAATCTCTCAAATGCAAAACTTAAAATCCAAGGGGCGTCGTGGCGAATTGGAGGCACTGCTTTGCGGTGAAGCTGACAGCAATAACGCCTTTTTGGAAGTACACTCCGGTAGCGGCGGTACAGAAGCTCAAGACTGGGCTGAAATGTTGCTTCGTATGTATACTCGTTGGGCAGAAGCTCATCAATACAAGGTCGAATATATTGAAGAAGCAGAAGGTGATGTTGCCGGCATAAAATCCGCAACCATAAAAATTATTGGTCATAACGCTTATGGCTGGCTCAAATCTGAGAGCGGGGTTCATCGTCTGGTACGTATATCTCCGTTTGACAGCAATGCACGTCGTCACACCAGTTTTGCTTCGGTCGGTGTATATCCTGATATTGACGATAAAATCAACATTGAAATCAATGAATCTGATTGTCGAATAGATACATATCGTTCGTCAGGTGCCGGGGGACAGCATATTAACAAAACGGATTCTGCTGTTCGCATAACCCACATACCGACCGGAATTGTTGTACAGTGTCAAAACCAACGTTCACAATTTCAAAACCGCGAAGCCGCGTGGAATATGTTGCGAGCCCGTTTGTATGAAATAGAGGTAAAAAAACGTGAAGATGCCGAAAAAGGACAATGGGATGCTCAAGGAGACAACGGTTGGGGGTATCAAATTCGTTCATACGTCCTGCAACCATATAAAATGGTCAAAGATTTGCGTACAGAAGTTGAAACTTCAGATGTAAAGTCTGTCCTTGACGGCGACATAGATTTATTTTTGGAATCAGCATTGGCGGACAAGGTGGCAAAATAAATGCGAAAAGTATCTAACAGGCTCTATCTTGCCCGCAAAATTTTTAATTATACAATGTTGGCATTGCTCATTGTCTTTTTACTTTTTTTGTGGCAACTGTATCGCGGACCGATTTCCGCGCCGTTTCTAAAACCATATATTATCGCAGCTTTGAGCCCTGATACCGAGACCTCAAAAGTTTCATTAGAAAGCGTAAATATAGAACTAGTTCGTTCCGTAAAGCCGATTAAAATTATCGCCAATAAAGTTGTATACCAAAGCAATGACGACACTCTCAAATTTTCTGCCCCGCGCGCTGCAGTATCATTCAGCATAAAGGCCTTGTTACGAGGTATTGTGGCACCATCATCAATAGAACTTGAGAACCCATCAGTATATTTATTTACTACTTATGGCCTTAAAAAACAGGATAAAGCTACTGCGGTGACTGAGAAAAAACTTGATTATTACGTAACTTTGTTTGAAGATTTTCTCGAGCGCTTTAATTCTGGGGATAATACATATCCGGAAACCTACATCAATAATATATCCATATCCGGTGGTGAAGTGGAATTTCATGAAGTTGATTTGGGACGAAAATGGGTGCTTTCAGATCTCAATTATCACTTCAATCGTGGTTTAAGCGATATGTCGACAGACATAAGCGCATTGATAAACATCAATGACACTCAAATTTCAGCCGGTGTTGACGCCGGATATCGTGCCAGTGAAAATAAACTTGCCGTTCAGGCATATTTTAGCGATCTTATTCCCTCAACAATCATTAATAATTATGTTGACGATGCTACCAGAGAAAAACTATATCAGATAAATGTTCCGGTTAGCGGAAAAGTTTCTACGATGGTAGACTTTAACGAATTTGCCAGCAACCGAGAAGATTTGATACACGCTGTTGAAAAAGCCATTAAGGAAATTAGTTTTCAATTTGAAGGTGGACAGGGAAACATTATGTTTTCCGGTGATGATGAAACATCTAAATACAATATTTCATCTTTTGTCTTAGATGGAAAAATCAATGGCGGATTAGACAATCTTGAAATTAAAAATGCTGATTTCAATCTGGGAGAACAAAAAGTAAAAGTCGGCTTCCATGCAACAGGTTTGGGAAAGATGCTGCTAAAGTCCTCACTAAAAGACCTAAAGATGAAATTTACGGCTGATATAAAAGCTCTCAAATTAAATGACTTATATATATATTGGCCACGTTATATAGCTCCGGAAGCTTGGGATTGGTGTAAGGATAGTCTTTTTGGTGGAGATGCCAAGAATGCACATTTCGAATTTGATTTTGGTTACAATGCCAAAAGCAAAAAAATTGATATGACCAAATTAAGCGGAGGTGCTTACATTGAAGATTCTAACGTCCGCTATATTAATACTATGCCGATGGTTACTAACGTATATGGTGAGTTCAAGGTCGATTCAAACAGTATAACCATTAACCTTGATAAAGCAAAATCTGATGGCATATTGCTTGACTCAGGTTCAGTCAGAATTTATGATTTGGATAAATATAACAACTACATCAGCATAAAATTAGTTTCTAATTCATCGATTGAAGATGCTCTCAAGCTGATTGATCATCCTCCGTTGAACTTTACTTCAGAACTTGGGCTTAAAACCGATATTATGAAAGGTTCTGCCGACACAGATTTGACTCTTGAGTTTGAGCTTAAAAAAGATCTTGGATATAATGATGTCAAAGTCAAAGTCAACTCCGTGTTGCACGATGTCGAAATTTCCGATATTGTTGACAACAAGAGTATCACAGCGGACGAATTAAAACTTTTTGTTGACAATTCTGGTCTTAAAGTTGATGGTGATGCCCAATTTGACGGTATTCCTATCAATATATCATGGAATGAACGATTTAATCCTAATAAAGACAGTACCAGCAGTTACCGTGCAAAATTCAAAGGTGACGAAGCTCTGCTCAAAAAATTGGGTGTTGATGTCACATTTTTAAGCAAACCATATATAGATGGCTATGCTGAAATTGAGGCAGTTGCCCAACCGGTCAAGGATGGATACAGCATAAATGTTACAGCCAATATGTTGCACGCTGCACTTGATTATAGTTTTTTAGGCTTTGTAAAACCCAAGGATCAATCTGGTGAACTAAAAGCGACACTGTCCGTAAAAGACAAGAAAATTGCCTCAATTCCCTCATTTACGATGAAAAAGCCCGATTTTGAAATTACCGGTCGTGCAGATTTTGATAACCAAAATCGTCCCACATTTGTCGATATTAATAAGATCAATGGTCCAAAGACTAACGCTCGTGCAAAAATAGATTTGTCATATGGTAAAAATCCGCATTATACAATCAATGTATCAGGTATAAGCTACGATTTATCCGAGTTTTTTGAGCAACGCTCCGCAAAGTCACATAATGAAGACAAACAAAGCAACGATAGCGACTGGGAAAACACTCCGAATATAGATCTCAATATTGCGGTTAACAGTCTGTGGAGTAACCATGATATCGCAGTAACCAATTTTGCAGGTACTGCCAAGTTAGTTCACGGTATTGGGATTCATGAGGTTCATCTTATCGGCAACTATGATTTTAATAAAAATATGATTCTAAAAGTTGACTATGAGCCCAAACCAAATAAAGAATATTATTTAAACATTACAAGTAATTCTGCCGGCAATACTCTGCGGTTTTTACGTATATACAGCGATATGCATAGCGGTAACCTCAATATAGAAGCCAAACGTGGTGCAGATAAAATGCTGATCGGACATGCCAAAATTCGTGATTTCAGCCTGCACAATACTCCGGTATTAACAAAACTGCTTACTGTTGCTTCTTTTACCGGACTGGTTGATTTATTGACCGGTGATGGTATGACTTTTTCTCACTTTGATGCCCCGTTCAAATATAAAGATGACATATTATATATAAATAATGGTCATACTTATGGCAATGTTTTAGGTATCAGTTTTAGTGGTGCATACAATATGGAAAGCGATGTCATAGACGTTAACGGTATGGTTGCCCCTGCATACGGTCTCAATACCATGATCGGCAAAATACCGCTAGTCGGAAATTTGTTAGTTGGACGCGATGGAACAGTCTTTGCGGCCAACTATACAATTACAGGAACATCAGACGAACCCGATATCGATATTAATCCATTGTCGGCACTTAGCCCGAATTCGCTGAAAGAAGTTGTTGGTTCTTTGTTTGGACAAGACCAGAGTGGGGATTTTTAACCATGCGTATAGGAATAGATTTTCATGGTGTTATCACTTCAAATCCGACATTTTTTCGCAATTTTACGGCTCTTGCCCTCAGTCAAGGACATGAAATATTCATCATATCAGGTGGTCCGTTTCTTGTTGAAAAAAAATTTCTTGATGCGTGGCACATTCAATATACAGAGATCTTTTCTTTGCTAGATTATTTTGCGAGCCTTGGTCAGGTCGAATACTTTGATAACGGCAATTTTAAGGTTCCCGACGAATTATGGAACAAAGCAAAAGCTCAATATTGCCAAGAACACAATATAGATATTCAAATTGATGACACAGCGCACTATGGAGCTGAATTTTCCACTCCGTTTTGCCTTTATGATGCAGAAACACTTTCCTGTTCAATGCCGGACAACTCCATCATAAGCTTCAATAAATCACCGGCCACAACTTTGGCTGAAATTGAAAAAGTTGCATTGTTAAATAAGAAATAACTATATAAATGGTTCTGACGTCATAAGCCCGCCGTTTTTGAGCAGGTTGTTCTTTCCGCGTTTGATTTTAAAACGAGATTTCTCGCCCAAGACTTTTTCAAAAATCTCGCCATAATTTCCGCGTTCTTTCAACATAATTTGCACCCAATTGGGTTCAAGACGAAAACGATTCCACAATTTTTCATCAATACCGAGCAAATTTCTGATTTCTGGATTGTTTGAACTCAGATTAAAGTTGTAATTATCTTGCGTTAGCCCAACATTTTCAGCAAATTTCATAGCATTTAATATCCATTTCAACACTATGCGCAAAGTTGTATTTTCTTTCCATGTAAACAGATAGACAGGACGTTCATCAATGGTTTCCGGAAGCATTTCAACATTATCAAGCCCGCCCGGAGTATTGATTAGAATGTCCTGCAATAACATATAATTTCCAGCCAAAAGACGACATCTTTTCAGTAAAAAATTAGCTTTTGCACTGCTTGCGGTTTGGAAAGGTGCAGGTTGCAAATCCAATTTATAATGGTCACTGTATGACATAAGCCGCTTCAAATCATCGTTATCCTGTACCACACATACCTTTTCACCCTGAAAATCTTTCATAGATTTTGCTTTTCCGGTATCACGCGACAAAAACACCATTCGATCATAGTACAAAACATCAACCGGAGCCGCCTTGCTTGAAATCTCATGCGTCGCAGAATAAGGCATTCCTCCGATCATCACATCAATTTTATTGGTGGCCAGAGCCTTAGAAACCAAAACCTCAGGAACTTGTACCATCTTAATTCTGTCGCTACGCCCGAAAACTGCCGTTGAAATCACACGACAGATTTCAACACTAATTCCCTGCCAAACACCATCGTCATCCTTATAGGCAAATATTTTATTGTCACTCGGTGTCCCGCAACGTACAACTCCGCGTGTGTTGATATAACGCAATCCAGGGTCGGCACACCAGACGTTTCCGGCGGTGAGAACTAATAAAAAGCTTAATAAACATAATTTTAGTTTCATTTTTTACATTCTCTGCTATAATGACTATAACCACATTTAACATATAAGGCATTTTTTTATGAAAAGTAACTGTTTTTTATATTTTATTTTATTTTGTGGACTACTATTATTCTCTCCCCAAGGACGAGCACAAGAACTCAGCACGGCAGAAGCCGAGGCTTTTGCCTTAAAACAGGGCGAAAATTTGCTCAAAGCCTTTAGCGAACAAGATATTTCGACCAAGTATAAAGAACTTGACAGCCTTTTTGTTAAATATATTGATTTAAACTATATTTCAAAATTTGTTGTTGGTAAATACTGGCGCGAAATGACTTCTGATCAACAACAAAAATACCAATCTCTTTTCAAACGTTATGCCATGAGCCTTTACAAAGGTTTTCCGCTACAATTTGAAGATCGGATATCTTTCACAATATCCGGTAGCCATCACGATGGAAACGATGTTATTGTCAACGCTGACATCAATTATCGCAAACCTGAAGGTGGCACAGATATTTTTCCGGTCGAGTTCAGAATGCACAAGATCAATGGCAATATCATGCTTACCGACATAAAAGTTGCCGATAGCTCATTGATACTTTCATACCGCACCCGTTTTTATCAAATGATAAAAGAAAGCGACGAAGATATGGAGTGGTTTTTAGAAGATTTTGAATTGACAACCAAATCTGCTGAAAAACACTATGCATTGCCAATTGAAAAGTAGCTTACTCATAACGCAAGGCATTTATCGGGTTTAGTAATGAGGCTTTATAAGCCGGATAAAACCCAAACAAAATACCGACCAACCCCGAAAATACGAATGGTATAATTACATAAGCCCAGGCAATTTTGAGAGTAAATGATGTAAACAACTTCATCACTTCAACCCCGACAAGTCCGGTAATAATTCCTACCAATCCGCCTATAAGCGATAGCACAATAGCTTCCATCAAAAATTGCCACCTTATATCCCAAGCCTTTGCGCCTATTGCCATTCTTATACCGATTTCTCGGGTTCTTTCGGTAACTGATACCAGCATAATATTCATAATTCCGATACCGCCGACCAGCAAAGAGATAGAAGCAATAGAACCGAGCAAAACGGTCAAAATCTGGGTTGAACTCTCCATCATTTCTTGCATTTGCGTCAAATTCATAATTACAAAATCATTTTCTTTATTTGCTCCCAAATTATGCCTTTGTCGCAACAACTGCGAAATATCATCTTGAGAAGAGTAGGTTGCCTCCCCGTCAACAGCCTGCAACATGATCATATTAACCTGATCGGGAAATGTAATCCCAATAACTTTCTTTTGTGCGGTGGTAATCGGAATAAATACGGCATCGTCTTGATCCATTCCCATGCCGTTTTCTCCTCGCTTTTGCAAAACACCGATTACCGTAAACGGCATTCCTTTAATGCGCACTGTTTTACCCAACGGGTCAACATCACCGAACAGTTCGGTCACAACCGTGCGCCCCAAGACGGTGACTTTTGCCGCATTTTTAATATCACTTTCCGAAAAATTGCGCCCATAATCGAGAGACCAATCTTTAATTTCAAAATAGCGATTATCGGTTCCGGTTGTCGAGGTTGACCAGTTAGCATTTCCATATACAATCTGACTTGTTTGCTCTAAAACCGGTGCTGCCAGTTTTACCTTAGCAATTTTTTCCTGAATTGCATCACCGTCGGCGGCTTTCATTGTCGGCAAAGAACCGCGTCCGCCTCTGGCACCTCCTGAGGTTGATGTTCCCGAGCGCACAATCATAAGGTTTGAGCCCATGGTTTTCATGTCTTCCTGAATTGAAATCTGCGCTCCATGCCCTATAGCCAACATAACAATCACCGCGGCAACACCGATAATAATACCAAGGCTCGTCAACGATGAACGCATTTTGTTAGCGCGGATTGCCCGAATAGCGATTTTGGTAATGGTTTTGAGCTCAATCATCTAACATTCCTTTCGTCGCTTCTGATTTCACCATCAACAACTTTAATAATTCGGTCAGCATAAAGAGCAATATCTTCCTCATGGGTTACCAAAATAATCGTCCTTCCCAGTTCTTTATTAAAACGCGTAAACAGATCCATAACCTCAACACTGGTTTTAGTATCCAAATTTCCGGTTGGTTCATCGGCAAATATAATCGGTGCTTCTGTTACCAATGCGCGAGCAATAGCCACACGTTGTTGTTGACCGCCGGACAATTGATTAGGTTGATGATCCATTCGCTGTTCCAGTCCCACGTTCTTAAGAGCTTGAATAGCCTTTTCATGCCTTTCTTTATCAGAAATTCCGGCATACACCATTGGCAGTTCCACATTTTCAACCGCAGATGTTCTGGATAACAGATTAAAGCCCTGAAACACAAAACCTATCTTTTGATTGCGGATTGTTGCCAAATCATCACTGTCAAGATTACCGACTTCTTGTCCATCCAAAAAATATTTTCCTGATGTCGGCTTATCCAAACACCCCAGTATATTCATAAGTGTAGATTTTCCCGAGCCGGAAGGCCCCATAATTGCCACAAATTCACCTTGATTTATTTCAAGAGAAATCCCTTTCAAAATCTCCAGCATTCCGTCCCCGAGGGGGTAACTCTTTCGGATATTTTCCAACTTTATCAACGGCATTAACGTATCCTCATCGGCATATTACGTCCGCCGCGCGCAGAGTTGTCAGCATTTTCAATAATAACTTCCATGCCCTCGCTTAATTTATTGCTCTCAATTTGGGTATTGTTATCGTCATACACACCCGATTTAACTTCAATGCGGGTAGGGTGCCCGTTTTCCATAACCCAGATACCTTTCTGTGCATAGCGGACATCATCTCCCATCGAGAAGCGCAAAGCCTTGTTCGGAACGACAAAAACGTTCTTTTCGTTAGCTGTAATAATTTCGACATTAGCGGTCATACCCGGCTTAAATTTTAGCTCACTGTTATCAACGGCAATCACAACTTGGTAGGTTACAACGTTTGAGGTGGTAACTGCCTCATTTCTGACCTGCGTAACCACTCCTTCAAATGTCTCATTTGGAAAACTATCGACATTAAACTGTACCTTCTGCCCTTCCTTAACTTTGGCAATATCTGCTTCTACCACCGAAGCCTCAATCTGCATTTTGGTCAAATCTTCGGCGACATTAAATAGTGTCGGAGTTTCAAAACTTGCGGCAACGGTTTGCCCTTCTTCTACACTTTTTGAAACGATAATTCCGTCAACCGGCGAAACAATCTTTGTATATCCGAGTTGGATTTTGTTATAATCAAGAGCTGCTTGAGCCTGCTCAACTTGGGCTTTATACAATGCGACGTTAGCAACCGCCGTATCATAGTTTTTTTGCGCTTCATCAAGCTCTTTGTCAGCAGAATAGTTTTGTTTGTTTAACTTGGAAATACGAGCCAAATGCTTTTTATAATAATCACGGCTGGCCTCAGCACTCATCACTTGAGCTTTTGCCACATCAAGATTAGCTTTTTCTTTCGCGACATTAGATTCAAACGATGACGGATCAATTTCAGCCAATAACTGATCTTTTTTCACCAACGAGTTATAATCTACATAAATTTTTTGAATACGACCTGAAACCTGTGTGCCGACATCAATATTTGAGATTGGATTAATTGTTCCAGAAGCTGAAACCATTTCGGTAATATCGCCCTTTGAGAGTTTATGGGTTATATATTTCTTGCTGTTTGGTCCTTTTTTTATAAAACTCAAACCGATAACAATTGCAATAATCACTGTCACAATAACAATTGCTGATTTTTTCATTTTTTCCCCTCACACAACGCATTGAATCTACATACTTATAACGCAATAATAATTAAAAAAGTTCAAAAAATCCATATTTTTTATAAAAATATACTTGCATTTATTTTCTTTTTTGTCTATAATCCAGATCAACGTTTATTTTTTTAAAATTATTATGAATAAAAAAGAAAAATCAGAAGCAAAGAAAAAAATCAAGGCGTTTAAGCAATCTTTGATAGGTATGGATGATCCTAACCTGCAGGCAATAATAGAAGAGACCGCGTCTGCCATCAGTGGACGTGGTCCTGCTCCAGAGGCAATGCACCGTGCCACTGTATTGCTGCGCCTAAGGCGCCTAAACAAGGCCACAGCAGCGAGCTACCGCCGACTGGCGAGGGCAGCAGAGGATCAGGTCCTCAAACAAACGCGACACCCATTGCTCGCACTTGCCCGCGAGGCTTTCAAAGAAGCCTCAAAACTCCTTGAATAAGTTTAGCTCTTCTAAACAAAAAACGCTTCCCGCCACTAGGCCGGAAACGTTTTTTGTTGTTTATGTATAAATTTCATTCTGATAAAATTTTATAAATTTCCTCAGGGGTAGAGGCTTTTCTTATTTTTGCGCACTCGACATCGCTTTTCATAATGCGTGATATTTCAGCCAATGCGTTCAAATGATCAGCCCCGCTGTCTTCCGGAGATAAAAGCAAAAACACCAAATCAACTTTTTTCGCATCATCGGCATCAAAATCTACACCATCATTAACTTTGGCAAATAATGCTTGTGTTCGCTCCAATGCCGGCACACGTGCATGTGGCAAAGCAATGCCTTTTCCCATTGCGGTTGTGCCTAAATTTTCACGCTCTAATATCACATCAAAAAGCGTACGAGCATCAACTCCTGCTGTTTTGGCGGCATAATCAGCCAAATCCTGAAGCAACTGACGTTTCGAATTAACTTCGTTCAAAACTAAAACGTCATTCTTCTGCAATATATCAGAAATTTTCATAAATATACCTTCAGACTACTTATCAGCCTTTGGCTCAACCCAACCGATGTTGCCGTCTTTACGACGATATACCATGCTGATATGATTATTATTTGCATTTCTGAACATCAAAGCACATTCGTTTGCCAAATCCATATACATAACAGCTTCACTAACCGAGCATACAGGGATATTTGCGCCGGTCTCGGCAATTGTCAGAGGTGCATTGACATCAATATCCATCTCTTCATCTGTTTCAATAATCGGAAAAACAGCCTCACTTGCCAACTCGGACAAACTTGTTTTGCTCTTATGGTCTTTCAAGCGGTTTTTGTGCTTGCTCAGACGAACAACAATGTGAGAATTTGCATTATCAAAGGCGGTATATGGATCACTTCCCAATCCTTCGCCTTTTAACACTATGTTTTTTGCAGGATGAACGGTAACTTCAGCTGCAAACTCATCTCCCTCTTTCGAAAAAGCCACATTGCAACCGATTGGGTCGCTGAAATATTTTGTTACTGCATTCAAAACATTTTCTTCAATATGAGCGCGAAGTCTCTCGCTGATATCAACCTGTTTACCTGTAAATGTAATTTTCATTAATTTTTCCTTGCAAAAATATTATTATTCCTTTGAACTGCCAGTTTATCACATTTTTAGCAGAATTCAAGCCCAAGTTTGGAAATTTTTAGTTTAAAAAAGGTTAAGTTACATCGAAAAATTATCGCCCAGATATACGCGACGAACTTCCTCATTGGCAACAATTTCCTCGGGTGTACCTTCCATCAAAACCGTTCCACCATGTAATATATACGCTCTGTCGGTAATATCCAAGGTCTCTCTAACATTATGATCTGTGATCAAAACACCCAATCCGCGATGTTTTAGCTGTGAAACCAAATTTCTTATCTCACCCACAGCAATCGGGTCAATACCGGCCAAAGGCTCATCCAGCAAAATAAATGTCGGTTGACTTGCTAATGCTCTTGCGATTTCCAAACGGCGTCTTTCGCCGCCCGAAAGTGCCATTGCCGGTGATTTTCGCAGATGCGCAATAGAAAACTCGCTTAGCAATTCTTCCAGCATGTTCTCGCGTTTATCTTCGTTTTCAACAACAATTTCAAGTATTGCTTTAATATTATCCTCGACACTGAGTGTGCGGAAAATAGAAGCCTCTTGAGGAAGATATCCGATTCCCATCTTGGCACGGCGGAACATCGGCAAATTTGTAATATCTTGTCCGTCGATATGAACATCTCCATAATCAGGTGTAATCAATCCGGTTATACAATAAAAGCAAGTAGTTTTTCCGGCTCCGTTTGGACCCAACAAGCCGACAGCCTCTCCACGTTTAACATGCAAAGATACATTGCGCAAAACAGGGCGATTTTTATATTTTTTTCCGATATTAAAAACTTCTAAAATTGATTCTTGTTTTTTGTTTATCATAATTTTGCCCCTAATTATTTGCGTTTGTTAATTTTCAACCCGTCTTCATAAATAACGCCGGAAACTCTGCCTTTGCTGGCTTTGCCCATTTTACTTATTCCAGTTCCCAAATTAGTTTCAGCAGTTTCACCTTGTATACGATTCCCATCTTTGATAATTACAACATTATCAAACAACTTAACATCACCGCTTGCCGGATAGTAAACACCTCTTTGTGCCTGTATCTCGCCTTCAGCATTTTTAGTTTTAACATTACCTGTCATCTCAATTCTGTCAATAACAGAGTCATTATTTGCAACATTTTTGAAAAATGCCCTCAGATGATCGGCAGAGACTTTGTTTTTCCCGTTGTCAACGACCACATTTCCGTCACCGGAGAAGTCCTTAATTGTATTTTTTCCATTTGTACCTTTGCTGAATATTGCACTCAGGACATCACCGCTTACATTAAGGTTGGGGCGTTTCATCAAGGCATTTCCGGTTGCAACCAACTTTTGTTGGCGACGGTGAAATTCTACAGTTTTGGTTGCATAAATATCAATCTTGTTGCCAAAAGCTTCTTCTGAGGCTTTTATCGTTGTGTTTCCCTTAAATTTTAATACTTCATTTTTGGTTGAATACTCAAAAGCTTTTGCATCCAAATGACCATATTTTCCATCAGCAGTAACCGGCGTATTGCCATATATCAGCGATTTATCTGTTTCATAATACATTTCTTTGGTACTGGCTTTCATGTTGTCGCTATACAGCAACTCAACTCCGTCCACCAAATAAAAAAGCTTATCTTTCTGATTATAAAAACCCGTAGGTGCTGTCACATCGACCCACTGCACATCAGAAGTCGGCAATTTTCCTTTGGGGTTTTGCATTTTAACAAGCTGTGAACCTGGCTCGGTTTCATCAATATTTTCAGCTGTAAAACTGTTCACTCTGTTTGCTTTGTCAGTAACATACAGGACAGAATTTTTCACATGCAGTTTTTCAATCTCACCCTTAGTAGGTTTTGAAATCTTGATCGAAAAATCACCTCTGTCCTGCAGTGCCGGCCACACTGCCAACAAACCAACCAAAGCTGCGGCAATTGCCGGAAAAGTGATTTTTACAAGCCTCGCTCTTTTTTTCTGCCGTGACAAGACTTTATCGCCTGCACTGACCGACTTTGATAAGTGCTCGTTGCTAAAAATATCATCTAGTTGCTTTAAATCTAACACGAGCTAAGCCACTTTATTCATGTTGTTATCGGCTGTTGTCGTTTTCTCAATAGTAAAACCAGCGCGCAAACAGTCATGCAAGTGTATAACCCCGACAGGTTTTTTACCATCAACGACAAACAGCTGCGTAATGCTCTTTCCGTTCATTAGGTTAACAACTTCGGCAACAAGAACATCAGGTGTTGTAACCTTAGGATTCCTAGTCATAATATCGCTTGCTTTTCTTGAAAACAGCTCATCATCGGCAGCATTAACCATTGCACGACGTAAGTCACCATCTGTAATCATACCGATTAATTCTCCGGCTTTGTTTATAATACCGACACATCCTAACATCTTTGATGACATGGTCATGATAATTTGGCGCATACTTGCTTCTTCACCAATCAACGGCATTTCATCACCGGTATGCATCAAATCTGAAACTTTTTGCAAAATTGCTCCCAGTTTACCACCCGGATGACGCTGTTTATAGTTAGATGCTGAAAATCCTCTTCTTTCCATCAGGGCAATTGCCAATATATCACCAAGTACCAGTGTTGCAGTAGTTGATGAGGTTGGGGCAAGTCCGAGCGGACAAGCTTCACCGTCATCTGGCAAGCGCAACAATATGTCACCGGCTTTACCCAAACTGCTGTTCGGATTTTTTGTAATAGCGATTAAAGAAATTCCATATCTCTTGCAATAAACCAAAATATCAGACAGTTCTTTCGATTCTCCACTGTTTGAAATTGCAATTACAACATCATTGTCTGTCAACATTCCCAAATCACCGTGGCTTGCTTCTGCAGGGTGAACAAAAAACGATGGCGTTCCGGTTGAAGCCAAAGTTGCAGCAATTTTGCGTCCGATATGTCCGGACTTTCCCATTCCGGTTACAATAACACGACCTGATGTTGACTGCATCAGATCAAGAGCCTTTACTAAAGATTCATCTAACTGATTCTTCATCATATTTAAGGCTTCAATCTCTTTTTCAATAGTATGATACGCCGATTCTAAATCTTTGTTTTTTATCATTAATTTACGTCCTGTAAAGTTAATAAATACGATCCCAAAACCGTATAAAAATTAAATCTATAGCACACCGCTATCACATTTTTTGGATAAAATCAAGCAAATTTCTGTCTCATTAAAAATAACTGTGTTGTTAGTAATATTTTTACTATGCAACGTTAAGCTGATAACACAGTTAACAGATTCGGAGCTTGATACACATGAAAAAACGTTATTTTTATCTGGCAACATTTTTGACAATGTTTCCTGCCGTCGCTTCTGCAGATGATGCTTCATTGTTGCAAAACGGCCTTAATTCATATGGCGAGATGTATACAAACGTTACCGTCTCAGAAGATGCCGACGGTCTATCGGTAAAATTTCCTGACGAGACATATACAACAACGGTAAATGATGACGAAGATCAAAATAATGCCAAGACTGTTTCGGAAACAGTTTCAGGATACATTGCCAAAGCTGTCAAAGAAGGTAGCTTTTACGACAATGATGTATACAAAATCACATCTTCTTCCAATGACGCTTTGCGTTATGATCTGTATCAATTGCTACCGGATGAACCACAAGAAATAAAAGGCATGGCCGCTCCATATTTAAAAAATATCAGTGCCGATCAATATATTACCGAAAAATACTTTGTACCGGAAATGAAGTTTTTTAGTGCGGACAACATTAAAATTCAGCGCTTGGTTTATGCAACAGTCGATGAGGAAAGCGGTCTGAAACAGGAAATTGCCGGCATCAAAAGTTTTGATTCCGAAACTACGGTAGTACCGCATGAAGATACAATCGAAATCAAAAACAGCAGCAATTTGCAGAATTTTAGTGCGCAGCTTCCTCCGATATTTAGTTTTTCTCTGCGTGAAATGCATGGCGAGTTTTCATGGATATATGATGTTACATCCGATACTGATATTAATGAACTAACCGCAGGTGCAAAACGGATTAATATCCTTAAAGGCGCTGATATATCACTAATGAAAAAATCAGATCTTACCGGTGTGATGAAAAATCTATCACTTGAAGTTTTGGGCATAAAATTCGCAGCCGACATCTCCAATCATCAAAGCAGTTCTGTCGACGCCACAGATCAAACAATGCGTATTGACGGTAATTATGATATTACAAATCTAAAAATCGAAAGTATGTTTTATAACCTTCCTTCCGGATATATAAAATTAAAATATATAATCACCGGAATCAGCACCAAAGATTTAAGCACAATTGTCAATCATGGCGATGCAACACTCAAAAAAATCAAAGAGGCTGGCAGCACTTATCAACTGACGCCAGAAGACGAGCAAGATATCAGAGAATACGCTTCTTTATGGGAAACAGCGATCAAAGATGTTAAACTTAATCTTGATCTTAACATTGCATTGGATCAGGCTGAAATCGTTGCGCCGATTATTTTGGAAAGAAGTGGCAACTATTTCATCGGTAATGCAGATGTGACCATATATAATTATGACAAACTTACCCCTGATAATTCCCAACAGTGTGAAGAAGAACAAAAAAACAATCCGAGTTCGATGTCATGGTCTTGCCTAAAATCAGATAATTCCGGACCTTTTGATGAATTTATTGACAAGTCAAAACGTACCACAGATGCCCAAGGTCGCACAGTTGACAAGATAAAATTTGTCTTTGATACAACAGGTGTCTATGCCAATGGTAATAAACTTGACGAACCGCTGGAATTTGACATCAACAAAGAGGTTGATGAATATATTCAAAAGTTAAAAAACAGACCATCAGCAGACATTTTAACAGATGTTAAAGATACTGATGATCTACCGAATGAACCTGAAGACGACAGTTCTTCAGCAGGACAAATTACAAATGAAAGTAGTTCAACGGAGATAATCTCGACAACTTCAGTTACTGACGAGGCTATCTAGACTAATCTATAACATATATTTACCCCCTTGCTCTTATGAGTGAGGGGGTTTGAGATTCATTTTCCGTACAGTAATTTATTGTATATCAGCGACTGCTTATCCAACTCTTGATCAAGCTCTTTTACACTCAATCCGTTTTCAAGCAAAGTCTTTTCTCCAGAAACCAACGATACACCAAGTCCCAACTTATGTCCCTCAATTTTGTATCCCATGGTTTCAAGAATGGTCGGCATAGTATCCAATGCCGTAAACTGGCGATTTTTTGTAATTGTTTTATCCGGCTTGACTGCAGAATTTATATAAACATTGTATACACTTCTGTCCATCGTATCATTAAAGATGGTGTCTCCCATGGTCAAATGATCGCCGACAATTACAATTTCCGTATCTTTAAAAAAAGGTTGCATCTTTACCCATTCAACAAATGCAGCTATTTTACCATCAGAGCAGGATACTACATTCTTAAAATAGTCTTCATCTAAGAAGTCTTTGCTGTGATATTTAATTTCACAGTTTTGCTTATCAAAATATTCTGTTCCAAAGTGCGTATCCAATGTCATCATTGTAAAAGCAAAGGGCTCTTTTTGGTCGGCTAGCTCCGTCAAAGCATCTTTTGCATACTCAAACAATGCAGCATCACGCACCACATGTTTGCGTTTGCGATCTCTGCGTTTAGGCAAATGATCTCTGTGATAATAAAAATCCCAATCCAAAATCTGCGGATTGCCGTGCACTTCCAAAAATCTGTCCGTACCAGCAAAAAAACGGCTCATACCAATCATGAATTTTTGATTATATCCATCTCTTGCCAATATGTCATAAAGACATGTAGCCTTTGGCAAAAAGCCGTTTTGCGGATGAAATCTTGCTGCATTTATAGGTAAGCGCAAAGGTATTGCACAAGACTGAGATATAAGAGATGCCTGAGTGTATTTTGCTCCTTTTATATTTTGAAAACCTCCCAACCCGTCATTGTGACTAAAGTTTGTGTTTTCTTCTGCCAATCTGGTTAAATTTGGGATAATATTGTCATCAAAATATCCGGTATTTGCATAAGTGCTTTCCATCGATTCGGCAAAAATCATTATCAAATTACGCTTGTTTTGCGGTGTGACAATAGCCACACCTTGAGGCTCAACGTAATGTTGTTCATAGAAGTTTCCATAGGTTTGCAAAGAATTCCTTTCGGCAATTAAAGAGCCGATATTTAGTTTTTGATATGTCCATCCCAATGAAGCAATAAAAAAAACTACAGCTACGGCCAGACAATGTTTTTTACTTATTTTGCTGGTTGATACCCTGAGTATCAAGATTAAAGCTGTAGCTGTTATTACAGTGTTTTGCAAATAACTTACAATTAATCCCGTATCAGTATCCATAGGAATATTTGAATGAAAAACGATTTGCTCGTATGTAAGTTTACCGAATTTTCTCACCAACCAACTGGCAGATGAAGCGCATATATACCCCAAAAAAATTAATAACATTGCAAGATGTCGCATGATAGTCTCCGTAAAATCATATGTATTTATAATTACATAAAACAAACTTCTAGCGTATGCTACACCCGTATATACATTTATCAACAAAAAATTTACTTTGCGCACACAGGTGTTGTCAAAATCCGACAACATCAATCACATATTATTTCCAAGTTTTATATATCTTCCGATTCGTTTTAAAAAACTGTTGACTCTCCACAACTTTAAACTTATTATGCGCTCAATTCTTGTGAGTCGTTTTGGCTCAAAGATGTTGAAAAATAAGAGTTTTTCCCATGTTTTGGCGATTCGTCGCTGAAACGATGGTTTTTTATGTTTTAATAATAATAAGGAAATTTGTGATGCCTACAATTAGTCAGTTAATTCGTAAATCACGAACACCTAAAGTGAAAAGAAACAAGGTCCCGGCTTTGAAGGCCTGCCCACAAAAACGCGGTGTTTGCACAAGGGTTTACACAACAACCCCTAAAAAACCTAACTCTGCGTTGCGTAAAGTGGCTCGCGTTCGTTTGACCAACGGCTTTGAAGTAATCAGCTATATCCCTGGTGAAGGTCATAATCTTCAAGAACACTCAGTGGTGCTGATTAAAGGAGGCCGTGTGAAAGACTTGCCAGGTGTTCGCTATCATATCATTCGCGGTACTTTGGATACTCAAGGTATTGCTAAACGTCGTCAACGTCGTTCATTATACGGCGCTAAGAGACCGAAATAGGAGGGTAAGTTATGTCACGTCGTCATAGTGCAGAAAAAAGAGTAGTGCTGCCTGATGCAAAATATCATGATAAGGTAGTTGCTAAATTCATTAATAATATTATGGAAGACGGCAAGAAAGCCGTTGCTGAAAAGATTGTATATTCAGCATTCGATCTCTTGGCTCAAAAATCAAAGCAAGATCCTTTGGCTGTGTTTAACGAAGCTATCGAAAACGTTAAACCTATGTTAGAGGTTAAGTCTCGCCGCGTAGGTGGTGCTACTTATCAGGTTCCTTGCGAGGTTCGTGCTGATCGTCGTCAAGCTCTGGCAATCCGTTGGATTATTGCCGCAGCTCAAAAACGTTCAGAAACAACCATGACTGAAAAGGTTGCCAATGAGCTCTTGGATGCTGCAGCCAACCGTGGTGCCGCTGTTAAAAAACGCGAAGATACCCACAAAATGGCTGAAGCCAACAAAGCATTCTCTCACTTTAAGTTCTAGGGAGAGAATATCATGGCTCGTACACATAGTTTGGAAAAATATAGAAATATCGGTATTATGGCTCACATCGATGCCGGTAAAACTACTACCAGTGAACGTATTTTGTACTACACTGGTCAAACTCACAAAATCGGTGAAGTTCATGATGGTGCTGCCACCATGGACTGGATGGAACAGGAACAAGAGCGTGGTATTACCATTACTTCAGCTGCTACCACCTGCTTTTGGAAAGGCTACCGCATCAATTTGATTGACACCCCGGGACACGTTGACTTTACCGTTGAGGTAGAGCGTTCATTGCGTGTTTTGGATGGTGCCATCACCGTTTTTGATTCGGTTGCTGGTGTTGAACCTCAATCTGAAACAGTTTGGAGACAAGCTGATAAATACGGTGTTCCACGTATCTGCTTCTGCAACAAAATGGACCGTATCGGTGCCAACTTCTATCGTTGCTTGGACATGATTGTTGACCGTTTGGGTGCTCGCCCGATGGCCTTGCAATTGCCAATCGGCGTTGAAGCTGATTTCCGCGGTGTTGTTGATTTGCTCAATATGAATGCAATCATCTACACCGGTGATACCGCCGATTCTCCGATTGAAATCCAAGAAATTCCGGCTGATTTGAAAGAAAAAGCTGAAGAATATCACCATCAGTTAGTTGAAATGGCTGTTGAACAAGACGAACAAGCCATGGAAGACTACCTCGAAGGCAAAGAAGTTTCTGTTGAAACTTTGAAAAAATGCATCCGTAAGGGTACTTTGGCTCAGGACTTCGTTCCTGTGTTCTGCGGTACCGCTTTCAAGAACAAAGGTGTTCAACCTTTACTTGATGCCGTAATCGACTATTTGCCTTCACCGTTAGATATTGCATCAATTAAAGGTATCAACCCGAGTACGAATAAAGAAGAAGAGCGTCGTCCTGATGACAATCAGCCTCTGGCTGCTTTGGCATTCAAGATTATGAACGACCCGTTTGTAGGTTCGTTAACATTCTGCCGTATTTATTCCGGTACCATGACTGCAGGTTCTTACATTTACAACTCAGTAAAAGACAAAAAAGAGCGTGTTGGTCGTATGTTGTTGATGCATTCTAACAAACGTGAGGACTTAAAAGAAGCTCATGCCGGTGATATTATCGCCTTGGCCGGCTTAAAGGATACTACAACCGGTGATACTTTGTGCGATTCCGCTCACCCGATTGTTCTGGAAAACATGGAGTTCCCTGATCCGGTTATTGAGTTGGCAGTTGAGCCGAAAACCAAGATTGATATTGAAAAGATGGGCTTGGCTTTGTCTCGTCTGGCTATGGAAGATCCTTCATTCAAAGTATCTTCTGATCCTGATTCAGGTCAGACCATCATTAAAGGTATGGGCGAACTTCACTTGGATATTATCGTTGATCGTCTGAAACGTGAGTTCAAGGTAGAGTGCAATGTCGGTGAGCCGCAAGTTGCTTATCGTGAAACCATTACCAAACCATGTGATATTGAATACACTCACAAAAAACAATCCGGTGGTGCCGGACAGTTTGCTAAAGTCAAAATCAAATTTGAGCCGATTGAAGGCTACAATGGTTTTGAATTTGAAAATACTGTTGTCGGCGGTAATGTTCCGAAGGAATATATCCCCGGTGTTGAAAAAGGTTTGCGCTCCGCTATGGATGCCGGTGTTATTGCCGGATATCCGGTAACCGGTGTAAAATGCAATCTTTACGATGGTGCATATCACGAAGTTGACTCAAACGTTATGTGTTTTGAAATTGCCGCCCGCGCAGCCTTCCGTGAAGGTATGCGTCAGGCCGGTCCGAAATTGCTTGAACCGATTATGAAAGTTGAAGTCGTAACCCCAGAAGAATATATGGGCGATATTATCGGAGACTTAAACTCTCGTCGTGGTTTGGTAAACGGTATGGATCAACGCGCTAATGCTCGTGTTGTCGATGCTCAAGTACCTTTGGCCAATATGTTCGGCTATGTAAACACATTGCGTTCGTTGTCACAGGGACGTGCTCAGTTCACAATGATCTTTGATCACTATGCTGAGGTTCCTAACGATATTGCTGAAAAAGTAAAAGCAAAGAGCGCTTAGTTTAACAACATGGAGGGCGGCTTGCCCGCTCTCCGAATTTGATTTTAGTTTAATTTTTTTATTTAGGATAATATAACAATGGCAAAAGAGAAATTCGAAAGAACAAAACCTCACTGCAACATTGGTACTATTGGTCACGTAGACCATGGTAAAACCACATT
>JBGULQ010000026.1:0-48720 GCA_045116295.1 Alphaproteobacteria bacterium
CAAGGAATCTTGGCTTCAGTGCTTTGCACTGCTTCAATATTCTTAAAAAATTTGTAGATCCCTGGAATTTTTCGACAAGTCGAAAAATAGGGATGACTGTTTTTTATTTTAATGACAATAAATAACCTGTCATGCCTCCGAGGACAAGTGTCCGAGGTCAAGGCATCTTCAATATTCTTAAAAAGTTGCAGATCCCTTGACGATTTTGCAGGCAAAATCGAGGGATGACATTTTGTTTTAATAAAATCGGGGGATGGCGTATTGTTATGATATGGTTGTTTTATTGATTGGGATGCAAAACAAAAAACGCCCGAGAAGTTCGAGCGTTTGAAATGCAATTACAAGAAAAATTACTTCATTTTCTTTTCAACGAATTCTTCGTGTTTACGAGTTTTCTTGTCATATTTTTTCAAGGTAAGCTTTTCCGGATGGGTTCTCGGATTCTTTTCAGCCAAGAAGAAGGTTCCGGTTCCGGCGGTGCTTTCCATTTTTACTTTAACTTTAACTGCTTTTGCCATTTCTAAATACTCTTATTTTGATGTTTATCCATTTATGTTTGCGTGTAATATATCGTTTTTTCAGTCCTTGTCAATAGCTTTTTTGCTAAGCCGAAGTTTGGCTTAGGCGCTGATTTTGATAAGACCGAATTTCTTTTTGCCTTGGGCGATTTTTATTTGTCCGTCTTTGATGTCTTGAGCAGAAAAACTGTAGTTTTCATCGCTGATGGTTTGATCATTGACTTTGATACCGCCTTGTTTAATCAAGCGGCGGACTTCGCCTTTGCTGGCACACCAGCCGATTTCGACGACGGCATCAAGAACGCTCAGACCATTGATGTCTGCCTTGGTGATTGATGGAAGTTCACCGCCTAATCCGCCTTGTTCAAAAGTTTTGATGGCAGTTGTGCGGGCGGCTTCGGCCTCGGTTTCGCCACGGCAAATTTTTGTAGCTTCAAAAGCCAAAATCTTTTTAGCTTCGTTGATTTCTTGATCTTTTAAGGCTTCAAGACGAATGATCTCATCAATCGGCAAATCAGTAAATATGCGCAGGCATTTGCCGACCTCATTATCGCCGATGTTACGGAAATATTGAAAATAATCGTAAGAGGGGAGTTTTTCCTCGTTAATCCAGACAGCGTTGCCTTCGGACTTGCCCATTTTTTTGCCGGCCGAATCGGTGATAATCGGGCTGGTGAAACCAAAAAGCTCAACATCGTATTTGCGGCGTCCGAGTTCGGTGCCGGAGGTAATATTACCCCATTGGTCAGAGCCGGCAATTTGAGCGCGGCAACCGTATTTTTGGTAGAGTTCGCAAAAGTCATAACCTTGCAACAGCATGTAGTTGAACTCTAAAAATGACATGGGTTGTTCACGCTCAAGACGAGCTTTTACGCTGTCCATGGTAAGCATGCGGTTGACGGAATAGTAGGTGCCGATGTCACGCAGAAAAGCAAGGTAATTAATGTCTTTGAACCAATCCCAGTTGTCAACCATGACGGCATCTGTTGTGCCATTGCCGAATTTTAGGAATTTTGAGAAAGATTTTTTTAAGCCTTCAACGTTGTGTTTTAAGGTTTCTTCACTCAAAAAAGGACGAAGTTTGTCTTTGCCGGAAGGGTCCCCGATGCGAGCGGTGGCTCCGCCGACCAAGGTCAACGGCTTGTGTCCGCATTTTTGAAACCAGCGTAACATCATCAAAGGTACAATATGTCCGACGTGCAAGCTGTCGCCGGTAGGATCAGAACCGAGATAGCCGACGGCCGGTGTGCCTTTTTGCTCGCATTCGTACAGATAGCTGTCGAATCCGGACTCGTTAGTGCATTGGTTGTAAAAGCCACGTTCGACCATGATGTTGAAAAATTGTGATTTAAAGCTACTCATTATTCTTATCCTTGATTGAAAATATGCGGCTTATACTAGCATATAAATTGCGAATTTCAATAGTATGATTCCTTTTGTCGCAAAAAAATGATTTTGTCTATTGATTTTTTCTAAAAAGTGTGATATTGTCATAGTCAATAAACGTTATTATTAATCAATCAATATTTTTTTTATTATGAAGAAATTAGTATTATTTCTGGCTGTTGTAGCCACGTTGGTAATGCTCGCTTCGTGCGAGAAGAAGTATGAAAGTAAGGTCAATAGTGTCGAAAGCTTTCCTAAAGTTATGACATATACCGCTCAGGGCGAAAACGGCATTGAGTACCTTGGGTTTATGTCGGCGGACGGCAATAAGACAACCAAGGCTGAGTTTCTTACCTATGAACCGAAGCCCGAGCATCAAGTCATTAGGGCAAGCTATGCCGGTGACGGGATTCTATGTGCACTGATTGATAATACAGGCAATATCATTACTGACAGTGCATATGTTTCCCTTGTCGCAGATGCAGATATGCCGTACTATAAGTTTTCCAGAGTAGGTGATGCAGGTAGTTATATTTATTTACCTAACTTACGGAGAAAGGTAGGCCCGATTGAAGGTCTTATTCTTGGCGTTGACTCCTGCATCGTTCGATATCGGGTTGATAAACTCTACGGAGTTATGACGCTCGATAATGTCGATATTCTGGAGGGCAATCTTGCTGATAGGCTTTATACCGACAAGAATCTGATTATCGCAAGATACGGCAAGACGTACAAGAGGTACGATATGACCGGCAAATTCTTGGGAACGAAGCTCTCGTCGGCAGACATTGATCTGATCAATTCTGCTAATGAAAAGGCAAATTGGAAAAAACAATAACAAACAGCCCGTGTGTGTCCCCCCTTATCTTCGGATAAGGGGGGACACTGCTTTTAAAATTAGAAAAATTTTAACCGCTGTGTGATAGTATCAGCGCAAGAGGTTAAAAATGAACAGTATTAAAACAGTTAGCGCACTTGGTATTATGAGCTCGACTTCGTATGAGGGAATCGGGTTGGCGCAGATTGTGACCGACGGTGTTGATATAAAAGAGTTTGGGGCGGCTTATACTACACCATTTGATGAAGAGTTATTGGAGAAAATTCGTAAAATAGACGGACATAGAGCTGACGAATCGCCGGAAATCGCTAATAAGATACGGGAAACAGAAATTGCCTTTACGAAGTTTTGTGCTGATTTGGTAAAAGGATATATGGAAGATCATCCTGAACCGATTGATATTATCGGTTTTGCCGGACATACTATTTGCCATAAACCGATGGAGCATTATACGCACCAAATCGGTGATGGAAAAATGATGGCAGAGCTTACAGGGATAAGAACCGTAAGCGGTTTTAGAAATGCTGATATTTTGAACGGTGGACAGGGAGCTCCATTTTCTCCGGTGTATTATGAGGCTTTGACATCAAAATGTGCGCGTCCGCTGGCAGTTGTCGATATAGGCGGAACAACAGATATTTCGTGGTTTGGAGCCAATGGAGAAATGATGGCTTTTATCTCCGGTCCAGGGAATGCGGTGATTAATGACTGGGTGATGAAACACGGAAGAATGGATATTGATTATAACGGGCGACTGGCAATTTTGGGAAAAGTTGATGAGCAAATATTGGGCAGTCTTATGCACCATAAATATCTGGACAAATTGCCGCCTAAAGCGTGCGACCGAATGATGTTTAATGATAAGATGGAACATCTTGAAGGGCTGAGTTTGGAAGATGGGGCAGCAACAGCAACAGCATTTGTGGCAGAATCGATAGTTGATGCAATGTCTAGATTTTTGCCGGAACAACCGCAGGAGGTTTATGTGTGTGGCGGTGGTGCTAAGAATCCGACATTGATGAGATTTTTAAGGCATAGGTTGCCGGGGATGGTTGTTAAAACGACTGATGAAAAAGGGTGGAATGTTGATGCAATAGATGCGCAAGCGGCAGCATTTTGGGCAGTAAGACGTTTGAACCATTTGCCACTCAGTTATCCTTTTACTACAGGTGTGCCGGTGGCGTGCATTTGTGGCGAGATGTTTGAAGTATAATTTTTTAAAAAAAATTGCAAGAGGTGGTTGCAAAAGTTGCTATAATAGTGTACAATTACGCTTCAACAAAAATTATTATATTCATTATGCAATACAGATTATTAATTGTTGCTGTGCTATTGGGTGCAGTGCTCATTCTTGACCGATGTTCAAGGGAGGAAAAAGATTGTGGTTTTTTAGAGGGAACAAGCTGTAGTTTGTTTTCTCAAAAAGGTGATGACAATATTGTCCGGTATGGCATGAAAGACGCTAATTTTGCGTTTAAGACGCCGGCAAAATACGACTCGGTACCGCGTAAAGTCGGAGAGTATATCGTCGCTTATTGCGGTGGTGAGCTTGACATTTATGCAATGCCAGACTTCGTGGAGATTCTGCCAGACGTCAAAAAACAAAATTTTGATAGTCTTAAGACATTGTACATGGTTTCAGATGCAAGTTATCAAAAATATCTTGTATTTGGAGCTGACAATGTTGCCGGTCCATATAGTACGGTTGAGATTTTATCGTATGACGGACAGGATTTTATCTATGCCAAAAACGATAGCTCGGTCGTACTGTATGATGTGTCATCAGGTGCAGCACTTGTGCCGGATGGAACCCAAGAAATTGTTTTTGTGACGGATACTTTGGATACGCGCGTCGAGAAGTATCTGTGGATCAAAAGTGATAACCTAAATTGGGTTAAGTTTGCACGAGGAGAAATCTTGGACACGGTGGATGTCGCGCTAGTTGATTCATTGAGGCTCAGTGACGGCTTCAAAGGATTGAGTAGGGATGTCTACAAGATCAACAAGAGAAACTAAAAAGTCCCTGCCTTGGAGGCGGGGACTTTTAGTTTTAAACATATGATTGATGTCTGATGGGGACAAGGTAATCATTTATGGTTTCATTGGTTTGCCAATCGGCCTCAATGATTACTATCGAATCGGCATTTTGTAAAACTGGAATTATTTGCGGATTAAGATAATCAAGCAAAAGTACGTCTTGAGAGTTGCGATATAAAAAAGCGTGATCGCTGCCGTCGTATAAAATGTAAGGTTTTAGAGGGTTGCCTTTTTGCGGGCGCAGTAAAATCGCGGCTTTGCCGTTGAGTGATACAATAAATTTATAGGCTTCAGCGTGTTGCATCAGAGGCGAGCCTTGGCGGCATCGGCGAGGCGGTTAACTCCCCAGATACTGATTTTTTTGTTTTTTTTGATGCCGGAGGTGGCTAGTTTTTGTGTCTCTTTGAGCATGAAATCACCAACATTGGTTTGAATCTTGCTGCCGGAGAACTCAGCAGCCAGACTTTTGACGTCACGCAATGATGCATCGGCAAGGCGTATCCCGCAATCGGCAACATATCCTGCGCCTTCTATGCCCCATTTAGTCAAGGTAGTCGCTACATCAATTGCTCCTGAGACTATTTTTTTAGCGGTACTTGGTTGCCGGTTCTGATTTTGTGTATTTCCGGTTTGTGTAACTGTTATGGGCATATTTAAGTCCTCCAATAAGATATAGACAAAATATATCACATTTTTATGGCAGAGTCAATTGGAGTATTTTATAAGTATAAAAACTTGACTTAAAATGTGGTTTGTATTAGATTTATTTCCAGTTCATAAAGGAAGAAAAGCCGATGAAAAACTTTTTGATATATATACCTGCGATTATTATCCCTTAGGGGATATGCTTTTCTTTATATAAAATTTTCTTACAATTCAAACAATCACAATCAATTTAATATATGTAATCATAGGGGTTAAACATGACCAAATATTACCCAGAAGTAAAGGCAAAGCCGGACTTTGTCGAGTTGGAAAAAGAAGTTCTCAAGTTTTGGGACGAAGACAAAACATTTGAAAAATCAGTGCACAATCGTGATGGTGCGGCAGAGTTCGTTTTTTATGACGGTCCTCCGTTTGCCAACGGAACACCGCACTACGGACATATTATGGTATCTTATGTAAAAGATGTGGTCGCTCGTTTTCAGACAATGTCGGGCAAAAAAGTTGACCGCCGTTTGGGATGGGATTGTCATGGTTTGCCGGCAGAAATGTCTGCAGAAAAACAACTGGGTGTTTCAGGTCGCAAACAAATTGAAGAATTCGGTGTTGAAAAGTTTAATGATTTTTGCCGTTCCGATGTGTTGAAGTACTCGGGAATTTGGGTAGAAATGTTCAAGCGAATCGGTCGCTGGGTTGATTTTTCACGCGATTATAAAACCATGGATTTGCCGTTTATGGAGAGCGTTATCAATAACTTTAAGCGTCTTTATGACAAGGGTTTAATTTATGAAGACTTTAGAGTTTTGCCGTATTCATGGGCGGCGGAAACCCCGTTGTCTAACTTTGAGGTCAATCTCGGCTATCAGGAAAAAACCGATAACGCAATTACGGTATTGTTCAAGCTTGAGAACGGAATGAAGATTTTGGTTTGGACAACAACTCCGTGGACCTTGCCGTCTAATCTGATGTTGGCAGTCGGCAAAGATATCGACTATGCCGTTATGGAAGAAGACGGACAAAAGTATATTTTGGCAGAGGCTTTGCTCGGGCGTTATAAAAAACAACTGGAAAAAGCAACAAAAATCGGCTCAATGAAAGGTTCGGAACTTGTGGAAATGAGCTATGAACCAATGATGCCTTATTTCAAAAAGTTGAAAGAAAAAGGCTGCTTTAAAGTGTTGTCCGGTGAGTTCGTTTCAGTAGAAGACGGAACGGGCGTTGTTCATATTGCTCCAGGCTTCGGTCAGGACGACTTTGATGTTTGCCGTGCATATGACAGCAATTTTCCGGTTGTTTGTCCGGTAGATGAAGCCGGCAAATTTACTGCCGAAGTATACGATTATGAGGGTAAGCAGGTTTTTGAAACTAATGAACCGATTATGCAATGGCTGAAAGAAAACGGATTGTTGGTTAAAAAAGAGCAATATACACACTCGTATCCGTTCTGCTGGAGAACTGATACTCCGTTAATCTATAAAGCGATGTCTTCTTGGTTTGTTAAAGTTACGGATTTTCGTGATGAAATGGTCAAAAACAATCAAGAGATTAACTGGGTGCCTGATCATATTAAAGACGGGCGTTTCGGAAAGTGGTTGGAAGGCGCTCGTGATTGGTCGATTTCGCGCAATCGTTTTTGGGGAACTCCTATTCCGGTTTGGAAATCAGATAACCCGAAATTTCCGCGAATCGATGTATTGGGTTCAATAGCCGAGATTAAGGAAAAAGCAGGTGTTGAGGTTAATAACCTGCACAAGCCGTATATTGACGATGTAGTATATCCGAATCCTGATGATCCTTCAGGTCAGACGATGATGAGACGGGTAAGCGATGTGTTTGACTGTTGGTTCGAATCGGGTTCTATGCCTTATGCACAAGTGCATTATCCGTTTGAAAATAAAGAATGGTTTGAAGAGCATTTTCCGGCTGATTTTATTGTGGAAGCAATCGACCAAACGCGCGGTTGGTTCTATACGCTGACCGTATTGTCAACGGCTTTGCATAATCGTCCGGCGTTCAAAAACTGTATTTGTACGGGTTTGCTGATGGCTGAAGGCGGGCAAAAGCTGTCAAAACGCTTGAAGAATTATCCTGATCCAAATGAGGTTTTGGAAAATATCGGTTCAGATACATTGCGTTGGTTCTTAGTATCATCACCGGTTTTGAAAGGCGGCAATTTGGCAGTTGATAAAGAAGGAAAAGAGATTGTTAAGGCCGCGCGTGTAGCACAAATTCCGCTGTGGAATGCTTTTTATTTCTTTACTTTATATGCTAATGCCGAAGGTTATAAAGCAAAAGAAGTCAGTTCTTCTGCAGAATCGCTTGATAATTACATATTGGCAAAACTAAAGCATCTCAGCATAATTGTAAAAAAAGGACTCGAAACATATGATGTAGCAATTGCTTGCAATGAAATTGCCGCATTTATGGAGATTTTGAATAACTGGTATATTCGCCGTACTCGTGATCGTTTTTGGGAAGGTGATACAACAGCCTTTGATGTGCTTTATACCGTGTTGGTAAATTTGAGCAAAATTATGGCACCATTGATGCCGTTTGTTTGCGAGCATGTATATAAAAATCTGACCGGTGAAGAATCTGTTCATTTGGCTGATTATCCTGATTTGAGCGCGATTGATGATAATGAGAACCTAATGACAGAAATGGACTTTTTGCAAGAGCTTTGCTCGGCGGGTAAGTTTATTCGTGAAGAAAAGAACTTGCGCAACCGTTTGCCTCTGAGCAAGCTTACAGTCGTTGGTCGCCATTTGAACGATGAATATCAAGAAATTGTCAAAGATGAGCTGAATGTTAAACAAGTGTGCTTTGATGATAATTTGGAAAATTATGCAACCAAACGGATTTATCTTTATACACCGCTTTTGGGTAAAGCTTTGGGTAAAGATATGGGAGCGGTGATGGCAGCCTATAAGCAAGGACAGTGGCAGCTGAATGCTGACGGAACACTGAATATTGCAGGCAAAAATTTAACCAGCGATTTGTTTGAAGTGCGTTTGGAGATGAAAGATGGTGTAGCAGGACAGGCTTTTGCGGAAAACAAAGCCTTGGTTATGCTTGATACCAATGTTACAGATGAACTCAAGCGTGAAGGTATGGCTCGAGACTTTATACGTTTGGTTCAGACACTGCGTAAAGATAAAAACTTTAATATTTCTGATCGAATCGCATTGTATTGGCAGACTAATGACGAAACTTTAGCAATGGCTTTGAAGGAAAATGAAGGCTATATTGCTGAACAAGTTTTGGCAGTTAAGACCGATAGCACTTGTGCACACGGAACAACGGCGGATATAGAGGGGGCGAGTGTGTGCTTTGATGTTGAAGTGATGACTTCTATGTCTAAAGGTGCGTAAATGCGTTTGGCTTTGTTTCAACCTGATATGCCGCAAAATACAGGCACCATGCTCAGACTCGGTGCCTGTGTCGGCGTTGAGGTCGATATTATAGAGCCGTGTGGCTTTGTTTTTAGCGAACATGCTTTGAGGCGATACGGAATGGATTATTTGGAGTTGGTAAAGTACCGCCGTCATAATTCGTGGGATGACTTTGTAAAATATGCGGGAGAACATCCTGATGAGTATGGGCGAATCGTGTTACTGACTACGAAATCTCAAATGCCGTATACAGATTTTGAATTTAGACCTAATGATGTGTTGCTTTTGGGACGTGAAAGTGCCGGTGTGCCGGAGGTTGTTCATAAGACTGTTGATGCTCGGTTGCTGATACCGATGACTGAAGCAGCAAGGTCGATAAATGTTGCGGTTTCAGCAACGATGGTATTGGGAGAGGCGTTGCGGCAGACGAATCTCTTTCCTATAAAAAAATAATTTTGTCGAAAAAAATACTAGATTTAGAGTTAAAAATGTGATATAGTGCCCATGTCTTGCATAAAACAAGGCTTTTGAATTTTAGTTCAGAATGGAAAATGAATAATGGTAAAGAAAACAACATCGAAAATAGCTTTTAACTCCGGTGAGTATGTGGTTTATCCTGCTCAGGGAGTGGGCAAAGTCGCCGATATTTACAAGCAGAATATCGGTGGTTCGGAACTGGAATTGATTGTCGTAAATTTTGATAAGGATAAGATGACTTTGCGTGTTCCGTTAGCAAAGGCTGGTATGAACGGATTGCGCAAAATATCTGATAATTCTGTTATGAGCGACGCTCTTGAGATTCTGAAAGGTAAGGCCAAGGTCAAAAAGGTGATGTGGTCACGCCGAGCTCAGGAGTATGAAAATAAAATCAACTCCGGTAATCCGGCTGCTATTGCTGAGGTGGTTCGTGATTTGCATCGTCGCGAAAATTTGGCTGAACAGTCTTATAGTGAAAGACAGATTTATGAGCATGCTCTTGATCGTTTGGCCAGTGAATATGCAATTTGCCAGAACATTTCTTCAGAAGAAGCTACAAAGAAACTATTGGACATATTGGCAGCCGCGGCTCCGACTCCGGCAGCTACTTTGTAAAATATGTGTAATATGAAAAAAACCTCCCTTTATGGGAGGTTTTTTTGTGTAACTTAAGGAGAAAACTATTTACAACTGTAATATCCGTGGCAACTGCCTCCGGTAGGCTTCAAACCTTGTTCTCTACACTGAGACGATGTGTATTGGTATTCAGGCGGGCAGCAATATTTGAAATATTGCGAATTCATCGGGCAAGCTTCAAGACCGCGTTCGCCGGTGGGGCAAGAGGTCTTGGTATACCCCATTGAAAAACAGTTTTTGTAAGTTGAAGAGTGAGAACTGCTGCTTGATTTGTCGCGTACAGTATGACTCGGCGAGTCAACAATAAATACGGTCCTTGCAAAAGCTTCGGTTGCAAGTAATACACAAGACAGCAATGCCAAAATTCCTACAAATTTATTCATGATACGCTCCATTTCAGTATAGTAACTTTAGTATAGCGCAAATTATGTAATTTTTCAATAAAAATTCATAAATAAATATATTGACAAAATGAGGGATTTTAGCGACACTGTAGGTACTAAATCAATTATTAATAAGCTTATGGATATTAAAAATTTAGACGAGCAAATTGCTTTGGTGAGACACCACTCGTTAGGGGAGTTTTGTCAGTACATCAAAGACTTTGTTCTGAAAGAAAAGGCTGTGCAGGCGCTTTTTGAGCCACGAATTGAGGAAGGTGTCCGAAAATTTGAGGCTTATGTCGAGGAATATGGGCAGTTGCCATTAGGCGTGGAGAGAGCTTTACTGGAAACTAGGCGAGAAGATCTGCAAGAAATTTATTTTGCACATTGTGATTGCCATAAGGAAAACGAAGCAATAGTTGTGTGCAATCCGCGGCTGTATCGTTTGTATTACACAAATGGTCGTAGCCCGGGAGACAGCGCACAATTGACATTGGCACGTAGTATTCCCAAGACAATCTGGCGTTTTATGAAAAAATTTTGCTTTTGTAGCGAAGCGCTCGTGGTTTTCAATCGATCTGCACCGCCAGAAGTTAGAAAACATTATTACAGATTACATCCTGCGATTGCAGGCTGATTTTATGTTTAAGGCGGTACTTTCAAAAAAGTGCCGCCTTAAATGGTTATTTGATATATTTTGAAGCTTGAATAGTGAACTTCTGGATGGTTTGAGCACTTTTGTTTAGTAAATTGTGTTCTTGAGGAGAAAATTCGGGCAATAATTTGCCATGAATTCCTCTTTTGCCGATAATACAGGGCAAAGAGATGCAGATATCGGCAACATTTTCAATGTTTTGGTAGTGAGATGAAACGTTTAAGATTGCGTATTCGTTAGAGCTGACGGCTTGGCAGATACGGGTGAGTGCACCGGCAATGCCAAAAGTTGTCGAACCCTTGCCTTCAATGATGTGATATGCGGCATTACGAACGTCACTTTCAATGTTTTGCTTGATTTCGGCAGTAAGCGGTTTGTTAATGTCCGTTGCCAGGCGCTCAATCTGAATTGTTCCAGCAACGGCGTTTGACCATACAATTACTTCGCTGTCTCCGTGTTCACCCAAAACGTTTGCGTGAATTGATTTTGGTGAAACTCCCAAATGATAACCTAAAAGTGTTCGAAATCGTGCGGTGTCAAGCACTGTACCGCTGCCAAAGACACGGTTTTCGGAAAAACCGGAAAGTTTAAGAGCAACGTGTGTCATAACATCAACCGGGTTGGCGGCGATTAAAAGGATGGTATCCGGTGCGTTTTGTACGACCTGAGGAATAATTTGTTTGAATATTTCAACATTGGTGGCCAACAGGTCGTTGCGGGTTTGACCGGGTTTTTGGTTGGCACCGGCAGTTATAATAACAATTTCTGCTCCATTAAGATCAGCATAGGTTCCAGCTTTGATTTTGTTGGCATAAGCAAAAGGCGTTGCGTGTGCAATATCATCAGCCTCTGCTTCCGCTCTTTTGTAATTCTGGTCAATTAAAATTACTTTTCGGGCAACTCCGCGCATTATTAAGGCAAAAGCGGTGGCACTACCGACACCGCCGGCTCCGATTATTCCTATTTTCATGTTTTCCTCCATTAATTTTCATCATTATATATAGGCCGAGAAGTAAAAAAACAATAAATAAGGAAAAAACTGCCGGAAAAAGCGGCTTTTTTATGCACATAAACCAAAGTATAAAATTTAGCGAAAACAGCGTGTTAGGAACAAAAGCGGCAATTTTTTTAGCTATAAAATGAAAATAATGCTTGTCAACAAGCATAAAATTGTGATAACAAGACAGCACGGGACTGAAATATGCACCCGAGAATTTTATGTGTTAATATTTTAGAGGTTTATCAAATGACTGATACAGCTAATCGCGTTAAGAAAATTGTGGCAGAACATCTTGGCGTTGAAGAATCAAAAGTAACAGAGACTGCCAGCTTTATTGACGATTTGGGCGCAGATAGTCTCGATACTGTTGAATTGGTAATGGCTTTCGAAGAAGAATTCGGTTGTGAAATTCCTGATGAAGCTGCCGAGAAAATTCTTACAGTTAAAGATGCCATTGATTATTTGAATAAAAACGCTTAGTTTTGTTTTAGGCAATATGTGATTAAACTCGCTTGACATAGAGCGAGTTTTTTCATATAAAAACGCTTATGATGCAAATAAAATAAAGGAAGCTTGATGAGAAGAGTTGTCGTTACCGGTATGGGTATGTTGTCACCTTTCGGCCGTGGTGTCGAATATAACTGGAATAATATAGTGGCAGGAAAATCAGCTATCAGAAAAATTGAAGGTATTGAACTTTATGACGAACCAGTAAAGATTGCCGGCCAAGTCCCGATGGGAAAAGAAGCACATCAATTTGATCCCGATACAGTAATGGAGCCAAAAGAACAGCGTCGTGTTGACAAGTTTATATTGTTCGGGTTGGCTGCCGGAATTGATGCTATGGAGGATAGCGGTTGGAAACCTCTTGATGATGAGGACAGCTATCGTGCCGGCGTGATGATGGGCTCGGGTATCGGTGGTTTGAGTTCAATCTATGAAATGTCGACTCTGATTAATGAAAATAAGAGTGTTCACAGAGTTTCACCGTTTTTTATTCCATCGTGTTTGATTAATATGATTTCGGGGCATCTTTCAATCAAGTTTGCCTTAAAAGGTCCGAATCATGCCTGTGTTACGGCTTGTTCTACCGGTACGCATGCAATTGGTGATGCTTCGGCAATGATTGCAAGAGGTGATGCTGATTTAATGTTGGCAGGTGGTGCAGAATCGGCCGTTAATATTTTAGGGTTATCCGGTTTTGCCAGAATGAAAGCCATTACTGCCGATTTTAATGATGAACCGGAAAAAGCCTCTCGTCCGTGGGATCAGGCTCGTAGCGGATTTGTTATGGGTGAAGGTGCCGGTGCGCTGGTGTTAGAAGAATTGGAACATGCTAAAAAGCGTGGAGCTAAAATTTATGCTGAAGTAGTCGGCTATGGTATGAGCGGTGATGCTTATCACATTACAGCACCTTCCGGCGATGGTGCTTATCGGGCAATGAAAATGGCGGTAAAACACGCAGAGGAACATGGTGTTAAATTAGAAGATATAGGCTATGTAAATGCACACGGAACTTCTACACCGGCAGGCGATGTCGGTGAGGCAATGGCTGTAGCACGCTTGTTTGGTGATAATATGAAAAATGTTTCTATGTCATCAACAAAGTCGGCAATAGGGCATTTGTTGGGTGCGGCCGGTGCAGTTGAGGCAGTTTTGACAATCAAAGCCATCAATGAGCAGACTTGTCCGCCAACTCTGAACCTTGACAATCCGGCTCCGGAGGTAGAGGGCATGGATTTGGTGCCGTTAAAAGCCAAAAAACGTGAGATTAAGGCGGCTATGTCAAATTCATTCGGATTTGGCGGTACGAACTCGTCAATCATTTTGAAAAAGTATGAAGGATAACCATGAAAGCGTTGTTTGTTTCGATAGTTGTAGTTGTTTTTGTGGCTGTCGGGGCAATGTTATATGGCATTAATTGTCCTAATAAATTGATCGAAAGTACGAGTATTGTTTTGCAAAAAGGCGAAAGTGTTCGAAGTCTGGCACAAAATTTAAAAACAGCAGGGGTGATAAACTCACCTCTGCTGTTTCGTATTGTAGTCAGAGCTCTGAAAGTCGATAAACGTCTGAAAGCCGGAGAGTATATGTTTGCTCCGCATATGAATATGTTGCAAGTTGCCGGTCAATTATTGCGCGGAGAAGTTTTTTATCGTCGGGTTACAATTGCGGAGGGGTTGACTTCAGCGCAAATTCGCACAATTTTGAATAATGAGCCATATTTGTCCGGTGATATCAGTGTTGATATGCCTGAAGGTTCGATATTGCCGGAAACATATACTTTTTCGCGCGGTGATAGCCGTGACAGTATTGTGCTAAAAGCGCAGAGTGATTTAAATAACTTTTTGGAAAAAATGTGGAACGAAAACCATAATGCCAATATAAAAAGTAAAGAAGAATTGTTAGTTTTGGCCTCAATTGTTGAAAAAGAAACCGGTTTGCCGGAAGAACGTTATGATGTGGCGGCGGTTTTTGCTAATCGTCTCGGCAAAGGTATGATGTTGCAGACTGATCCAACGGTGATTTACGCAATTACCAAAGGAGAGGTTGAGCTGGGACGTGCGCTTTTGAAAAAAGATTTGGAATATGACAGCCCCTATAACACTTATAAATATTATGGTTTGCCACCGGCACCTATTTGTAACCCCGGAAAAGAGGCAATTGTGGCGGCTGCAAATCCGAGTGAGGCAGATTATTTGTATTTTGTAGCCAGTGGCAACGGGGGACACCGTTTCGCCAAAACATTGAATGAGCACAATGATAATGTAGCGATGTATCGGAAATTAATGCAAAATAAATAGTTGCATATGGGACAAAAATATGATACGTTTATGTCAATTAACTTTATTATTAACAAATTAAAAAAAATCGTTATGGATAATAAGAAAAATGCGAGTAAGCAGAATTGCTGGTTTCGTTTCCTTGAGGCTTTGAGGAAGCGGGCATTTTGGGTGCCGGCAGATAAGGTGGATTTAAATCCGAAGGAAACAACGGTTCACCACGGTATTCAGGGAGGTCGGAGGCGATGAGCGTATATATTATTTTCTATATCGAGCGGCCTCTGTTACCGGAGATATGCCTAATTCCCTTTGAGAGGGGAAAGCGTCCCTCCATACCTCAATATTGTAATCGTATGGGGAACGTAGGAGGACAAAAATGTTCTGGGGTTCTCTATCACCGTCGACTGACACGAGGTAGAGAAAACTATGCAGCAAAATGACAAAGGGAGGGGTTCACCCCTCCCTTTGTTGCTTATGCTTGTCCGGAGGTTTCCATCAACAGAGGATAAAGAGCTTGCGATGGTTCCATACCTTTGGTTAGTACAACTTTGAACACCGGATACATTCTTTCACATTCTTTAATTGCAATATCAAGTATTTGGGCAATTTGTTGTTCAAGATTGATGTTCGGGCGGTTGCAAAATATGGAGTGACGATAAATAGGCATTTTTTGCTCGGTCCAGTATGAAAAGTGGCCGACCCACATATTATCATTAATCATTGCAAGAAGTTCAAAAATTTTACTCTTGTTTTCAATGGTGGTTTCAATATTCATCAAGCAGGAGATATGCAGGCACTGCATGTTTTCTTCAAACGAAAAAAAGACCAGCATGTCATTCCATTTACCTTGAATTTCAACAACAATTTCGTTGCTACCACGCCGCTCACTGGTGTATGCGTGGGCGTTGAGAAAATTCTCGATTTCATCAATCGGGTTAGGGTATGTTTCAAGCTTTTCAGCCAAATTCATCAAAAATTTTCTCCTAAAACGGTGTAATAAATCCGATGCATTTATAAATATCATTATCGAGTCGTATTTTACAATCGAGGGATTCGAGTTTTCCACTTTATTCAAGAAAAAAATTTATTGATAAATATTTTTTATCTTCAAAATCAACAAGTTATTCCATTGGCTGTTGAATAATTTTTTTTGATGTGGATATGTTTTGGAAAATTAATATACTTTTTACTAATTGTAAAATTGGGAAGGAAATAAGATGCCTTGTATAGAGTTTCCGTCAATATCTCCGATTATGTTTTCAGTTGGCGGTTTGGCAATTCGTTGGTATTCAATGGCGTATTTGTTAGGGATTGTGGCTGCGTGGTTTTTGGTATTGCGCATGATAAAAAAATATGATCTTACACTAACCCGTCAGCAGGTTGAAGATGCTGTGTTTTATACGACTTTGGGGATTATTGTTGGTGGGCGTTTGGGGTATGTTTTGTTCTATGGATTTGATTTTTTTTGGCATCATCCATTAAAGATTTTTGAGCTTTGGCATGGCGGAATGTCATTTCATGGTGGCGCAACCGGTGCGGTCTTAGGTCTGTTATATACAGCTTATTCTCGCAGAATAAGTTTTTGGTTACTGACAGATATGGCGGCCTTATTTGCGCCGATTGGTATATTTTTGGGGCGCATTGCTAACTTTGTAAATGATGAGTTATGGGGAAGAGTTACCGATGTTCCTTGGGCAGTTTGTTTTCCTTCTGGAGGGTATTTGCCAAGGCATCCGTCACAGATTTATGAAGCGATTTGCGAGGGGCTGATCATATTTGCAGTGCTTAACATTTTGTGGCGTTGCCGTGCAATAAGAGAGCGCAGAGGTGTGGTTTCGGCGTTGTTTGTATTGATGTACGGAGTGTTTAGGATTGTAATAGAGTATTTTCGCCAACCTGATGAACAGATAGGTTTTTTGTTCGGCACAATGACTATGGGGCAGTTGTTATCGTTGCCGGTACTGTTGTTAGGGGTGTTTTTGTTGTGGCGATTTACGTTTAAGCCTTTGAAGTAATATTTTGAGTAAATTTGTAAGTTTTTTGTAAAGCACGGTGCGCGCGTATGAATACGTCACTGACATTCGAATCACTGCGTTTTTTGTCGGCAATGCTGCAAGAAACCGTTAATTTAACAGGTTTTTTAATTCGCGGGAGTATAAATTCTGAAGCGGCAATTTGACGACGAATCTCATCAAGGCGGTTATATGAAGTCCCTTTTTCTGCTTGAGGAAAAATAATTACAAACTCATCGGGAGTGCAACGGAATAGCATGGCGTCCGGTTCAATATCGGTAATTTTTTTGCTGACCATTGACATGATGTTACTGATACCATTTTTGCGGAAAGCCTGCAAAAGGTGGTGATATTCGTCAATGCAAATTATGCCAAGGCCATATTTTAGCGGCAGTTTTTTAGACTTAATTAAAAAGCTTTGAGCGTTGTCAAGTCCGGTATCGGGATCTTTACGCAAAATAAAAAATATGTGACGGCATGCCGCAATCAATATCATGATTGAAGCGGTAGCAAAAAACAGTACCAATGCCGTTGGTTGATTGGAAGCATAAAATCCTATCATAATGCAGACTGAGGCATAAGCCATGCTTGTATCAAGGATTTGGTCTTTTATTGAGGCGTGTAACAGCATGGTAATAATCATTATTCCAAATAAAATCAGGGCAAATATTTGCAAGCCGCAACCAAAATTAATCAAAGGGCTGAAATCAATTTTTATTTGAGCGGAACTTAAGAGTTCTCCAAGTGATATGGCGACAAAAATAATAATTAAAAAATATACTGTATCAATTGAAAATAATGGTCTATCAGGCAGAAAATAAAAGAAAATCAGTCCGGCAATAGACAAGAACACAAGGTTGGCATAATCAGGAGTGAGATAATAAATAACTCCATGAAAATATTTAAGGTAATTGATTAACATATATCCCAAGAGTGTGATAATAACAAAAAACATCGGTCGATTGTGATTGTAGCGCATTAAAATACAGATGCTTGCCAGGTTAACGATATAAATTGTAATGTGCAATATATGTTGGGCATAATCTGGCAAAGGTGAAAACAGCATAAATATGCAAGATGCAACCAGCAATAGTCCGGCCGGCAGCCAAGAGTTTTTCATCAATGGCAGGATTTGCCTGATGTAATTTGCGTATTTTTTTAACAATTTCGTTCCTTTCGAAGCGAGATTGTAGCACTGATAAGTTTAAATTTTATTTACGCATTTAATAATTGAGCTATCGCCGTATGAATAAAAGCGATATTTTTGCGCAATGGCATGCTGATAAGCTTTTTTCATGCGGTCAATACCGGCAATAGCGCAGATAAGCATAAATAAGGTAGATTTAGGTAAATGAAAGTTGGTAATAATCATGTCAATCATTTTGAATTTGTATCCGGGAGTAATAAAAATATCAGTTGAGCCGGCAAACGGGTGCAATATACCTTTGTCGTCGGCAGCACTTTCAAGCAAGCGCAAAGAGGTGGTGCCAACAGCAATTATGCGGCGACCTTCTCGTTTGGCACGGTTTATGATTTCACAGGCTTCAGGAGTGATTTCACCATATTCGGCATGCATTTTGTGGTCTTTGGTATCATCAGTTTTAACCGGCAAAAAGGTTCCGGCACCGACGTGCAAAGTGATAAATACTTTTTCTATGCCCTTTTTATCAAGAGCTTCAAATACGCGCGGGGTGAAATGCAAGCCGGCAGTAGGAGCCGCAACGGCACCTTCGTAATGAGCATATATGGTCTGATAGTTTTCTTTGTCATTATACTTGTCCCAAATGCCACCAATGGTCGGCTTGTCTCGTTTGATATAAGGGGGCAATGGCATAAGTCCGTATTTTTGCAAGTTGGTAGCTAATTTTTCTGCCGGACAACCAAAACGAATCAGGACCCCATCGTCATCCTTTTTTTCCAGCACTTCGGCATAAAAATCACTTTGTTCGGGCAGAATATCATCAGTATAAAATTTAACAATATCGCCGGTGTGCAGACGTTTGGCGTTTTTGATGAATGCCCACCAAGAAATTCCGTCAAGCGGGCGATATAACGTAACTTCGACCTTGGCTTCTCCACGAGCTCCATAAAGGCGGGCAGGAATTACTTTGGTATCGTTAAAGACCAGTAAATCACCTTCTTGCAATAAATCAGGCAAATCATAAAAATGTCGGTCGGTGATTTTATCTTCAATGCTCAAATCAAGCAAACGAGAAGTGTCACGAGGGTTTGCAGGTTGTGAGGCAATCAGGCTGCGATCCAAATCAAAATCAAAAATATCCACTTGCATAGTCTTTTGTCCTTTTCTTTGATGCTGTTATAGTGTATAGAATAATTATTTGCAAGAACTATCAAGGGGAAACCAAATGTCAAAAATTGTTACTATGATTCCGGTGCGTATGGCATCAACACGCTTGCCCAACAAACCTTTGCTCGACATCAACGGTAAGAGCCTTTTGCAGAGAGTGTATGAAAATGTGAAAAAATACGTACCCGGTGATGTATATGTTGCGGCCGGGGATCAAGTGATTGTTGATGAATGCAAAAAATTCGGCGCACAAGCAATTTTGACAGATCCCAAATTGCCGTCTGGTACAGATCGTATTGCAGCAGCACTAAAAGAAATTGATCCTAGCGGTAATAAGTATGACATTGTGGTCAATTTTCAAGGCGATGCAGTTAATGTTAATCCGGAGATTAATAATCAGCTGATTAAAATTGTTGAAAAAAGCGGTTGTGATATTGCGACAGTCGGTATGGTGTTTAAAACACAAGAAGAAATTGACAGCCCGAACAATGTAAAGATTGTTATGGGGTTACGTGATGGAGAGACAGAAGGGCGTTGTTTGTATTTTACTCGTGCGGCGGCTCCGTTTATTCGTAATCCGGAAAAATGCAGTAACCATGATTTTTATCATCATATCGGGATTTATGTTTATAACGCTAAATCGTTGCGAAAAATCGTATCATTACCGGTAGGCGTTTTGGAAGCAAGAGAATCGCTTGAACAGTTGCGTGCGCTTGAAAATGGCATGGTTATCAGAGCAAAATTGGTTAATAATCTGAAGCTTAATCAGGAAGCTCCGGCTGATATTGATACGTTGGAAGAGTTGGAAGAGGCGCGAAAAACAATTAAGTAGATGTTTTTTCCAATAAAGTTATAAGGAAGAAGGATTTTTGTCCTTTGTTGTAAAAAATTACAAATTCTTAAAAACTTTCTTGAAGAATCAATTGCTTGCGATATTTTTCGTCAATATGCGAAAAATTTCTTCATTTTTTGTCTTGCAAGATGGTTGCTTTATGTTATGTTGTAATACGAAATCAATTATGAATACACTATTAAAAATACGGCAATTGGCAAAAGTTTCACACTGGGTGACGGATTTGTGAGAAAGTTGTTAATTGTAGTCATACATTAGGGTTCTAGGAGGAAAATTTACCTCTGAGTATGGCGCAGACTGATTTTTTTTAAAATCTGTACTGTCGATCCCGTGGTCTTTTATTTCTTTGACCGTTGTGAAGTAGTAAGTTGCCACCATATTAACCCCAATTGCCCCTCTTAACGGATCTGGGCATCGACGAGTGTGGTAGCAATCGGCCCTCAGAATGTTTTCTGCGGAGGCTGGTTTTGATGGTAGCTTACAAGTAGCAAAAAGATTTGTTTGGAGCCATAATCAGTGTCGGCCGCGCTGATGTGTCTAAGACAAATCAAAAGAAAAAAGTCCAGGAGGGAAAGAGCTCCCCTCACATCCGTCAATAACGAACGCCCCGGCTCACAAGGAAAGCCTGGGCGTGTCGTTTTTTTAGCTGAGTTTCCCATTTAAGTCAAACAAAGGTATATTAATTGTTCGGGATGCTCAGTTGACTTACCGCCACTCGTGAGTGGCGGTTTGTTTTTTATGAAGCTTATTTTTTGCCAGTTACGGTGTGGCGTTCCCAAAAGATGCCGTCAGAATAGCCTTGGATCTGCTTGTTTTTACGAGCAAGTTCAAGTCGGCGCTCAGCCCAAATACAATAATTGGGGTTCTGCTCAATACCTACATAGTGCCGTCCAAGTTTTCGGGCGACGACAGAAGTGGTTCCAGAACCCAAAAACGGATCAAAAACGATATCTTTTTTGTTTGAGCTGGCTAAAACTAATTTGGCAATAAGTTTTTCGGGTTTTTGAGTCGGGTGAGCGGTATTTTCGGGCATTGACCAATAAGGAATTGATATATCATCCCAAAAATTGGACGGGCATGTGTTACGGAAGCGTCCTTCGTCGGTTTGTTCCCAGTCTTTAGGCTTGCCGTCCTGTTTGTAAGGAGCCAAAACCTTGCGACGAACCTTTACGGCATCGAGGTTGAAAGTGTATTGCTTGTCCATGGTGGCAAACCAAATGTCTTCCATGCCGTTTTTCCAGTTTTGTGTGGCTCCGCGACCTTTTTCACGCTGCCAAGTAATGCGGTTTTTGATGTTAAAGTAACGAGCCAAAACCGGTCCGATGACCAAACTTGATTTCCAGTCGCAACAGACATAAATGCTGGCATTGGATTTTAAAAGCGGAATAACTTTTTCTATCCACTTAACGGTATATTTTTCATATTCATCATCGGCTGTTTGAGTAAATTTGTTGCCGTGAAAATCTTTGCTGAGGTTATATGGCGGATCGACAATCAGAAGGTCAACAAATTGTTGAGGCAGTTTGGACATGACCTTAAGAGAATCTCCAAGTATGGTCTTGTCAACAATTGATGACAAGGTGGTCTTGCGAGCTATCTTGATACAGCGTTTGAGATAAGGTTGTCCCTCAAGAAGGCCGATATCTATAGTTTTGTTTTTTTCAGATTTCATTTTTGCCTCGTTGCTAAATTGATAGCAAAGAAAAGTGTAAAAACCAAGATGTTTTGTATTTTTTGTTGATATCTGTTTCTTGTTCAAAGATTGAGAATGGCGTTTGCAAAATAAAACAAAAAAGCTAATATCGTTCGCCAGAGGTGAAGAATGTATTATAGTTTGTTTGAAATTTTTTCGGTCGGGATTGGTCCTTCTAGTTCGCATACTGTCGGTCCGATGAGAGCCGCAAAGCGTTATGTTGATAATTTGAGAGCAAGTGGCAAACTTGGCGATGTAGAAAGTGTAAAAGTATATTTGTACGGTTCTTTGGCATTGACAGGAATCGGACACGGAACCCTAAATGCGGTGGTATATGGGCTGCTCGGGTTGGAAGCACAAGATATTGATCTCGGCAAAGACTATATAGGACAAGTAAAAAGCAGTAAGCATTTGAATCTTGGCGGTCAGAAGAATATATATTTTGATTTTGACCGAGATATTATACTGGAAAAAAAGATTTTCCTTCCCGAACATTCAAACGGGATGAAGTTTTGTGCTTATAGTAAAAGTGGCAATGTGATTTTGGATGAAACATATTTTTCTGTCGGTGGCGGAACAATAGCCCGCAGCGATGAGATGAAACAGCGGATAGCTCGTCGTCCGTATGATGTTCCGTATCAATTTAACAGCTGTAAAGAGCTGATTGAAATGTGTCAAAAAGACGGAATTTCAATTTCGGAGTTGGTGCTTAAAAATGAAGAAGCATTGCAACCTTATGAGGCTGTAGAAGCAGGGATTTTAAGACTAACCCAGATTATGCAGGAAACAATCATTCGTGGCGTAAAAACCGAGGGTGTATTACCGGGAGGGTTGAGACTTAAGCGTCGTGCTCCGGGTATGTATGCTGACCTTAATAAAAGCTTTAGCGAGCATAAAGTTGATGGTTTGACTTTGGTAGACTGGATTAATATGTGGGCTTTTGCAGTGGCAGAAGAAAATGCTGCCGGCGGAAAAATTGTGACGGCTCCAACCATGGGATCAGCAGGAGTTTTGCCGGCGGTGATGCGCTATTATCAGCGTTTTTGGGTCGGAAATGATCAAGAGGCTTTACGGCAGGCGAATATTGTATTTTTGACCACAGCTTCGGCAATTTGCAGTTTGTACAGGGCTAATGCTTCAATTTCGGGTGCGGAAGTCGGTTGTCAGGGAGAAATAGGTGTGGCTTGTTCAATGGCGGCAGGCGGATTGTCAGCAGTTATGGGCGGAAATCTACAACAAATAGAAAATGCTGCAGAAATAGCAATGGAGCATAATTTGGGAATGACATGTGACCCGATTATGGGGTTGGTTCAGGTGCCTTGTATTGAGCGAAATGCTATGGGGGCAATTAAGGCTGTTAATGCGGCAAGGTTGTCAATGCATAACCATGACGGGTTGCATATTGTAAGTTTGGATAGTATTATCAAAACAATGTATGAAACGGGGTTGAATCTGAGCTCAAAATATAAGGAGACTTCGTTAGCAGGACTTGCAAAAAACGTAAAATGCTAGGGATTTGAATATGGATTGGGTAATGATCGGCAGTATTTTGGCAGATAGTTTAAAAGACAGTGTGGCTTTGTTTCCATTTTTGCTGATAACCTATATATTACTTGAATATATGGAACATAAGGATAGCGGCCGCTCGCTTAATTTGATTGGAAAGGCCGGAAGACTCGGGCCGGTGTTCGGTGCAGTTGGCGGAATCGTTCCTCAGTGTGGTTTTGCGGCGGCAGCGGCAAATTTTTATGCAGCAAAAGCGATTTCTGTTGGAACATTATTGGCGGTGTTTTTTTCGACATCTGATGAAATGGTGCCGATTATGATATCTAATGCAGTGTCTCCGGTAATTGTTGCCAAAATATTGGGGATCAAGTTGTTACTCGGTATCGGAATAGGACTTTTGTGTGATGCTCTGTTGCTAAAAAAAACACAGGTGCTTGATATTGAGCCGTTGTGTGAGGATGCCGATTGTCATTGTGCAGGGGAAGGGATATTTAAACCGGCTCTTTTCCATGCAGCTAAAATAACGTTTTTTGTTTTTTTGGTTACTATCGGATTAAATGCAATTATGACTATATTGGGTGAGCATTATTTGAAAGAGATAATGTCAAATCGTCCTTTGGTGAGTGTTGTGGTATCAGGGCTTGTCGGGTTGGTGCCGAATTGTTCGGCATCTGTCATTATAACACAACTATGGCTAAACGAAGCAATAAGTTTGGGAGCAATGTTATCAGGGCTTTTGGCCGGGGCTGGTGCCGGCTTGCTGGTGTTGTTCCGAGTAAATAAAAATAAAAAAGAAAATTTTAAAATAGTTGCTATTTTGTATTTTTCAGCGGTTGCAACAGGATTTTTAGTTAATATCTTACAAATAAATTTATAATCTTTTAGTAAATTGGTGTTATACTCGTGGCTCAATAGCGAGGAAATTTATGTCGTTTCAAACAAAAAAAGTGATAAAAAGAGTGATATCGTGGGCTGGATTGTTCTTTTTCGGTCTGGCTGCGTATATGCTGTATCACCAATTGTCAAAATATAGTTTGAATGACATAAAAGAAGCATTGCTCAGTATTCCGCATCGTAATTTGATGTTGGCAATGTTGGCCGCCTTTGGGGGGTATGTAGCGTTGTCATCATATGACTTTTTAGCGTTATGCTATATAAGACGTAAAATTGCAGCTTGGAAATGGATTTTTGCCGGTTTTGTGGGCTTTTCGGTGAGCAATAATGCCGGACATGCCATTGTTTCGGGAGGAACAATAAGATACCGACTATATACAAGGTGGCGTTTCCGCGGAAATGAAATTGTCAGAATGGTGACTTTTTCAGGATTTACGTATCTAGTGGCATGTTTCTTCTTGATTATTGTCGGCTATGTTCTTACGCCATCGCATGCTTTTGGTGCAGGCTCTGTTTCTAAAATGACTACACAAGTGGTTACAGCAGGGTCATTGGTCGGGCTGATAGGGTATTTTTGCCTGAGCCTATTTTATAAAAAACCAATGTTTATTAAAGATGTTGAGTTTGATATGCCTTCATGGAGAATGGCTTTAGCGCAGGTATTTTTAGGTTCGGCAGATATTATTATGGATTCAATAGTCCTGTATCTGGTTCTGACGCCGTTTGTTCCGTTGGATTTTACGACATACATGGGAGTGTTTATTATTGCTAAAGTGCTTGGTGTGTTTAGTCAGGTTCCCGGTGGACTTGGTGTATTTGAGGGGCTATTTATGTATATTATACCGGGAGAGCATAATGATCTGACGTTGTTTGGAGCATTGATAGCGTATCGAATCCTGTATTATTTGTTGCCACTGGTAGTTTCAGGCATTGTGCTGATGAGCTATGAGTGGTATTTGGCATGGCGACGAAGGAGAATGTTGTCGCAGATAAGAACAATCAAAAAATAAAGGTTGTTAAAATCAGATTTGTTTGATATAGAATGTTGTAAATTGGTTTGTGTATTTTGTAGAAAGGAGCAAATATGAAAAATAGTGAGCATGGCCGTTCGATGGTTGAAATGTTGGGCGTTTTGGCGATTATTGCGGTTTTGTCGGTGGCCGGTTTGGCTGGCTTTGGTAAGGCGATGGACAAGTATAAAACCAACAAAGCAAAAGATCAATTCCGTGAGATTGCAAATAATATTATGTATGTTTTTTATAACCAGCATGATTATTCTGCTTTGGGAGAAGGAGAGCCGGGAAACTGTGATGACAGTTTGGATAATGCGATCAGATTTGGAGTTATTCCGGAAGAGATGATTGTCAAAAGTAATGGCGGACAAGTGCAGGGTGTAAAACATGCTTTTGGTGGCGATGTTTGTGTTTCTGCCTATAGTTATGGAGGCTTTTTAGATTCTTTCGTTGTAGCGTTTAGCGGCTTGCCACGTAAGGTTGCAATGGAGCTGAGTATGGACGGCAATAACGAAAACGTTGATAGCATGATGCAAGTTTTTTTGATGCGTAATAGAAGATAATAGTTCTTTTTTCTGTTGTATAAATAGCGCATGCATGGTTGTATGCGCTTTTTGGTGATTGCTTTACAGAAAACCCCGTATTTATACGGGGATGAATGTTAAGGCGTTAATGTAACGCCGTTCCGTACTAAAAGTGCGGCCAAACCGCAAGGTTTGTAGCGTTATAGTACCACCAGTTTACTGGTGGATATTTATTTAATCACGATATAGCAATAAATTCGTCGACGATTGATTTATAGGTTTCGGCGGTTTTTTGCGTTAGTTCAAAACGTTCAATTATCGTCTGTTGCGGTGTGTGGCGATGAATTTGTTTTTCGCGTTCAATGGTGCGCTGTATTGCGGTTTGTAATGGGCATGACAGATAAATCATTTTGGTTTTGTAGCCCAACAGTTTGACGTTGCGCAAAAGTTCCTGATGGCACAGTGGTGTGCCTCCATGGTCAAAGATGATGTTTTTGTGTGTTTCAATGGCGCGGCGCAAAAGCTCATAACCGGCAATGCGGGCGGGAATTACCCAGTTGTTATAAGCCTGGGCGGAACCGAGTTTTTTCAGGTCTTGTTTGTAACCGGGAATCATTTCCATAAGATCATCAAAGCCGATAATCAAATAATCGGAGTATTCACTTTTGTGATTATTGATAAATGTGGTTTTGCCGGAGCCGGGAATACCAAACATATGCACCAAAACCGGCTGCGACTGTGATGGCACGGAGTTGATAAGACGGTTGATTATGCTATCGAATATTTTGTGATAGTTGTTTTTTTCTTCGTAAGTATGGGGAATTACTTGATATATCCCTGACATAAGTTTGATAGTTTCCATTGTTCAATTGCCATTGTTATGTCTAAAATCAGCAATATTGTATCACAAATCGTTGTTTTTGTCAAATATTTTTGGCGCAACAGCAAAAATTGAAAATAGTTGTTGACACAATGTACAAAATGTGATAGCAATTAAAACTAATGAGTATTTTTGTATAAATTATTTTTATGGGATTCTTCCCCGTGGATTGTCGCTAAAGGACGGATACCACGTATAAAAAAAGTTAAAGGCCTATGGATAAGAAGGTGGATTATGTGCCTGGTGTGGATGCTGATTTGTATGCGACAATTCGTTGCGGTTTGATCAGCCTTGAAAGGGTAATCAAGGGCATTTGCCTCAAAAAGATTCCAGTTGAGCTTTTGAAGGCAATTTTTGCTGCTCGTCCCGAATGGCAGAGTGATGAGCTTGCCTATGTAGGGGATTCGTCGGCTGAGATTTCGGGTGTCGCCGATCATAAAGTGCAACAGCTGACCTCTTTTGGCGCCGCATTGCTTGCCGGTGATATGAAGACTGTGGAAGCATGTTTCTTAGGCGATCCGTGTGCGGTAGTTGCTATTGTAAGAGTAAAAGGTGGTAAAACGCGCAGGTTGTCTGCTTGCGATGCTTACCGAGCTTTTTGTACTCCGGACACGGAGTCTATGGCAGATGAAGCGGTTCGCAAGGCTCTGGGGATCACCGACTAAGTCTAGGCTATCATCGTATCAGCACACGCTTTCTCTTCGGAGAGAGCGTGTGTTGTTTTTAAATTGTTTGTTGACTTTATCGGAATTCTATGGTACATTTTTGTCTAAACAATATAATTTTAATATTATTAGCTATGAATATTCATGAATTTATAACTAAAGCTTGTGAAGCCGGTTACATTACGTTGGTTTCGGTAGCGAAATCACTTTTGGAAGAGGCTAAGGGCGATGAGTATCTTTTTAGGCAGATCATCAAACAAAATCCGGGGTGGCTTGTTGGAAAAGTTAATCTTGGGAAACTTGAGTGCGGTGTGTTGTCTTCAGATTATGATGTGCGGGAGTGCACCTTGCTGGGTGCTGCATTGTATGCTGATAACAAATCGGCTGTAAGAGCTTTGCTTGATGCAGGGGCGGATGATGGTGTGGTTTTCTGGTGTCGGGATGAACAGATTTGGATTGCACGTGATGCATATCTGGAGTTCTGTTCGCAGGATGACAGCGAAGATGACAAACGCATTAGAATAGCACTCGGCATCAAATGATGCACTTTCGAGCGAAATGAAAACAGCGAGAGGGAAGTTTCTTCCCCCTCGCTTTCGCTTATAGTCAAACCAGCTTTTCGCTGGTTCTCGTCCACAGCTACCGCTGTTCAACAAATAAATCCCGCCACAGGGGCGGGATTTATTTGTTGGTCGAAGTGACTGGACTGTCCTCGACATTGCTTGCGCAATGCTCGTTCCACTGCGCTCATCGGCAAAGCCGACCGGCATACTCTCGTCTGCCTTTCGCTTGTAGTCAAACCAGCTTCTCGCTGGTTCTCGTCCACAGCTACCGCTGTTCAACAAATAAATCCCGCCACAGGGGCAGGATTTGTTTTGTTGGTCGAAGTGACTGGACTCGAACCAGCGACCTCTGCGTCCCGAACGCAGCGTTCTACCAGGCTGAACTACACTTCGATAGTGCCACTATGTTTAGCACAAAAAAAATAGATGACAACCTTTTTTTTAATTGCAACAGCGTTTTTTTTCATTTACCTTATATTTGTTAACAAATGGAGGATAAATATGCGTAAAAAACTGTCATATTGCCTGGCTACGGTTTTGGGAGTAGGGTATTGTCCGGTTGCATCGGGGACGGCAGGTTCTTTGGTGACGGTGCCGTTGGCATGGTGTTTGGCTTTCTATTATGGGGTGTTTGGCATTATAATAGGGGCAATTGTTGCGTTTTTTGTCGGTACTGCGGCAACAAAAGAGGTATTAAAATATACAAAGCACGATCCTTCAATAGTGGTTGTTGATGAACTGGTCGGCCAGTTATTAAGCTATACTTTGGTGGCAAACCATTTGATAGGGCGCGTCGATTTAGGTGCCGCTGTGATTTATTTGTTGGGATTTGGTCTGTTTAGGCTGTTCGATATTACTAAGCCTCAGCCGGCAAAATGGGCGGATAGTCAGGTTTTGAATGCATGGGGAGTGATGCTTGATGATGTTTTTGCCGGTATTTATGCGACGTTGGTGTTGTGGTTGATTAATTTGATGTTTGTCCTGTAAGATTTTGCGGTGTTGAATTTTGGCTTTTGCTGATTATATGTGTTTGCGGAGGTCAAAATGTTTTTCTTTGAACACAGACATATGCTGATGGCAACTTTGATAGTGCTGTTGGTGACTATGGCGTTAATATTATTTAATTGAGGACAAATATGAAGCTTTGGCATTGGATTATAGTTGTAGTTTTTGTTTTTGCGGTGGTGATAACGCTGTTTTTTTGAGAGATGTGTTTTTTGACTTGACACATGTTGATAAAAGGCGTATACACGCAACATGTTTATCGCGGGGTGGAGCAGCCCGGTAGCTCGTCAGGCTCATAACCTGAAGGTCGGAGGTTCAAATCCTTCCCCCGCAACCAATAAAACAAAAGGCACCTGCGAAGGTGCTTTTTTGTTTTGTATGAGTTGCAAGGATTTGAACCGAAAGGCTCGCTAAGCAAAAAACTGACCTAAAGTCAGTTTTTTGTCTGCAAGAGCAACGGAACATCTTAAATGAGCAAGGGAAGAGAAACGACCGTAGCGAATTTAGATGCCGTTGAGAAAAAGCCTTGAAAAGGCGAAATCCTTCCCCCGCAACCAATAAAATCAAGACTTTCACGATTTTGTGAAAGCCTTTAATTTTTGCCAGTGCTACGCCGGTGCTACACCATTTTGGGTAAATTTAATCTTGGTTCGGTTGCTTATAAGCGATTAAAAATCCACGATTTTCCTTGTGAATAAAAAATGTTAAAGAAGATATATTATTTAACATTTTCTCTGGAATTGCCGAAAATACTATAGTTTTGAAAATGGCTAAAATGCTCTAAACAAAAAAATGTTAAACTTTGCTCGGGTGGAGAGGATTGTTTAACATTTTACAGGTCAAGATTCAAATTGTATTCATTATCTATCAAATGATACGGCAAACCGAATTTTTGACATTGGTGCAAAATATCTTCATTGTCCTTAATGGCATTTTCCAGCGTAAAATCGCTGTCATCAAGTCTTTGCTCAATAACATCGGCATAGCGTTTAATATCTTCAAAGTGCTCTGAGACATACTTTTTGCTCATCACAAGGCAAATATATTTAATTTCCGAAAGATAATCGGAAGTAAAATCCTGCTGCCAATCAAACGGAATGTAGCATCCCTCAATAATCAAGTTTTGTTTGTTTTCTATGGTAGTTTTAATCATTTCACGCACAATTTGCCATAGATAAACCGTTAGTTCTTCGTCATCCGTTACGGTTAAATCAGTTTGACCGCTGCGGATTAGACCCATTTTCAGCAAATCTATTGATAAAATCGGGTAATGATACTTTTCAAGCAATTTCTGTGCTAAAAGCGTTTTACCCGTATGTGATGCACCTGCAATTAAAATTATCATAAAACCTCACTTGTTAAAGTAAGGATAAACCATTTTTGGTTAAAAAAGGCATAAATTGGCTGTAAAAAATCATAGTTTTGATTTTCGCAAATTGCGAAAAATTGATTTTACTTCTTCGGTTGGAACATATTTTTTTTCATCATTCCATAAAAATCGGTGGCTGAATACTTTTCCACGATAAATGTAGGCAATATGGGTGGAGCTATCGCCGTGCGAAATTCGGTAATGAATTAGCGGAAAATTGTTATAAACAAAGCCGTTGTTCCATAGTTTGATGAGGTTGCCGAGGGTTATTTTATCAATTACATAGCCATAATAAGGACAGCCAAAGGAATTGATAACAAATCCAGTAACAACAAAATCGGCACAAGGTCTGTTTTGTAGCTTGTGCCGATTGTTATAAATCCAGTCTGAATGACTTAAAAACCAAACTTTATCAACGGTTTTCATCTTAAATCCTTGTGTTTTCCACGGCATTGGCGAGCATTTGTTCATTATGGTTAAAATACCTTTTGTAATAATTATAGAGTTAATTTTTAGTTAATTACCATTTTTGGTAAATATAAACTATTGATTTGACAATAAATATGATGTTTTGTATTTTGCATTAAAAGAGTCTTTGCGGAGGGATATATGAGAGTGGGTTTGGTACTTGAGGGCGGAGCCAAAAGAGGCATATACACTGCCGGTGTGCTTGATGTTATGCTTGAACACGGATTGTTGGCTGACGGAGTGTTCGGGGTTTCGGCCGGAGCGATACACGGTTGTTCTTATGTTTCAAAGCAGATTGGCAGAAGTATACGCTATAATATGAAGTATGGAAATGATTATCGTTTTATGAGTTTTAAGTCGTTGTTTTTGAGCGGTAATATGGTCGATACACAGTTTTGTTATCACGATTTGCCGGAAAAACTCGATCCTTATGACAATGATGCTTTTATGAAATCGGGGATAGAATTTTATGCTGTTTGCTCAAATGTTGAGAGCGGAAAGCCGGAGTACATAAAATGCAAAGATATGTTTGCGGATATTGATTATATCAGGGCTTCAGCTTCAATGCCGTTGGTGTCACAGATTGTGGAAGTCGGCGGAAAAAAGTTGCTTGACGGTGGAATTGCTGACAGTATTCCGCTAAAAGCGGCGGAAAATCATGGTTTTGAAAAGAATATTGTGGTTTTGACGCGTCCGCAGGGATATCGAAAAAAGAAAGCCTCGTTAAAATGGCTGATTGCTTGGGCTTATCGTAAATATCCGAACTTTGTAAAAGCGTTTGAGAACCGGCATAAGATGTATAATGATGAGCTGGATTATATTGAAAAACAGGAAAAAGCCGGCAAAATTTTGGTGATTAGACCAAGTCGGCTAGTAAAAATAAGTAAAATGGAACAAAATTTGGATATTGTCCGTGAAATGTATGATTTAGGACGGAGTGATGCTTTGAAAATGATTGATAAAATAGAAAAATATATGAAATAGTTTTTTGACAAATGTATTGACAAAAACAAGAAAGCATGTTAGCTTTAGCGAAGTTTTATTTATTATTTTTGATATTATGGACAAGATTGAAAGTTATTTTAAGTTTGAAATTACGCAGACGGTGGCTGTTTTGTTCTACAAAGTCCGTATGGGTGATGGCAAACGCTGGTGGCTTGAAAAAATTGACGGAGGTTATGTTCTCCACCAACTCTATCCTGAAGGAAAAGAAAAGCAGGATAACCAATCCAAGGTGGAGCTCAGGGGGGAGCATACTATGGTTATCACAACTGTTCGTGGGTTTGTCTATACGATTGTAGACAAGGAACCTGATGGTGCCGAAGTGAGCTACCATGGTCCGCTCAATTCGATTCTTATGCAGTCGCTGATGCCCCGTATGACCTATGTGCCCAAAACACTCGTCGGCATGAACAATCTGATGGATGACTATGTGCCGATTGGTGAGTTTATGGCACTTCGAGCTGAGCGCCATGGAAATGAACCCAATCCTAGAGATGCAAAATCTCAGGTAAACAGGGTTTTCTACAACGAAATTCCCGGATTGCCAAAGTTCAAAACAGGGAGAGTGCATAAGTTTGGTACAAGGCATAAGCGCAATCGCTGAGTATCTTGGTGTTGCAACTGTAGCAAAGGTTCGGAGTAGTCCGAACCTTTGCTATTTTAAATAAGGGGCAAAGATGTCTTCGGGCGGATATTTACCGTGACGGGATACATTGTCAACACGGGTTAAAATATCCTCATCAAAATAAACGTAAACATAATCAAGATTGTAATGGCGGGCGCCGGTAGTGTATTCACCATTAGGAATGCCGGTTACGGAAATGTAGCGATATTCGTACACTTGTTGTCCGTCTTTGGTATAAATTTGTTGGGGTTGACCATACTTGGCAATTAATTGTTCAGGCGAAGTAATATTGCTGTCAATGTATTTGCGAGCCTGAGCCGAATTTGAAAAATCTGAATTGCCGATAGAGGCACATCCGGAAACAAGCAAAAATAGTGTCAATGCAATGTTTTTGTTCATTTTGTTACCTCTTTTGCAGAAGTGTCGGTCCAAGACAATAGTCTTATTTTTAGCGGTGACGATGTTTGTTTTTGCAGTGCACTCAAAAAATGTGGCGGAAGACTGTCAACTTTGTTCTCCAGCTTAGTTGCGGTTATAATTTCGCGGCTTTTCTGGTTGTTTTCAGGTTGGTGTTTTTCTTCGCCTGAAAACATGGTTTGAGTGTTAAGGCAACCGAGATATATGACATCACCGGCAGCAATGTTAAAACGGGCGCGATAACGATCGGCGTAGTCAATATGTGTTGTCCAATATCCGGATTGTCCATATAAGGTGAAGTTTTTGAGTGTATAAATGCCGGGGTCAAGCATAATAACCGATGTGTCTGAGAGGTTGAAAGTGTATTCTTTGCCGTCATAGTCGGTAAAGGTTAGTCGTCCGTGCAATTTTATGTCTGACGGAATGTTGTTTTGCTCTTGAAGAATGATAACGGCTTTGCCACCGTGAGCAAATACTTCCGGATTGAAAGTGAGTTCAACGACTCTAACATCGGCTTGATCCGGAAAATGCGGCATTGTGCATCCGGTAAGTATGAAGGCAAGTAATAAATAAACTATTCGCATTATTATCACCATGCATTTATTATGCAATAATGCTATCAAAAATTGAACGTTTATGCAAGTGTTTAAAATGAGCAGACCGCGGACTTGGAGAACCGCGGTCTTTTCAGGAGAACTAAACTATGCGAGTTTAGAAGTTATATTGGAACTGAACGCCAACCATGTTACTGTAGTTGTCATGTTCAGCTTTGATGGTGGTTCCCATTTGGCTGAGTTCGTGGGTTCTGCCTTTGGCCATGAACAAGTGGGCATAGCCAACATCAAGTTGCCAATTTTTGGCTTTGTAACTAGCTCCCAAGGTTGCCCAATAACGAGTTGAGTCCGGAATACGTACTGTACGGTGGAATTTGTCGCGAATCGGAGTCGGGTCATAAGAAACACCGGCGCGGAATGTCCATTCCGGAGAGTAGTAATAGTCTACACCCAAAGAGTATGTCCAAGTATTTTTCCATTTCTCGGGAACAGAGGCATTCATACCTGTAGTCGGAGAACGCATTACAAAGTCATCAAAAATATCCCATTTGGTCCAGCGGATAGCACCGGAAAGACCAAATTTGTCATTTACTTTGTGATAAGCAGAGAATAACAATTGGTTAGGTAAAGTCATTTTAGAAACACCGGGATATTTGCCGTCATACGGTGCCCCCATGCCTTTTATAGTATGATCGCCGGTAACTTTTTGGGCGGTGTTTAAGCGATAAGAAACGCCAAAACGGGTATCTTTGACCGGTTCATACATAATGCCAAAGTTATATGCCCATTCCCAGCCATCGAGGTCGAAACGGTTGTGAGAGCCGGGGTTTCTCGGATTTAGGGTGTTCATAAGATCACCATGAACATAGCGGTAGATTAAGCTTGCGCCCAAGGTGATTTGGTCGGTAACTTTATAGGCTCCGCCGACAGCAGTATCAATAACATCGAGTTCTGTGCTCACACCGTGAGTGGCACCAAACCAATCTTTATTATAGATGGAGGCCAAGCCGAACGGAGTATAAACGCCGCCGCCGATTACGGCACGATCGTTGATTTTATATTGTGCGAATCCTGAGGGCAGGAATTTGTAAAAATTCATTTTTCCATACGGGCGGTTGCCAAGAGAAGTGCCGCCGGCACTGAGTTCTCCATCAACAAAAGAGTGCATTTGCACGGTTGATAAGCCAAGCTGTCCGCCGGTGTCTTTCAAAATCATACCGGCAGGGTTGAAAGAAATGGCAGAATAGTCATCGCCGACAACACCGATACCGGCAAAAGCACGGCCGAGACCGGTAGCCGAATATTCGTTAAGTTGATAGCCGGAAGCGTTGGCATTGTTAGCGGCAATAAGGCTCAATCCCAACAGTAAAAACTTAGTATAATTTTTCATGAAATTAGTCCTAACAGTTAACAAATAAATTTGTTGCTTATAGTAATGAGTTGTGTTATTTAGTAAAGTAGGCACTGTGAGGGAGAATAGTTCCCAAGCGGAAACTATTGTATGTTTTCTGCGGGTGAGGTGAGGTTAAAATTGTTGAAAAAAACTGATAAGACTCTGACAGAAATTGTGTTTGATGTGATAGGCGATCGCTGGAAAGTGAAAATCGTCGAAAGTTTGCTGAATGGTACTCAGCGTTTCGGTGAGCTGAAGAAGTCGGTCGGCAATATTACACAAAAGGTTTTGACTTCTAACTTGCGCAAATTGGAAGAACATGGTGTGCTTATCCGCAAAGTCTATGCCCAAATTCCACCAAAAGTTGAATATCGTTTGACCGCGTTGGGTAAAAAACTTAAACCGATGATTGATTCAATGATTGAGTGGGGAACGGAATATACCTCAAAAATGGGTGGAATTTCCAAAAAATGGTTCGGTTCTGAAGACAGCAAGGCAGTAGATGATAAAACTGACGATGAAGATAAAAAATCCTGCTGATAAATGTTAGCTGTTTGTTTTTAACCTGATATTAATCAATCGATTATATGCTTTAGGCTATATTGTTTTAGCCTGGAGTTTTTTTATGAGGAATCGCTTTTGTTTGCTGTGTTGTTCGCTTGTGGCGATGCTGGTTGTCTTTGATGCTAATGCTCAAATGTGGACAACTGCCGGCGGTTTGTACAGAAATGCCCGAAGTGGCAATTATAAGGCTTTGCAAAGGGCAATAAGCCGAGGATATTCAATTGATACACCGGATTCAAACGGTAATACCGCATTGTGTCTAGCCATAAAAAATAATGATACAAGGGCGTATGATTTGTTGAGGCGTTTTGGAGCCAGTATGCAGCAACCGTGTGTGCAAAATTTGAGTGTCAGAGGGTATCATAACGGTTATGTAAGCAGCTATGTCGGGAGCTATGGTTATAGAACTCCTTGGTCAAATTTTGTGTGGACACCTACTCATACTGCAGTTACGGCGGTACTTTTGGGTGGAGCGGGTGCTGCTGTTGCGTTAGCAAGCGGAGGAGGTTCTCATTCAAAAGATAAAAAAGATCACGGTTCCGGCGGTGGATCGTCAGGTGATACCGAGCCGTTGGATAATATTGTTACGCCTCTTGATGCCTCTTATTTTGAAACAGATGAGTATTATGCAGGGCATTTCTTGGATAAGATTAATGCATCGGCAGCTTATTCTCGCTTATATGGTTTGGATGAGAATGGAGATTTTACTTCAAATTTAAGAAATGTAACAGTCGGTATTATGGATACCGGTATTTATAAGGATAATGCCGATTTTGCAAATACTAAAATCAGCGGATTCAATAATGATTATGGTCCTTGTCTGAATGGTGATACTACAAATTGTTGGCGTTACTCAGATGGCAGTATTTATTTGACCAGCGATCCGTCTCAAAGTTATACGGTAACAAAAGCTGAATATGATGAATGGGCAGCACAATATGCTGATGATTATGACTGGGATGAAAATAAAGATAATTTTGCTCCGAAGACGACCGTTGTTGATATGCATGGTACACACGTTGCCGGAATTGTGGCGGCAGATAAAAACGATAACGGAATGCACGGTGTTGCGTTTTCTAATGCAGATTTGATAGCTGCACGTTGGGATTTGAGAGCGCGTCCGGCAGATACGATTACAAGCTTGGTTAATAAGGGAGCTAAGGTCATTAATATGAGTTTTGGGCTGGATGCCAAAAATTATCCGGCTTCAGTTTTGACAGATGACTTTTATCTGGGATATAAATCGGTTTTAGATACGTATGTGGTTTCGGGATTTTTGAATGCAGCGAAAAATAATGTTGTTATGGTGATGTCAGCCGGAAATGATGGCCAGACACAGCCGGGATTATATAATGGTTTTGCAGGATTAAATTCGCTGGCAGGTGAAATCGGCGATTTGTTTATAACCGTTGTGGCAACAGATAAGGATGGCAAAATAGCAAACTATTCCAATCAATGCGGGGTTGCACAAAATTATTGTATTGCCGCGCCGGGGGGAGATGCAGATGAGCCGATAATGTCTACAGGCGCGTATGGGGTTGAAAATTTTGGAATGGCGGGGACTTCAATGGCGGCTCCGATTGTGACAGGTAGCGTTGCCTTGTTGATGGGGGCTTATCCGTATATGTCTTCACAGGAAATAGTTCAACTTATTTTTGAAAGTGCTGATAAAAGCGGAGAGTATGCAAATAAAAGTATTTATGGAAACGGAATGTTAGATTTGGATGCGGCAACTAATCCACAAGGATATTTGGGAACAATTTCAGGATCAGATGCAAATTCTAGTGTTGTAAGGCTGAACTCAAGCAAAATTGTTGTTCCTTCCGTTTTTAAAGAGGCGTTTGTTGATAATATGCCGAAGACAATAACAGCATTTGATAAGTATAAGCGTCCATTTGATATTAAGTTTGATGCGTTGGTTCAGACGACACACGGCGGACAGAAAAGTTTTAAGAATGATTTATATAATTTTTCACGGCACAAAGATAAAAAAGTAGTAAGCAGTGATGGTTTTTCGTTTTCTTATGCTCCGTCATCATACAGCAATACGGACAGCGGAATCGGAATAGCGGACATTGCATATAAAACTGAAGATGATGAAACTTCATTTTTCTTTGCGGAAAATACTTTATATAGCTCCGGTACATACTATGACAAAACATTATTTAATCCTTATTTGGCGATGAATGAGGCTTATGGTGCGGCGCATAAGATGAATATTGATGATGACTTAAGTTTTAAAATGAGTTTTATGACCGGTGAGAATGGGTTGTATGATGGTGACAGTAGTTATCATGATCGCAATTTTGATAATCGTTCATATGCGTTTAATACTGAAGTTTCGTATGAGATGACTAAAAAGATTAATGTGACTGCAATGGTCGGTTTGTTGGCGGAAGATGATGCTATGTTGGGTATGAATGGTCGCGGAGCCTTGGAACTTGGCGATAGTAGTACTTATTATGCAGGTTTAATGTTGGAATGGCAACCTTTTGAAAATTGGAGTTTTGGCGGAGCGTATTATCATGGATGGACAGATGCTTCAAAGGTGTTTGGGAGCATGATTAGTACATCACAATTGATGAGTGATAGTTTTGCGTTGGACGGACACTATAATATTAATAAAACAGATGTGGTCGGTTTGCAGATTTCGTCTCCGCTCAGAATTTATAACGGGCATGCCGATTTTGATGTGGCAACAGGACGTGATAATTATTCTGATACCGTGTATCGTGAAAAAGTCAGAGCCAATCTGAAGCCTTCGTCACGTGAATATAAATTTGCCTTGTATCACAATCGTGAAATAAATGAAAGCGTGTTATTCAAGAGCGAAGTTGCGGTACGTTTGCATCCGGAACATCAGCGTGACGCAGAGACAGATTATCGCGCAATGTTTGGTTTGTCGTGGGCGTTTTAGTATAAGTTTAAGATTTTTTCAGCTGCAGATTTGCCGGAAGCTAGAGCTTCTACAATTGTAGAACCTCCGGTTTTGCAATCACCGGCATAGATAATGCGATCCGTATCTTCAAAATGAGGGGCAGAACTCCCTATTGCTTTGACAATAAGACTAAAATCAGGACGCTTTATGGTGGTATCGTCGATTTCTTCAAGTTTGCCGTTTACAAAGTGCGTTTTGCAGGTGTAAAGCGTCAACTTGTTTTGATCGGCAGATATTTTTTTAATTTTAGTCATGCTGGTCAAATCAATGCTGTTTTCAAGTAAGCTTTTCCTTTCTTCGTACGTAATGCGCATGTCAGAGATCCGACGACGAATGAACATTTCAACATTTTGCGCGCCGTTGTATCTTGCCGTCAAAGCGCAATCGGTTGCGACGGCTCCGCCGCCGATGATGGCAACATCTCCGTCAGTTGTGTATTTTTCGGGGTTGCGCAAATAGTCGACATAAGAAACAGCAAGATCTTCTCCGTCAATGCCAAGATTTATGATGTTGGGTTCGCCGGATGCGATTATAATATATTCAAATCCGCTATCGAGTAAGGATTGCGCATCATTGATTGCAGTATTAAAATTGACTTGGAGTCTGGGGTTTTGCTGAATAAAATTCCACTCTTTATTAATGACCTCCGCGGGAAGGCGATTTTCAGGAATAAGATTTAGCGCACCTCCGACTTTATCAGTTGCTTCATACATAACGACGTCAAATCCGCTTTTTAGAAGCGTTGAACAAGCAGAGATACCGGCCGGACCGGCTCCGATAATGGCAACTTTATGTCCGTTAGAAGTGCAAGCATTGGTGATGGACGAGGCATGGTGGTGCTTTTCCATAATTGAGGCTTGTACTTTTGGAATATTGATTGGAAAGTCAAGGCGGCTACGTGTGCATGCCTTCATGCAAAATTTATCGGGGCAAATTAAACCACAGGTTTGTCCCATCGGGTTGGCTTCAGATATAGATTCTACTGCTCCTTCATAATTTCCGGATTTTGCAAATTGGATGAATTCCTGCGGGTTGCAATGTATAGGGCAAGCTGTCATGCAGGGATGATTTTTGCAGTTTAGGCAGCGGTTGACTTCAGCATTAAGTTGAGCTTGACTAAGATAGAGGTTATTATTCATGTTGACTTTCACCGGTTAGTTGGTTTGTTTAGTTTACGTCATTTAAAGGGTAAAAAGTCAAGTATTTTTGCAATGATGCAAAATACTGGGCATAAAAAAACCTCCTATGAAAGGAGGTTTTTTGAAGTGCCAAATTGCGGCTAGAATACGTAACGCAGACCACCGTAAATTTCGTGGTTGTGAATTTGTGCGGCACGAATCTTACCAAAGTCAAAGTAACGGTAGCCAACATCAAGATTTAAGCGGTTGGTCATCTTAGCAGAAAGACCTGCACCGACTGACCAGGTGAAGTTGTCTTTTTTGTAGTTGTAGTTTGTACCGTTATAGGTGAAATTGTGTTCTAATTCGGTCATACCAACACCGGCGTTCAAGTATGGAGTAAACCAAGAATATGGTGCCAAGTCAAAGTAAATATTGAACATATATGAGGTATAGTCAAACTCTTCTTTAGAAGTGTTGGTAAATGTTCCCTCTGAGGTTTCAATCACGGTTTTATTTGTGTCTTTGTTTGTATCACGCCAAATATATTCAACCTCAGCACGGAAGTATTCATAACGATAACCGAGAGCACCGCTTACCATAAGATCGGTGCCACCGATGTCAAAACGGTTATCAGACTTGTGAGAATCGTCGATGGTCGGGTTTGCTCCGCCACCACGAACGGCCAGGTAAACGCCATCGCATCCGGCATTAGCTGAGCTTGCTGTGGCAAGGCCCAATACAACGGCAGAAATACCAATCATCATTTTATTTAACATTATAGGGTTCCTTTAAAATCGTTAGACAAATATTTGTAGCAATTTCGAAAATACAATAATTTTTGTATAAAATCAAGTTTTTTTTATCAATTTATTGTAGAATAAATAAAAAGATTGAAAAAAAAGTTAATATTGTGATATTTATCAAGCATGGTTGATGGAAAAGAAAAATATGCGCCAAGAATCGCGACGGGGTTAAATTCTGTAGCTACGGTGTCTTTGCCGCTGTTACGTCAGCTCATGCATAAAAAAGGCATGGTTATGGCGGATATTGTGGCAATGTGGAAGCAGATTGTGGGGGACGAGATTGCGCAATATACGTTTCCCGAAAAAATTGATTTTCCGCGAGGAGAAAGATGCAAAGGCGTGTTGCGGATGAAAGTTCCGAGCGGAGCCTTTGCGGTCGAACTTAAGCATCGCGAAAAATATTTGATTGAGCGTATTAATACTTTTTTCGGATATGAAGCCATTAAGGAAATTAAGATTATACAAGATGTTGGCATTTTTAAGATGGTTAAAATTGAAAGTAATCAACCGATGGTGCAAAAAACTCTTGTAAGCAAAGAAGAACAAAATTATATTACCCAGGTAACCGGTGAAATAACCAATGTTAAATTGCAGGAGAAACTGCGAAAACTTGGCGAGGCCGTGTTTAGTCGAAATCATGAGTGAGTGGTTTGGTATGTTTGAGAAAAATATAAGAATGGTCAGCCGATTTTTGGCAGTTGTAGTAATTTTTTTATTGGCGGACGGTTTTTATTTGTCGCAAAAGGGGTTTGTCGCAGGGCCAAATGGTATTGAGCTTGTTAAGTCAGCACATGCAGACAGCAGCATGATCAGGAGTATCACTCCCGGTTCTTTTAATATTGAAACAGGTAGCGTATTGGGTGATGTAAATGCACCGATCACTATTTATGAGTTTTCATCACTAGGGTGTACACATTGTTCGGATTTTCATTTGGGGGTTCTCCCATCATTAAAGCGTGATTTTATAGATGCAGGCAAAGTAAAATTGGTGTTTGCTGATTTTCCGATTGATAAAAAATCAATGCAGGCGGCAATGTTGGCTCGCTGCTTTTCCGGTGATAAATATTTTGACTTTCTAGGTAAATTGTTTGATAAACAGGCAACATGGGGACTTTCTTTTAAAAGTGAAAAATTGTTGATCGGTTATGCCAAAGATGAGGGGATGGATGAGGATACAGCACGCAAATGCATGAAGGATGATAAGGTTGCCTCTGAAATTTTGTATATCCGGCAGCAGGCAATGGAAAAACTTGATATTAAGGCAACGCCATCATTTTTGATTCGATCTGCAAAGGGTGATGAGCTTATAACAGGGGTGCCAAGTTATTCAAAAATTAGTGAAATTTTGAATAAAAGTTTGTAGGATTAATAAGTCAGTAACTTTTGGGTAGTATAAGATTTTGAAACGCGAAAATGTTCCTGAAGCCCTGAAGGCGTTGGAAGCAAAGATTAGTAAAGTTCGCCAAGGACAGGAAAACGGAGTAAATGAAAAGACGCAAGGGCGTTACTCGTCAGTAAGAATCGGAATGCAAATAGCAACTGATCTTTTGGCGGCTGTGATTGTCGGCGCGGGCATCGGGTGGGTGCTTGACTATGTGTTTAATACAAAGCCGATAATGCTCATTGTGTTCTTGTTGTTTGGCGGAGCTGCAGGCTTTGTGAATGTTTATCGCACGGTAAAGTTTGAAGAAAAACGGAGTAAATGACAGAGGAGTCTATAATTGTCAAGTCCAATGGAACAATTTGATGTGAAAACGATTATCCCGTTGCACATCGGAGAATATGATATATCTTTTACAAATTCGTCACTGTTTATGATGTTGGCGGTTGTTTCCTGTTCGGCTTTGTTTGGAGCCTGTCTTATGAAAAGAACCATTGTACCGCAAAAAGGGCAGGCCTTTGCGGAAATGGTTTATGATTTTATTCATGGTTTGGTGAAGAATAATGTCGGTACCGAGGGACTGAAATATTTTAGTTTTATATTTTCGTTGTTTTTGTTTATTGCATTTGGTAATGTTTTGGGGCTGTTCCCGTATGCCTTTACGTTTACATCTCATGTGGCAGCGGTCGGAGCTTTGTCGTTGGTAGCATTATTGTTTAATATTGTGGTAGGAATCAAAAAGAAAAAATGGGGATATATCCATACTTTTATGCCCAAAGGAATACCTTGGGTTTTGGCACCGTTAGTGATGCCGATTGAGACAATTTCATTACTATCAAAACCGTTTAGTTTGACTATTCGTTTGGTAGCGAATATGACAGTCGGGCACGTTATGTTAAAAATAATAGCCGGATTTATTGTTGCGTTGGGAGTTGCCGGAGTTGTTCCGCTATTGTTTGACGCACTTATTATTGTTTTTGAATTGTTTATAGGGTTGTTGCAAGCTTTTATTTATACGATGTTGAGTTGTATTTATTTGGGCGATGCAATACACAGCCATTAATTAATTTTTTTGAAAGGACGTTAAAATGGAATCTATGGTTTATATTGGTGCTGCTATTTCAGCTTTGACGATGACTGTTGCAGCTTGGGGTGTTACAAAAATTTGGACAACAATTATTACAACAGTAGGTCGCAATCCTCAGGTCAAAAAAGATGTAGATATTTATGGTTGGGCCGGATTTGCTACCGTCGAAGCTATTGCTTTGTATGCATTGGTTGTTTCATTGGTTATGTTGTTCAAGTAGGTGTAGAGCTTAGTTATGCCACAACTTAATAGTGCAACGTTTGTATCGCAAGTTTTCTGGTTACTGGTTAGTTTTGCTATGATGTGGCTGATTATCAGTAAGTTAATTGTTCCAAGAATCGGCGAAATAATCAAACGTCGTCAGCGTAAAATAGATGATTGTATATCTGCCGCCGAAGGTTTTAAAGCTTCGGCGGAGGAGCTGATTTCTCGCTACAATGCTGCAGTTGCAAAAGCTGAAGAGCAGGCCAATGATACTTGGCAGAGAACTCAAGACGAGATAAAAAAACAATCAGAAAATTTGCAAGCTGAAATGAATGAGCGTTTGAAAAAACGTTTAGAGGACAACGAAAACAATTTGCGACAATTTGAAAAAGCCGTGAAGTCAAAAATTGATATAATGGCTGCTGATTTATCTGAACAAATTATCAACAAGTTGAATATTTCGGGAATCGGACGTGAAAAAATTGATGAGGCCTTAAAAAAGGAGGCCAGCAATGGATGAGATACTGGAAAATAATGCAGGTAAAGAACTGATTGATGCAACACAAGAAGCTGTCATCGGTGCTGTTAATGATGTCGGTAACATTATTAAAACAACGACAGAAGAGATTTCCAACGGGCATCATGAGTTGTTTTATCAGTCCGCAGAGTTTTGGGTCGGAGTTGCGTTTGTTGCTGTCCTGTGTTTTTTATATGCCCCTATTAAAAAGATTTTGTCATCTCTATTGCAAAAGCGTATTGATGGGGTTGTTGCACAGATAAATGAAGCTGAACAATTGCGCGATGAAGCCAGAAATCTTTTGGCTGATTATGAGCAAAAAGTTGATGATATGCAGTCAAGAGCTGATAAGATTATTAAAAAAGCTCAGAAAGATGCCAAAGATTTTAAGTCTGCTGAACTGAAAAAGCTCGAAAATGATTTGGCTACTCAAGAGAAGTATACTTCAACGGTAATTAAATCTTATGAGCAAAAAATGGTTAACGAATCGTCGATGTTGGTAGTTAATAGGGCGATGAGTGCCATTAAATCAGTTATCTCGGAAGGTCTGAGTGCAAAAGATAAAAAAGATTTAATCGATAAGTCAATTGATGCAATATCTGAACTAAAATAGCTTAAAATATTTTTTTAGAGCCACGCGAGTCAAAATGATTTTGCGTGGCTTTTTTGGTTTTAAATGCCAAAGTGATTTTTGCTTGAAGAATCAATGTAAGTGTTATAAATTAAGGACAAAGCGCCAAAAAATGCAGATACATTGCTTTTTAATTTTTTGTTTAAGTAGGAGAAAGAAAATGAAAATTGGTCGTAGGCAAATAGAAGAAACTAAAAAAAATATAAAAAAAGCAAGGATAGTAAGGAACAAAGAAAAAGCTCGGCATAAAAGCGTAGAAAGTCTGAAAAGCGGGGTAAGAAGAGTTGTAGCAGGTGTGACTTTTACTGCATTGACAGCAGGGTTTGCTCCAAAGGCCAGCATGAGTAATGTAAATACATCTTCTGACTCGTTTTCTAATAAAGAAGGTAAAAACATTGTTACAGCTCCGCAAGAAGATGTAGACGAAGCAACACTGGTTTTAACAGCTGAAGATTTTAAGAAACAGCTACCTGAATTAGGCGATGAAAAAGGAAAGGAGAAAAAAAGCAAAAAAGAGATTACAGATAGCCTTGAAATGGAGCGCTTAATGCGGGAGCTTGATAGTTTAGATAATGTATGCAGAGAGAATATTGCTTTGACAGGTTATAATGTATCGTATCATAAATTAAGAAATGAAAGCCATGATAAATGGGAAGATTGCTGGATTATTGATACTGAAAATGATTATATGGTATTGGAAGGCCCTCTTAATTATGATGAAATTGCCAAGAAATATAAGGAGGAAAACAAAAAAATTTTTTCTGAGCCAGTAAAATATGTTTCTGAAACCAGAGGATTAGACTACTTTTGTTCGCAGGCAGAAAGTATTAATCCTGTATATGGCGAATATTCTCATGAAGATAATACAATTACCATTTATCAATATAGTCTTAAAGGCAAAAAAAAACTTGTTGATGAAATTATGAAAGTTCGCAATTACCCCAGAGAAAAAGCAGATAGTTTAGTTATGACAATCTATGATGAATCGCATGATTCAGATTGGATTGCAAGCTGCAAAGAACATGAAAAAGCACATTATTCTGATTGCCTGAAAGGCTTGATGATTCCCAATTTGCCAGGATATCATATGAACCACCTTGATTGTATGACTGAAATACACGGAACAATGGCTCAAGCGGCTTTTGCTTTGGAACAATATGAAAAAGATGGTAAATTATCACATTTTGCCCCGGTGAATCTTGAAGTGGATACTTTAGATTTGCAGAGGCAGTTATTAAAAGAAAGCAATCCGGAAAAAAGAAAAAAATTGGTTGGTAAATATATTTTTGATAAATGGCTTGACACTTGGAATGTGGAAGGTTCAGCTTATTCTAATAGTATTGTAGCTTCGAGAGTGCCTGTAGTATATTATCTTGATCCAAACAATCTGGAGTTTCGTAAAGAGTACTTAAGACGTGCAAATGAAATGTTTGCTGATGTGGGATATTTGGGAGATATGCGTGATGTGATTAATCCTGATTTCGAACTTAATCCGCAATTGCAGGTTGAGAAGAAAGCTTTTATAAATGATATCACCCAAAATAGTTCAACTGTTGCGGAGGCCTATGACCGTATTGCCCGTATATTGACTGTAGTGAGAGATTGTGATGCCGATGCAGTTAGAACTAAAGAAGAGCAAGATTTTATAAATCAAGTTATTTTGGATATGAAAGCAGAAGCAAAGAAAATTCGTGAGGGTAATCAGGAAAATCAATCTTCGCACTCAACTGTGATGCAACGTAAAAGCCCTGAGAGATAAAATTTTTATTGAAGGCAATTTTTTTTCGCTTGAAGAATCAATGTAAGTGTTATAAATTATGCCCGAATTATAAGTGAAAAATCGTAATTTTATGATTTTTGTTTTTTAACCTAATGCTAATAGGAGCACAGATAAACCATGAGTAAATGGGTATATACATTTGGAAACGGCAAAGCCGAAGGTGATGCCACCATGCGTAATCTCCTTGGCGGTAAAGGTGCTAACCTTGCTGAAATGAACAAGGTTGGTTTGCCGGTTCCTCCAGGATTTACAGTTACTACTGAAGTTTGTACATATTATTACAACAACAATCATACCTATCCGGCTGATTTGAAAGAACAAGTAAGAGAAGCTGTTGCTGGTGTTGAGAAAATTATGGGCAAAAAGTTTGCTGATGCAAACAATCCGTTGCTTTTTTCAGTTCGTTCCGGCGCAAGAGTTTCTATGCCAGGTATGATGGATACGGTTTTGAACCTCGGTTTGAATGATGAAACAGTTAAAGCTTTAGCTAAGGCTTCTGGTTCAGAGCGTTTTGCGTATGACTCATATCGTCGTTTTCTCCAAATGTTTTCTGATGTGGTTTTGGGTGCTGATCTGGAATTGTATGAAGAAGCTTTGGAAAATATGAAAAAATCCAAAGGTTATAACTCTGATACAGACTTAACAGCCGATGATTTGAAAGCTTTGGTTGTTCAATATAAAGAAATTGGTCAAAAAATCGGTAAGGTTGTTCCGCAAGATCCATGGGATCAGTTGTGGGCAGGAATCGGTGCCGTATTCGGTTCTTGGATGGTAGATCGTGCCATTACTTATCGTAAATTAAACAATATTCCGGGTGACTGGGGTACTGCAGTTAACGTTCAGACCATGGTATTCGGTAACGCCGGTGATGATTGTGCTACAGGTGTATGCTTCTCACGTGACCCGGCAACCGGTGAGAACGTATATTACGGTGAATATTTGGTAAATGCACAAGGTGAAGACGTTGTGGCAGGTATCAGAACTCCGCAACCAATGGGTTCAAAGGGCGACGGCACTTCTTTGGAAGAAAAATGGCCGAATCTTTATAAAGAGTTGGTTGATGTTCGTAATAACCTCGAAGCTCACTACAAAGATATGCAGGATATGGAATTTACCATTGAACACGGCAAACTTTGGATGTTGCAATGCCGTAACGGTAAACGTACAGCACAAGCCGCTGTTCGTATGGCTGTTGAGATGGTTGAAGAAGGCTTGCTCAACAAAGAAGAAGCCATTATGCGCGTTGGTGCTGATCAATTAGACCAATTGTTGCACCCGATGCTTGATCCGAAAGCTAAGAAAAATGTTATTGCAACAGGTCTTCCGGCTTCTCCAGGGGCTGCCGTAGGTCGTGCCGTATTCTGTGCAGAAGATGCTGAAGCTTGGGCTGCAAAAGGTGAAAAAGTTATCCTTATCCGTAACGAAACTTCTCCGGAAGATATCGGCGGTATGCATGCTTCACAAGGTGTTATTACTGCTCGCGGCGGTATGACTTCTCACGCAGCGGTTGTTGCTCGCGGTATGGGAACACCTTGCGTTTCGGGTTCACACGATATTGTTATCAGCTATAAAGACAAAACCATGACTACAAAGTCTGGTGTAGTCATTAAAGAAGGTGATTGGGTATCTTTGGATGGTGGAAAAGGCCAGATTATTGAAGGTCAGGTTCCGACTGTAAAAGCTGATACCAACAGCGGTAACTTTGGTAAATTGATGGGCTGGGTTGATGAGCTTCGCACTATGGAAGTTCGCGCTAATGCAGAGACTCCGAAAGATGCTCAACAAGCTCGTGATTTTGGTGCACAGGGAATCGGTTTGGCACGTACCGAACATATGTTCTTTGACGCTGAACGTATTCCGGATATGCGTGCAATGATTTTGGCAGATAACGAAGAAGGTCGCCGTGCGGCTTTGGCTCGTTTGTTGCCATATCAAAAACAAGACTTTAAGGATTTGTTCAAAATTATGAATGGTCTGCCGGTCGTTGTCCGTTTGCTCGATCCACCCCTTCATGAATTTTTGCCGCATACCGACGCAGAAATGCAAGAATTGGCTAACAAGATGGGGATGACCTTGCAACAAGTTAAGAATCGCGCTGACGCTTTGCATGAAGCTAACCCGATGCTTGGTCATCGTGGTTGCCGTTTGCCGATTACTTATCCGGAAATTTGCGAGATGCAGACTCGTGCTATTATTGAGGCTGCTATTGAATGCGCAGATGCCGGTATTTCGGTTGTGCCGGAAATCGAGGTTCCGTTGACAGGTTCTAAGAAGGAACTAGATATTGTTAAGAATATTATCGATACAACAGCCGAGAAGGTATTTGCTGAAAAAGGCAAAAAGATCAAGTATGAAGTCGGCTCAATGATTGAGTTGCCACGTGCAGCCCTGAAAGCTGATGAGTTGGCTCAATCTGCTGAGTTCTTCGGTTTTGGTACTAACGACTTGACACAGACAACTCTCGGTATGAGCCGTGATGATACAGGTGCTATCTTGGATGAATATCGCGCTCGCGGTGTTTATGTTGCCGACCCATTCGCATCAATCGATGTTGAGGGTGTTGGTATGTTGGTCAAGATGGCTTGCCACAAGGCTCGTTCGTCAAATCCAAAGATTTGGCTCGGTGTTTGCGGCGAACACGGTGGTGATCCTGCATCTATCGACTTTTTCCAAACTTGTGGTATGAACTATGTTTCATGCTCACCGTTCCGTGTACCGGTAGCACGTCTTGCTGCTGCTCAGGCTGCGGTTCGTCATAAAAATGATAAGCAGGAAGAGGGAAATAATAGTGGTTGCTGCTGCAAAAAAGCCTGCTAAAAAACGCATATAACAAGCTTATCTAGAGCTAAAATTGCGAAAAGGGAAAAATTCATGTACTTCTTTGTACACTAGAATTTTTCCCTTTCTTATTTTAACTCTATCTGAGCTGTTCTCTGCGTTTTTTGAAAAAGGTGTATAGTATAACAAGCTCATCTAGAGCTAAAGTTCGGCATGGTAAGACAGGCTTGTTGCTATTTGACGTATATCTTTAAATTTCTGAGCCGGCGGTGATTTTTTGAAAGTTTTGCATATTCATCGTTTAGATTTATACGGTGATTGGTGATGTTGGGTATTGCCTCAAGAAGGAGTTTTTCTTTTTCGGATTTTTTCAAACATCCGAAATATTTCCAGAACAAATAATC
>JBGULQ010000027.1:0-5071 GCA_045116295.1 Alphaproteobacteria bacterium
GTTCTGACACCTCAGACAGGTTATCGTCCTATCTGCGGGATAGGATATAGGGGAAAAAATGAAATGTAAAGAGGTTATTTGAGGGAGTAAAATTTGCTATAATTTAGATAATTTTAATAAAAAATCACATTTTTTATTTTTTTTGCATTTTGTTGTTGAAAAATTAATTCTTATTGCTTAAGTTAGCTAATGTATATTTTATGAATATAAAACCATATATGGAGAAATAATATGAAAAAACTTTTAGGTCTGTTTTGTGTAGTTGCTTTGTTGTCTGCTTGTTCTACAACCAGCGAGTGGTTTGGCGGCAGCGAATGCGATTCTAGAGACGCTCGTAACTTCATGGCTAATGCTACTGACACTGTATACTTTGACTTCGATAGCTCTGCTTTGACTAACGATGCCAGAGATGCTCTTGACACTCAAGTAGCTTGGTTGAAGAAACATGAAAATGTTAAAGTTGTTGTTCAAGGTTACTGCGATGAACGCGGTACAAGAGAATACAACCTCGGTTTGGGTGATCGTCGTGCCAACGCCGTTAAAGCTTATTTAGTAAGCCATGGCATTGATGCCAGCAGAATCTCTACCTATTCTTATGGTAAAGAGAGACCAGCCGTTTTGGGTAGCAATGAAGCTGCTTGGGCTAAGAATCGTCGTGCTGTAACAGTTGTTGCTGCTAACTAATACGATATAGGCTTAGTGTTAAAAAAGAGGTATCGTTGGATACCTCTTTTTTTATCTTGAGATATTATAAATTTTGCAATATTTTTAAGAAAAATAACTTTGGGATTGTAAAATGAAAAAATATTGGTTGTTTATTTTTGTTTCTTTCTTAGCAGTTGCTTCTACCGCAAAGGCTCAAGACGTTTCTGTACTGCAACAAGAATTGGAAGATATGCGTGAAGATATCAAAATTTTGCAGCGTCGTGCATATAATAATGAGGACAAGGGCGATACGGTGGTGCAAGTCAGCAGACTCGATGAGCAAGTCAGAAGTACATCGGGAAAGTTAGATGAATTGGAGTATAAGATTAAGCAACTGGATGAGAAAATCGATATGATTAATCGCGATATTGATGTACGAATCAAGTTACTTGAAGGGAAAAAAATTGATAGCTCGGTGAGTGCAAATATGCCGGATAATACGCCGAAATTTGCAGCACCGGTGGCTGTTGATGCTCCGCAATCAATTGTCGGAGGTAGTATTAGCGGCGGTGAATTGCGTCCTGCTAAGGGAGACTCTGCTCCTGAAATATATCAGGCTGGTTTGGAGGCATTGAAGGCAAATCAATATGCAGAAGCAGAAAAAGCTTTTACAAAGGTAGTAACCAGATTTTCAGGTGATAGATTGGCCGGTAATGCTCAGTATTGGTTAGGAGAGACATTTTATGCGCGCCAAGAATATGACAAAGCTGCAATAGCGTTTGCTAAGGGATATCAGCAATATCATGACAATGCTAAGGCTGCTGACAGCCTGTTAAAATTGGGCATGTCGATGAAGGCTCTGAAGAAAAATAAGGAAGCTTGTGCTGCGTTTGTAAGCCTGCCGACAGAATTTCCAAAGGCTGAGAAAAATGTTAAAGATCGGGCAGCTGCAGAAAAGAAAAATTTGGGCTGTAAATAATGCCGGAATTGCAAAAATTTTTTAATTCAGAATTAAATCGAATCGTAAAACAATATAATCTAGATCCACAAAAAATAGCAGTGGCGGTTTCCGGCGGTGCAGACTCGCTGGCGTTGGCTTTTTTGATGAGGCAATATGCTTGTGAGTTCGGTTCGATTGTTGTTGCATTGACTGTTAATCATAATTTGAGGGCCGAGGCAAAAGAAGAGGCAGAGTATGTTGCGGATCTAATGCAAAAATGCGGAATCGAACATCATATTTTGGAGTGGAAACATTCAAAACTAGAATCGGGGATTGAAACCAAGGCTCGTGAGGCGAGATACGATTTGTTGATTAATTGGTGTCGCCAAAACGGGGTCGGATATTTGTTTACGGCTCATCATTTGCGTGATCAAGCAGAAACTTTTTTGATGAGGTTGCAAAGAGGAAGCGGAGTTGATGGTTTGGCTGCGATGAGCGATGTCGTTGAGCGTGATGAAGTGCGAATCGTTAGACCGTTGCTGAATATTGAACCTCAGAAGTTGCGAGATTTTTTGAAAGAACGGCAAATAGCGTGGAAAGAGGATGCTTCAAATGAATGTGATGATTTTTTGCGTGTAAGAGTGCGCAAAATGTTGCCGGAGTTGGAAAATAGGCTTGGAATTACAATTAAAAAAATCGGAAATGCGGTGAATGCATTGAACGGAGCTAAGAGGTATTTTGCGGTTCAGGTAAGTGATTTTATTGAGAATCGGTGCCGAAATTGGTACGGTTGTGCGTGGAGTTTTAATCCCGAGAGATTTAGGCAATTGCATGATGAAATTAAAATCCGCGTGATTTCAGAATTGATAAAAGATATCGGAGATGAAAATTATTCTCCGGAGTACGAGGCTCTGGAACGTTTGTGCAATGCTGTTTCCGGTGATAATTTTAAAGGGGCAACATTGGGAAAGTGTGAAATACTAAAGTTTAATCGTCGGATTTGGATTGTGCCGGAAAATAAAAGTGATTTGGTTTTGAGCAAAGATGCGTGGAATGAGTATGCGTTACATAACCCAAGTATATTGATGCATGGGTTGCCATACAAACTAAAACTTAATTTGTTTGAAAAAAGTTGTAAAGCAGTTGAGTTTAACAAATAAAAAAATTATATTATCAAAAGTTGGATTTTATAAGGAATAAATTATGAAAGCAGGAAAAAACTTGTTATTTTGGGTTGTTGCAATAGTGGTCGTTGCGCTATTGAGTAATTTGGTCGGTATGAATGGCCAGACACAGATGTCACGCGGAAATAATTTGGCTTTTTCTGATTTTATGAATTTGGTTGAGGCAAAAAATGTCGAATCGGTTTCCATTTCAGGTCCGGATATTGTTGGACGAATGAATGACGGAAGTCGTTTTTATACCTATGCTCCCGATGACCCGACGATGTATGAAAATCTGCGCAAGGCCGGTGTCAGGGTAGAAGCAAGACCCAGAGATAATACTGCTGATACGTTCTGGGGAATTTTTGTTTCGTGGTTTCCGATGATTTTGTTAATCGGTGTTTGGATATTTTTTATGCGACAGGCAAACTCGGGTAATAATAAGGCAATGAGTTTCGGAAAATCTCGTGCAAGATTGATTGAAAATACCAAAAAAGTTACTTTTGCCGATGTCGCCGGCTGTGATGAGTCAAAACAAGAACTTGAAGAAATTATTGATTTTTTGAAAGATCCGCAAAAATTCCAGCGCTTGGGTGGTAAAATTCCAAAGGGTGTTTTGTTGGTTGGCCCTCCGGGAACCGGCAAAACTCTGTTGGCAAAAGCTGTAGCCGGTGAGGCTGATGTTCCGTTCTTTTCTATTTCAGGCTCTGATTTTGTGGAGATGTTTGTCGGTGTGGGCGCGTCACGTGTGCGTGATATGTTTGCTCAGGCAAAGAAAAATGCGCCATGCCTGTTATTTATTGATGAAATAGATGCTGTCGGTCGACATCGCGGTGCCGGTCTCGGTGGTGGAAATGATGAGCGAGAACAGACACTGAACCAGCTGTTAGTTGAGATGGACGGCTTTGATGAAAACGAAAATGTTATTCTGATTGCGGCAACTAACCGTCCTGATGTTTTGGATCCGGCGTTGTTGCGTCCGGGACGTTTTGATCGTCAAGTAGTGGTAACAAATCCGGATTTGAAAGGGCGTGAAGAAATTTTGAAAGTTCACGTCAAAAAAGTTCCGTTAGCAAAAGATGTTAATCTTGCAGTTATTGCCCGTGGAACGCCAGGTTTTTCGGGGGCGGATTTGGCCAATTTGGTTAATGAAGCTGCATTACTTGCTGCTCGTAAAAACAAACGCAAGGTTACATCAAAAGATTTTGATGATGCCAAAGATAAAGTGATGATGGGTAATGAGCGTAAATCAATGGCAATGGATGAGCAGGAGAAAAAATTGACAGCTTACCATGAGGCCGGTCATGCAATATGTTCACTCAATGTACCGGAGACTGATCCTATCCATAAGGCTACAATTATACCAAGAGGCAGAGCCTTGGGTATGGTTCAGCAGTTGCCGGAAAAAGATCAGTATTCATACTCTCGTGCCAAAATGCTGTCCCGTTTGGTTATTACCATGGGTGGGCGTGCTGCCGAAGAAATTAAGTTTGGTTATGATAAAGTTACCAGCGGTGCTTCTTCGGACATAGCAGCGGCAACAAAGCTTGCTCGCGCGATGGTGACCGAATGGGGAATGAGCGACAAACTCGGTCCGATTTTGTACGTTGACAATTCCGAAGAAGTCTTTTTGGGAAAATCGGTTACGCAAAACAAAAATATGAGTGAGGAAACCGCACGTCTGATTGATGATGAAATCAAGCGTTTAGTCACCGAAGCTCACGAATCGGCACTCAAAATTTTGAAAGATAAAAAAGATGACTGGGAGCATTTGGCTCAGGCTTTAATTGAATATGAAACTTTGACCGGTGAAGAAATTAAAGCACTGCTGCGCGGTGAAGAAATCTTAAAGAATAAAGATGTTCCGGTCTCGGAAGAGAAGAGGACTAAGAGTTCAATTCCCGAAGTCTAAGAAAAAACTCGTATAATGGGTAACTAATACAGAAACTGCGAGACGAAAGTTTCCTCATGTACTTTTTTGTACACTGCGGTACTTTCGCTCTTGTTTCTTATTATTTACCTCATTCTCCGAGTTTTTGTGTTATTTGGTTATTATTTTTAACTCTATCTGAGCTGTTCTCTGCGTTTTTTGAAAGGGTATATAACAAGCTTATCTGGAGCTAAAGTTCGGCATGGTAAGACAGGCTTGTTGCTATTTGACGAGTATCTTGAAGTTTCTGAGCCGGCGGTGATTTTTTGAAAGTTTTGCATATTCATCGCTTAGATTTATGCGGTTATTGGTGATGTTGGGTATTGCCTCAAGAAGGAGTTTTTCTTTTTCGGATTTTTTCAAACATCCGAAATATTTCCAGAACAAATAATC
>JBGULQ010000028.1:0-4569 GCA_045116295.1 Alphaproteobacteria bacterium
TCCGATGCCTGAACGCTTGGCAATCTCTCGCATGGAAGCCTTGGCAAAGCCGTTCTTCAGAAACTCCCTCTTTGCCGTCATCACGATTTCCTCGCGCGTATAATCTTTTTTTGTCTGCATAATCAACTCTCCTCGTTTATTCTATCAATAACATTACCGTTCAAAAAAGAACGATACTCCAATTTGTTCACAAAAAAAAATGGACTCATGCTTGCATGAGTCCAAATAGCCGAAGCCACGATTTTCTTATGTATTTTATTCGTTATCATAATTTAATCATTTTCCGAGTGCAAAATTACACATTATTTGTAAATGCCGCAATACTCAAAAATTATGATTTTATCATTGCGTCAAATGCCACCATCTTCTATCATCAAAATTGCATGAATACGGTTATGCTTCCCCATCGTTCTGTCTTATACTGAAATTGGTTTACACTTTTCCCAAACCAATTTCAGTATAAGACATTTCTATTCTTAAAATTTCACTATACCTAAAATTATTATTCTCTCTACTGCCACATTCTTCCCTTTCAGGTCCGCATTATAATCCGCTTCTCCTCCGTTTCAAGTCCGTTCCAAATCCGTTGTAAATCCGTTGTAAGTCCCATTCAACTCCCTTCTCTAAAAAGGCAATAGAGAGGAATCATATAGGAGGCATAAAAGCTGTATGTTTTTGCAATGTCAAGATTACTAACGTATTTTTTTGCGAGAGTTTTTAAGGGGAGGGGTGCACTTTTACCCTTTTTATGGGTATAACGTATTGAAAGCCAATAGATAACAAAGCGTGCACCTCCCCCTTGAAGTTAACCTGTAAAAATAACTTTTATATGGGGGAGGTGCACTCAACTTAACCCGTTGAAATTCAACACATAAAAGCGGAAAATGGGCAAAAGTGTACCCCCCTCTCAAAATTCTCTCGTTTTTTTAAAAGCTACTTGAATGTTATCTGGTATTTTTAATGCCAAACGTATGTCAAAACCCCTATCATGCCGATAATCAACCGCATTATATTTTTACAACAAAACATATTAGCCTCTTATGTTACACAAAAGTATCTGAGTTTATCATTCTTCAAATTCTTTCGGGAGAAAACGACAAAAAAAGTCAAAAAAATTTGGGTTGTCATATTTTATTAGTAACTTTGTAGCATAATAATTGTGTAAAAAATTCTATAAACCTAAAATGAAGAAACTATCTATTCTTGGATTGGGCTTGTTGCTCTCTGCTTCAAGCCTGATGGCGCAGAATGTGCGCCCTGTTACTAATTTGAGAAACGGGCAGTTCCCACAACTTACTGCCGACAATCGTGGTATTTTCCAGCTAAAAGCTCCTGATGCAAAGGAAGTCATCGTTGATATTGGCGGCAAGAAATACCCTATGACGAAAGATGACAAGGGTGTGTGGACAGCAACTACCGATGTCCTGATGTCTGGTATCAACTATTACTTCCTTTATGTTGATGGCGTTCAGATAAGCGACCCTGCCAGCGAGACTTTCTATGGATGCAGCCGTATGTCGAGCTGTATCGAGGTACCTTATAAAAAAGGTGACGTGCGCTTCGAGCTTACTAACGTGCCACATGGCGAGACAACTATGCGCAGATACTACTCAAACAACGAGGGTGCTTGGCGCAGAATGTTCATCTATCTCCCACCATCTTATCAGAAAGACCTTGCAAAGACATATCCTGTGCTTTACATACAGCATGGCGGTGGTGAGGATGAGCGCGGTTGGGCTCTTCAGGGAAGAACTGACATTATCCTTGACAACCTTATTGCACAGGGAAAGGCAAACGAGATGATCGTTGTGATGAGCGACGGCAACTGCAAGGATTTCATCAAGGAACTCACAGAAGAGTGCATTCCACTCGTAGAGAAGACATATCGCGTAAAGAAAGATGCTGCCAATCGAGCTATGGCCGGACTTTCAATGGGCGGAATACAGACACTCAATATTGCTGTGGCAAAGCCTGAATTGTTCCAGTATGTTGGCGTGTTCAGTTCCGGTTGGTTTGCAAGACCTTTCGGCAACAACCCTTCAATGAGTGCTGACGACAACTACAAGAAACTTGCAGACAGAAAGGATTTCTACAACAAGCAGTTTAAGCAGTTCTATCTCACTATGGGCGGAGAAGAGGATATCGCCTTCAACAATTGTAAGACAATGCGTGCAAAGTTCGATGAAATCGGCATAAAATACAAATATTTCGAAACTCCAGGCGGTCACACATGGCCTGTTTGGCGCGAAAGTCTGTATCAGTTCGCACAGTTACTCTGGAAGTAGATTCCTAAACATTTATAAATAATAACACAAATTTCCCGCTATATTCCCCGCTCTCACGAGTAGGGTATATAACGGGAAATTTATTGTGTCTTCTGGTAAATCAATTTTTGGTTACTATAAGAAGTGTCTGAATTCCCCCATATAAAGGAAATAGAATATCTTTACTTATCTGTCCTTAAAAATGCTATTCATTTTTCGTTCATTAATTCATTAAATTGGAAATAAATGTAAAAATTATGAATATAACCACATCTGTGTGGCGGGGGTATATCTTTATTTTCTTACCAGACGCCAAAACTTGACGCTGTATCTGGGTTATCGTCGCACAATATAGCAGGTGATTTAGATCCTGCAACCTTTGGAGTTGAAGCATTAATGCTAAATCCAAGAATCCTACAGCTTGGTGACAAGAGCGGTAATATTGCCATGTACAACGTTCTTGAGAAATAGAATAAAGTGCGTCGATTCTTTTTCATTGTCTTATGAGTTTTTAATTTAGGCTCGGAGTATTCCGGTTTTTTTGAGTAGTATATTTAATTTCTGTGTGCAACGTGCGAAGCGTCCTCACACTCGAAAGAGAGCGAACGTCGGCTGCAAGCCAGTGCGCGTTTAAATCTTTCGAGTGCAAAATTACTGCGTTTTCCACAAACCTTTATGTAATATTTCGTCAAAAATTTGTATTTTTTCGTCAAAATGACTATTCTGTGGCAAAATAACCAATATTTCACAATAAAATGAGAGAAAAACGCAAAAAGAAAAAAGATCAAGTTTAGCAACCACTGCTAAACATGACCTTTTCTTTCCCCTTTTTGTCAGATGCTCTTGGCATCCTATTCATAATCCCTTAACATTTATTTCCAAGTGCAAATTTACAACAAAATAATTTAACCTGCAAGAAAAAAGCAGAAAAAAGTGTCGAGATTACAATAATACTACATTTTTTACATTTACGCAACAAATTTATCTATTAACAGAAATCTACATCAAAATACCAAAAACCTTTGAAATTATAAAAAAAGGAGTCAAGAAAACAATAGCAAATGAAAAGATTTTTCCCCATTTTATTTTTCCTTACTCGCAACTTTTTCTTTACAGATATGCAATTATCAAAAAAAACGCGGTTTCATCGAAGAAAAATCTTCGAAAAACAGCAGAATTTCGTTATATACCTTATTTATATAGTATATAAGTGCTTAAAAATGTACAAGTTACACTACTTGATTTATATCAAGCATTTACATATTTGCATCATTTTTCTTTAAAAAAATTTGCACAAACAGAAAAAAGTTCATACCTTTGCATCAGAGATCAAAACAAAATAGTTTGACACTCTCATAAATTATTACATTTATTTCCACTTTTAAAAAATTTAAGTTATGACTACCTCATTCATAAATAGGATCATCCTCATAGCAGTGCTCACTTTCTCGTTCGCTGCAAACGGAATGGCAAAGGAGCCTAGCTTAATGGATTATAATGGAATTGAATATTTCACTTGGAATATCGACGATAACGGAACTCTTCACATTACCCCTCTTGCAGATGTAACACCTGATTTCCAGGAGTCTCCATTTATCAAGTACAGAAAGCAGATCACAAGCATTGTTTTCGAGGAGGACTTCTACAATGAGACTACATTAAGCAAGATTGGCAAAAACCTCTTCAAAGGTCTTGACAAAGTAAAGAGCGTTACCCTCCCTAACAGCATCAAGAGCGTTGACGCAACAGCATTCGAAGGTTGCACTTCTCTCAAGAACCTGTCAGCGAAAACATCCAACGACATCAATGCAAACTCTGAGCTTCAGGGATGCGCAGATATCGAGGAAAATTACAACGAACAGTTTTACACAATGTTATAATATAATATACCGTCTTTATTAACCCCTACGTGAGTAGGCATTCGTCTTCATGTATAAACAACACAAAATCTAATCATCTTGAATATCATGGACACACAAAGCGCGCGGAACCTGTTGGCTTCCGCGCTTTTTCTTTTTGGCGTACAGCGAGTCCCCGAAAAAAACATGCACGAGAAGCTGAAATCATAGTATATGGCACGAAACTATAGCGTTTTCAGAGCGTTTTGTGCTTATTTTTCGTTTTTTAGGAATAAAGTCATGAAAAAATTTGGTAGTTTCAAAAAATAGTTGTACCTTTGCACTCGCAATTGAGAAACACCACTCATTGCAAGACATAAAATGGTGCCATAGCTCAGTTGGTAGAGCAACGGACTGAAAATCCGTGTGTCCCCGGTTCGATTCCTGGTGGTACCACCTCCTCCTTT
>JBGULQ010000029.1:0-16690 GCA_045116295.1 Alphaproteobacteria bacterium
TAAGGCTATGGCCAAACATAAACAAACCAAACTGCTGGAACAAGTATCACTCATGGTTGCCAACATTCGCGCCGCCTATGCCAATCAGCCAAATTACCAAGGGATCAACAACACAACTGCAATAGGGCTAAATTTAGTGGATGATAACATGAAAGTTATTACCAGTAGCGGTACTATAGCTCCCACACAAATCAAAAATTCCTACGGTGGTACTGTCAGTATTTATTCTTCTCTTCCTAGTTATACATATTTTTTCATCAAAATTGATAAAATTCCTTCAGATGCATGTTCTATGCTTGTCATGGCTGATTGGGGATATAGCAATAATCCAGATAGGTTTTCTATAAACAATTTAGAATCTTCTTCCATTGAAATAGCCGCACAAAATTGTAAAGCAGGTGGTAACACTAATACCATTCAGATGCGACACAACTGACTAAATATTTTTCACTTTTCCTTGACATTAATATTTTTTAGTGCTACACACAGCCCCACTAAAAAATAATTAATGAATTATTCCTAATACGATATCACAGGTACTTCGGTGCTAAAACGATGCAAACACAGAGATATAGCTCAGGTGGCTAGAGCGTTCGCCCTGATCAGGTGAAAGGTCCCGGGTTCGAATCCTGGTGTCTCTACAATTGGGAGCATAGTTTATCGGCTAGAACGTGGGTAAATACCCAAAAGCTTGGTTCGATTCCAAGTGTTCTTACTCAGATTTTGCGTCGCATTTTACCACCTAGGACGAGCGTCAGTCCCCAACTTGTCCGGTACCTTTTTTGACCTCCGGCCCCTAAAAAACGGCTAGGAGGTCTTGTTTCGAAAAATTATTAAATTACATAAACCATTGCTATCGTAAATGTCGTGAGACATATTGTTTCCAAAGCCTCCCAGGCATCAAAGGACGCCTTGGAAACCAATAGTTTGAAATTAATTTGACATGCAGGCTCTCCACCAAGGAGTGCCTGTTTTTTTATTCGTTTTGTTGACATTTTTCCAGATTCGTACTAATATTCTTATATGTTAATTTACACAGCCTAACGGGGGTATAAAATGGGTACAGAATCTACACAATTTGAAGATGATAAACTCTGGATGCAAGACATAACAAAGGACAATCGTCGTACAATTAGCGTTGAAAATAAAGAAAAGGGCGATATGAAAATTCAATCGCTGACCATTAGTACTAAAGAAGAATATGTTGAATCACATTATGAACCCGCCAAATATTCTTTTGACCATCCGGAACAAAATAAAGGTACAACTGCTAAAACTCGCATGACACGAGTAACTGTTTCGCTTTCAGAGACAGCTCCTAATGGTGAGTCTCGAAGCGATGCCAGAATATCTTTTCTCAAACCTGCTTCCCAAAATCCAGATGCTCCTATAGGCATAGAGCGAGATTTGGAAAATTTAAATGGTCTTATGGAAGTTTATAAGGAAGTTGCAAAATCAAAACCGACAGTAGAAGGCTATAAAATCCAAAGTTTTTTAGATAAATATGTTTTTAATACAGATAATGGACGCTATGCACTGAATCAATATCTTTCTGAAAATCCCAGAACAGAAAAACCTGCAAAATATACAAATAATGTCAAGCTGATTCATAAAAAAGGTGAGCTTGTCGGTGCCGAAGTTATTGCTAAGGAATATTCCGGCGACAGACTTAAAGACAGCCCTGATGGTAGAGAATTTAGGGTCAGATTTAATGTTAAAAAAGATTCCAATGGCAATGATGTTTTAGGAGTTGATATTGGAATTGCAAAACATTTCGGACGACTTAAGATATATCCCTCTTTGTGTAGTAAAGAAGCGGCAATGCAACATTCTAACTTGAAATCATTTTTTGACGACCCCAAGGCTATTCAGAAATTAATTACAGCAAAAGCCATTTCTTCAACAAACATAAATAGATTCAATATGCCGGACATTTTAGAAAATGCTCGTCAGGCAGCATTTGATGAGTGTCAGAAAGAAGAAGTTGCGCAAATGCGTAGTATGCGAAATAAAAGAGCCAATGGATAATTGATTTTATTTTCAAATAACTCATCCTTCGGGGTGAGTTTTTTGATGTCCGCTTTCTAAAAAAACATTGACACATTTGGACAAATGTGTTATAAACACTGTAATTCCCTTATTATTAACCAATAATTTATCTCAATATGGAAAACCAAAGAGAAATCAAAAAACTTGCTGCCGAGTTCAAAGCCCTCATTGCCGGAGGCAGAAACGTTCTTGACCCATGGTGTTATTACTTCAAACGGCGTATCAGTCGTCGCAATTTTGTCTTGCGCCACGACTACACCTCGATGTTTGCAAGGCTGCTCGCTTCACCGGAGTGTATTGCGGATCTGGAGATCAACCACGATCCCAAGACAAACATGGTAACATTCCTTGGCACCGAGGAAATGTTGCAAGACGCTGAGCAAGGCAACCTTGACATGATGGGCATCATTGCTTGCGGTCTGCATGACGAAACTCGTACAGAGTTCATTAGGGCAGTCGCCCGAAATACTACCGCGAGTATGTCTGATGCAAGCCCTTCCCAAAGGGAGCGCCGTCGCCGCAAGGTAACAGCTTACTTGCAGAAAGTATGCCGTCTGTACGACGCTGCTTGCGTAGCATAACAAACTTTATCAAAAGCCCCCTCTCATCAGAGTAGGGGGCTTTTGATTATTCAAATTGATATCCGTTATATATTACCTTAGTTACATAAAATTGCCGACAATGCCCGGCTCCTGGCAAACCTCCATACAATTGTTTTGTATGCACTTCACCTTTTTGAGTTGCCGTTTCAATATGAAACCACGAAAATTTTCCGGTTCCGCGCCAATCCATCAAATATCCTTCAAATTCTGCTACATCACCTTTTTTTATCAAAGCAATTGCCCGCCTTACGGCTCGTGTTGCCGGAATAACGTGGTTGTTGTTTATCTCATCTCTGTTTATAATCGGGTTATCTGCGTACATATATTTATAGGTTAGGCCGCGTTCTTCATGGTCAAACTTAATTTTTTTCAAATTATTCTCATCAGAAGTTTTTCCGTGTACAATTGAAACATCAACTGCTGCCACAGCATTGTAGAGTTTTGTTCCCTCTTTTCCGGCAGAATGATACCACGTATTAATTATCCCATCGTTCCAGTCCACCCAGACCACACGTCCGCGCACTTTGTAATGCACACGCAGACGATACAATATGTCATAACCGCTGATGTTTACCGCCCGCCATGATTGATTGCCTAAATCTTCAAAACTCTCATTTAGGGGAGCATCTTTTTCAGCAACTTTTTGCCCCCAAATCAAATTGTATGCAACCGGCTTAAGCAAATGCCAACCTACAATAGCAACTGCCATCGCCAAATATATAGTTTGTTTTCTGGTTAAATTAATTTTCAAAATGCTATCTCTTAATTCTGTTCCACCATTCTTTAATTAAAGCGGAATAATCTACTCTTTTAACTGGTTCCGGCAAATTGGCTTCATAATCTGTATTTATGTTTTTAATAAAATCACGCAATTCTGCAACACTTTGCGGAGTATTGAAGACATTGTCTGTCATAAAATTCAGCAGATTTTGGCGTTTTGCATCATCTTCAGGTACACAATTATTTTCAATCTTATATTTTAGATACATCAATCCTTCGGCACCATGCATACGTTTATTCAGATCAAACCATCTGTCAACAGAGAGTTTTACTTGTGTTGTCTCGGCATTTTTGTAGTTGATTAAAGTGACCTTGATGGCAGAGTTGTCAGGGTTTTTAGCTTTGTTTTTCGGAAGGATGGGAATAACATTAATTTCTCCCAAAGAGTTGCCTGGGATCTTGTTTCTAAATCTATACGAAACCGCACCTAGCTTTTTTTTATCAGTTTCGCTGGTCGTTGCCAAACAATTAATATTGCAAGTGCCGCTTTCAAAATGCTCCAAATCTGTCATGTCACTCTCCTGCTATCCTCTAAAGCATATGATTTTTGTATTAAAAAATATTTAAAATACCAAAAGCGAAAACAATCTTTTATAATTGCTTTCGCTTTTGTACTTTCTAGGTTATCCCATCAATTACTTCCAAAATCTGCCCGATACCGCGCGGCGGAAATTTATCATGCGTATGTGATTGATTGACGTCTTTTGCCACTCTCCACCACGCCTCGCTGATAATGCCGCCGTACTTTTCCCTGAGTCTGGTCAACATCTCTGGTGATGTTCGTACACAAAAACGAGCAGTCGGGCACTCCTCATCAACAACAATAGTCATGGAAGACAGGCATTTGCAAGCGTTGAGCTCTCTTAAATGTACTTCTGAGGCATTGTAATTTATACATACATGCAAAAGTTTTTCGTTCAAACAAACAACAACGCACCCAACCAAAGTTCCATGAATTTGGTCAATAAATTCTGTTTTATTCATATAATTTCTGTATAAGTTAATAATAATAAATTTGTTGTCTTGATTATAAAAATAATTACCTAAAATACAACAGTTTTTTAAATGAATGGAGAATGGTTTAATTTATTTTCTTACAGCCAATCTTGATCTTCATCAATGATTTCCAGTTCGTTCATATCCAGTGATGATGGAATTTCACTAATGCTTCTTTCCAACATTTTTTGAGAAATCTGTTTATGATCGCTGACAACGGCATAACGAGAAGTACTTTGTACAATATTTACAATATCAGCGCTGGTGTAATTTTGAGTTTTTTGTGCCAATATTTCAAAATCAATATCTTTGTCATGCGGAATTTCTTTCAATGCTTTATAAAACAGTTCAATTCGCGCCTCGGTATCCGGTGGAGATACATAAATTTTGAGGTCAAACCGTCCGGAACGTTGCACTGCCGGATCAATTACTTCAATATGGTTGGTGGCTCCAATAACCAAAATACCATTTTTTGATGCATTGTTGAGGTGAGTTAAAAACTCATCAACTTCCTCTTTTTTATAAGTAACATGTTCCGATAGTTTTGCACGAGAGGGCACCAGACTCTCTATTTCATCAAAAAACACAATGCAAGGTTTAATCTCTTTTGCCTTTTTGAAAGTATCGGCAATTTTTGACACAGATTCATGCACATAAGGTGATGCTAAGTCGGCATGTGAAACCTTGATAAAGTTCATATTTAATTCTTCGGCCAAACATTCCACAAAAAAAGTTTTTCCGCAGCCAGTCGGTCCATAGAATATAATGCCGTTTGGCAAGGTTAAGTTAAATTTTTTGTATTTCTCTGCATTATAAAATGGAAAAATAACTTCTTGATAGATTTTTTTCTTCAGTTCATACATACCGGCAACTCGTTCAAAACCGCGAGGTGCATTTTTGCCATGCAAAGACGTCACAATTTTATATACAAGAAATACACCGATAACAACAGCAACAGCCAAAATCCAAGGCTGCTCCTGTATATACAACTGAATTTCTTTTATGTCTGTCATTTTCGTTATCTTGCCTTAATTGAGATTATTATATACCAAATAACGATTAAGCAATGATTAATATCAGTAAAAATAAAAAAACAGCCCCCGAGAGGCTGTCTTTGTGGCAATTAAAAAACTGAACAAATTTCTAAATTTCAATTTGCCCATTACCGTTGCGTTTTGGGAGACGCACGATTCCGGGAGTGCTTTTATTCCACTTTTTGGTAGATGTACTGACAAACTCCTTTAATTTATCGTTCTTTTGAGGACTCCAAGATAAAGGATTGGTCCCCAACATACGAAACAGACCTCGTGCGGGATACTCCGGATCAAAATTTTTATTTCTGATTTTTAGTGCATCACTGTTTATGGCTATTCCCTCTTTATCACTACTAATATTCCCGCCATTTTTTAAGATTTCACCAATCATCTTTTCAAACTCACCTATACTGGTCGCCCCAAAATCATGAAGAGAAGCAACAGACACAATTACCTGATCATGTTTCATCTGAGCCTCTTTTAATTTTTGTAACATCAAACCAAAAGCCGGTCTGCTTTCAACATTTGCATTATCCGTAAAACGTGTTACCATACTTGGTTCAGGATGTTTGTTTAATTTGGACATTAAATTGCGGCGTATTTTTTTGCACTTTTCAATTATTCCTAAGGGTTTTGCCTCAACTTTATAATAAAATACTTTGATTTCTTGCATATTCATTTTCTATCTTCCTCCCTCAATAATCGTATCTTTATATTATCATATTTTCCAAATTATATCAACAAAATCTAAGGACGTTCCTCTCGCTTATACCCCATGCGCTCTTCGTCCTTGTAGGTAAAATCAAAATATCTTTCATCAAAATTATTTACTTTACTCCGGCGACGATTATCTGATTTAATTTTTCTCAAGGCTTGGTTGTGCGCAAAATCATGGCTTCCCCCTTTTGTTCCGGTAACACCACCGGCCATAAAGGTTGTATCAACATAAATCTTTTTACCACGATAATTAAAATAGTTCCAAGCATGACCAAAATTTGCTCGTTTCTGCCGATTCGTCAGATGCATTTTTTTCGGATAAGCATAGCCATGAACTTCCTCCGACTGAATACCGGCTTTTTTGCACATTTCATTGAACAATTCAGCAAAATCTCCGCAAATACCGACACGTGATTTCAAGAGTTGTTGCGGTGTTTGCCCGTGATATTTTCTGATAAGTTTACTGGTTTTTCCGTTGCTGTATAAATATTCGTCATAATTAATATGACTTGCAATCCAAAAAGCTATTATTTTTGCTTTATCATAATCGTCATCAAGAGGTTCAGTCAAATATCTGGTCAAAGTTGCGACATCGTTCTCGACTTTTCGTGGCGTGTGTATGGCGTAGCGTTTAATGCGTTCTGACGGATAATTTGTGGCATATAAATTATTGCAGGTAAAAACAAACAAGAAAAATACTAAGAAAAATGTAATAACTTTCATGTCGACCTCTCATAACAAATATGATAGATCCGAAATTAAAATCAGGTTAATCACGTATATAAAAATTTTTTTCATTTTTCAACTTCTTAAAATGTTCAATATTCCTATATTTGAAGATTTTTGCAGGATTTCCACCGGCAATTGCACATGGAGGAATATCTCCATGCACAACAGCACCGCCTTGAATGATGGCACCTTCTCCGATTTTTGTTCCTGGCAAAATCAATACACGTGCGCCAATCCATACAAAATCATCAATTTTGACATCACGAGAAATAGCTGTTTTATCATAAGGAATATAATTGCCTTCGTAATTGTGATTTTCTGTAATAATCAAACAATCACCGGCAATAATAACATGAGATCCGATATTAACAGCTCCGTTGCCGGTAACTTTCAAACCATGGAGATAAACACTATCGCCAAGTTTAGTTTTATTGTTTACTTTCGAAGATGACGTAACGCGAAGATCTTTACCGACCGATATGGCTTTATTTTTAATCTTTCTCACATAAACATTATTAGTCTCGCTGCAACAAAGCAAGTTTTCCAAATGACGTAATACCATTTTGCGATACTTCTTTATCGGGACAAGAAAACTTAAGATTTTTGCCACTGTTTTCATATTTCTTTCCTCAAAAACAAAAAAACCTTGAGGAAGCTCAAGGTTTTTCAATTTGGTAGGGGTAGTCAGACTCGAACTGACACGGGCTGAGCCCACAAGATTTTGAGTCTAGCGCGTCTACCAATTCCGCCATACCCCCATAAAGTGAGTAGATAAATAACTGAATATTTTGTATTCGTCAATAGTTTTTTTACTAAAATATGATATTTTTCCAAAAACAGTCTGGAATGGAGGCCAATATGTCGCAGCCGGAAGAAAAGGCGCGTAATTTATACATAAAGAAAAAATACGCATCAGCTCTTAATGAGTTTTTGCAACTCGATCACCAATATCTGAAAAATACCGACATATTGGTGATGATTGCCAATTGTTATGATGCCACCGGCGACAAAAAGCATGCCCTCAAATACTACAAAAAAGCCTGGTGGCGTCAACCAAGGTCAGAAACTATAAATGCTAATTTAGCAATCACTCATTACGAACTCGGCAATATTTTACGCTCATATTTTTTTGCACGTTTGGCATTGCTTATAAACAGTGAAAATCCGTCGGCCGCTGTAGTTTTGGGTAATATTGCGTATCGTCGCAAAAAATACATGAAAGCACTTTGTCATTACAAAAAAGCCTTAAAGGTAAGACCTGATTTTTATACGGCAAATTTTAATGCCGCAGGCATATATTATGATATGAAAAATTATCCTGCTGCATATTTTTACGGATTGCGAACCACTACGCTTTATCCAAAATCTGAAGAGGCGCAGGCGCTCTTTGCAGATATCTGCTTAGAACAAAATAAAAGTGATGAAGCATTGAAAATTTTGACCGCAATTTATCCCAAACACAAAAAGGATTATTGGCTATGCGATTCTCTGAGCCGAGCATATCAGCAACAGCAACATTATGCAGAAGCACTTGAGATGGGCTGGAAAGCGATGACTGTCTCAAAAGGAGAAAACTCTCAGCATATTAATTTTGGTTATATGCTATACGAAATCTCTCTCGAGTTTTCACAAGCTAAGGTTAATGTATACGCAAAAAAATGGATTAACAAATATCCGTCAAATCCAATTGTATCACATATGGCAAATGCCATTATCAATGGTGAAAATATAAGCCAAGTAAACGGCATTTTTGTGCGTGAAATCTTTGATACATTTGCAAATGACTTTGAGGAAGTATTGCACAATTTAAACTACAAAGTTCCATTCCTCATCTCCAAAAGTTTAGATTCGCTGTACGCCAATTTGAAGCTGAAAAAGATGAAAATTTTAGATGTAGGATGCGGAACAGGACTATGCGGAAAATACCTTAAAAAATATGCCAAAATGGGCGGACTTGATGGTGTAGATATCTCTCCGGAAATGCTCAAAATTGCCAAACAAAAAAAGGTTTATTCTCATCTCTACAATCAAGATTTAAAAGAGTTTTTGGATTCTCATCCAGACAGCTATGATTTAATTACGGCTGCTGATGTGTTTACCTACTTTGGAGAGCTCAATCAGTTATTTATTTTGCTTTATAATTCACTTCGCAAAAATGGTAGAGTCCTGTTTAGCGTGAGCGAAAATAATTATAATGAAAATGACTATTTTTTGCACCAATCAGGTCGCTTTCTGCACAATCAAAAATACATCGAAAATTCACTAAAAAGGCAGGGCTTTTTTGTAGAAAAACTAAACCGTGCTTGCTTGCGAAACGAGGGAGAAAAAAAAGTTTACGGTTGGATTGTGATGGCTCAAAAACAGTAGTCAATATCAATTAATTTTTATCCGATTCTTATAATAAAAAATCCTCTCGCTTGAGAGGATTTTTCATCATGCTACAATGCTAAAAAAATTACTTCTTAGAAGTTTTTTTGGTAGCAACTTTTTTCTTAGCAACAGTAGATTTTGTGCTAGATTTTTTTGTGCAGCAAGCAGAAGAAGAGCAGCATTTTTTGCTGAATTGCTCAACTGCCATAGACCAGAAATACTCGTCTTTACCTTGAGGGCAGCCGGCATTTTGCCAGTTGTAATATGCAGCTTCTCTGATAGCATTTTCATTAAATTTTACCATAACTTACTCCAAATAAAAAATTTTCGGTTAAACAATACCTAATATACATACATTTTTTTATACGTCAATATTAATATTGATAATTTTTTAATAAAGTTGAAATAAGCTTGCATTTATGTTGATTAAAATTTATAAATAAAAGTGACAATTCACCCCTAAAAATTATCAAGTTCAGAGGTTATATTATATGGAAAATTTATTATCAAAAGAAGAAATGGATGCTGTGATAAACGGCAATCACGACAACGTTTTCTCCGTACTCGGAATACATCGCGACAAGGGTAGCAAAAATGTTTTTATCCGCGCCTTTTTGCCGCATGCAAAATCGATAGAAGTCATCCACAAAGATGATAATTTGTCACTCGGAAAAATGACTAAATTAGATGACCGCGGATTCTTTCAAATTAACCTCGACGATGTTGGAAATTTTGCATATAAGTTTAAAATTGAAAACGACATTGGCAACTTTTACGAAGCTGAAGATGTGTATCGTTTCCTTCCCACTTTAGGTGATATTGATGTTTATCTTTTAGGCGAGGGCAATCACCTCGAAATGTATAAAAAACTTGGCGCTCACGTGATTACCATGGATGGTGTCAAGGGCGTAAGTTTTGCAGTTTGGGCACCTAACGCCAAGCGTGTTTCTGTTGTCGGAAATTTCAACAATTGGGATGGTCGTTGTCATGTTATGCGCAAATATCCTTCATGTGGTGTTTGGGATATTTTTGTTCCCGGTTTGGGAGAAGGAGAAATTTACAAGTATGAAATCAAAACTCAACAGGATTACATTTTGACCAAAGCAGATCCTGTCGGATTCTTCTCTGAACAAAGACCAAAGACGGCATCGGTTGTGTATGACCTCAATCACTACCACTGGAACGATGATGATTGGATGCAAAATAACCACTCTCATAATGCCATGGATAAGCCGATGTCAATTTATGAAGTTCATGCCGGATCATGGCGTCGTAAAGGCGAGAACGGGAGTGAATTTTTGACCTATCGCGAGCTTGCTGATACTCTTGTTCCATACGTATCAAACATGGGATATACCCACGTCGAATTTTTGCCTCTTTCCGAACACCCGTTAGATGCTTCTTGGGGCTATCAGGTTTTGGGTATGTTTGCCCCGACCAGCCGTTTCGGAACTCCTGACGATTTGCGTTATTTAATTGATAAATTTCATCAAGCCGGAATTGCCGTAATCATGGACTGGGTGCCGGCACATTTTCCGCGTGACGGACACGGACTTTGCGAATTTGATGGAACCCATCTTTATGAGCACGCCGATCCTCGCAAAGGCGAACACAAGGACTGGGGTACAAAAATTTATAACTATGGCCGTACCGAAGTGTTTAATTATCTATGTGCCAATGCACTTTATTGGATAAAAGAATATCATATTGACGGACTGCGAGTTGATGCCGTTGCGTCAATGTTGTATCTCGATTATTCTCGTAAAGCCGGTGAATGGATTCCTAACATATACGGCGGCAATGAAAACTTGGAAGCCATAGCATTTATCCGCAGAATGAACGAACTCGTTTATGGAGCCAATCCTGATGCTTGTACTTGTGCTGAAGAGTCAACCGCATGGCCGATGGTTTCTCGTCCGACTTCTATGGGAGGACTTGGTTTTGGATACAAATGGAATATGGGGTGGATGAATGATACCCTCAAATACATAAGTAAAGATCCGATACACAGAAAATATCATCACGGTATGCTCACCTTTGGTCTTTTATATGCTTTCAACGAAAACTTTATTTTGCCTATTTCACATGATGAAGTCGTTCACGGCAAAGGTTCAATGCTTTCCAAAATGCCTGGTGATGAATGGCAAAAATTTGCCAACCTCCGTGCATACTACGGATTTATGTACACACACCCCGGTAAAAAACTTTTGTTTATGGGGTGCGAATTCGGACAAGATTGGGAATGGAATTATGCCGAAAGTTTACGTTGGCATCTTTTGGAATATCCAATGTATAAAGGTATGCAAAATTGCCTGCGCGATTTGAACTTGATGTATAAGGGAAATCCGGCTTTGTATGAAGTTGATTTTGACTATCATGGTTTTGAATGGATTGAGCACTCTAATGCTGCTGATAGCGTAATTTCCTACATTCGTAAAGGCAAAGAACCCGGAGATTATTTGATTGTGGTTTGCAATTTTACACCGGTAGTTCGCAACAACTATCGTATCGGTGTTCCCGAAAATTGTGCTTATCAAGAAATTTTTAACAGTGATGATGTAAACTACTGGGGAAGCGGTGTTAAAAACAACGGACCTCATCAGGCGCAAATGCAAAATTGGAATGATCGTCCATTCTCAATTGAGATGACTTTGCCCGCCCTGTCAACCATTGTTATAAAACCAGTCAGATAATATATAGTCAACCGGAGGATATTCATGGCAGAATATAAAACACAGTCCGGAAAACCATATCCGCTTGGCGCGACCTATGATGGTAGCGGTGTAAACTTTGCGCTTTTTTCTGCTAATGCCGAAAAAGTAGAATTATGTCTGTTTGATAAGTCAGGATCCGAAGAGCAGATTCGTTTTACTATTAACGAAAACGATAATAATATATGGCATATATATCTTCCCGATGTTAAGCCGGGGCAGGTTTACGGGTATCGTGTTTACGGACCATATAAACCGGAAGAAGGAAAACGCTTTAATCCTAACAAACTTTTGCTCGATCCTTATGCCAAAAAATTGGTTGGAAAACTTATCTGGCACAAGGCAATTTTTGGTTACGATACCGACAGTCACGATAAAGATTTGTCGTTTAGTGAATTGGATAGTGCGCCATACGTTCCGAAATCGGTGGTGATTGATAATACTCCGTTTGAATGGGAAGATAAAAATTTTTCTCCCGTTCCATGGTCGGACACAATTATATATGAAAGCCACGTGCGTGGGTACACCAAATTACATCCCCAACTTCCTGATTATCAACGTGGCAGCTTTTTGGGAATGGCCTCACTGCCGGTAGTCAACTATCTCAAATGGTTGGGCATTACTTCAATCGAACTTTTGCCCATACATTCCTTTTTAGCAGATAAACATCTTCCTGCAGGTAGCCGACAAAATTACTGGGGATATGAAACTTTTAATTTTTTTGCTCCTGAGCAGTCTTACCTGACTTGTGACGATATTGATGAATTTAAGACCATGGTAAAAGTATACCACGAGGCCGGCCTTGAAGTTATACTGGACGTCGTGTTTAATCATACGGGGGAGGGCAACCAGATGGGGCCTACCTTATGCTATCGCGGAATTGATAACCAGTCATATTACATGCTTAATACCGAAAATCCTCGTTACTACTATGACAGTACCGGTTGCGGTGCCACATTCAATGCTGAAAATCCTTATGTAATCCGACTCATTTTAGACTCATTGCGCTATTGGGTAACAGAAATGCACATCGACGGTTTTCGATTTGACTTAACTCCTTCACTATGCCGTCGTAAAAACAACTTTAGTCAAAACAGCGGTTTTTTATACGCAGTACAACAAGATCCGATTTTACAAAAAACAAAAATGATAGCTGAACCTTGGGATATCGGAGTAGGCGGGTATCAACTCGGCGCATTTCCGTCAGGCTGGTGTGAATGGAATGACCGATACCGTGATGTAGTACGCCGTTTTTGGAAAGGTGATCAATATCAAACTGCCGAAATGGCAAGTCGTGTTTCAGGCTCAAGCGATGTGTTTAACTATAATCATCGTGATATTTGGAGCAGTATAAACTTTATTACCGTCCATGATGGATTTTGCTTACATGATTTATTGAGCTATAATACCAAACATAATTCTGCCAATAATGAAGATAATCGAGATGGTACCAATACAAACTGGAGCTGGAATTCTGGTGTTGAAGGTGAGAGTGATGATAAAATAGTAACCGCCAACAGACTGATACGAGCTCGTGCAATGCTGGCAACAATGATGTTTTCTTTTGGTACACCGATGCTTTTGGCCGGCGACGAATTTGGTCGCACTCAAATGGGTAACAATAACCCATATTGTCAAGATAATGCCATCAACTGGATTGTGTGGGAGGCAATAGACAAGCAAGACGCTCTATTGGTTCGCTATGTCAAAAAACTTATATCACTACGCCGTAAATTAAAAATATTTAATCAAAAAAAATTCTTCACCGGCAAGCCGAATTATAATGGCATAAAAGATCTTACATGGTACACTGAAAAAGGAAAAGAATTTGCCGATGCCGACTGGTACGATGGCAATCGAAAATCATTGTCATATTGTGTTTATCGTACTAACCGTTTTGTGCTTTGTATCTTAAACGGTGATAGTAATGATATTCACTGGAAACTTCCTGTATTGCCTTACGAAAATTGGAATTTGCTGCTTGATAGTTCCGAAAAATTTAATTCTTCTCAAAAATTAAAATCCGGAGCAGAAATTATCATTCCTGCATGGAGCGTTATGTTGTTTGAAATCAAAAAATAAGGATCATCATCATGAACGAAAGATTACACGATTTAGCATATAAAATTGGTGTCGCAGCTGAATATAATGATGCAGGGCTTTATTCTGCAAAGCACCATGTTAGTGATGATACACTCAAGTTTTTTTCAAACATATTGGGTTTTAAAGCAGAAAACGATGCCGACATTGAGCAGTCACTGAAAAAGTTTGAAAATAAGCGTTGGCAACGTACACTCGACAGTATTTATGTTTGCAATCATCAACATATAAGTTTTGATGCAATCATAGACAGTTCAAAAATAGATTCTGACTTTGAGCTTTCGTTATTTAACCAACAAACACAAAAGAAAGAAGATGTTTCATTTGTAGTAAACATTACCGGTGAAAAGCGTGGAAAATACTCAAAACTTAATGTCGAGATTACCACGCCCCTCGTAATAGGGTACTATGATATAGATTTCATGGTCGGTAATGAGACATATAAGTCAATTCTTGCAGTTGCCCCGGATCAATGCTATCAACCGGAAATACTTGAACACGGAAAATTATGGGGTTATGCGCTTCAATTATACTCTTTAAAAAGCAAACGTAATTGGGGTGTCGGCGATTTTACCGACCTGCGCAACTTTATCAAACTTTGCGGAAAATCCGGAGCAGATATAATCGGCCTTAACCCGATTAATGTGCCTAATCATTGTTTTCCGGAAGAAGCAAGTCCATACTTGTCAATCAGTCGCTTATTCTTAAACCCTATTTATATTGATGTTGAAAAAGTTCCCGAGTTTAAGACGGATGATACTGCCAAATTGAAAGATGAAATCAAGCGTCTGAACAGCGCAGAAACAATATTATATACTGATGTCTACAATCTCAAAATGAGCATTTTGGAAAAACTTTATCCTCGTATGATTAAGGATGAAAAAAGATTTGCAGCTTTTCAAAAGTTTTGCCAAGATAAGGGTGATGATCTTGATAATCTTGCGGTGTTCCAGTGCCTATATGAACAAAAATGGCAGGATCACTGGGGTGGTTGGCGTTCATGGGAAAAAGAATATCAAAATCCGCACACGGCAGCCATGCAAAAATACAAAAAAACTAATGCGCACCGTATTGGATTTTTTAAGTTTCTACAATTTGAAACTTGGCGTCAGTTCAGCCTTGCTACATCAGAAGTTGCAAAACAAGGCATGAAGATTGGTATATATCGTGATCTTGCCGTTGGTGTAGGACAAGACAGTGCCGAATTGTGGAGCGATGACGGGGCGTATCTTAAATCATGCGGGGCAGGGGCTCCACCGGATGCTTTTTTCCCTGCAGGTCAAAAGTGGAATTTGGGAGCATTTCATCCGGTTGAGCTGAAAGAACGTGCCTATATGCCGTTTATAAAAGTTTTACGCGCTGCTGCTGAAGGCGCAGGAGCATTACGCATTGACCATGTAATGAGTTTAATGAGATTATTTGTTCTTCCTGAATCTAACGGCAAAGAGGGAACGTATATATATTATAATTTTGACGACATGTTAAACATTGTTGCAATAGAAAGCCATCTCAACAAATGTGTGATTGTCGGCGAAAGTATCGGCAATGTTCCGGAGGGATTTTTGGATAGTATTGCCGCCAAAAATATTTATTCTATGTCAGTATTGTGGGCAGAACGCTGGGACTCAGGTTGGGGAGATTTCAAGCAACCTTATCAATATCCCGAAAAAGTTTTCAGTTCGGTTGGTACTCATGACATGGCTCCACTCAAAATGTGGTGGTTCGGATATGACATTTCATTATCTCGTAAACTCGGGATTATGAAAAATGACGAAGAGATGAATAACGCTTATCACAAGCGCGAAACTGATCGCTGGAAACTTCTAAAGGCCCTTGATGAAGCCTGTGTTTGGCCTGATGATAATCCCCGTCATGGAGATTATATATATGGAGAAAATTATCCGGAAGGTATCGAGGAGGCTGTTCACCGTTTTATGGCAAAAACCAATTCAAAAGTGTTCTTATTGCAGCCTGAGGACGTGCTTCAGGTAGATCAACTACAAAATCTCCCCGGTACCGATCGCGACAAACATCCCAATTGGCGGCGTAAACTTCCGATAAATCTGGAGGATATGGAATATGATATCTCTTATATGCGTAACATTACAGCAATCAAAAGAGAGAGATAATTTTTTTCAGTACTGTTTTTCTATCTCTTTCAATTCTTGCTTTGATAGATTATCGTGAAGGACATCGGCGATATCTTCGATGGCAGTAATAACCTTTTTGTCCTTAATTTGCTCCAATTCTTCTTTGTGACTGGCAATAAAATTCCGCAAGCATTCACATTCGGGATTGTTATTTTTCATGACTACCTCAATATAAAATGCATAAATCAACTATTATTATATATAGAAAAATAAATAAATCAATAGTTGCATTAATAAAAATGAAAAAATAATAAAAAAAATCTTGACCAAATATAATTTTATCTGTATATAGGGTGACAGTCATTAAATGGTCCCATCGTCTAATGGTTAGGACATCACCCTTTCACGGTGGTAATATGGGTTCGAATCCCGTTGGGATCACCATTAAAAAAAGCGGCTTAATGCCGCTTTTTTTAATGGTGATGCGTAGCGCAGTTATCATTGTGAGCCAC
>JBGULQ010000030.1:0-36258 GCA_045116295.1 Alphaproteobacteria bacterium
GGAAGAAGGCGGTCGTCATACTCCGTTCTTCAACAACTATCGTCCGCAATTTTACTTCCGCACCACCGATATTACCGGTGCTGTAGAATTGCCTGCCGGAACCGAGATGGTAATGCCTGGCGATAACATCAACATGGTAGCCAAATTGATCCACCCGATTGCTATGGAAGAAGGCTTGCGCTTTGCTATCCGTGAAGGTGGTCACACCGTAGGCGCCGGCGTTGTATCTAAGATTTTGAAATAAGATACAACTCCTATCTTAAAACAACAAAAACCGCTCTGTAAAAAGAGCGGTTTTTTGTTGTCACAAAGTATTAATTAATAATATTTTACTCTGCCTTTTGTGGCCTTAGTTTGCTTAGATATATAATTATCCATTTCCGGCAGTGTTATATACCCGTCATTATTAGTATCAATTGTCTTAAACTGCTCAGCAGGTTCCTGATATAGTCCTGCTTTTTTTGCCTGACGAATTTGACGTTCTGTTTCTTTAGTTTTTGCAACTTGCGACTTATTGCCGAATTCTTCCGGAGAAAGTCTTCCGTCATGGTCGGCATCGTACATATTCATCTGGTACATAGCAATTTTTTGAGAATTAGTTATATAATTTGCCGGAGGATTAAACTTTGCCTCTGCATTACAAGTCGCTAGCATTGTTACAGCGGTGTATAAAAAAAACTTTTTCATAATTTTCTCCTAATAAAAATTATTACTCCCGATAATTGATGAAATTCCGAGTTCAACCAACCGTCCGTCCTCAAGTCCGACTTGTTTATCCATAGCTTTGGCCAGTTCCATGTTATGGGTGGCGACCAAAGCTGCCAAACCGGTTTCTTTAATTATATTCATCAATGCATCAAAAACAATGTCTGCAGTTTTTGGATCCAAGTTTCCGGTAGGCTCATCGGCGAGCAACATTTTTGGGGTATTTGCCAAAGCTCTGGCGATAGCTACACGCTGCTGTTCACCGCCGGAAAGTTCCGCCGGACGATGTGTTAAACGATTATCAAGTTTCATTTTATTCAAGAGCCAGCCGGATTTTTCTTTGGCCTCTTTAGGAGATTTGCCGGCGATAAGTTGCGGAATCATAACATTTTCCAACGCATTAAAATCCGGCAATAGGTTGTGATATTGATAAACAAAGCCCAAAAAATCTCTACGTAAAGAAGTTCGGATTGCATCATTTTGTTTTGAGCAGTCTTGTCCGTTCAACAATATACTGCCGCTTGTCGGAACTTCCAATAATCCGGCAATTTGGAGCAGGGTGGATTTGCCGGAACCTGATGGTCCGATAAGAGCTACTACTTCGCCTTCTCGTATATCAAAATTTACTCCTTTTAAAACCTCGAGTTTTTGCGCTCCTTGGTTGAATGATTTACAAACGTTTCGCAAACTTAAAATATTATTCATAGCGCAAAGCCTCCACCGGATCCATTTTTGCAGCTCTGTATGCCGGATAAATTGTTGCCAAGAATGACAACAGCAACGATATCAGTACCACCATAACCACCTCGGTGACATTAATTTCTGCCGGCAATCGTGATAAAAAGTAAATTTCAGCAGAGAACAACTCTTTTCCTGAAATGTTTTGTAAAAACTGGCGTATAGCTTCAATATTGTTACAGAACAATACACCAAGAATTACACCGATTGTGGTCCCGACCACACCGATAAAAGCGCCGTCCATAAAAAATATACGCATAATCATGCCCTTTGTCGCACCCATTGTGCGCAAAACCGCAATATCACGCCCCTTGTCCTTAACCAGCATAATCAATCCGGTAATAATGTTAAATGCCGCCACCAAAATAATCAGTGTCAAAATCAGGAACATAACATTGCGTTCAACATCTATTGCATTAAAAAATGCCGCATTAGATTGTTTCCAGTCGAATATATAAGCCTCATCTCCGACACCATTACGAATAATTTCTCTGGTTTGGTAGAGTAACTCGGGGTGTTTAAGCGTTACATCAATATTTGTCACCCCGTCACCTGTGCCAAAATAGGTCTGAGCGGTGTCAAGCGGCATAAAGATAAAATTGGCATCATATTCATACATGCCTAGCTCAAACAATCCGGCAATTCTGTACGATTTCATCCGCGGTACGGTTCCGAAAGCAGTAACTTTTCCGTTAGGAGAAATGAGAGTAATTTCATCACCGGCCATCAATCCCATTTTTTGGGCCAGTCTGTAACCAACCAAGACATTGTCACCGTCAAATTCATCAAGATTAATACCGACCATGCCATCACGCAGAGTCTTTTTTAGTTCAATATCCTCACGCCTGATACCTCTGACCATAGCACCTTCGGCAGCTCGTCCCGACGATACCAAAAGTTGTTTTTCAATCAAAGGGATAGCTATCTCAACATTATCAAGAGCATTAATGTCTTTTATTGCCTGCTTATAGTTTGTAAAAGGCATTGAGTTGTTTGATACAATCCCGATATGTCCGTTAATCCCCAAAATTCTGCCTAACAGTTCGCTTCTGAAACCGTTCATTACCGACATAACAATAATCAGCGTTGCAACGCCCAATGCGATTCCCGTAAAAGCAAAACCGGTAATAACGGATATAAATCCCTCTTTACGTTTTGCTTTAAGATAACGTCGCGCCACCATACGCTCAAATTTACTAAACATATTGCATACTCCTCTGAATACTAGGATATATATCCTATAACCCCCACTTGTGCAAGGTTTAATGTCAGGTTATTATCATAATATTCAAAAATTAGTCATCAGCTTAAAACCGCCATTTAAGCTTGCTACTGAAACGTTAATTTTTTTTGTTGACTTTTTGTCAAAAAAATGTTAGGATGTAATAAAATTAATTATTAAAACCATTTATTATGAAAACAATTATCAAAAAACATTGGATTGGGTTTGTGGGAGTTGTTGTAATCCTTACAGGGCTTGCAATTGCCATTATCCAGCACCTTCGTCCGGGAATGATCTGTGCTTTGGTCGGATTAGTAATCCTTCTTATTGATCTGCTTATCAATAATGACGATAAAGTGCCGGTTTCCACTCCACAATCTGATCCACAATCTGACACAAGTCCGCGTGACAGTGATACAGCACAAGTTCCAACAGCACAAGATGCAAAGGGGGCAAAGTTTACTAAGGGTGACATTGTCTTAATTTTGGCGGGAGTTGCAGTTTTAATTGTACTATGCATCACGAGGCCCGAATTTTTAAGTGTGCTCATCGCGATGCTCGTGTTGAGTATTCTTTTTTTAATAGGTGTAGGTGATGATGAGGGTTGTGGTTGTGTCTTTGCAATATTTATTCTCATAGGGATACTCCTCCACGGTTGTTCTTAACACTAATTTTAGTAGAACGATAAATTCCGTCGAGTGTAAGCTCGGCGGAATTTGCGTTTTAAAATATAATGTTATGCTTAATTACACATTTTATGTGTTGACATTGTCTGATTTATAATGTATAACCCACAACGTTAATCTCGGTAAACGGGCTAAAAGGCATGCCTGTTGCCGTTTGTTCGCATCCAAAAATTTATAGAAAGGGAAGCAAAATGCCAAAAATGAAAACAAGAAGTTCGGTTAAAAAACGCTTTAGCGTTACCGGAACCGGCAAATTAAAAAGAAATTTTGCCAAAAAGAGACACTGCCTCTTCTGCAAAACTCAAAAAATGAAAAGACAGGCTCGCGGTACAACTTTGGTTGATACCAGCGATGTTCAGATTGTTAAACAATTTTTGCCATATTTGTAGGAGGATAGTTAGATGTCTCGTGTAAAAAGAGGTGTAACGGCTCGTGCTCGTCATAAAAAAATCTTTGAAATGGCGAAAGGTTATCGCGGTCGTTCCAAAAACGTATTTAGAGTAGCAATCGAAAAAGTTGAAAAAGGTTTGCAATATGCATACCGTGACAGACGCGCAAAGAAAAGAAATTTCCGTATGCTCTGGATTCAACGTATCAGTGCTGCGACCAGACTTAACGATATGACATATTCTCGATTTATGAACGGGCTCAACAAAGCAGGTATTGAGCTTGATCGTAAAGTTTTGGCCGATATCGCATTAAAAGAGCCCGAGGCGTTTGCCAAGTTAGTTGCGCAAGCTAAGGACGCTTTGAAATAAGCAATTTTAATAAATGCGAAAGAAGAGTCTGCTTGAGCAATCAGGCCAGACTCTTTTTTATTTTTTAAGAATAAGGAAAATTGATGGAAGACTTAAAAGAATTAGAAGCAAATGTGCTGCAAAGTATTAATAATGCGGCAGATTTGCGCGCCCTAGATGAGGTCAGAGTATCCGTTTTGGGCAAAAAAGGCTCTCTCACCGAAAAGATGAAATCTCTCGGAACCCTGCCACAAGAAGAAAAAATCGCTGCCGGAAAAGCATTGAACATATTGAAAAACACAATCGAAACAGCTATCGACAGCAAAAAGCATGAGCTTGAAACCCTTGAGCTCAACAAAAAGCTTGCCGGTGAGCGCATTGACGTAACCCTGCCGATGCGTCCTGAAACACAGGGGCGTATTCATCCTGTTTCAAAAATTTATGAAGAAGTTGTTGCCATCTTTGGTCAAATGGGCTTTGAAGTTGCCGAAGGACCTGATGTTGAAGATCAATTCCACAATTTTAATGCCTTGAATATGCCGGCCAACCATCCGGCTCGTCAAATGCAGGACACATTTTACATTGCCAATCCTGACAGTGCCGATTTTGATGACAGCTTTGTTGTCCGCACCCACACTTCCGGCATTCAAATCCGCACTATGGAAGCCAAAAAGCCGCCAATCCGCATTATTGCCCCCGGTCGTACTTATCGTAGTGACTTTGACGCAACCCACACCCCGATGTTCCATCAAGTCGAGGGTTTAGTGATTGACAAGACCACCACTATGGCGCATCTCAAAGGCTGTTTGTATGACTTTGTTAAAGCCTTTTTTGAAATTGACGACATTAAAGTTCGTTACCGTCCGTCATATTTTCCGTTCACCGAGCCCAGTGCCGAGATGGATATCGGCTGTCGCAAAGGCAAAGAAGAACTCAAAATCGGTGAGGGCGATGATTGGCTCGAGATTTTGGGTTGCGGTATGGTCCATCCCAATGTACTGCGCGCCGGTGGTATTGATCCCGATGAATACCAAGGTTTTGCCTTTGGTATGGGTATTGACCGCCTTGCCATGTTAAAATATGGCATTCCTGATTTGCGCACATTTTTTGAGTCCGACTTACGTTGGCTAAAACACTATGGATTTGTGCCGCTTGATACGTCTTCGATGACCGGTGGCTTGAGCAATAACGGAGGACTTGCACGATGAAATTTACATTATCTTGGTTAAAAGAGCACTTAGATACAACTGCAACGGTAGATGAAATTGCCGAACGTCTGACCTCAATCGGTTTGGAAGTTGAAGAAGTTTTTAACCCTGCCGCCACTCTCAAAGGATTTATTACTGCAAAGGTTGAAAAATGCGAAATGCACCCTGACTCTGACCACTTGCACCTTTTGAGCGTTAATAATGGCAAAGAGAATTTGCAGGTAGTTTGCGGTGCCCCGAACGTCAAACTCGGTACTATAGGTATTTTTGCTCCGGTCGGTGTCATAATTCCGTGTTACAACGAAAAGCTAACCGTCGGCAAAATTCGTGGTGTGGAGAGTTTTGGTATGCTTTGCTCAGAAAAAGAACTCTGCATTGGCGAAGACCATAACGGTATCATCGAACTTCCTGCCGACACAAAAATCGGCATTCCTGCCGCCGAGGTCTTAAACATTGATCCGGTTATTGAAATTTCTATAACGCCGAACCGTGCTGAATGTTTGGGTGTCCGTGGTGTTGCTCGTGATTTGGCCGCTTCCGGTCTTGGTACATTAAAACCGCTTGAAATCAAAAAAACAAATGCCTCTTTCAAATGCCCGATTAATATCAGAGTAGAAGCACCTGAGGCTTGCCCTGTTTATACCGGTCGTTACATTAAAGGCGTAAACAATCATGCCGAAACCCCAAAATGGATGAAAGACCGCTTGTCAGCAATCGGCTTGCGCCCGATTTCTCCATTGGTTGATGTTACCAACTACCTCAACTATGATTTAGCTCGCCCGTTGCATGTTTTTGATGCCGACAAATTGAAAGGCGACCTTGTGATCCGTATGGCTAAAGAGGGCGAACCATTTACTTCTTTGGAAGAAAAAGAATATAAGCTCGACAGCAAAAGTTTGGGCATTTGCGATGATGAAGGTGTTCAGTGCCTTGGTGGTGTAATGGGCGGATTGGCTAAAGGTTGCTCGGCTGATACCACCAATGTTTTGCTTGAAAGTGCCGCATTCAAACCTGAGTGCATTGCCCGCACCGGTCGTCATTTCCAAATTGATTCGGATTCTCGTTATCGTTACGAACGTTGGGTAGATCCTAACTCCAACGTTATGGGATCGGACTATGCAACATCGCTGATTTTGGATATTTGCGGTGGTGAGGCTTCCGAGATTGTGATTTGCGGTGAAGAAAATTATTGCGCTCAACCTGTAACTCTGCGCTATGAACGTGTTAAGACATTAGCCGGCATAGACGTATCAAAGGAAGAAATAATTCGTATTTTGACCGCATTAGGTTTCAAACTTACCGACCACGGCAATTCTGTTGAAGCAATTTGTCCGACATGGCGCGGTGATATTGAATTTGAAGCCGATTTGGTTGAAGAAATTGTCCGCATGGTTGGCTTGGATAATATTCCGGCGACTTCAATGCCGAGTGACGAATTTCCAAAACAAACATTGAGTGCAAAACAACAGCGGGTTGTGGTTACAAAACACGAATTAGCCTCTCGCGGTATGTATGAAACCGTAACTTGGAGCTTTACCGATTCAAAATTGTGCCAACCGTTCCGCAAAGGTAAAAATCCGGTCAAATTAATGAACCCGATTGTTGCCGAGCTTGATGAAATGCGCCCGTCGATTTTGCCCAATTTATTGCTTGCCGCACACAACAACATTGCCCGCGGCGATAACAATATGGCATTGTTTGAAGTCGGTCCTGAGTTTTATGGTTGCCGTCCGACCGAGCAGGGAACCGTTGCCGCCGGTATTCGTTGTGGTATGACCTCTAAAAAACATTGGCTTAAAGACGAGCGTGCTTATGACGTGTTTGATGCCAAGGCTGATGCTATGGCTGCCATTGCCGCTGCTAACGGTCCTTGGGATAGCGCACAAATCACCACCGATGCGCCGGAATATTATCACCCCGGACGTAGTGGAACTCTGCGCTTAGGCAAAAATGTGATTGCTTATTTTGGTGAGATTCATCCGATGGTCTTAAAAGCCTATGATATCAAGGGTAGGGTAGTTGCTTTTGAGGTCTTTTTAGACAACATTCCGTTGCCGCGTGCTAACGCCAACAAATCTAAAAAGAAATTGGAACTTTATTCTCTGCAGGCAGTTGATAAAGACTTGGCCTTTGTTGTCAACAAAGATGTTGCCGCTGCCAATATTCTTGCCGCTGCTAAAAATGCTGATCGTGAATATATTTCCGAAGTTCGCATTTTTGATGTTTTTGAAGGCGGAAATTTGCCGGAGAACAAAAAATCAGTTGCTCTGTCGGTAACTTTCCAACCTAAGGAAAAGAGCTTTACCGACCAAGAGTTAGATGGTCTGATGAAAAAAGTGATTTTAGAAGTTGGCAAAAAGACCGACGCAGTTTTAAGACAATAAAAAACAGCGTGTTTAAAACCATTGAGCGGCGGAACTTACGTTCCACCGCTCAATTGGTTACAGTTAGTTGTCATCATCAACTCTGGGGATTGCAGTAAGTAACTGAATAGAGTTCTTTTCCGGCAATGTCTTGATTCTCTCTACGGCCTTACTGTTGAATGCCCATCCCCATCCGCGGTGAGGAATTTCCTCGACCAGCTTAAGGATGATCTGGGTTGCCTCATCAACTCCCATCTTTAAGAGAGTATCAACTTCCCACCCATGTATAACACAGCTGACATCAAGTTGCTTAAAGTATGAGAACCAAAGTTTGAAAGTATAATCCACTGGAGTTTCATACCAAAGTTCGCGATCAGTAGCGTGACAATTCTCCTCTACATCTATATTCATTTTACTGAACAACAATGAAATATGCTCCTGAGGAAAGCGTCTCATTACATATTTTGCAAGTGGCCAAGACATGAGCGAATGGGTATCATGTAGCTTAAAATACTCCTCATCAATTTCGAGCAACATCAGAGCCAAACAATCATATCCGACTTCCTTTCCGGCTGCATGAACTTCATCCATGGTTACCTTGCTTAAGTCGCATTTTTTCTCTTCCGTAAAGAATAATGACCATAGTTCAATCTTATTCTTCGTTGAAAATTTTTCAAAATATTGCCAAATGTACTTGTTTCCGTTAGTTTGCTTCAAAATCTTGCAGAACAGGTCGTAGGAACATTCAGCTGGCAAATCTAATACATAACTTTTCTCATATGAACCAATTGTATACGGATACTTGTCAAGGCATTTGCCAAAAAGCTCTGCAATGTCAGAGGGGGGCAACGACGCAACTTCATGTAAATACATCGCTCTCCAGAAATCTTTGTTGAGGGGATGCTCTTGCATATAGGCCAACAGCAATTTCATTGCCAGTTTTTTGTTAGGCATACACGCAATTTCTAACTGTTCTTTTAAAGTTAATTCTTCCATAATACATAATAAACTAAAATTATAATCATTAGTGCAGGCATATTAACATAAAAAAATATTTTTGTCAATGCGTTTGTCAAACAAAAATATCGGCCTCGACAATTCAAGACCGATATTAAATGCACTTCTGATTGTTTTTATTTTCCTATACCTGAAAACCCCATAAATGCCAATGAAAGCAATGCCGCCGTAATCAACACAATAGGTGTACCTTTTACGGCCTTGGGAAGTGCATAAGCAGTTGCATTAATCCTCTCTCTCAATCCGGCAAATAAGATAATTGCCAGCGTAAAACCCATTGCATTTGCCAGACTGAAACATACCGAATATATCAGGCTAAATTGTTTTTGAATGGTCAACAAAGCCACCCCTAAGACCGCGCAATTAGTTGTTATAAGAGGCAAATAAATCCCCAACGCCTGATATAACGCAGGAGTTGATTTTTTAAGTACAATTTCTACCATCTGCACCAGAGAGGCAATAACCAAAATGAATACCACTGTACTCATAAATTCCAGTCCATTCGGAGCCAACAATTTATAATAAACCAACCACGTAGCAATGCTTGAAATTGTCATTACAAACATCACGGCAAATCCCATTCCTGCAGCTGTCGAAATCTTTTTTGAAACACCTAAAAACGGGCATATTCCCAAAAATTGCGACAATACAATATTATTAACCAAGATTGCCGAAATAAAAATCATTGTCATACTCATTTGTTTGCTCCGCTGATTTTGTTAAAGCCCATAATCAAAGCTGCCAGTGCCAAAAATGCTCCCGGAGGCATAATAAATAGCAAAATTGGGTAACCGTCTTCTCCTATAAAATTCCATCCCATAATTGAACCGGCTCCTAAAATCTCACGTACTGCTCCGAGCAAAGCCAAAGCCAATGTAAAGCCTATACCCATACCCAAAGCATCAAGAAAAGATTGCCACAAATCATTTTTTGAGGCAAACGCTTCTGCTCGTCCCAAAATAATGCAGTTTACCACAATCAACGGGATATAAATACCGAGTTTTGCGTGTAAATTAGGCAAATATGCCTCCATTAGCAGGCTAATAATAGTGACAAATGATGCAATCATTACAATGTAACAGGGGATCCTGACCATAGCCGGAATGACATTTTTTACCAAAGAAATCGCCAGATTTGACATTATAAGCACAAACATAGTAGCAACACCCATACCGAGCCCGTTTTCCATAGATGTCGTAACTCCCAATGTCGGACACATACCGAGCATCATTACAAAAACCGGATTTTCTCTGAAAATACCTTTTGTCAGGTTATCTATGTTATTATTCTTCATCATTTTGCACTGCTCCTGCAAACTTGTTATATGCAGCTACTGCATTTTTCACAGCGCCCACAACAGCTTTTGAGCTGATTGTTGCTCCGGTCACAGCATCAATTTCGCCACCGTCTTTTTTGAGATCAAAATTGTCGGTATAAGCGTTTTTGCCCACAAACTGATTGCTGAATTGCGGTTCCGTAACCTTTGTACCAAGCCCCGGAGTTTCGTTTTGTTCAATAACTTTATATCCGGTAATTGTTCCGTCCATCAAAATACCTATAATCAACTCAATTTTTCCGCCGAACCCTTCGGCACTTGACGATTTAATGGCTACAGAATTAATAGCACCGTCTTTTCGCGCCGGATACAAATCCACATTGCTTCCTGAAATAGCAATCCTTTCCTCAAACGGATTGTTGTCAAATACACCGACCAAACTCTTAATGGCCTCCAATACATTGCCATTTTTTGCCTCATCGATAGGAGATTTCGTTATTTTATATACATAACCGATAGCTGCAGCCGAACAAATCGCCACAATCATCAAGGCCGCAATCATATTAAAAAGTGTTGATTTTACAGGTTTCATATTATTTTCTCCCAGTTCCAAAAATTCGCGGATGAAAAGCTTTATCAATCAAAGGTACAAAAGCGTTCATAATCAAAATTGCAAAAGAAACCCCTTCAGGATAAGCACTATATTGACGGATTACAAATGTTAAAATTCCGCAACCTATTGCAAAAACAATTTTGCCGTTTTTGTGCATTGGAGAAGTAGTATAGTCGGTAGCCATAAAAATTGCTCCTAACAGCAAACCTCCGGATAACAACTGTGTTAAAGGGGCACAATTTGCACGACCTGTCCAAATCCAGAACAAAGTGTTTAGCAATAAAAATGTACTGATATAATAAAAAGGAATATGCCAGCTTATAACTTTTCTGTACAACAACCAGCAACCGCCGATCAACAAAGCCAATGCCGAAACTTCTCCCATAGAACCGCCGATGTTGCCGACAAACATATTCCAATAACTTGGCAGTTGATCGGCAAGTTCAAATATAGATGTACCTTTGTCGGCATGTTTTAAAATGCCGAGTGTTGTTGCAGATGTTACAACATCAACATTCAAAAAGTCTTTCCAATTTGGATTAACCCACGTAGTCATCTGTACAGGGAACGATACAAACAAAAACACTCTGCCGACCAAAGCCGGATTAAACAGGTTTTTTCCTATCCCTCCAAAAGCAACTTTTGTGATAATAATTGCAACAAAACAACCAATTAATGTCATCCATATCGGCATATTGCACGGCAGGTTATAAGCCAACAGCAAACCTGTGACCACTGCAGACAAATCGGTAGTTGAATTAGAAGTTTTTAACATCCACCGACACGCAGCATATTCAAAAAATACGCAGCCTGCAACGGCGGTAACAATTGTTATCAACGCATTTAGCCCAAATAAAATGATGGCAGCGATACCGGCCGGCACCAAAGCAATTATAACATCTCTCATTATTGTTCGAGTGTCAGTTTTTGAATATATATGAGGGGCAGTAGAAACTTTTAACATGGTTACCTTTTCTTTCTGATTTCATATTTTGCAAGTTTACAATAATCGAGCAACGGTATACGAGCCGGACACGAATACGAACAGCATCCGCATTCTATGCAATCTAAAACATGGATTTTCTTGGCTTCCTGATATTCACCGTTACGCACAAAATTTGTAATGGCAAACGGCTCCAACCCCTGAGGGCAAACCTCTACACAAGTACCGCATCTTATACATGGCGTCACTTCTGGCTGGATAACATTTTTTTCTTGCAATAGCAAAATACCTGATGTTGTTTTTGTAATTGGAGCATCGATATTAATGGCAGCAGTTCCCATCATTGGCCCGCCAAAGATGATTTTTCCTATTTCTCCGACTTTTCCGACTTTATCAATCAAATAGGAAGCAGGTGTCCCGATTCTTACCCTGAAGTTCTGCGGATGCTCAACTCCATCCCCACTAACTGTAACAATGCGCTCAAACAGTGGCTTATGTTTTTGCACAGCTTCATAAACGGCGAAGGCGGTACCGACATTTTGCACTACACAGTTAACATCAATCGGCAAACACCCGGGAGGAACTTCACGCCCTGTGACGGCTGCAATCAGCTGCTTTTCAGCACCTTGAGGATATTTAGTTGCGCATACCTGCACATTTACACCGATGTACCCACGAGTTACATTTTGCAGGGTTTCAATAGCCTTTGGCTTATTTTCATCAATGGCAATAATTGCTTTTTGAATACCGAGTGCCTTGTTGAGTATTCTCGCACCAATAACAATTTGTTCAGCATATTCTTGCATCAATCGATCATCAGCTGTCAAATATGGCTCACACTCAATACCATTCAGAATAATGCAATCGGCACTTTTACCTTCAGGAATATCAACTTTTACCGGTGTAGGAAAACCGGCTCCACCCATGCCGACAATTCCCGATTCTCTGATAATTTTAACAATCTCATCTGCCGAAACTTCAATATCTCGTATAATATTTGGAGATCGGTCAATGCTTTCTTCCCATTCATCGCCTTCAACACGGATAGTAATCATTTTTTCATAATATCCGTTGCTTACTTCTTGATCTTCAATTTTTAAAACCTCTCCTGAAACTGAAGAATGAACATCAGCAGAGATAATGCCGTCCAAATCCGCCAACAGAGTACCGACTTTTACCTTGTCGCCTTTCTGAACCAGGACTTTAGCTGGCGCACCGATATGCTGTCTTACCGGAATAACAACAGTTTCCGGAAGACCGGCATTGCTAATCTCTACATTAGATGAAATCTTAAATTTGTTTGGATGAATTCCACCGGTTTCAAAAGTTTTAATTTTGCTCATTTTTCTTCCCCGTGTAAATAATCGCGCCGGTTGGACAATTTGCAGCTAATTGTTCTCCATATTCCTCAGCTGAAACGGTTGTAGGAATGTGAGATAAATTATTCTCTACTTTTACATCAGCACATATCTTTGCGCATTTCATACACCCGATGCAAGCCGCACTGCAGTTCTTACGGGCAATGGCACCTTTTTGCTTATTGTTGCAGGCTACATACACTCTGACACCGTCTTTTCCGACGGGTCTTATTTCAAACAAACCGCGTGGGCATATTCTCACACACGCACCGCAAGAAGTGCATTTGTCAGGATCAACTTTTGGTAAACCTGTCTTTTCATCGAGCTCAATTGCATTAAATGGGCAGTTTCTGACACAGTCGCCCATTCTCAAACATCCGTCCGGACAACCGGTTCTTCCCACAAAAACTCTTGAAGCCAGACGGCAACTTTTCAGCCCTATATATTGCACTTTGTCAGGTGCATTTTGGCAAGTCCCGTTGCAATGTAATACAGCACAAGTGCGCTCCTTTTCTTCAGCTTTATACCCCAAAAGTTGAGCTATTTTAGCCATCACCTTAGCTCCTCCGACGGGGCAGTAGAGATTAGCAAACTCCTGCTCGGACGCCGCTGCACACCTTGACGCAAAGTTTTGACAGCCGGCACTTCCGCAGGCACCACAATTCGCCTGAGGCAGTATGCTGGCAATTTCATCAATTATCGGGTTGTTTTCGACAGCAAATTTTTTTGCCGTAAAATATAAGACAACTGCTGCAATTATTGCAATCAGTGATAATATGGCAATATTAAATAAAATCAGACTCATCACTATAACCAAACATATTATTAATGTTGGTAAAATAGCACATTTTAAAATCAATAAAAGAAATATTTTGAACTTATCGTATTTTTATTTGCAATATTTTTTGAAAATGCTTTCGCATAAGCCATAACAAGACATAATACAAAATCACTCCCAAAAGCGAACATACAGCTGAAATCTCTTCACTTTTGAAAAAGACGTATGACATAGCCAATACCGAAAGTACCAACAATAACGGAGCCACATATCCCCAGAACACAGCATAAAAAGCTTGCGATTGACTTATTTCAACCTTTATGTGTTGTCCCACCTGATACGATGATGCTTTATCGGATTTTATGGTGATTTTATGTTGTTCTCCACTCTGTCCGCAGGCGTGCTTGATAGCACAACTCTCGCATGCTTCTTTGCGCGACATTTCGGCAACAATAAATTCTCCGTTAATATCTGAAATAATTGCATCGTGCACAATTGTTGTCATTGTATCTCCAGCTTTTTTGCGGCTTCCGAAATTATAGGGGTAATGTTTTGTTTGTCATCTTTGACAAACATAATCACAGCCAAGTTGTTACTGCGGATAAATTCGCTAGCCTTTTGCTCTCCCATTGACATAATCGCAGTTGCCAACCCGTCAGCGGTCATGCAGTTTTTATGAAAAACGGTAACCGCTACTAAGTTGTTTTCAACCGGATATCCTGTTTTGGGATTGATGGTATGAGAATATTTTTGACCATTTATTGAAAAGTAGTTATGATAATCTCCCGAAGTTGCGACGGCATAATCTTTTAACTTTACGATAAACGAATTCTCATTGCCGTCCTCTGTTGGTTTGGCAATACCGATATTCCAACCATCAGTTTTATCAGACCTTGATCCCGAAGCCACCACTTCACCGCCTATCTCAACTACAAAATCCGTGTATCCCTCTTTTTTCAGCATAGATGCCAGTTTGTCAACTCCATATCCTTTTGCAATTGCGGACAGATTGAGCGTAACACCATTATATAGTTTTTGCATTTTCTTAAAATCAGCGCTAAACTGCAACTTATTAAAACCGGTCACTTCCAAAATTTCTTTTATATCACGCTCATCAGGCAGTTTCTGAATTCGACCCGTTGTCCCAAATCCCCATATATCAATGAGCTTTGCCGTTGTGGGATCAAAAGAGCCGTTACTCATGGCATAAATTTTACTTGCCTTTTTCAAAATTTTGCTCATTTCCGGCGATAACTCAATCCATTTTCCTGCCGGCTCACGATTAATTTCAGAAATCTCCGAATTAATTTCAAATACGGACATTTTATCATTAATCTTTGCCAGTTCTTCTCTGACATCGCGTTGCAACAATCTGTTTTCATGCTTGGCTCTGACTTTTACCGTATAAAATGTCCCGAATATACGTCCGTTTATAGTCTGATATTCTGATTTTTGTGTGGCAAAATACCAAATTGCAGCCACACTTGTCAGGATAAAAATTAAATATTTTAGTATACGCATAACTTTTATATTCCAAAATTAGTAATTATTTTATCTTTAAATGCTACAAATAAAACAGTTTATTTTCTGAAAGGCAAGTCATTATGAAAGAATATTCTAAGAATCTCAAGCAAAAAGTAAAGAAAAACCACACCACAACCAAAAAACAGAAATTGACAGCATCTGCAGTTCAAAAAATCAAATCATTAAAAAAAATAAAATTGGTTGATTATACCAGACGCAGCTGCAATTACACAGTGTCTTTCTGTCGCCGTATTTATGCTAAAACATATAATCTTTTCAATGCCTATGGAACAAAACTTGGCAAGATTGGCATAAAAGCACATTGGATAAGCTGGATCGGCTTTGGTATAGGTATTTTTGCTATTAACTTTTTAGCCTTGGAAATGTATGGTTGGGCACTTGCTGCTATCTTGCTCAACCGTGCCTGTGACGGACTTGACGGAGCCGTTGCACGTTCTACTAAAATCACTAATTTTGGTGTTTTTCTGGATGCAACGCTTGATTATATTTTTTACGGTGGCGTTATTTGGGGATTCGCACTGGCTAATAGCAATAACGCCCCCTCTGCCTGCTTTTTGATGTTTGGCTTTACGGCAGCGGCATGCGCTATGCTTTCATACTCAGTCATTGCGTATAAAATAAATTCACAGCAGGTGCTTAATATTGATAATTCTCCGTTTTATCTTGGGGGAATTGCCCAAGGTTCAGAGACCTTGGTTGTCTTAATTTTGCTCTGTCTTTTTCCCGGCACATTTGTTCCGCTTGCAATAATCTTTGGTATTTTATCATTGATTAAAGCTTTCAGCGTTGTTGTCGCCGCATACTACAATTTTGTGATTATGGCAAAAAAATAATATGTTGAAAAGAATTGTTTTAACATTGTTGCTATGCCTCATATCCGCCCACTCGTGGGGCGGATATGAGCAGTCGACCGCTCATGGAAAAGCGATTCTCTCAGTTGTCGAAAATGATCATGAATACAACGTCAGCCTCAGCATAGTCCCGAATAAAGATTGGTATATATATTCTCATCAAACCGGAGACTTTGGCTTGCCTGCGCAAATAGAATGGAACCTTAAGAACAATACTTTAGAAAATGAAGATTGGAGCGAGGGTGAAGATATTGATTATCAAGGCTTCAGCGTCAATGTATACCGTTCTCCCGCCTCATACAATGCAAAAATTTTTAAGAATAATTCAGAGCTTCCGTCATTTGACTTGTCATGGATGGCCTGCAAAGATGAATGTATTCCCGAAAAGATACATTTTGATTTTGAATCGGAAAAATTTTCTCCTGCACAAGAGCCTCATTCCCTTGATCAGGATAACACGCACGAAATGTCATTCATTTACGCATTAATATTTGCGTTTATCGGAGGAATGATTTTAAACCTAATGCCCTGTGTCTTTCCCGTTCTCTTCATCAAAATTATTGGCGTAGTTCAAAACAAAACACATCATCGCCGGATTATAGATGCATTCAGCTATCTGTTGGGTGTCATGTCATGTTTTTTAATTATTGCCGGAGTTTTGCAGTTTTTAAAACAACAAGGTGCCGCTGTTGGTTGGGGATTTCAACTTCAGTCGCCACTGTTTGTTGCCGTTATGGCTGTGGTATTTTTTGTGCTGTTTTTATCATTTTTAGACGTTATAAACTTCAACATTCCGCTTCACTACAGTTTTTCCGGACCGTTTTTGACAGGTCTTGTAGCTGTATTGGTAGCCAGTCCTTGCACCGCGCCGTTTATGGGAGCTGCCGTTGGTTGGATACTAACCGCTGATGTTCCGGCATATACGTTTTATGCCGTATTTGCAGCCCTAGGTTTAGGTTACGCACTACCTTTTTCTTGTGCCGAGTTTTTTCCGAGGATAATGCAAAAAATTCTGCCTCGCCCAGGTAAATGGATGTTGTGGTTGAAACGTGCTTTTGCAATTCCTATGCTTCTGACTTGTCTGTGGCTTTTGTGGGTTCTTTGGGGAAACGTGGCTACTCATATGGGACCTTGGCAGGACTTCAACCGGCAAAAGATTGACACTCTTTCCGAGCAAGGAGAAAAGATATTCATCGACTTCACTGCCAAATGGTGTATCACCTGCATTGTTAACGAAAAAACCGTCCTTAATACCGATAAATTTATAGAGCTTGCTAAAGAGAAAAACATACACTTGTATAAAGCCGACTGGACCAATCGCAACCCTGATATAACTGCCGCATTATCTCAATACGGTCGCAGTAGCGTCCCGCTCTATGTATATTATGACGGATCTGGAAAGTTTAAATTCTTGCCCCAGATATTAACACACAAAAATATAAGTAAAACCATTAAGTAACTATTTATCAATTATGCCACCGCCCAAAACAACGTCGTTGTCATAAAATACGACCGATTGTCCGGGAGCAATAGCCTTTTGCAGGTTTTCAAATTCTACTAATACTTTGTCTTCTCCGACCATGCTGATTACAGCCGGTGTAGGCACTTGTGATGAACGGATGCGCGCCAAGACGTTTCTTGGTTGTTTAATGGTGTCAATAGCAAGCCACGATAGGTTAGAGCAGGTAAGAGAGCCTTTAAGAGTTTCGTCATCAAATCCCAGAACAACCTCATTTTTGTCTTTGTTTATCCCGATAACATACAGAGGTTTTTCTGCTGAAACTCCCATACCGCGTCTTTGACCGATTGTGTAGTGCCAAAAACCCAGATGTTTACCCAAAACTTTACCATTCTTATCTACAAAATTTCCTTCCTTAGGCTCGTTTTGCAAAATATCATTGATATCGCCGGAATAAAAATCCTGACTGTCGGCTTTGTCTGCTACCTCAAGTCCCGCAAGCCTTGCAAATTCACGCACCTCAGCCTTTGTATATTGCCCCAGCGGGAGCATAATTCTTGCTAATTGCTCCTGTTTTAGGCGATACAAAAAATATGACTGATCTTTTTTATGATCAATTCCTCTCAATATTCGATATCTTTTTGCCACTTCATCAAAATCAAGCTGGGCATAATGTCCGGTTGCAAACTTATCAAACTCCACTCCATTGGCGCGTGCGGTATTGGGCAAAGCATCAAACTTAATGGTCGCATTGCACCACACACAAGGATTAGGTGTGCGCCCGTTCATATATTCGGTCTTAAAATTATGCAAAACAATTTTTTTATATTCCTCCGAACAGTCAAAAACATGGTATGGAATGTCCAATTGCTTACAAATTTTGCGGGCAGTTTCAATATCTTGCTCTTCATGCGGGCTAAAACACGAGTCGGCACTTCCGTCACCACGGAAGTTGGTGTTTTTATCCCAAATTGACATGGTTGCGCCAATCACTTCATGTCCGGCTTTTTTCAATAAAAAAGCTGTTGCCGAAGAATCAACACCACCGCTTAATCCGACCAATATTTTCATTTTCTGTCCTCAAAAATTGTATATACGCGGATTATGGCGTTTAGTAGCTCAAGAATCAAGAAAATTTTAAATTATCTGTTTTTGAAAAAACTTGACAAGATATTAAAAACCTGTTACCACCAGTCCAATAACTTAAATTATTAATTTTTATCATTTAAAAATATGCAAGAGATTATTATCATTATTTGTGCCACCGTATTCTTCGGAGGACTGATGGTCTGGGAATACAGATCAAAAAAGAAACAGAGGCAAATTCTTCGCAGTTTGCATACAAGGCAACAGGAGACAGAAGAAACTCCTCCTATTCCTTCCGACACCGAGAGTATTGCCAAGCTCTTCTCTCTACCAATCGGCGGTTTGTGGGCCAGAGTTTGGGATTTTGCATTTCCGTTTATGGGGTTTATTGTTTGTGAACAAGAGAGGCCTACCTTTGTGCAGCATCTTTATGAGATAGATCACGCACAAAACTGGTATTACAACATCAACAAGATCGTTGAAGCACTACAGAGTTGTCCTTCAACTAATTGGCAACAAGTATGTGACTTCAATCAAATTCTTTTTGACACGAACCTCAAGAGAATTAAAGACAGTGATGAAGATCACCCTGTCCATTGTAATATCTGTGTTTGGTGGGCTTTTTCATCCGTTATGAAAGTCCAGTTGAAAAAATCAGGTCACATGATTGAAACACCAAAATCGTAATCTTTTCAAAACAACCATCAGACTCTGTGTTTGATGGTTGTTTTGTTGTTGACATCATTTAAATTGATAATAAATTATATACCATGAAACAAAATCTAGATTTTAACATATCTGGCGAAACTTTGGCTCTTCAAATCAGCGGAGACTTTATTTCTTACGACAATGAAGAACTCAAAAAACGCCTCTACTCACTTGCTTGTGAAAATAATACCAAGCGAGTAACAGTTGATGCCACACATTTAGGACAATGGGATTCAACACTGGTAATTATAATCTTTGAACTGAAAAAGATTGCTATTAGCCGTAAAATTGAATTTGAAGAACAACACTTTCCCGAAAATTTATCCCGATTGATTAAGCTTGCTTTCTCCGTCGACCGCAAACCTGCACAGCCTGATGCCGACGACGGTGGCTTTCTTGAAAACCTCGGAGCCTGTGGTATCAACATCTATAACAGCATTATAAAAGGCACAAAATTCATAAAAAAAGCATGGGGAGCATTTTTGCACTCGCTTACCGGACGATCATTCATGCGCGGTATAGACCTCTCTTTTGCTATGGAAGATTGTACATACAAGGCTCTTCCGATTGTCTCACTTATTAGTTTTATGGTTGGGCTTATTTTGGCTTTTGTCGGTGCCGTTCAGCTCAAAACTTTTGGTGCCCAGATTTATGTAGCCAGCCTTGTAACTATTGGTATGACACGTATTATGGGCGCAATTATGACCGGCATTATTATGGCCGGACGCACTGGTGCATCATATGCCGCTACCATTGGCACAATGCAGGTTAATGAAGAAATTGATGCCCTTAAAACCATGGGGGTTAATCCGATAGAATTTTTGGTATCGCCTCGCATGATTGCACTGGTCGTAACCATGCCTCTTTTAACTATGTGGTCAGATTTTATGGGTATGCTCGGCGGTGGTTTTGTAGGTGTTACTATGTTAGGAATTCCTTTTCAAAAATACTGGGAACTTTCTGTTGATGCCATCAGCCTCGATAACTTTCTGGTCGGGATTTTTCATGGTCTTGTATTCGGTGCAGTAATTGCTGTCTGCGGTTGCTATTATGGCATTTATTGCGGTCGTAATGCAGATAGCGTCGGATCTGCCACTACCAAGGCGGTTGTATCATCAATTGTGTGGATGATTGTTATGACCGGCATCATCACCGTCAGTTGCGAGGTTTTAGGCATATGAGTAACACGCAAATTCAAATTGAGGCCAAAAACCTGACCATTGGTTATGGTGATTACATTTTAATGAAAGACCTAAATTTCAGCATTAATAAGGGTGATATTTTTATCATTATGGGAGGCTCAGGTTGTGGCAAAAGCAGCCTGCTAAGAGTTTTGACCGGCTTGGTTCAGCCATTAAAAGGCAGTGTTTTTGTTGACGGAGCCAATTTTACATCAGCATCGCCTGCCACAAAAGATAAAATTATGCAAAAAAACGGAATACTGTACCAAAGCGGTGCTCTGTTCAGCTCCATGACTTTAGGTGAAAACATAGCTATGCCGTTGCAACTTTATACTAAGTATCCGACCTCCCAAATAAAAGAGCTTGTTTCACTCAAACTTGCCTTGGTCGGACTTGCCGGTTTTGAGGATTATTATCCTTCAGAAATAAGCGGCGGCATGAAAAAACGCGCCGGTTTGGCTCGTGCTCTTGCTCTTGATCCTGAAATCGTATACTTTGACGAGCCGTCAGCAGGACTTGACCCAGTAAGTTCAAAATTGCTTGATGACTTGATTTTAGATATCAACCACAGCCTTGGGACAACCATTGTAATCGTAACCCATGAGCTGAGTTCCATTTTTGCAGTCGGCAACAACTCAATATTTTTAGATGGTGCCAGCAAATCCATTTTGGCACGTGGCAATCCCAATGATTTGCTACACAACCCGCCAAACAATACAATACTTGAATTTTTAACTCGAGGAGAGGGAAAGAATGCGCAGAAAACCAAATAACAAAATGATTGGCATTTTTATCATATGCGGTGTGGCATTGTTCTTTGCCACCATTGGTATGTTTATATCTAATCATCTTTTGCAAAACAGCGACCGACTTGTTGTTATGTATTTTTCAGAATCCATCAATGGCTTGGATGTTGGATCTCCGGTCGTATTCAAGGGTGTTTCTGTCGGTCGTGTAGTTAAGATTGATGTCATTACGGATCTGCAGAATCTTGATTTCAGTATTCCGGTATATGTCGCCTTTAACAGCAAAAAAATTGCTTCACGTCAGCATCATGAAAGTGTACATCAAATCTTGGAAGAAATGGTCGAAAAGGGGTTGCGCGCCCGTTTAGGCACTCAAAATTATCTGACCGGTCAGTTAATGATTGAGCTGGAGTTCATTCCTTCTGCGGAAAAACCTGTTTATCGTCGTCCGGCAGATAGCAAATTCCCCGAAATTCCAACCGTTCTTTCTCAATTTGCTGAGATTTCTCAAGGCATACAAGAGCTGCCATTGCGTGAAACCATCCGTCAATTCAGCTCGTTTATGGATAAGCTAAATAACACTATTTTGCCGGATTTTAACAAGTTAATAAATGATTTTGAGGTCATTCCGACACGTACACGGACTGTCCCCGAAACTCTCAATAATTTTAACAAAGCAATGCAAAATATTTCAAACGCTGCCAAGTCATTGGGCAATTTTACCGATTATCTTGAGCGTCATCCGGAATCATTACTGCGTGGCAAAGGAGGATATTAGATGAAAAAATACCTGACGTTATTGTTCTTTATGCTTAGTGCCTGTGCTTTTACTCAGCAATCACGTTTTTATCGCCTGCAAGCGGCAACTGATAACGCAACAATTTCCTCACAAAAAGTAAGCATTGGTGTAGAGGAAGTTTCTGTTCCTCGCTATGTTGATCGCCCGCAGATTGTACTGGTTGACAAAGATACCAGTGAGCTTACGGTTTCTGAGTTTAATCGCTGGGGTGAGCCTCTTAGCTTTTCCATTACACGTGTTCTGGCTGACGACATATCAACATATTTGCCAAATGCTTTGGTAAAGCCCAAAAATTATTCAATGGAAAATTTTAATTATACAGTAAGTGTCGAAATTAATAAATTTGACTCCACACTTGATAAAAAAGCATCTCTTGACGCTTGGTGGACAATCTTAAAAAATGGCAACATTGCCGCTCGCGGACGCACAACGCTTAGCGGAGTTCCAGCACAAGGATATGACGGTGTTGTTAACGAACAAAGCAAATTATTAAACGAAATGGCACAACAAATTGCTCAAAAAATAGCTAAACTATAGAGGATATAAATGCAAGACTTGACTGAAATACTTTCCCATTATGGGGTAAAAGGCGAGGTTACCGGCATAAATGTCGGTCCTATGGTTCAACAAATAGAGTTTTTGCCCGAAGCCGGTACCAAAATCAAGAGTATCACGGCCTCTCTTTCTGATATTGCAAGAGAAATGGGCGTTTCTTCCCTGCGTGTTGAGCCTATTGCCAGTACATCTAAACTCGGTTTTGAAATTCCTGCCGAAAAAATGCAAACCGTCGATTTTGTAAAGATTATTGAAAGCGAGGAATTTCAGTCCGTCAAAGGCGATTTGCCGATTTGTCTCGGTGTTGATATTGCCGGTCGTCCGGTTTATGCTGATTTAGCCAAAATGCCTCACTTGTTGATTGCCGGTACAACCGGCTCCGGTAAATCAGTCGGACTTAACACTTTTATCCTTTCACTCATCGCTCGCAAAAAGCCGAACGAGGTCAAATTTGTACTTGTTGATCCTAAACGTATAGAATTTTCGGTATATAATGACCAACGTTATATGTATTGTCCGGTTGTTACCGATAATGCCTTAGCTTCCGCAACTTTAGCCTATTTAGTTGAAGAGATGGAAAAACGCTATGCAATATTTGAAAAAGAGTTGGTTCGCAACATTGGAGAATATCACGAAAAATGTGGTGCTATGTCATACATTGTTTGTGTAATTGATGAATTTGCCGACCTTATAGCAGCAGATAAAACTGTCGAAGCCTCAGTTCAACGTTTAGCTCAAAAGGCACGTGCTGCCGGAATTCACCTGATGTTGGCAACCCAACGCCCATCGGTAGACGTGGTTACCGGCGTGCTAAAAGCCAATTTTCCGACCCGTATGTCCTACAAAGTTGCATCCCAGTTTGACTCCCGTACCATTTTGGATATGCCGGGTGCTGAAGAACTTTTGGGACGTGGCGATGCATTGTATTTGCCACAGAACGGAGAAATTAAACGTGTTCACGGCGCATATGTTCCTGATGATGGAATTGCCAAATTACTTGAACCTCATCGCTGCAAAATTGAGCCGTTAAAACTCAATCTTCCGGAAACATCTTCAACATCAGTGGTTAAGGCTACTGACGGCAAAATTGTTGTCAAAAAGAAAGAAGGCTTTTTCCGCCGTTGCTTAAATTGGTGGAGTTCTCTCCGTGTGCGCGAACAAAAGACTATCATGCGAGGTTTTAAATATGCACTTGCATTTGTCATAGGACAATGTGCAGCACAAAGCAAAAACAAAAGTACTTCTAAAAGAAAATAAAACAAAAAAGGACGTCACTAAGGCGTCCTTTTTTTTACCATATTTTACATTTATTTATGATGTATATCTTCCGGCAATGGACGGCCTTCACCTCCAAATGGTCTACCATGGCGACGAGTACCTCTTTCATCCATTTTACGCTTATGCTCAGCGATTATTTGCTTGAACTTAGTCTGTTGCTCAGGTGTCAAAATTTCCTCAAACGATTTCATGTTTTCTTGGCGCATAGCATCCATTTTCTCGCGCAAAGCCTTCATTTCCTCCATTAAAGGCTTCATTTTTTCAAAATCTGCCTTACGGATTTCTGCTGCTTTTTTGCGTTGCTCATCCGTCAAACCTAGTTCATTCGCAAATTTCTCTGCCCGAGCCTTATGCATTTCCTCTCTGGATAATGTTTTTTCTGCAGCGGGGGGCACATTAGCAGGCTCCTCCTCTATTGCCCAAACATTATTTACTCCCAACAACATGGCAGAAGCGCAAGTTAGCATCAAAATTTTCTTGTTCATGGTTATTCTCCTTTTAATTGTACGAGTTTTTGACTTAGTATTTTTTTTGCATTAAACAGTCGCGATTTTACTGTTCCGAGCGGAAGCCCGAGTTTCTTGGCCACCTGTTCCAGTGGCATATCTTCAAACTCATGCAACACAATAACTTTTCTCATTTTATACGGAAGCTCATCTACGGCCTTCAATATAATTTTTTGTCGTTGCTTAGCATCAACAATTTTCTCTTGCGAAAAGCTATCAGGAATATTATTCAAGACCTCATCATCTCCGATTTCTGCCGATTGCTCTCGGCTCATTTTCGAACGGAAATAATCACGGCAAACATTTGCAGTCAACATACCAAGCCATTGCTTAAACTTGCCCTGTTCTTGATAATTTTCCATATTGCGCCAGGTTTTAATATACACCTCCTGCTCAATATCTTCATTATACGTGCCTGTAACCCTCCGGATTACGGACCGAATAAAACCTCTGTTTTCTTGGATAATATCTCTCATTAGCCGACCATCAATAATCCATATTCATCAACCGGTAACCCCATTTCTTCAATAGGAGAAGTCTGGCTGATACATTGTTCATAATCGACCCATTCGCCATTGTCGACATAAGCTGATTTTTGTGGCATAAAGGTGCTTATCATAACCGCTCCGACCAACATACAAAGTACAGCCTTAATACGGTTACGTTGCTTTTTGCGGGCAATATATAAAGGCTTTGCCTCTTGCAACAATTTTGAAATATCGTCCATTTCAACCTCCTTACATCAGCTAAAACGAAAAAACTCTCTTTGAGGTTCATTTTTTTATAAAACATTTAAAAATTAAGGCTTTATTAGATAAATTTCAATAAAAATATGTTTAATTGTTGCTAGATGCAAAAAAATATTTTATATATAAAATAGATTAAGGAGCTGCAATGTCGCTTGAACTAAGACCTAATGAATATGTTAAGATTGAAGTCCACTTTAGCTATAAAGTGTTTGTGTTCCCTATGCTGTTAATGAGCATAGGCATTTTGATGTTGTTGCTCGTGATGAGTGGAGCTGTTGACGGCTTGCGTATCACGTGGTTGCACATGGTCTTAAAAATCTCAACAGTATTGGTTGTTTCCGGCATTGCTTTGTTTATTCCCTATATGTACAAACGCCTTGACAACCGCCTTAAAATTTATGCCGTCACCAATCAAAGGGTGTACATTCGCCGCGGTATCATCAATATTAACGAAAAAGACATACCGCTGGCAAAAATCAATGACGTTCAGATTTCTCAAAGCCTCTCGCAACGTATGTTTGGTGCCGGAGATGTGCTTATTCAGGTTGGTAATGATGAAAGCAATATTTGTATTGAAGATGTCAATTATCCTCGTCAGTTCCGTGATACAATTATTTCCTCTATTTATGAATTACAGCAAGAAGAGTCTGAACGCCAGCGTGAATATGCTCAGCAACAAAACTTTGGCTCTCCAAATAACTACCCACCATACCACGGGCAGGGGGGATACCAACAAAACGGTTACAATCAAGGAGGTTATAACACCCCCGATGACTATAATAACAATGGTGGTTTTAATCCCAATCGCTTTTAGATTTTTAATATCCAGGCAACAGCATAAAACAGGTCATCAGTTGTGATTTTTTCTTCAAAATCACCTTGTTCAAAAATGCGATATTTTTGAACATCATAATCATATACCAAAAAGTTCTCCTCATCTTGTCCCAGAATCACACAAGCTGATTCCTCATTTTCCAAAATATCTATATTGAACTCAACCAGATCAGGGAAAAACATAGTTTTTGTATCAACTCCGAATATAACATTGCCATCATACGACAAGCCGTTATATTTTTTGAGCAACATTGCAAAATCATCGGGAATTTCACCAATTCCGTTTTTTTTCAATCTTACGTTCGCGATATTGATTTGTACACTGGTCGCCGGATCATTTTTACCAATTTCTTCATTCTGGTCGATAATCTCAATAAACTGTTCCAGATTCATCTTGTCGATACTCCTTGTTCTCTTGTATTTGTATGCGCAACGGTCTTCTCGATATCCGGATGCAAATCTGGTCGACAACGATGCTCCAAATCAAATTTTCTTCTATCTTCATCAATTATAGCTTCAAAATCTATCATACAAACAACACCTGCCGCCGGTTCAACACGAGCAATAACCTGATTTTCATCACTTTGTACATACTTACCAAATTTGGTTCTTACCATTTGCCCATTTTCAAAAGTTGTATCATGGTTGTGCATTTCTCCGTGCGATCCCGCCAGAAGTTTTTGTTTGATTTTTCCGATCCAGCTGTCTTTTTTTACAGATTGGCTCCGTTCAGCACTCTCACTAAGAACTTTACTCATCATACCGACAGTTCCACAGTCCATCATGCACAAGTTTGACAACTGGTTTATATCTTTCAGCTGCAATCCCATTCTATTCAATAAGAATAAATCTTTTTTTGCTATTATATGATGCAAATTGACGGCTGTTTGATCTTTCCATTCCGGATGAGAAGGCAAAAAACGTGTCATATCGGTATTACCTTTTTTCATTTCTTTCATAAGAGTATCAACATAATCGCTTTTTGCATGTTGTTGCTTCATCATCAAAGCTTTGAATTGATCACCATATTTTTCAGCAAATTCAATCGTCGCAGCACGTTTTGCACTTGTTGTTAAAATATTGCCGCTATCACTGCGTTTTTCATTGCCGTTTTCATCAAATTGTGGAAACAGCCTTTTGAATGAAATACTCTTTTTTCTGCCTCCGGCATCAATAGAGCAATGGTCAAACATAAAACGTTGAAAATCGACCAGTTTCATCCCCGGTAATATCTCTGGAGGAATTCCGGCTTTTGCCATTTTTGATATTACTTTCTTCTCAATTGAGGCAAATTCGGGAAATTGCCGCATAACCGCCCATAGACTCTTTTGTAAAAATTCAGAGTATTCTGCCTCTTTTCGAGGGTTTTTAGCATATTCATACGGGTAATTAACAACTCTCTGATATTCAGGAGAAAAGCCTTTCCACGGTCTGCTTATTTCCCCGCAAAAAACAATATCTGCGATTTCTTTCTTTTCATCTTTATTTCCGCCTTTATAAAGTCCTAGACGGCAGTTGTTTCTTTGCAACGCATATGAGAGTTTATCTTCATCTTCTTTACTGAAAGAAGCACGGAATTTTTGAAATAGCCTATGGATTATCTTTGATGGTTTACTTCTTTGAAGTTCAAAACCTTCTTCCGCAAACATCGGATTTATTTCTTCATGATATCCCGTATTTTGATCGCCGATTTTTTTCTTCGCCTCGGCAATTTTTTCAGAAATATTTGGTGACAAGGAAGAATGCTGTTTTTCTTGCTGTTGTAAATAAGGCTTAACTTCCTCTGGAGCAACAGGCTTTGTCGTATCTGTTTCAGATACCTTAGAATGCTTACTGTGGTAATGAGAATCATAACGCTTACCCGTATCAGGATCCTGCCGCATTGATTGCCTTTGCGGTGCATTATTTTTCATCATTTTATATAATTTATTATCTTCCATTTTTACACGTCCTGTGCCTCATTATTTATATTATAAACTGTTTTTGTCTAAAAGCAACTAAAATACGCCTTTAAATCATTTTTTTTGCACATATATCTTGCCTGATACATAACAATAAGGAGAAAAATATGGTAGAACAAAATAATAAAACTTTAAGCGATGTTTTTAGAGACATAAAGACATGGAGCTTGTGTGTCGGCATTATAATGATAGTGCTTGGCATATATGTATGCGCAAATCCATTAATCGGCATGGTCGCGCTGGCATTATACATTGGCGCAGCTTTTATAATTGCCGGTCTTGGCTATTCAGTGACATCATTTTATAACGAATCCGGTTGGGGACTGTTTGTCGGACTTTTCAATATATTTGTAGGTCTGATTTTGGTGGTCAATCTCGGAATAACCACTGCCAGCCTTCCGGCAATTTTTGCCATTTGGTGTCTTGCCGTCGGTATCATTAATCTTGTTCGCTCAGTACGTTCATATAAATCTTCTCTCCCATGGGGGTGGGCATTGTTTATTGGCCTTTTGGGCGTTATGTTTTCATTTTTAATTATTGCTCATCCGCTGATCGGTGCATTTACCATAACAACATTAATAGGGCTCTATATGGTTGCATATGGCGTTTTTTCAGTTATTGAATACTGGTATCTTGCAAGACTGAACGCTTAAAAAAATAAAGCCCCGTAAAGGGGCTTTATCTTATATCTTATGAATGTGTTTAGTTGGTGTTTCCTGCGGGTATAATAGCCTGAATGCCAAAATCAGCAGCGTAACTACTGCTACAAAATATAGCCATGTCGGAGTGCTGATTCCACACCAATTTAATATAAACATCAGCAAAGACGTTGCAATATATGCAAGTGAACTCAATCGCATTGCCGCTGAATAATTGAAAAATACATTATAAAACTTTGCCAACATCACTGCAAATATTGCATAAAATGCTGCCAAAAATAAATATACTGCAAACAGTATGATAAACGCAAAAACGCCCATTATCAAACCGCCGTAGATAGACATTTTTTTGAACAAACCGGTATAGTCGCTTTTTAGTAATTCAACCGATCCTGAAAAGGATTTTACAGTAGTTTTGTCTCTGTCAACAAAATAAACGGCCTTTTTTGAAATATAAATACCATCAGGTATATTTACAGTATTAATATTATCTACGGTCGTATCTAACACTACCGGAAATTGCTCAACATCCTTAATCTCGAATTTAACAGTCTTAATAACATTTTGCGGCTCGACAATCACACCATTTTCAACTTTTATCGGTAGCAGCTGATCAGCAACATTCTGCAGAGCCGGAGTTGCCATATCTCCCAGACTTTTACACAGGATTCCAAATACAATTGCTCCGATCAAAGCGTACAAAGCCAACCATCTTGCTCCAATGCCACGCCCGAATTTAATATAGTTTATGACTTTTTTCATCTGTATTTCTCCCACATCAAAACTGCAAAATATATATATTATATTTTAGCCGTTGTAAATACGTTTAAAACAAATATTTTATTTCAGTCAGACTTACAAAAGAAATTTTTTATATAGACAAAATGTTAATTTTATGATACGTTAACATCGTAACGTTTATTAATAATCTATTATTTTTAATTGTATGAAAAGAATATTATTTTTCATTTTACTGCTGTCATGCTTGACTTCCTGTGCAAGTCTACATGAAGTGAGGCACAAAAGGGAGCATGTGGTGGTAACACAGGTAGCCGTACAAACTCCGTATTACACTGGTTATTACTACACCCCACCGCCTCCACCTAGGCGGTACGCGCCACCACCGCCTCCACCTAGGCGACACGTGACACCACCGCCTCCACCTAGGCGACACGCGACACCGCCCCCTCATCATGGGCATGACAAGCATCGCCGTCGTTGACAACAGCGATGGTAACCTAAAACAAAAAGAGAGTTTCCCTTAACAGGAAGCTCTCTTTTTGTTTTTATTGCTCAGTCATCCTCGCTGAGTGGATCAGTGTTATTGGGCGGCAATACGCGATTGATGGAATCATCGGACCTGTAGCCCCCCAAATCCTCCGTTGCATCATCCTTACGCCGGAACAATTGGGCTATGATTAACATAATCACAGCAGGCACAACATAAATCCATGCTATTCCCCATGATACTCCATACAGGACATGTGCCACAAGGTGGCAAGCAGCACAGAGTATGCTGCCTAATATTGAGGTCGCTGTTAGCTTTTCTGCTAATGACTCACCACTCGACCGGACGATTGCTTGCCACAAAAAAACACTCCCAGATGCTAGGCATAATGCTGAAAGTGAAGACATTATCGCAAGAGCCGTCCCTCCCTTAAGAGCATACACCACAGCCAATACTACCGTGATTAGTAGCACATAAGACCAACGAGATGTCAGCCACTGAATCTTACCCTCACTCATTACACTGTTAAAATCTTTTTCCATAAAAATAATATATAAATAAGTAAAACTTCCTCCAATAAATACCACACAAAAGCGCATTTGTCAACACGTTTTGTCTATTGGGTGCGCGGGTATACAAAAAAGGTGCCGCCTCTAACGAGGAGACACCTTCATTCAATTTACAAATAACTAACCCATTTATGGCTCAAAGCCACTATCAGATTTTTCAATTACATCTCTGTATTGATACAGTAGCCACCAGCATCGCAAGAAGCTGGCTACCATTATGGCTCGCCATGCCCATAATACATGGTTTTCAGGCCAACCCAAAGACGATGTATTGAGTGCTGCAACAACCATGACAACCGCCATAATATGCATCTCACACACTGGTCTGCGCAGGTGTGGATCATATGACTCTGCCAGCTCATTTGCAGTAATTACTGTCACAATTATGGAAAAAACTTGCGTAAAAGTAATCACCGCAGATACCCCCTTTTCTTGCAGCATATACACAAAAATAACATACACAATCCCTAGAGCAATCGTGCAAATCAAATAAAAGAAAAAGTTTTTCATATCTTCTAGAATTATATTGTTAATAATTAATTTCAACTTTCAAATTATAACACAAAATATGTTTTTGTCAATCTGCATAATACATAACAAAGAGCCCACTCACATGAGACAACCATTTATTTATCCTGAATCAAACAAAACATTTCTTCGCATAGCTTTCTTCAAGACTTTGCGGACATCTTCTTTCAGCTTTAGAATTCTTTTTTGCATTTGATCATTGATGTTATACTCTTCCTCAGTTTCCTTAGCATCGGCAGGAGCAATCTCATCAACAGTTTTGCCCGTATCATTTTCCGGTGGAATTTCATCTAAATCATCAACAAAATTGTCCTCATCCGGATTATAGAAATCCAAATCCTCATTTTCATCTAAATTAAGATCAAACGGTTTAAGTTCTTCTTTTATTTCGTCGCTTGCATCATCACTTGGAGCCTCAAACAGTACTTCATCTTTTAGATAATCCGGAATACTCAGGTTTTCGTCCTCAATCTGAGATGTATCGAGCCAAATTTCTCCCTCAAGATAGATTGATGTATCATCAATCACGATGTCTTTTTTCTCAGCCAAAATGTGACCGTCTTTACTGATTACCAGTTTATATTTTCCATAGGGTACATCGTCCAAAATAAACATACCTGACGTATCGGCAAAAGTTTTGGCAGCTTCTTCATCATTATCATTTATTGCTGCAATCATATATCCGAACATAATATTGCCATAAGGATTTGCCAGTTGTCCTTCTACCGCTCCCTTATGTACAAAATTCATTTCCAAAGTTCTGATTGTACCTGGTCTCAGTACCAGTTTATACTCATCTTTCACCGGTTGCAAAGAAACATCCGGCAGAGTTTCGGCGTCGACGCGTACATTTGTCTTTTCGTATGTTTGCAAATCTGAGAGCAGGGCGTGTCCATCGTCATCTGTATAAACCTCTTTTTCCAGACCATTTGCATTAATTCCCAGCCCCTCGATTGGCTTATCAAATTCATCTTTTACTGTAACATAAAGGCTACCGGTATCGCCAAACCTTGAATTTCCGGTATATAGCATACTGTTTTTATACGGTTCTTTTGCCAGACTGATGTTATATGTGATATATGTGCTGAGGTTAAAGTCCCTATCGGTAGAAAAAGTCAGACTCAACCCACCAAAACTAAACACTTTGCTTGCCGAAATTGATAAATAATCCATATCGTTCTGCAAATTATGAGTATATTCACCGGAAATATAAGTTCGTCTTCCGGTTCTAAAATCTGCACGTAGTTTAACTTCTTTGAATTCGGTATCCGGTTTTATGTTATAAGTCAGCCATGCTTCAGTAGTAAAGGCTCCCCACCATTTATAAGCACCGAACCTCAGCTCGTCAGTCATTCCGCCATGTCTGTGAGAGTTAAAGTAGCTGTTTTCCACATTAAGATTGACGCCCATGCCAACTTGTTTTGACAGACGCCCCAATATTTCATCAAAATGGTAGTTATTGCTTTCATATCTTCCGTTTTTCCAACTCAGATAATAAGGAACATAATAAGGCAGCATACCGCTCAACCTTGCTTCATAGCTGCTTTTTACATAATCTCCACCTACTTCTGAGTTAGGAGAGTGTATGCCGTTATAATTATCAGCTGCAGCATATAATGTACCAATGTACACATCGCCTTGCGCCTCGACATGATGACCGGTTTTATTATTATCGAGATTTCTTTCCAAGTTATACTGTACGGACAAACCATCGATTGCATATTGCAAACCGGTCATGGCAAAATTTTGCGTAATAGTTTTTTGTATATTTGGCGTTTGCGTATATCCGCCGATAAGCGTAAGATTATCGTGCAATCCGTAATACCCGACCATATCAAGCACGGATCTGTCAGATTTTCGCTCATAGCTCATCGGCTCATTTTTCTCAATGATATATCTGTCCGGTTGATATGCAGAGAACGTATAACCGAACTCTCCGGTCTTAACCGGACTTGTACCTGAGTAGTAGCGTTTTTCTTCGGTTCTCACTTCGCCATATGGTCCATAGAACACCAGCTTAAACACATTTAACCCGTAAGATACCGGAATATTCGGGAAGTTATATTGTCCGTCTTTTGCGTTTTGACGATAGCCGAGCAATTGCTCGTTCCAATACAATTCCACTTGCCAACCGTCTTGCAGCGGTCCGGAAATATCTATAGTTTTGTCTGCCGAGGTTACAAAGTTCTTAAAACTGCTTGCCGTTACACCCCGACCAGAAGCGGCACTTGCAAAATAAGAATTTCCTACCCCTGACAAATCGCCGATTTCAAGCTGTTTCATATTCAGCTTGTTTTTCGGCTCATTTATGAACTCACGGCTTGCATTCAGCCTGAAAGTCGGTTTTCTGTCATTGTATGAATCGCCGCTTATATAGGCATTAAAGTCCATACCGGCAGTCAATCCGGCAAGTGTTAACGAGTACGAGTCTGAATTATTGGTTTTACCACCCTTGCTTCGCGCCCAACCTTTGCCGATAGTCAAATCGGCGACTGGCAAATCGAACCACCGTTCATCAAAGCTATATTCCTTAAAACTTTCTATTTCGCGGTGATATATACCGTTTGAGCGGCGTTTTTTAGCATTTTTTGCCGTCGTTGTCGGAAACTCGAACGGACTGTCGATTTTGAGCTGCATGCTCAAACTTTCGACCGAAGCCTCAATATTGAGCACTCGCTTCAAAAAGGCGTCAGACACGAATAATTCGTTTTCCAAGAACTTAAAATCATCGTTTTGCAAAGTTTCTTTTTTGCCGTCGATATCAATAGTTTTGTTTTTCAAATTGACTTTGACATCTTGTGGCGAATTATTCCAGTGCAGGTTTATATTCTGAGCATCTTTTGTATATTGCAATCCCACCCAGACCGCCAACTGCGACATTGGAACATACAGTTTTGAATTAATTTCATAGGCATATGCATATTCTGAGTCGGTATAATTTTGGATTACCGGTTCCAAAATCAGCGGACCGTTATCTTCAAAATTTTCATCAGCCGAAAATACCGTTGCGGGTAACATTCCCGCAACAGTCACACAAAACGCCAAAAACCACAGCATAAAGCCATGGCATTTGTGTGTTATTTTCGACTTTTTCCAGAACATAATACTTGGTGCTTTGCCTTAAAACTGCAGATTCTTTGTCAATACAACCTTTTTGGTTTTTGCATCTTCAAGCTTCAATACTGCTTTGCTTGGCAAGTCTTTTTCGGTTTTCATATTCATGGTCAACTGATTCGTGGTCATATAAACTTTTACTTCGTTCAATCGACCGATTTGTTCACCGTTTGGTGTTTCAATAACCAAATTAACACGAGACGACTTGTTGCCCAAGCGTTTCAGTACAAACTGAACCTGTTTAGGACCGGTTTTTTTGTAGCTTACTACATCGGTTTTTCCGACTAAGTTGTCGCCTTTTTCAATCGTTACAGGGATTGTGACGGCAAACAGCGGTGTCAAAGTCATAGAAATTGTTTTATCATTGGTATTTTTCTTTCTGTTAGGATCGCCGAGTAAAACCTCTTGCACTTTCAGGTGCGAAACATATTCGCCGTCCGGCAGATTAGCCAAGCTTTTGCGCGCGATATTGACGGTTTGCATTTCTCTCGGTTTGAGGTGAAATTGACGTGGTGACCAAGTCAAATGCTTGCGTGCAAAAAACTTGTCATCGCTGCTTACTTCCTCGAGAGAACCATCTTGTTTTTGAACGTAGTTTACGACCGATACGCGATAAGTCTGCTCTTTGTCAGAGTTATTAATAACCCTAACCGTTTGCACACGTTTACGGCTTGAGTTTTCAAAATCGATTCTGTAAGGAAAGATAGAAATATTTGCCAAGGCATTAATAGCGTAGGCATTTGCCATTACTATTACCAAGGCAAAGCATAGTATATTTTTGATTTTCATGTTTTAATATCCCGGATATGTTAATAAAACACCATCAAGTTAACATAAAAAAACACGCGCGCGTATATTATATATATTTATACACAACTTTACGCGACGGCGTTGTAATTGTGCAAAAATTTGAAACAGCTTTCGAGTCTTACGGAATCTATTGTTTAGACAAAAAAATAAGCAGGTCGTCTCACGACGATCTGCTCATTTTTTGTCCACCTAGGGGGTGGTGTGACGTTATCCTACCCTCTTTTAATACTCATCACAAACGTGCTGATTATAAAAGAGAGCCCGCCTATACTGGTAGGGAGGGTTGTTATAGATGGAAGATCTCTTACAGAAACCCCCATCATGCGCGCTATGGCACATATGCACATTGTGTATGCCACTACAAAAATTGCGCCAATGGCACTACCCTTGTGATACCACTCGGGGCAGTGACCCCAGATGGTGATGCAGCCGATGATGCCGAAAAGACCTCCGATTGCAAACAGGGTTGTTGATACCCATGCCGGAGCTACTGACTGTAGCGTATACATCCAGCAGAGTAACAAAAACATTACACACATAACAGCGGTCGGCCACATGTAGCGCGGCATTTCTTCAAAAAAACTTTTCATAATAAAACAAATTTTGATGATTAATAAAAAAATGTCTATTATTAAAGTTTTGCGAACACGTCACAGATTATAATAATAGACAAAAGAATTAAATACAACGTCATTATATCACAATTTTTCCCCTATGTCATCAAAAAAACAAAACGTCCCCTCTCGTTTTTATTAAAACAAAATCGTCATCGCTCCAAAAGCGCAAGTCTTTTGGTCAAGCGATCTTCAAATTTTTTCAAATAAGGTAGATCCCTGGAATTTTTTGCTCATGCAAAAAATAGGGATGACTAGTTAATCAAAACCGTCATCGCTCCAAAAGCGCAAGTCTTTTGGTCAAGCGATCTTCAAATTTTTTAAAAAATCCTACAATTTTCAATTTTTTTATTGCGGTAATAAATGTTTTATATCAAGATCATCTTATGAAAAATATGTATGTTTACATCATGACAAATGCTAATAATACCACTCTTTACGTAGGTGTTACAAATAATCTTGCTCGCAGAGTATGGGAACATAAAAACAATATTCTTCCCGGTTTTACAAAACAGTATGAACTGCACAAACTTGTGTATTATGAATGTTATGAAGATGAAATCACTGCAATAAGCAGAGAAAAATATTTGAAAAAAAGCTATCGTAAAACCAAGGAAAAATTAATTACAGAGTTTAATCCTTTGTGGAGCGATTTGTTCGACAATATATCAGAATAAAAATATTGAAGATGCCTTGACCTCGGACACTTGTCCTCGGAGGCATGACAGGTTGTTTAAAAACCATCATAAAACCCGTCATCGCTCCAAAAGCGCAAGTCTTTTGGTCAAGCGATCTTCAAATTTTTTAAAAAATAAAACATCTTCCTTATTTTCT
>JBGULQ010000031.1:0-3321 GCA_045116295.1 Alphaproteobacteria bacterium
TTCTGTGTCTTCCGTGTTCATGTTTATATTGACCACAGATATTCAGGATCTCACAGATGCAAATCACGAGCGTAAGCGAGCCTATCCGTAAAATCTGTGCTATCTGTGGTCGTTAAAATAACGTCAGTTTGACGAAAATAAAACGCTGCGCTTGGCTACACAAATTTCCATGAATTTATCATAAATTAATCATAAATTTTTATGTTTAAAAAGTATTAATGACAAATTCGTGTAAAATTCGCGGTAATTTCGTGTAGCCCCACGCAGTGGTTAAGGCAGTTTGCTGCCATTCGTAGAATTCGTCGAACTCACGTTAATTTATTGAATTAATTTATTTCCAATTTACTTTCTAAAACTCACCCTCGCGCAAGCGAGCCTTTCGTGTCATTCCGAATCTTCCGTGGTTAAATAAATATATATTTCTGAGTTAATTTACTTTCTAAAAACCCACCCTCGCGCAAGCGAGCATTTCCGTATCTCCCTTCCTTTCAGTATTCAAAGAAAAAACGCAAAAAACTAAGAAATTAGTGCTATTTTATAAGAAAAACAGCCAAAATTCATATATAATTGTCATAAATACACACCAAAAAAGCAAATTTTCGTATATTTTCTTGTATATATTTTCAAAAATATATAACTTTACACACAAAATCGTTTCCCCAAAACGAGTTTTAATACCCTGAATATAATAAATCAAAAAATAAACACTTAAAAATTTTGCACTTATGAAAAAGAAAAATTATTTTCAACCAACAATGAGGTTCCACGAACTTAGAACTTCAAGTATTTTAGATGGGTCTAATGAGGCTTACCATGTAAACTCATTTAACTTAAGCGGCAGTTCCAATGGTGCTAAGTCTATGGAATTCGAAGAGGAAGAATAATAACAACTAATCTTACACGAAATGAAAACATTAAGATACTTTGCCAACACAGCTTTTGTGTTATCATTAGCTATGTTTGCTTCATGTTCTTCTGACAATGACATAGAGAAGAATGATGAGAATAAAGAAAGTGCGTCTGTAGAGGAAATGGTTTTCACAGCTTCTTTTGAGGGTGATGAAACCACACGTGCTGTCCTTACTAAGGAAAGCAGTAGTACCGAAAGAATGCATTGGCAAGAAGGTGATAAAATCTTATTGTCGTGGTATAATAATACGAGTACTGGTGAAAATAACAAAGCTACAATCTCCAAAATGTATTCCAATGGAACCAAAGCTGAATTCACAGGAAGTGGTATTCCTTCTGGTAAAAGCTATTATGCTGCTATCTATCCTGATGATGTAGTATCATCAGTTAATCATGGTGAATTCACTACCGAGATTAAGACTCATCAAGTACTAACATCTGGATATCCTTACGATAAAAGTGCTATGCTGATGATAGCACGTACAACTTCATCGTATGATAAAAATCTAGTATTTAAGAATGTTCCTACACTTATTAAGGTTACTTTGACAAATAATGATGGTGTTAAATACATCAGAGTGCGTTCAAATTATGAAAATTCAATATTGTCAGGTACTTATGCAGTACAGATGAGTAACTCGGGAGACATATCCTCTAAAAAGTCAAACACCAATAACTATGCTCAATTGGAAATACCTGAGAATTCTAATGGTACTTTCTATTTAGCGTTAATTCCTGGTACACCTTTAAATAGTGGCTTTACATTTGAATTGGAGAAAAGCGATGGATCTATTTATGTTAATAAATACACTGAAAGTGTTACCTTTGGAAGGTCTCAGATCTACGATTTTGGCACATTTGATGTTTCAGGATTGACATACATGACAGATTTTGTTAATCTTGATTTACCTTCTGGTACACTTTGGTGTACAAGGAATATTACGGCTGGTAGTGGCACTTCAACAACCTTGGTTAATAGTATGTATGATAATGGTGGCTATTATGCTTGGGGTGATTTGCTCGCATTCAACCAAGATGATGGAAGTGGTAATAAGAAGACAAAGTATAATAGTAGTACTTATACTTTGGGCGATGATATATATACAACTTCTGGTTCTGTTTCTACCTTGAAGGATGAATACGATGCGGCATATCAAATAGCAGGTCATGCTTATTGTATGCCTACTTATGCCCAAATAGAGGAGTTGTATAATAATTGTACTGTAACTTATTACACAAGTACAACATATCAGGGTCATTACGGTGTACTATTAACAAGTAAGAATAATGGTAAAACTTTGTGGCTTCCTGCTGCTGGATATCATTGTGATACTTGGGGAAAATCTGGTCTTAATAGTGAAAACAGTTATTCTCACTACTGGAGTAAATCATTAAATCCAAAAAGTAGTGCTGGTTATGCATATTGTCTTGATTTCTCCAATAGTGGATTGGATGGTCATGGATGGGGTTCCGGTGGCGGTAATTACTACGACAGACGTTTCTGCGGAAAGTGTATCCGTCCTGTTTATAGACGATAATAGTTTCAATATATAAACTTTCTCTCCCTACTCGTTTATCGGGTAGGGAGATTTTTTTTGCCCTATCACTATATGGCAATAGGGGTTTATAGAAGAGAAAAAATCCACGAGAATAAAAAATTTTCAAAGAGTTTGTAGAGGGGGGGGTACACTTTTGCGATTTTTCAGCTTTTATGTATTGATTATCAACATTTTACAAAGCGTGCACCCCCCCTAAAAAACACCTCCTTTTTCAAGGGGGGGTGCACTCATCATTATTGTTTGATTTTCAGTATGTTACACCTAAAAAAAGGCAAAAGTGCACCCCCCCCTCGCAAAACTCTCGCGAAAAAATATTCTTAACACGGAAAACACGAAAGAACACGGAAATTATTATATGGCAGCAAGCAGCTCTTAACTGACAATAATTATTCGCAAGGACTCAATGTTAAAGAGATCAAAATGCTTTCCTTGTGTCTCCCTTTTATGGGCTTTGCTTGTGGCAAATCCCTGCTGATGCGAGTTCTCCTTTTCTCTGGTAAACCTTGAGGGTTTCCCAAGAAAATGAGCCCCCACCCAGCAGGAGCCACTACGGAAAGACAAAATACGGGGACAAAATAGCTCCCTGCGGTCGTAAAAAAAGGCTGGCGCATTACCCCTATCCCAAATGGATTTATCTGTATTTATTCGGGTAATCTGTGGGAGACTCCCTTTATCTGCATGTTTTTTTACGACCGCAGGAAGCTATTTTGAATTATATTTTGTCTTCTTGATGTCTTCCAGTAGGCTGGTGGGATTGTTTTCTGAGAGCCCTAAAGGCTCACAAGGAAACAAGCACACATGACTACCAGGGATGGCTGCAAGCCAGACCTATAAGGGAAGACATAAAGAAGTA